>CAURXJ010000054.1:0-2516 GCA_963528845.1 uncultured Capnocytophaga sp. | reverse complement strand
ACTACCCTACTTTGGCTACGCTCTCTAAAGATATTCCCTATACGGAAGAGATCATTGGGGCTATTGATAGTGTCTTGGATAAGTTCGCCGAAATCAAGTCCGATGCCTCTGAAAAACTCTACCAAGTACGTGCTGAGATAGGAACGCTCAAGGGGAAAATCAACCAAAGTTTCTCCCGTGCTCTCTCCGAGTACAATGCCTTGGACTACTTGGACGATATTCGTGAGACGGTAGTGGAAAATAGGCGTGTGCTGGCTGTCAAAGCGACCTATAAGCGCAAGGTACGCGGTACTGTACTGGGAAGTTCCAAGACAGGAAGCATCATCTATATAGAACCTTTGGTTACCGAACAATATTCACGAGAACTCTCTCACCTGCTGCATGAGGAAAGGGAGGAGATAAGGCGTATCCTGCTGAGACTTACCAATACTTTACGCCCTTTTGCCGAGCTACTCTCCCAAGAGCAAGATTACTTAGTCGGGATAGATGTAATCGCTGCCAAAGCGTATTTCGCCAAAGAGACCCATTCTCTCTTACCTGAATTTACTCAAGAGCGGGTGTTAGAGCTTCGGGAGGCCTATCATCCTTTACTTTTCCTAAACAATGCTAAGAAAGGCAAACAAACTTTCCCGCAAACCATTCGTTTGGATGATGAGCAACGTATTATCGTCATTTCAGGTCCTAATGCAGGGGGAAAGAGTATTACCCTCAAGACCATTGGGCTGCTGCAACTGATGTTCCAAACAGGCTTACTTCTTCCTGTCCACCGCTTGAGCAAGTTGCCGATCTTCACCCATATCCTAACTGATATAGGGGACAATCAATCTATTGAAAATCACCTAAGTACATACAGTTATCGTCTCAAAAATATGAATTATTTCCTTAGGAAATGTAATGAGACGACCCTTTTCCTTATTGATGAGTTTGGAACAGGAAGTGACCCAGAACTCGGGGGGGCTTTGGCTGAAATATTCTTGGAAGAGTTCTATCACCGAAAGGCTTTCGGAGTGATTACAACCCACTATGCCAACTTAAAAATATTGGCTAACGAACTCCCTTACGCTACCAATGCCAATATGCTTTTCAATGATAAGACCCTAGAGCCTATCTACAAACTTATTGTGGGGGAAGCAGGTAGTTCCTTTACCTTTGAGGTGGCTCAGAAAAACGGCATTCCTTATAGCCTGATTAATAGGGCTAAAAAACGCATAGAAAAAGGCAAAGTCCGTTTTGATGCTACTATCGCCAAGCTACAAAAGGAGCGTTCACAAATGGAAAAAACAACTTCTTCTCTTAAGGAAGAGGAGGTCAGAACTCGCGAGGAAGCCAAGCGCTTGGAGACGCTTAATAACAAGATACAAAGCAAACTCTCTTCCTATCAGGAACTCTACGACCAAAATCAGAAGTTTATCTATCTCGGTAGCAAGATCAATGAGATTGCCGAACGCTATTTTGAGGATAAGAAGCGCCGCCCTCTTATCTCTGAATTTCTCAAGATTGTAGAGACGGAAAACAGCAAGCGAAAAGCCAAGAGCAAAAAGGAAAAAGAAACGGAAGAAGCTCAAAAGAAACTTGCCCAGGAGCAGTTACACAAGGAAATAGAAGCCGTTCGCCAGCAGAAGAAAATAGAGAAGAAAGCTCTCGAACACTCCCAAAAACAGGAAAAAATAGCTCAATTACAGGCCTTAAAAGAGGGCGATCGTGTACGTATTAAGGATAGCAAATCCGTTGGGGTGATTGATAAGATTGAGAAAGACAAAGCACTGATTAATTATGGAATCTTTACGACCCTCACTGCCCTCTCTCAGTTGGAATTGGTAGAAAAAGTAAAGAAAAAATAACACCTATGAATCGGTTTATCATTATCTTAGCTACCCTATTACTCTTAGGGTGTCAGAAAAAACAAATGCAACTTCCACAGGTACAGGATACTAAGATTACCTCTGTGGAGGATTACTCTCAGGTGTATATCTCCTATGAGGAATCAACAGGAGAGGCTAAGCTCAATGCCAATGGCCTGATTAGCTCCACCAACTGGGTGCTTCATATTGACAAACGGAATAAGCTCCATAAGGTAGCTCCGCTTTTTATCAAGCTCCAAGAGAAGCGAACAAACCCTCGCAACCCTCATAGCAACCCCGATGCACATCTTTATATTTCTTTAGCTGATATACCCCATAAGCGTTTAGGTTTTATGGACGTAACCAACCTTACACTCCTTCCCTACGATCCTCAGAAAATGTCTGAATATGGAAATACACCCATATTTGTATATCCTGACGGCTTTCGTCTGAAAGAAAACAAAGGAGAAAAAACACCATGGAATGAGTTTGGCGTGTATAAGAATGTTTTTTATATTTGGATTTTCAGTGGTGATATGACCTTCCAGCAGTTTGTAGATATTTATTATACAATGTTGCATCAACAAACCGATGGCCCTATCACAAGAATAATGATTAGCCATTAGTCACTAGTGTCCCGTTAAATTTCAGGGATTTAAAAATAAGTTAAAATAA
>CAURXJ010000053.1:0-4595 GCA_963528845.1 uncultured Capnocytophaga sp. | reverse complement strand
TGAAAAAAGTTTTGGACAACCCAAATATTTGTAGTACTTTTGCCAGCTGAATTATTTCATAAAAAAACCAATCCTAATGAAGATTAGCAAAGAACAAATAGACGCGCTTAATGCCGTAATTACCTTAGAGATTGACAAATCTGACTACCAAGGAAAGGTAGAAGAAGCACTGAACAATTATCGCAAGAATGCTTCTATCCCAGGGTTTCGCAAAGGACATGTACCTATGGGAATGGTTAAAAAACAATACGAAAAGGCCATACAAGCCGATGAGCTTAACAAACTCATTAGCGAGTCCTTGAACAAATTCATCGAGGATGAAAAGCTCCGCTTATTAGGTCAACCGATTCCTAAAGAAGAAGGCTCTGATGCCAACTTCCTAGGAGATCACCACAAATTTGTCTTCGAAATAGGCTTAGAACCTGAATTCACCGTTGATCTTAGCCAACCTATTGACTACTACGATATAAAAGTTACTGACAAGGAAATAGATACTCAGATAGAACACCTCCGTGGTCACTTTGGAACCTATGAGGTAAGTGAGAGTATCAGTGAAAAAAGCCAAATCTCAGGTACTTTCTTCAATGAAGCAGAACAAGTAGATAAGTTCTTCACCTTTGCCGCTAAACAATTAGGCGAAAAAGCCTTTGAAGCACTCAAAGGCAAAAAAGTAGGTGACCAACTTAGCCTCTCTACCAAAGGACTTTTCAAAGATCCTCATCTGCTTATGCAAGCGCTCGAAAAACCACACGATGTGGTACATGACCTAGACATAGAGGTAACCTTCACTATTGAAAAAATAGAAGATCAGGTATTGGCCGATATGAACGAAGAGTTCTTCCAAAAAGTATATCCTGATACTACCACTGAAGCGGATTTCCGCGAGAAGGTAGCCAAGAGTATCAAAGAAGATTTTGATCACTCCTGTGATGTACGCCTCTTGGATGATGCTACTGAAATGCTTATTGAAAAAACCAAGTTCGACCTACCTGCTGACTTCCTTAAACGTTGGATTCGTGCCACTAGCGAGAACCCTATCACTGAAGAAGAAGCTGCTGAAGACTACGAAAAATCAGAAAAAGGCTTACGTTACCAGCTTATAGAAGGTAAGATTGTAGAACAGAACAACCTACAAGTGTCTTACCAAGAGATACGCGATTTCACAGAAAACGCTATCCGTGCTCAGATGGCACGCTTTGGCTTATTTGAAATAGGTAAAAAAGAGTTGGACAACTTTGTAAACAATACCCTTAAAGAACGTGCTGAGGTAGAACGCATTCACCGTGAACTCACCGGAGGCAAGCTCATTGAGTTCTACAAAGAAAAAGCCAACCTAAACAAAATAGAGATCGATATAGATTCTTTCATTGAAAAGTTCTATTCACACCAACATCACCACTAATTTTTGACAAGAAATGGATTATTCAAAAGAATTCAAGAAATATGCTACCCAACATAGGGGTATCAGTAGTATGTACTACGATACCATCGTTAGCAGTATGACTCCCTATATTGTGGAAGAACGCCAACTGAATGTAGCTCAGATGGACGTATTCTCCCGCCTTATGATGGATAGAATCATCTTCCTAGGGACAGAAGTTAATTCGCATGTAGCCAATATCATACAAGCACAATTACTCTTCCTAGAAAGTGTAGATGCGAACAAAGATATCCAAATATACATCAACTCCCCAGGGGGTGAGGTGTATTCAGGTTTGGGAATCTATGACACCATGCAGTTCATCAAGCCCGATGTAGCCACTATCTGTACAGGTATGGCCGCTTCCATGGCTGCTGTATTGCTCTGTGCTGGAGCACAAGGAAAGCGCTCCGCCTTACCACACTCTCGAGTGATGATTCACCAACCACTGGGAGGCGCCCAAGGACAAGCCAGTGATATAGAAATCACTGCTCGTGAAATCCTAAAGATAAAAGAGGAATTAGCCCTTATCATTGCAAAACACACCGGCAAATCCACTGAAGAGGTAATCCGTACAGGAGACCGTGACTACTGGATGATTGCTAGCGAAGCTAAAGACTTCGGTATGATAGACGAGGTGCTAAATCGTCAAAAATAACCCCTTAAAATTCGTATGTTATGAGTACAACAACTGAAGTATGCTCCTTCTGTGGTAGGCACTCAGGAAAAGACGTTTTCTTGGTTTCTAGCGGAGTAGAGAGTAATGTATATATCTGTAATTTTTGTATAGAGCAGGCCGCAAGTATCTGGCGTTCCGAGATAGAGAACAACAAGAAAAAAGCGATCATGGCGCTAAACAAAGATCTCTTGCTAAAAAAACCTACTGAAATAAAGGGCTTCCTTGATGAATATGTCATTGGTCAAGAAGCTACCAAGAAAGTGCTTTCTGTGGCGGTATATAACCACTACAAACGCCTTTTGCAAGACCGTGATGAGCATGAGGTAGAAATCCAAAAGAGTAATATCGTGATGGTAGGGCAAACAGGGACAGGTAAGACCCTTATGGCTCGTACCATTGCCCAGATGCTCAATGTACCTTTGGCGATAGTAGATGCCACTGTCTTTACCGAAGCAGGTTATGTAGGTGAGGATGTGGAAAGTATCCTTACCCGTCTTTTGCAAGCGGCTGATTACGATGTGGATAGAGCCGAGCGCGGTATTGTCTTCATAGATGAGATAGACAAGATTGCACGCAAGGGAGACAACCCTTCTATCACCCGAGATGTCTCTGGTGAAGGGGTACAACATGCGCTGCTAAAACTCTTGGAAGGTTCTATAGTGAATGTACCGCCCAAAGGAGGACGTAAGCACCCTGACCAAAAATACATTGAAGTCAATACAGAACATATCCTCTTTATCGCAGGAGGTGCCTTCGATGGTATAGAGCAGATTATCGCTAAGCGTATGAACCGCCAAGCTGTAGGCTACAATACCTCCAAGGAGACTCGTGTAGATGATAAGAACCTACTCCAGTATGTTACTCACAAAGACCTAAAGGATTACGGACTTATCCCTGAGATCATCGGTCGACTTCCAGTGCTTACCTATATGAACCCACTGGATGAGGAAACCCTCCGCATGATACTCACCGAACCTAAGAACGCGATTATAAAGCAATACATCAAACTTTTTGCTATGGATGATATCACACTCTCCTTCGAGGAAGATGCGCTAAATTTCATAGTAGAAAAAGCCTTAGAATACAAGCTTGGTGCGCGTGGATTGCGTTCGCTCTGTGAGAGTATCCTCACCGATGCTATGTTCTCCCTACCTGGTACAGAGCAGAAAGACCTAGTAGTTACCCGTGCCTATGCACAGGAAAAACTTACCAAATCAGGGTTCACCCAACACCTGCTTAGTGCATAATAGTTTATAAATATTTGTAAGGATATAGGACTTCTAAGAGAAGGTTCTGTATCCTTTTTTTAATTAAAAAACCCATGAAAAAGACTTTCTTATTATCACTTCTATTACTCTTGGGAGTCGTAGCTTGTAAGAACTCCTCTACGGGACAAATTACCCCTCAGAAGGATGTAATTACCAACCAGATTTATTTCGCTGAAAAACCCATTGTTTCTGCTCACCGTGCAGGCAAGGGCATCGCAGGCTATCCAGAGAACTGCTTGCAAACGATTCAGTACCTTTCCAAAAAGGGTATCCACAGCTTTGAGATAGACATCTTCGAAAGTACTGACGGTGACCTTATGCTCATGCATGACGACAAACTCGGTCGTACCGCCACTGGACAAGGAGTGGTTTCGCAGATGAGCACTGAGGCACTGCTCAAGGAACGCCTCAAAGATGATTTTGGCAAAGAAACCGACTTCCAAATACCTCTGCTCAAGGATGTATTGGCTTGGTGTAAGCAACATGGCGCTTACTTGATGTTGGATTTCAAAAAAGGAATCTCCTACAGCAAGGTAGCTGAACTGGTACGCGCCGAGCAGATGCAAGCCCAAGTGGTGCTTATCAGCTACAATGTAGAACAAGCCAAGGCGCTCTATCGTGTAGCCCCCGAGATGCTTATTTCGGTAACCATACGTAATCAGAGCGAACTTGACCGTATCTTGGAAACAGGTATTGAACGCGAGAAACTTGTTGCCTTCACGGGGGTACACTTGGCAGATGATAGCCTCTACAAAAAGCTCAATGAACTGAGAATCCCTTCTATCCTTGGTACTCTTGGTAACTTAGACAAGCGTGCTGAAGCTCGTGGTGACCATCTCTACAAGGAATGGGCACAAAAGGGTATACAAATATTCTCCACTGATAGACCTTTTGCACCGAAATTTTAAAACGAAGAACATGGCGGTCTTATACGGTTTCTATCGTACATAGGGGCTGCCACTATGAATTTTTTAGGGTTATATGCACTTTTGCGTTCCTTAGCCTTACAAGCAGCGTTACGGCGCTGCTTTTTTTGTTTGCAAGCGGTTCGTATACTTAGACCTGCCACTTGCACTCTTAGGCTCATGCGATAAGGCTTACGGGACTTAATCGCTTTGCTGGAAGCAAAATGGGCGAGTACCTCATGATAGGGGAGGGATAAAGGTTCGGGGGTATAGGTAGGAGTTGCCAACTTATGAGGGGTACGAGTTATAAGCTCACACCAGCG
>CAURXJ010000052.1:0-5668 GCA_963528845.1 uncultured Capnocytophaga sp. | reverse complement strand
CAAAGGTAATGACGATACTCCAATTAGGCTGCGCCAGCTGAGCGATATGAGTGGTAGGGCGATACTCTAAAACGGTGGTTGGTGGTTGTTCTCGCCCGCCTTCTTCTTTGGTAAGGAAATGGATAATACCGACTCTTTGTTTTGGCATAACAGAAAGTTTTCTATAGCACAAAAGTAATTATTTTTCCCCTAATAAACAAATTCTTTATTTTTTTGAAAAAATCAGTTTGGTAATTAGCAAATTGGCCAATTGATAATTCCTCTTATTTCCTTGTCGCGAAATACACTCCTATAAGCACCATCAAAATCTCATTTTTTAGTTTTAAGTCCCTCTTATCGTTCGAGTCATTAATCATTATCGGCGTTAATCATTAATCATTGAAAAGAGTGTTTTTGCATTTTTAGTGGTAGCCTCTGCTACTTCCTTGACACTAATCTTCTTAAAGTGAGCGATACTTTGCGCTACATAGGGTAGGAAGCCAGGTTCATTGCGTCGCTTATCTCGAGGGTTTAGCAGGCGTGCAGGTATATTCTTGGGAAGCATAAAGGGTGCATCGGTCTCTATAAGCATATGTTCTAAGGGTACATAACGGACTACCTCTTCCAAGAAAGCAAATCGGTGGGTGTCGCTAATGGCGCCTGTAAAACCAATATAGTAACCTGCATCAAGGTAGGTCTTTACCTCACTCAAACTGCCTGTAAAACAATGTACGACACCCTTAGGCAGGTGGGTATAATCCTTGAGAATCCCTACAAATCGGTCAAAGGCAGCACGCTCGTGTAGGAATAGTGGCTTTTGCACCTCTTGAGCAAGGGCAAGCTGGGCACGAAAACACTGCTCTTGTATGGGGCGAGGCGAGAAATCGCGATCAAAGTCTAACCCACATTCTCCTACCGCTACCACTTGTTTTTCCTTCAGTAGGGCACTCAGTTGAGGAATGGTCTGTTCGTTCATCGTTTTAGCATCGTGGGGGTGCACCCCTGCGGTACTATATAATAGGGTAGGGTAGTTCTTAGCAAGTACAAAAGACTCTTTACTACTTCTGAGAGAAGTACCTGTGAGTATCATTTGAGTAACACCTGCTTGCTCAGCACGGTAGAGGAGTTCCTCTTGGTCGTGAGCAAATTGTCGGTTGGTTAGGTTTAGTCCTATATCTATCATTAGTTTTTAGTTTTGAATTTGAAATTTTGAGTTATTAGTTATTCACTTTTCACTCCTTCTGCGATCAGGTAGCCACTACTCCAAGCATTTTGGAAGTTATACCCTCCTGTGACGGCATCTATATCCAGAGCTTCCCCACCTATGTAGAGGGTAGGGAAGAGCTTGGAACGGAAACTCTTGAAATCTATTTCCTTGAGACTGACTCCTCCTGCGGTAACGAACTCCTCCTTGAAAGTAGCCTTGCCTTCAATGGGGAAAATGCTATGGGTAAGGGTATGAGCTAAAGCGTGCAGTTGTGCTTTGTTGAGTTCTGCCCATAGCAAATGGGGGAGGGCTCCACTGCGTTCTAATAGCTTGTTCCATAGTTTTTTAGTCAAATTGAAGGGGCAGTGATTCTGCAATTCTTTACGAGGATGTTTTTGCTTTTCTTCTTGTAAGATAGAAAGTGCCTCCTCTGAAGAAAGGATCTCTTCTTCAGCTAACCAATTGATTTGTAGGGCAAACTTATAATCCAGCTGAGCAAGGTCTCTCGCGGCAAAGGCAGAAAGTCTCAGTACCACAGGTCCACTGAATCCCCAATGAGTTACAAGCAGTGCGCCTACAAGCCCTTGTTTCTCTAAGAGAGGGATTTTCAAAGGAGAGTGGTCGGTGGCCAAAAGCTTTGCATTTACCTCCTTGCTCACTCCAGCAAGTCCTTCTATAAAGGAATCTTCTGTAGCGAAAGTAAAGAGCGAGGGTACAGGGGGGACAATGGTGTGTCCTAACTGGGATAACAGCTGCCATACTTTGGGATTACTACCGGTGGCTACAACTAAGTTGCGGCTATGAAAAACCTCAGTTGCCTGTACTTTCCACTCCTCTTTCTCAAAAGAAAAAGCATGGACATTCTGCTTGTATAGAATCTCAATGTTATATTTTTTAGCCAAGGAAAGAAAACAATCTATAATCGTCTGTGAGCTATTGGATAGAGGGAATACACGGCCATCGTCTTCTTCCTTGAGGGCTACCTGATGCGTCTCGAACCACTTCATGGTGTCTTTGTTGGAAAAGCGAGAAAAGGCGCTCAATAGCTCTCGGTTGCCTCGGGGGTAATTTTTTACAAATTCGCGTAGGTTTGTCTCTCCATTGGTGAGATTGCAGCGTCCTCCGCCAGAGATACGTACCTTACCAAGGGCTTCTTTTCCTTTTTCGAGAATAAGAATGCGCTTGTGAGGGGCTCCTTCGGCTATATTGATGGCGGTAAAGAGCCCACAGGCTCCTGCACCAAGGATAATAACATCATACAATTGTGTCATAGCTTACAAAAAAATCTGTGAAAAGTAGCCTCTCCACAGATTTTTGAACAAATTATTGATAAATTAAATTATTTCTTGTGTTTGTGAGTAACTTCCTCAGCAGGTGCTTCCTCTTTTCTATTTTTAGAAGTATCATACACCAATGGAGTTGCTACAAAGATAGAAGAGTAAGTACCTACTACTACCCCGATAATCATGGCAAACATGAATCCTCTGAGGGTTTCTCCACCAAAAATGAAGATAGCCAATAGGGTAAGCAAGGTAGTAAGTGAGGTGTTGAGCGTACGGCTTAGGGTAGTGCTTACTGCATGGTTAAGAGTATTTGCACTCCAGCCTTTCAGACCTATTTCCTCACGGATACGGTCAAAGATAATCACCGTATCGTTCAAGGAGTAACCAATTACCGTTAGGATAGCCGCGATGAACTGTTGGTCTATCTCAAGGCTAAATGGCATCACAGAGTATAGCAAGGAGAATGCTCCTAAGGTGATAATCACGTCGTGAGTAAGCGCTGCTACTGCTCCCATAGAGAATTGCCATTTGCGGAAACGTACCAAAATGTATCCAAAGATGATGATTAGTGAACCAACAATAGCCCATACCGCACTGCTCTTGATATCCTCGGCGATACTTGGCCCTGTCTTGTCGGACTTCATCACTCCAAGTCCTTCTCCACTCATGAACTCTTCATAGGAGATTTTTTCGCCCATTACAGGTTTTAGGTCATTATAGAGGATTTCTTGGATTTCGTTGTCCGTTTGGGTACTCTCATCGTTGTATTTGTATTTGGTAGAGATACGTACTTGGTTAGCTGCACCAAAGGTTTTTACTTCTACAGAACCGAGCTTACCAGCCTTCAGAAGAGAAGCTACTTCTTCTGTTTTTACAGGATTCTTAAAGCGGATTTGGTAAGAACGACCTCCTACAAAGTCAATACCTTGGTCGAAACCACGGGTGAACATAGAGCCTAAGCTGATAAGAACCATGATAGCAGAAATACTGTACCATACTTTTCTCTTAGAAAGGAAATCTATATTCGGATTCACCAATATATTCTTAGAAATCGAAGTGGTAAAGGAAAGTTCTTTGCCTTTGGCCACATACCAGTCGATAAGTAAGCGGGTGATGAATACAGCAGTAAAGATAGTTGTTACAATACCAATCATCAAGGTAGTAGCAAATCCTTTGATAGGTCCACTACCGAACACGAAGAGCACGGCTCCAGTGAGGAAGGTAGTGATATTGGCATCGAGTACAGAGGTAATGGCGTGGCTAAAACCATCATGAATGGACTGAGTAAGCGACTTGCCATTTCTAAGTTCCTCTCGAATACGCTCGAAGATAATCACATTCGCATCGATGGACATACCTATAGTAAGGACAATACCCGCGATACCAGGAAGGGTAAGTACGGAGTTGATACTCACTAAGATACCGAACATAAGTAGGATATTGAATACTAAAGCGATATCAGCAAATATCCCTGCACGTCCGTAGTAGACTAACATCCAGAGGAAGATAATAAGTCCTGCAATGGCGAAGGAGATAAATCCGCTGGTGATAGCCTCTTGTCCTAAGGAAGGACCTACAATTACTGATTGTACAATATCGGCAGAAGCAGGGAGCTTACCTGCACGAAGTACGTTGGCTAAGTCTTGTGCTTCTGCTACAGTGAAGTTACCCGTAATCTGGGTGCTTCCTCCAGAGATAGGACCAGAGGTAACTGTAGGAGCGGAGTATACAGTGTTGTCCAAAGTGATGGCGATATTTCCTCTCTCGGTAAATACTTTTCCGGTGAGGTTTTCCCATAGCTTAGCCCCTTCTCTGTTCATATTCATAGAGACACAAGGTTGGTTATGGTTGTCATAAGTCTGTACCGCTTCGGTAACTACACTTCCTGTGAGTGGGGGTTCATTGGTGCGGTTGCCACGTAGTGCATAGAGCTCTACTAAGTCAGAACGACGCAAGAGGCTTTGAAGTCTTTCTTTGAACTTCTTAGCATTGGCAGGATCTGCTTGTTCTGCTTCATAAGGCCAAAACATACGGTATAGCTGTTGTAAGTCAGTGAGCTTATGAGGCTTTCCGAATACGAACTTAGCATATTTCAGCTCGGCAGGTTGCAGTCTCTTTGCTTCATCGCTCTTGAGATAAGAGAGGAGCTTGGTGGTATCTGCAGCTAAGAAATAAGCGATAGAAGGAGAGTTTTCCCCATTGGTAAATTGAAAAAGATCAAACAAAGGATTCTTCTGAGCAGGAGCTAAAGAGTCCTTTTTCTGAGCGGTTTTGTTCAGAAGAGAATCTACCTCGTTGTGAGCCAAGGAATCTCTCTTGGAGGAGAGGGTATCAATAGCTGTGGTAGTCTTTGGAGCTTCAGTAGTAGGGGTGTTTTCAGCAGTCTTATCGCCTTCTTTAGCTTGAAGAGCAGCATCCAACTGACTGAAATATAGAGCGAAGTCACCAGCCTTGAAGGTTTCCCAGAATTCCAATTGGGCGGTACTTTGCAAGAGATTCTTCACACGTGAGATATCTTTTGCACCAGGGAGTTCTACTGAGATACGGCCAGAGTTTCCTAACTTTTTGATATCAGGATTAGTCACCCCGAACTTATCAATACGCTTACGCAATACCTCAAAAGCGGAGTCTATAGATTCATCTATCTTCTTGCGGAGAATAGGTTGCACTTGAGAGTTGCTCATCTGTGGAGTGATCTGAGCACTAAGAGTCTTGTTGCCAAAGATATCTGGAGCAGAGAGCTTAGCCCCTGTAGCATCAAAAGCTTCAAAGAAGAGGTCGATATAGCTTTGGTCTGTCTCACGAAGACGCTTATCGGCTTGGTCTAAAGCCTTTTCAAAATCGGCATTTTTAGAATTTTCAGCCAAGCTGCGGAGGATGTCGTGTACAGAAATCTGTAGGGTAACATTGATCCCTCCCTTAAGGTCAAGCCCTTCCTTAAGCTCGCGATCTTTTACTTCTTTGAAAGTGTAGTTCGTTAGCAAGAGGTTGTATACAGGTTCATTAGCGATAGAATCCAAGTACTTGGAGACTATTTTTTCACGCTTATGAGTGTAATCCTCTACCGAAGTAGGTACTTTTTGTGCGGCAAATTGTTCAGCTTTTTTCTCTTGACGATTTGCTACAAAAGTAAAAGAGAGCTGGTAAATGCTCACTAAACCAAAGAGTAAGGCAAA
This sequence comes from uncultured Capnocytophaga sp., assembly GCA_963528845.1. Taxonomy (GTDB): domain Bacteria; phylum Bacteroidota; class Bacteroidia; order Flavobacteriales; family Flavobacteriaceae; genus Capnocytophaga. The sequence continues at coordinate 23 of CAURXJ010000052.1, read as the reverse complement.
TAATTTTACTAATCCTTTGTTTT
>CAURXJ010000051.1:0-5688 GCA_963528845.1 uncultured Capnocytophaga sp. | reverse complement strand
AGGAGAAAAAACTTCCTGATTTGCAAGAAATTGCACAATCCTTAGGAATGAAAAAATTTAAGACGCTCAAAAAAGAAGAGCTTATCTATCGTATCATTGATTTCCAAGCCGAGAACCCAGCCACGATCCTCTCTGAGAAAGAGACCAAGCCTTCTGAGGAGGGAGAGAAAAAGGTGAAACCTGCCAAGGCGGCACCTAAAGCTAAAGAAAATCAGGATAATAGAGATAAAAAAGAAAAAGCTCCTAATACCACAAAATCTCAAGAAGCACCTCCTAAAAAAGAGAAAAACAAAAAAGAAGCGCAGCTCAAGGAAAATAGTACTGTCTTGGAAAATAAAGACGCTGTTGCTCAAGCTGCTCGCAAACAACCAGAGAATACTAATAAGGAAAACAAAGGGAAATTCTCCCAACATGCCAATAAGGACAAAAAAGCTAATAATTTCCCCAAACAAGAGCGAAAGGAGGCTGATACAGCTATCCCTGCTGTGAAAAAAACAGAGCCTACTCCAGCAGCAAAACCAGTTTCCACGGAAACTGTCCCCCCGACGACCGCCCCTAATCCACTTCCTCAGCCAAATGCTGCCCCTTCAAATCATAACAATACCCCTAAGGTAAATAACAATGAGAATTTTGATAAGGAGAAGAAGAACCGCTATCGCTCTCCAGATTTCGAATTTGACGGGATTGTAGAGTGCGAGGGCGTCTTTGAACTGGTAGCCGACGGTTATGGCTTCCTTCGCTCCTCGGACTTCAACTATTTGGCTTCTCCAGATGATATCTACGTTTCTCCCTCCCAAATTCGTCTTTTCGGCTTGCGTACAGGCGATACTGTACTGGGAACCGTACGTCCGCCTAAGGAAGGTGAAAAGTATTATCCGCTTATTAAAGTACTGAAAATCAATGGTTGTGACCCACAATCGGTACGTGATAGGGTAACGTTTGACAACCTGACCCCTATATTCCCCAATGAAAAATTTAATCTTTCAGGGCGTAGGAGTTCTGTCTCTACCCGTATTATAGATCTTTTTGCTCCTATCGGAAAGGGACAGCGTGGTATGATTGTCGCTCAGCCTAAAACAGGGAAGACGAGCCTTTTGAAAGATATAGCCAATGCCATATCCGACAATCACCCAGAGGTGTATCTCATGGTATTGCTGATAGATGAGAGACCAGAAGAGGTAACTGATATGCAACGTAGTGTACGCGGGGAGATTATTTCCTCTACCTTTGACAAGGAAGCCACTGAGCACGTTAAGATTGCCAATATCGTTTTGGAAAAAGCCAAACGCTTAGTAGAGTGTGGCCACGATGTGGTAATCCTCTTGGATTCTATCACTCGCTTGGCACGTGCATACAACACGGTACAACCTACCTCAGGTAAGGTGCTCACAGGGGGATTGGACGCCAACGCTTTGCACAGACCTAAGCGCTTTTTTGGAGCCGCCCGCAATATAGAAAATGGAGGTTCTCTCTCTATCATCGCCACTGCCCTTACCGATACAGGTTCTAAGATGGACGATGTTATCTTTGAAGAATTTAAGGGTACGGGTAACATGGAGTTACAGCTGGATCGCCGTATTGCCAACAAGCGTATTTTCCCTGCTATTGACCTGGTGAACTCTTCTACTCGCCGAGATGATCTCTTGCAAGATGAAAAGACACTCCAGCGTATGTGGATCGCCCGTAAGTATCTGTCAGATATGAATTTAGTGGAAGCTATGGAGTTTATCCAAGACAGAATAAGGAAGACAAAGGACAATGAAGAGTTCCTTATGAGTATGAATGAATAAAAAAAATCGGGAGTGAATCCCGATTTTTTTATTTTAATTAGTCGTCTATACGTAGGAATTTTCCGTTTTGGCTAAATTCTAAGTCAGTTCCTCCTGAGAGTTCTACTTCGTATCCATAGCGTTTTTTACTAATTTTTTTAATAGGATGACCATTGTAGTTTTGGCTTACATATTGGGCAATACCACTAGGAATAATCTTGGCAGGAATTTCTGTACCACGTGATTTTACTTCTTTCCATTCGCCACTTGGATAGAACTCGATTTCAATACCATTGTTGAATACAACGGTGTAATCCTCTACAAGAAGCATTTCAGTATCTTTCCATACAGAGGCTATATCGGACTCTGAAAAATGCGTTTTTACAAAGGTTTGCGCCTTCTGAGGCAATTCACTGAATTTGATTTGTACGTCATTAGCAGCAGCAAGGTTTACAGCAAAAAGTACAGTAACAACAGTTACGATTTTTCTAAATGTGTTCATAATCTAATTATTTTATTATTTTACGATGCAAAGGTAAAACATAATTTGGGAAAGAAATGGGAAAGAAAAAAAATTTTCGTACATTTGCACTTCTAAACAATAGCGATGAAAATACACTTTATTACAGAGGGGGCGTCTTGCCTGTCATCCCTTGTAGCGGCACTCTCGCCTGTGCATGAGGTCTCAGAAAGTGGCTCAGTGTCAGAGATTTCCCCAAGTACAGAAGCCGTAGTAATAGGAGAGCATGTATCCCCAACCCATCCGCAATGGCAACAGGCACAAGCACTTGGATTGCCTATCTATTCCTATGGGGCTTTCCTCTATGAATTGCATAAGATGAAAACCAGAGTGGTTATTGCTGGCACTCAGGGAAGAAGTGAGATAGCGGCCATGGTACTACATACGATGGATTATTTTTCCAAAAAAATAGATTATTTTTTGGAATTTCCTATAGGAAATATCCCTACCTGTAAGTATTCTCCTGAGGCAGAATTCGTACTTATTGAGGGCGGAGATACCCTCTCCCCCATAGAACAAGTACCTATGTTTCAGCTCTATCGCCCGACTCTTGCACTGATCAGTCATATAGAGAATGGTAAGGAAAAGCAGTATACCAACTTCATAAATACCCTTACCAAAGGGGGGATCCTACTATATAATGAGGAAGATGCGGCTCTCAAAGCATTGGCTGAAAGCACAGAAAACCAATTGCGCTTGATGCCTTATGAGACAGCTCCACACCAAGAAAGTGGAGGCACTACCTATCTTATTACCCCAGAGGGAGAAATGCCCCTGATGATTTCAGGCAAGGAGCATATGAACTACCTATCAGGAGCCAAATGGCTCTGCCAAAACCTCGGTATAGACGAACAAGATTTCTATGAAGCAATAGAAACGTTTAAGTGAAAAGTGAAAAAACAGAAAAGCACTACCTTTTGGGCAGTGCTTTTTATTATGAATGCAGTTTTTATAAAGTATTCACATTGTTGAGGTCTTCGAAGGCTTTCTTTACACGAGCGATGAAAGTCTTTTCACCTTCTCTAAGCCATACACGAGGGTCGTAGTACTTCTTGTTAGGTACATCGGCTCCTTCGGGGTTTCCTATTTGGCTTTGTAGGTAAGGGGCTTTGTTCTTCATATAGTCACGTACTCCTTCGGTGAAAGCATATTGTAGGTCGGTGTCTATATTCATCTTCACTACTCCGTAGCTAATAGCCTCGCGGATTTCCTCAAGGGTAGAGCCTGAACCTCCGTGGAATACAAAATCAATAGTGTTGTGTGCAACATTGTATTTTTTGGAGATATACTCTTGTGAGTTTCTTAGAATCTTAGGAGTAAGTTTCACATTACCAGGCTTATATACTCCGTGTACATTACCGAAAGCAGCCGCAATGGTAAATTGTGGACTTACCTTGAGGAGTTCTTCGTAAGCATAAGCCACATCTTCAGGCTGAGTGTATAGGCGAGATTCGTCCGCATCGGAGTTATCTACCCCGTCTTCTTCACCTCCTGTGATACCGAGCTCTATTTCAAGGGTCATGCCCATTTTGCTCATGCGCTCGAGGTATTTCTTACAGATTTCAATGTTCTCTTTGAGCGGTTCTTCAGAGAGGTCAATCATATGAGAGCTGAAAAGGGGCTTGCCTGTAGCCTTGAAGTGAGCTTCAGAGGCATCCAATAGGCCATCTATCCAAGGAAGTAATTTTTTGGCACAGTGGTCAGTATGTAGGATCACCGTAGCGCCATAGGCTTCAGCTAGTTGGTGTACTTGTTTTGCTCCTACGATAGCCCCCAAGATAGCTGCTTTTTGGCCTTCGTTGGAAAGGCCTTTACCAGCCATAAATTGGGCACCTCCGTTGGAGAATTGGATAATCACAGGAGCTTTCATAGCTACTGCGGCTTCCAATACCCCATTGATACTGTTGGAACTGATGACATTGGTAGCAGGGAGGGCAAATCCTTTTTGCTTTGCATACTGGAAAATCTCTTGTACTTCTTTTCCTACTGCAACTCCAGGTTTGATGTTGTGATTCATGGTATTATCTTTAATTTTGCCACAAATGTAATATTTTTTCTCCAAACAATAAAATATATTTGAGAAAATTATTTAAAAAATAATTCACTCACCTTTCCTTGTCCCGCCCACTGCATATCATAGACCTCGTCGGCAAGGGTAGGGTCATTTTCTATTTGTAGCCCTTGGGCTTCGGCTTTGAGCTTTAGTAGGTTTCCGATAGTGAATTTGCTGTTGAGTTTTTCTAAGAGAGCATTTACCCCACTTATAGAAAGTGCCTCCGCTACCTGTCCTTGGAAAGGGAGTTCCATCCAGATAATCTCTTTAGCCTCTACGTCCAACACCCCAAAGAGCAGTCCCTTCTGCAAGGGCTGGGTGATACGCACCTGATGAATCACAGCCGAAGGATCATAAGCTACTCCAGTGCGTTCGGATACTTTCATCTTATACTTGCTATCCATCCATCCTACCACTAAGTTAGGTGAAAGGGCACCACAAGAATACGCATTGCAGACAAAGGTTACATATTTGGCCTTGTGCTGGCGTAGGGTATTGACGTCAATATTGATATACTCGGCCGTACCTATCTTGTCAGGGATACTGCGAATATCTCCGCTGTGTTGGCAACCTAAGGTGGTAAGTCGCCCAAAATAGCAAATATCTGACCTATCCTGATAGATGATGCGGCAGGACAAGTCCATATCCAAGTGTTGAGCAGGCAGGTCTTTCCCCCATTGCATAAAAAGGCGTATCTCATTACCCTCTAATGGGAAACGAGTACCCATAAGGGTTGCATTGAAGTCATGTACATTATGGCTTCTATCACCTATAGGTAGCGGTATATGGTAGAGTTGTGGGTCTATATAGATAAAATGGTTCTTATTTTCCTCCTTAGCGAACTGATGCTGTATTGTCCATAAGCAAAGGTCTTCTATCTTAGCCTTCATCTCAGCCAATTGCTCTTCATTATAGCTTTCAACAACCAAGGGATGCTTAGGAATCTCCACTCGTGTTCCCATGATGGTCTGTACGCTGCGTTTGCCCTCTTTGCTAAAGTACAAATCGGCATACGTATTTAGGGTAAAGAGTAGGCGAGTAGGCACTTGGTCTATGATTTCCTTGAAGGCAGAAAGGGTGTCGTCGGCTCCCAGCCAAAGCATACAAGCAAAGAGAGAGCGGGCAAAGACCCCAGGGCGCTGTTTGAGCAGAGTAAAAGCCTTTTCGCTATCCATATTCAGGTAAGCGGCATTAAGCTCGGCTTGCCATACACTATAACGCTCATTATAGAATACGTCCAAAAGGGTAACGAGTTTTTCAAAGCCCTTCTTCTTGCTGTATTCTGCCAAGCGCAAGGCACGGATAAAGCGCACCCACATCTCACGCTTAGGGTGCATGATCTCACA
>CAURXJ010000050.1:0-6382 GCA_963528845.1 uncultured Capnocytophaga sp. | reverse complement strand
TAAAAGTTGTGAGTGAGGCATTTTAATCTCTTTTTAGCACTTCACGCACTTCAATGCTGCCACCTACTTGTTCAAAAATAGGATTGGCTTTTGCCATCTCTACTGCTTCGTCTATGTTTTCAGCTTTCACTACCACATAACCACTGATAAACTCTTTAATTTCGGTAAAAGGGCCATCGGTTACAACCTTATCGGCTTTGATAGTTTTGGCACTGCCAGCAATAGGCAAAAGAGTATTGCCTTTGTCGGCTAATTTGTTTTGTGAAGCGATACCCGCAAGCCAGTTCATACGTTCTTGCATTTGCTCAGGAGTAGGTTTGAAATCAGCGATGTTGTTCAAACGAAAAATCAATACAAAATCTTTCATGTGTTTCTAAAATTTTAATGTTATACCCCTATAACGATCGAATTCCCTCTATGGGGACAAATGTGAAATAAAAAATAATCTGCTACTTCGCTAATTGACAAATTGCCTAATTTCTAAACACTACCGACCTTCGAGCAAGAAACACACTTACCACCAAAGTAAGTATTTCCGAAAGCACAAGGGTAAGCCAGATACCTCGTTCACCCAAAAAAGTAGGTAAGATAAGCATTCCAATACCAATGAATACCACTCCTCGCAAAACAGCAATCACAATAGAGCCTGAGGCATTGCCGATAGAGGTAAAAAAGCTGGTAACTAAGATATTACTGGCAACTAAGATATTAAATCCGTTTATCAAAAAAGCATAGGAGAAAATATGTAGCCCCTACTGAAAAGTGGCGTGATGATATTCACCCCTCCCAAAGCTTTTTCGCTTACGTAATTGCCCACTACATAACCATCTACCAAGTTCTGTAAGCCAAAGAAACACATGGTAATAATACTCGGCAAGGCATATTTCAAAAACACCGTAGCAATAGGGGCTTTTTCTAAAAGTTCACGTCTGTTCATCGGCTATTTACTTTCTTTTAAAAATCCTGACCAATCATCATCGGCATCATCATAACCTATAATTTTTTCCTTGTACTTACTACCAAAGATGTATTCCCTTACAAAAGTATCAAAATCAACATCAATCTCCTCAATACCTTCATAGCTGTTGGCTGGAAAAATTATGTGTTGGGTATGCTTATCAAGGAAAAGAGGCGCATACAGCAGCTGCCCGATCTCACACCACGAAGGTTGGTCAGAAGGAACACGATATTGGTTATCCAACAACTCCTCCGTACTCCAGAGAATAACATCGCCAAAAGACCCTCCATTACAAAGTCTTAGAAAAGCACTATAAGCAGGAACTCTCCAATTCGATACTTCTTGTGGAATACTTTCAGCTCCTTCGGGTATTTCGCCTATGAGTATGGCATCGGGTGATGAGTTCAAGCAATTTCTGTAATGGGTAATAAGGGCTTGTAAGTCCATAGGTAACTATTCTTTTTCTCGTGGCAAAGATAAGGATAATTGATGGATTTTCCCTAACTTTGTACTTATGAAGAAAATATACACCATAGGGCACTCCACCCATACCTTGGAGGAATTCATAAAGATGTTGCAATCCTTTGAGATACAGCATTTAGTAGACGTCAGGGGCCTGCCTGGTTCTAACAAATATCCACAATTCAACAAAGAAAATTTGGAGGTTGTCCTGCCTGAAGTTGGTATTGCTTATACCCATCTCCCCTTATTAGGAGGCAGGCGTAAGGTACATAAGGACTCCAAGAATACGCGTTGGCATAATGAATCTTTCCGTGCTTATGCCGATTATATGGAGACTGATGATTTTGAAGAAGGCATAACCCAACTCATTGCTATTGCAGAGAAAGAAAACACCGCTTATATGTGTGCCGAGGCACTCTGGTGGCGTTGTCATAGATCCATGATCTCGGATTATCTAAAAGCCAAAGGCTGGGAAGTGGAGCATATCATGGCTATAGACAAGGAAGAACCCCACAGCTACACCACCCCTGCTCGTATTATAGGTGATAAAGTAGTGTATTATGATGAAGGAACACTTTTAGATCTCCAATGATTGATTTACCCCCCAACTAATCATCCTCTTCATAATCGTAGTATCTCGTACCATGAGGGTCTGCCTTTAGATGATGATAGTTTGTAAGTTCATAAGTAATTGTTCTTTTTTGTGGCAAAGATAAGGATTATTAATAAATTTTCCTTATCTTTATACTTTCATACCCCCTCGAATTCGAGGGGTTAAAAAACAAATTTATCTGTCTTTTTGGCAAAGTAAAAAATCAACACAATGAGTACATTAACTCCTAATTTTGATTATGAAGAGATGCTTCTACAAGCCATTAATCATATCCGAGACGGACGTAATTATCTCGCCAAACAAATAAGTTCTACTATCAGTTCTGTATATTGGAATATAGGGAAGCTCCTTTTTGATCGGCATTTAGAAAAAGGATATGGTAGCGGAGTTGTAAAACAACTCTCTGTTGACCTAAAGAGAGAATTTCCTGATATGGGACTCTCACCTCGTAATCTCTGGTATATGAAACGGTTCTACGAACGTTATTATCAAGCAGATACAAAACTGCAACGCAGCGTTGCAGTTTTACCATGGAGACATAATATCCTCCTATTAGACAAACAAGTCTCCGATGAAAAAGTTATTTTTTATAGTAACATGAGTTCGATATAACGAAAGCTCCCACTGATTTTCGTGGATTTCACAGATTTTCTATGTCTGTGTAATTGTGTTGTTGTGATTTACACAGATTTTTATAAGACCTTTGGTCTTATTTATCCGTGAAAATTAAAGAGTTACGCTTAGTTATATCATTTTCTCCGTGAAAATCCGTAGAATCTGTGGGAGAAAAAATATAATTTTGCTTACGTCGAACTCACGTTATATTATGATAAAGAAGTCTTCTGATTAACAGACAGAGGTTCAAAAGTAGGCAATAGCGGACTTTCATGAAATTTCAAGATAGATTTGTAAGTCTCTTCGCAAGTAAGGCGAGTGATAAACTCCCGAAAATGATAACCAACAAAATATATCCCCACAGGAAAATGTACAAGATAGATCGGATATTCCCCCGCTTTAGGGTATCTAACATCCCAAAAGACAACTTCCCCATTTTCGCTAAACATAAAAGGCTCCGCATTCATAAGTAACTCTAAGTTCTCTTTCTTTTTAAGCATGGACAACGGCACATGTATATATTGCTGGAAAACATCCTTCCAATAGGCATTTTGCCTCTCTAAGCTATCACAATAATTATTATCCTTACCCATGGGAATATAAGTCAAGAAAAGCTCTAAAAGACGACCAAAACCCAATTCTTGAACAAATTCAAGATAGGAGGTAGGCAATGCCCAGTTGTCACTGATACAAGTAATATCTTCTTTAGCAAGACAGTAAGAATTTCCTTTTATGGTTAAAAGTTCTTGATACATATATTTCTAGATTTTCTTCAACTAGTCACTAATCACTAACAACTAACTGGCAAACCTCTCCGTCAAACACCGCATAACTATAGTAGTGTATCCAGTCTCCTGTATTGATATAGGTAGCTCCTCCCCCTAGGTCTATGGTCATAGGTAGGTGACGATGGCCAAAAAGAAAGTAGTCATAATGTTGCCCCTCCAATTTACGGCGGCAGTACTGCACCAACCATTCCTTGTCTTCACCCAAGAAATGCACATCTTCCGCCCCCGAAATGAGTTTGTTTTTTACCGAGAGATATTGTGCCAAGCGCACCCCAATATCAGGGTGTAGCCAACGGAAAAGCCACTTACAGAAAGGGTTGGTAAAGACCTTCTTCATCCGCTTATACCCCTTATCCCCTGGCCCTAAACCATCTCCGTGACCTATAAAGAAGCGCTTGCCCTTGCAAAGAAACACTTGCGGACAATGATAGACGGGAATATCCAATTCCTGCTCGAAGTAATCTCCCATCCACAAGTCATGGTTGCCCACAAAAAAGAAAATAGGCAGGCCGCTGTCACGCAGCTCGGCCAACTTGCCCAATACACGTACAAAACCACGAGGTACCACCGTTTTGTACTCAAACCAGAAGTCAAAAAGGTCGCCCAAGAGAAAGAGCGCTCCCGCATCAGCCTTGATTGTATCCAGCCAATGCACAAAGCGCGCCTCACGCTCCCGACTTTCCTTATAAGTCGGTGCCCCTAAGTGATTATCTGAAGCAAAATATAGCTTCTTTCCTTCTTCTAATATTATTTCTTTCATCAGTGGTCAGTTATCCGTAGTCAGTTTCTTTTGGAGGGAATAAATCATTTTACCCACTTCATCTACCAAACACATTGCTTTTTGTATCTCTGACTCTTTTAAGTAATCTATTTTTACACAAAGTAATAATTGTGTTTCTAATTCGGCCTTTGAACCTCTGGCTATAGATAAGAAATATAAAAATTCTTTCAAGGAGCTCCTTCCTTGTCCTTCAGCTATATTACTTAGGAATAGAAATCACAGCACGTCTTATTTGGTCACACAAAGCAAAGAATTCTTCCGCTCTTTTATATGGTCATCATCTATCATAGTTTAGTTCTATGTACCAATTATCGCCTAATTCTTTAACTAAGTAACAATTTTTCATTGAATTATAACGCTTTTCGGACATATCTATCTCTGGCGGACAAATTTTTACATTACCTATTTCATTAAAATTCCTTTTCGTATAGACAAAATTTTTATCAACTCCCCAACTTATTCCCCCGTAGGAATAATAATTAAAACTAATTTCATCTTTGGAAAGTACAAATATTCCACTACATTGTACATTTTGCAGCAAGGAATCCAATTTTCTTTTTTTATCAATATTTAACTGACTGAAATAAACAGAATCATTTACATTTCTATATTTTCCTTCACGCAAAATAGGTGGATAATCAAAGGCAGAAATTGTATCTTCTGCAATGATTTGCCGAATCATTTCAAAATCAGTTCTATATTTGTTAAAATGATTTATCATTTCCCTATCAGTAGGGTCTTTTACTGCTGGTTTGCAACTTTTTATGGTGAAAATTATTAGTAATAAGAACAATATGCGTATCGTTCTATACTTAAAGTTTCTTTTACTCTTATATTCTCTAACTTCTGCCATAATAGTTTCTTCTGCCAATAGATGCATACTATTTTTCAAATGTGCATATCCTGCCCCATTATTAATTCAAATTCAGAGGAACTAGCTCTATTTCTAATGGATTCATATCTACTGACTACTGACCTCTGTCTTTGCACTGACCGAGAGCACAATCCCCAGCGCTATACAGGTCATCCAGATAGAGGTACCCCCTGTGGTGAAGAATGGTAGGTTTTGTCCTGTTATGGGTAGCAGCCCCACGGAAACTCCCATATTGATAAATCCCTGAAAAACAATGGGTATACCTACACCCAGTACTAACAGCTTTCCAAAAATAGTGGTTGCCTTCAGTGAGATGATCACAAAGCGCACTAGCATGATGATAAAGAGCAGAATCAGGCAGCCCCCACCCCATAAGCCATATTCCTCCACTACTATGGCAAAAATAAAGTCGGACGAACCCTGTGGAAGTAGGTTTTTCATCACACTCTTACCAGCTCCTTTGCCCCAAAAACCTCCCGAAACAATAGCCATTTTCGCCCGCTCCGACTGGTAATTCTCTTCCTTATCTTTGCTGAAAAAAGCCTCTATACGACTTTTCCATGTATCGGCACGGTGAGGAAAGGCATCGGGAAAAGCTTTGATAAAAAGAAAGAAAAGACCCGATAGCATAATTACAAAAAGAAAACTCAATAGCATATGCCTGATAGGATAGCGCCCTATGAAAAGTAGCATGAGCACCATTGTGTACATAATCGCCCCTGTGGAGAAGTTGGGTAGCGTTACCAGCCCTACAGTGATGCCCACAGGCAGCCATAAGGGAAGTATGCTATCGACGAAACTCACCTTAGTACCATACACTTCGGCCAAGTAGGAGGCTACATACATCGGGAGAACCACCATCGCCATGGCCGACGGCTGAAAAGATACACCAAAAAAATCGATCCATCGACTTGCATTTGCCCCTTTTATTGTAGTGCCTTTCAGCAAAACAAAAAATAACAGTACCCATGCCAACAAAAGCCCTAACCGAGCCAAAGGACGAAAATAACGGTACGGAAAGATATGTATCAGATAGATCAGCAGCACCCCTACCGACACTAAGGCTGTGTGGCGCAACAAGTATCCAAAAGTACTTATCTTTGCCTTCTCCATATACACTAAGTTACTACTGGAGCTGTATACAGGCAAAAAAGAGAGAAAAACAAACAATAGTACCACCCCCCAAAGGGAAATGTCCCCCTTGAGATACTGCCTAAATCGTTCCATAACTACCTCGTTTAGAGCATATTTACATAATGCTTGAACTGATTACCTCTGTCCTCATAGCTCT
>CAURXJ010000049.1:0-6677 GCA_963528845.1 uncultured Capnocytophaga sp. | reverse complement strand
CAGAAGGAGCAGTTGAGACTGCACCCTACTTGGCTAGATACACAGGCGGTGATACGGGTATCGGTAGGTATAAGCACAGATTCCACATAAAGCCCATCGTGCAGGCGCACAGCATTCTTGATAGTACCGTCCTCGCTACGCTGCATGGTATCTACCTTGATATGGTTGATGACAAAATGCTCTGCCAGTAGCTGGCGGGTTTCCTTGGAGAGGTTGGTCATCTGGTCAAAAGAATGGGCACCCTTTGTCCAGAGCCATTCATATACTTGATTGGCACGGAAAGCCTTTTCCCCGTGGGAGAGGAAAAAATCTTGGAGTTCTTCTTTTTTTAAAGCACGAATATCTTTCATAGTGAAAAGTGAAGAGTGAAAAATGAAAAGCTTTTCACTTAATAAAGAACCATAATAATAGAGATCCTACAATAATACGATAGTAGCCCCAGAGGGAGAAACCATATTTCTTGATCAGGCCAACAAAGCCCTTGATAGCGAGGATGGCTACTATATAGGCTACGAGATTACCGATGAGGAACATGGAGAGTTTGTCGGAGTTGCTGGCTAAGAGTTCATAACCCTTGAGGTTGGTACCACTTCCTGTGTAGTGCTTTAGAAATAAGGAATACACAGTTACGGCGAGCATAGTAGGTACTGCCAAGAAGAAAGAGAACTCGGCGGCGAGTTCGCGGGAGAGCTTCTGTTGCATGCCTCCAATGATAGAAGCAGCGGAACGGCTGGTGCCAGGCATCATGGCCAAGCATTGCCAAAAGCCTATAATAACGGCCTTTTTGATAGAGATATCTTTCTCGTGAAATATTGCAGGGTGCTGGAAAAATCGGTCAATAAAGAGTAGTACAAAACCGCCCACGATGAGCATGATCGCAATATATACGGGAGCGCCCATGACAGAATCAATATAGTCGTCCAAGAGCTTACCCAAGACAAGGGCAGGCAGTACGGCAAAGCCAAGTTTTACAAAGAACTGCCAGCGAGAGAAGTCCAAGAACTTGCGCCAATAGAGGGTTACCACAGCTAAAATAGCCCCGAACTGTATGCAGAGGGCGAAGATCTTGAAGAAATCGTCTTCGGGGAGTCCCATCAGTTCGCGGGTAAAGATCATGTGAGCGGTGGAGGAGATAGGCAGGTACTCGGTAAGTCCTTCCACAATGGCAATGATGATAGCCTGTAGTAAGTCCATTAGTTTTCCTTTTGTTTGTCGTTATACAATATAGCCACTACCTCGGTAGCGAATCCCAGTAGCACCAAGGCAGGCGCCAGACTGATACGCTGGAAGTTGAAGATAGCGGGATTGAAGACCTTAGGGTTATCACTGCCCCCTCCACTCATGGTGAGGAAGCCTAAAGAGATAAGCCCCAAACCAAGGAGCATCAAGAGGAAGTTTTTTCGTTTGAAAACCATCTTTTTTAATTGTTAATTGTTAATTGTCAGTTGTCAGTGGTTAGTGGTTAGTCACTTGTCATTAGTCACTAGTCATTAATAATAGAGTTCGTCGGTATGGAGGTTTAAAAAGCGCTGGGCGGCGAAATAGGTGCTGATCCAGCTGATGAAAATTCCAATAGCAAATAGGGCGGCAAAAACCCATATAAAGGCGCTGGAGTTGCTAAGCAGACCCCATTCAGGCCAAGACTTATCCAAATAAAACAAGCAAAGGCTCAGTGCTAAACAGGCCAGCAATGCGCTGAGGATACCTAAGGCTATATTGGTGACGATAAACGGTCTGCGAATAAAGGCTTTGGTAGCGCCTACTAGCTGCATGGTCTTGATAATAAATCGCTTGGAGTAAACGGACAGACGTATGGACGAGTTGATTAGCAGCATGGCCACGAAGGTAAAAATAGCTGAAATAGAGAGGATAACGATAGAGATTTGCTGGAGGTTGGAATGCACTTTCTCTACCGAAGCACGGTCATAGACAACTTCCTTGACGGAGGCGTTTTGCAGTATAGATTCTTTGATTTCCTCCATTTTTTCAGGGGCGACATAGTCGGCCTTGAGGGTAAGGTCAAAGGAGTTTTTCAAGGGGTTGTCTCCGATGGTGGATATAAAGTCCTCTCCCAGTTCCTCAATGAAGGACTGTGCGGCCTGCTCCTTGGAGATAAACTGAACTTTTTTGATATAGTCGGCAAGGGAGAGCGTTTTTTGGAGCTGCTGTATATCGGCCTCTTTGGCGGTATCCTTGAGGAAAACGGACATAATGAGGTTTTCCTTGTAACTATCGGTGAAGTTTTTGGCATTAATCAGCAGAAACCCCAATAGCCCCAGAAGGAATAGTACGAGTGTAATACTCAGTGTAACAGAAAAATAGGAAGAGATGAGCTTCCTACGGTTGTATCGTTCGGTTCGGGTATGCACTTTTTAGGCAAGTTAGAAAATGAGCGTAAAAGTAGTAAAAATCTGTTATATAGAAATTGGTTTGGGGGAGATATACAAAAGTTTAACAGAAGTTAGGATTTTTTAGTGATTGGTGGTTGGTTTTTGAAAAACTTAGGTCTGAAAATTCAAACTTAAAAGTCAACTATTTTTTTGTATATTTGCGGCATAATTTTGTATTATAGGAAGTATGGGTGATTTTCTAAATATGTCGGAAGAAGATGTAAAGCTAAAAATCATAACCCCTAGTATAATGGCTAAGGGATGGAGTTTTGATGATATTTCTATGGAAAAAATGGTTAAGTTTACTGATGGTAAGATTAACCTTCGTGGTAATTTTGTGGCACGTGGTAAAGCAAAATATGCCGATTATATGCTTTACTATAATAAGGCGACCCCTATTGCTATTGTAGAAGCTAAAGATGCTACTCACTCTATAAGCTACGGAATGCAACAAGCAAAAGAATATGCTATGATGATGAATATTCCTTTTGCTTATAGTTCTAACGGACAAGGTTTTCAGGAATATGATTTCCTTACAGGAAAAGAAAGAACTCTTGCAATGGATGAATTCCCTACTAAAGACAAGCTTTACAAACGTTTTATGGGTGAAAATCATAATGGAGAAGGTTTTTCGGAAAAAGAACTTAAGGTTATCAATCAGCCATTTTGTGTAGGTCAGGACATCTTCCCTCCTCGATACTACCAGCGTAATGCAGTTAATAATACGGTAAATGCCGTTGCTCAAGGCAAAAAACGACTTTTATTAGTAATGGCTACTGGTACAGGAAAGACTTATACGGCTTTCCAAATTGTTTATCGACTATTGAAAGCGGGATTGGTAAAGAAAGTATTGTATTTAGCAGACCGCAATGTATTAGTAGACCAATCTATTCAGCAGGATTTTAAACCTCTTCAAAAAACCATACACAAGGTTGATTATCAGAAAGATTTAAACAGCGGCATCACAGCTTATGAGGTTTATTTTTCACTTTACCAGCAACTTATAGGACAAGGAGGAAAACAGCAATACAAAGAGCTGTTCAGACCTGATTTCTTTGATTTGATAATTGTAGATGAGTGCCACAGAGGAAGTGCCAAAGACGATAGCAACTGGCGTGAAATTTTAGAATATTTCGATAGCGCAATACAGTTAGGGATGACCGCAACTCCTAAAGAAACTAAATACCAATCCAGCATCAATTATTTTGGCGAGCCTGTTTATACCTATAGCTTAAAGCAGGGCATTGAAGACGGATTTTTAGCTCCTTTTAGAGTTGTAAATATTACCACTAACATTGGTGATGAGTGGAGACCTACTGTGGGGCAAGTAGATGTTTATGGCAATGAAATAGAAGACCGTATTTATAATAATTCGGACTACGACTATAAGATTATTATAGAAGACCGCATTAGGGAAGTAGCTGAACAAATTACTCATTACCTCAAGCATACTGACCGAATGGCAAAAACAATCGTTTTTTGTGCCGATGAAGACCACGCTGAGAGAATGCGCATAGCCCTTGTAAATGCCAATTCGGATATGTGCCAAAAAAATCCTGATTATGTGGTGCGCATTACGGGAAGCGACACTTATGGACAATCAAAACTAGATTATTTTATTTCGGTAGCTGAAAAATATCCTGTTATTGCCACTACCAGTAAGCTTTTATCTACAGGAGTGGACTGTAAAATGGTGAAGCTGATAGTGCTTGACCAGCGTATCAGCTCTATGACTGAATTTAAGCAGATTGTAGGGCGTGGCACTCGTATTCGTGAAAAAGAGGGGAAAACGCACTTTACTATAATGGATTTTCGGAATGTTACCCGCCTATTTGCTGACCCTGATTGGGATGGTGAAGCAGAGATAGACCCTAACTATCCGCCTGATGACACGGTGATTCCTCCTGCTGAGCCCTGCCCTGTATGTGGGCAATTCCCTTGTGTATGTCCGTGTCCTATTTGTGGGCATTATCCTTGTGAATGTAAGGTTACAAATAAATCGCCTAAACCTATTGTAGATAAAAACGGTTGTTCTGTGACAGTGATTAACAAAGTTGTATCGGTGTATGATACGAATGGCAAACTTTTGCGAACTGAGAGTGTTACCGATTATACTAAGAAGAATATCAACGACAATTATACAAACCTTGATGACTTTATCCTGCATTGGAATAAAGCAGAAAAAAAAGCTGAGATAACTGATTTGCTGCGTGAAAGCGGTATTGATTTGCAAGCCCTAAAAGAAGACCAAGGAATGGCTGAGGTAGATGATTTTGATTTTATCTGCCATATAGCTTACGGCAAAAAGCCTCTTACACGCAAAGAACGTGCTGAAAATGTAAAAAAACGAGATGTTTTTAACAAGTATGGTGCTGAAGCCCGAAAAGTATTGGAAGCTCTGCTTGAAAAATATGCTACTGATGGAATCACTCAATTAGAAAACACCACAGTTTTGAAACTTGACCCTTTCCGACAAATGGGAGCTCCTGCCCATATAGCCAAACTTTTTGGAGGTAAAGAACAGTATTTTTTGGCGGTGAAAGAATTAGAAAAATTGATATATAACATAGCTTAATATATGGCACTTAACAACTTTGTAAAAAGCATTCGGAATATTATGCGCAACGATGCAGGTATCAATGGCGATGCCCAACGCATTGAGCAAATTGCGTGGATGCTTTTCCTTAAAATATACGATGTAAAAGAGGAAGATTGGGAATTTAATGAGGATAGTTATCAATCGTTCATCCCTGAAGAATGTCGTTGGCGTTCGTGGGCAACAGATAAAGGAGATGGCAATGCCCTAACCGCTGATGCCTTGTTGGATTTTGTAAATAATACTCTCTTCCCTACCCTAAAAAGTTTGGAAGTTACCCCTGATACCCCTATACGCAGTAGCATTGTATTTACGACATTCCAAGATGCTAACCAATATATGAAAGATGGTGTATTACTTCGCCAAGTGGTGAATGTAATAGACCAGCTGAATTTTTCCGATTATGAAGAGAGCCACGCTTTTGGAGAAATTTATGAAGCAATCTTAAAAGAAATGCAGTCGGCAGGTTCAGCGGGTGAGTTTTATACCCCAAGGGCACTTACGGATTTTATGGCAGAAATTATAGAGCCCCAAATAGGAGAAAAGATGGCTGATTTTGCCTGCGGGACAGGAGGTTTCATCACAAGTTGGCTAAAGACTCTTGATAAAAAAGCTACTACAGCAGAGGCTAAAGAAGCTTGGGCTCAATCTATCTATGGAATAGAGAAAAAGCAATTCCCCTATATGCTTTGTGTAACTAATTTGTTACTACATAATATTGATGCCCCTGCGGTAGTACACGATAATTCACTTACAAAAGATGTACTTAACTATACCGATGACGACAAGTTTGATGTGGTGCTAATGAATCCGCCTTATGGGGGTAGTGAAAAGAATGATATCAAACAGCATTTTCCGTCAGACCTTTCTTCCAGCGAAACTGCTGATTTATTTATGGTACTGATAATGTATCGCTTAAAACAGAATGGGCGTGCTGCGGTGATTCTTCCTGATGGGTTTCTCTTTGGTGCTGACAATGCCAAATTGGCTATAAAAGAAAGACTTTTGAGAAAGTTCAACTTACACACTATTATCCGTTTGCCAAGTAGTGTATTTTCTCCTTACACAAGTATTGCTACTAATATCTTATTTTTTGACAATGTGCAAGCAGAAGGAGCTGAAGAAGGTTTTTGCACCCATAAAACGTGGTTCTACCGCTTGGATATGCCTGAAGGGTATAAGCATTTCTCAAAAACCAAACCTATGCAAGCTGTACATTGTCAGCCTATTAAAGACTGGTGGCACAACCGTATAGAAATTGTTAGCGAAGATGGTAAAGATGAGAAGTCGAGAGTATTTACCGCGCAAGAGCTCTTAGCGATGGATTGCAACCTCGACCAATGTAAATTCCCCAAAGATGAGGAGGAAATACTACCTCCAGCAGAGCTTTTGGACAACTACTACAAAAGACGTGCTGCCCTTGAGCACGAAATAGACAAAACTCTTTCGGAAATACAACAGATTTTAGGAATAGAAAGATGACAGCAGACCAATTACGCAAATCTATACTTCAGCAAGCCATACAAGGCAAACTTGTGCCACAAGACCCTAATGATGAGCCTGCCTCTGTACTTCTTGAACGCATTCGGGAAGAGAAAGCTCGGCTTGTGGAAGAAAAGAAAATCAAGAAGGAAAAGAACCCTTCTATCATTTTTAGAGGAGAGGATAATTCCTATTATGAGAAGTTCACC
>CAURXJ010000048.1:0-7619 GCA_963528845.1 uncultured Capnocytophaga sp. | reverse complement strand
CAGCACCCTTTGAGGTTAAGAAATTTTCAAATTTCTCAACTGCTTCCTTTATCTGTGCTTCAGATAAAACGGGATTCAAAATGAAAACAGTTTCGTAATGATTCATAAAAACTTTTTATTTAATTTGAGGTGCAAAGATATAACATTTTTGGATATACACCAAATTTATTTTGAACAAATTTCCTCTTTGCCTAACTTATTGCTGTCCTTCGGCAGGTGTTTCTGTACTATTGCTCTCTGTATCAGCAGGTTGCTCTTGAGGTTGCTCCTTTACAACGACATCACCTTTTTTGGTTTTTAGACTACCTCGATAGTCCTTTTGGAGCTTTTCAAGGGTCTGGCTAACGAGTTCTTTGGTAACAAAGTCTATTTCCTTAGCCCCATAAGCACGCTGAAGAGAACGGAATGCCTTCTGTGGCTCCTGAATACGCAAGTAGTAATCCCCCTCTAAGTAGTCAGGTAAGGCAGTATCCTTATAATAAGGCTTAATATACTTGACTAATATAGGAATGGATTCGAAATCGGCATTCTTAAGGATAGCGGCATAGATCGCCTTGACATCCTCCAAGAGTGGCTCCTTGTCTATACCATATAAATCCTTGATTTTCCTATATTTATCTTGCAAATACTGGGTGGTATTGTTCTGTACCTTGAGTACTTTTTCCGCATATTCTCGCATGGTGATAGGGCGGTATTCCTCAAAGAAGAGGTTCAAGGCCTCAGAGATTCCCATAATAGAGACGGTGCTGGTGGTGATTTTGGGAAAAGGTTGAGAAAAATAGAAACTATGTTCTAATTTTTTGACGCTCATAAGCTTGTCCAAGTCGGTTATCTTCTTCAAGGTTGCATTGTCCTCGTCCTGTGTCCAACCGAGATAGTAGAAAATAGGTGTCTTGAAAGAAGCCAATTGTTCTGGGATAGAGTTGGTTATTTTCTCCATCATATTGGGAGAGAGGGAGATATAAGCGTTAAAAAGCGAATTTTCCTTGAGCAAGTAGTAGTTAATAAAGTTGGCCGCTTCGCCATCGCCAATGATTCCTCTAAAGCCATTGGTGGAATATTTGCTTTGCACACGAGGAATGACTGTTTGTCCGACGAACTCAAAGAAGACCGCTGTATCATTAAAGGGTACCCCTGTTTCTTCAGGTACAGTTACATCGTCTTCATCGTTATAGATTCCTACAATGATAGAGGGAGGTACCTCTCCTGTACGAGAGAAATAGCGAAAGCTTGTTACCGTAGGCTCCAGAAGTCGGCTAGCATTGAGCACCACAAAGAGTGGATATTTTTCACGTTTGTCATAGCCGTCGGGCAGTACGACAGTTACTTTACGAGTACCATCCATATCCTTGGAACCCAAGTTTTCGGAGGTTATTTGTGCTCCCATACGAGCAGAGAGAAGCACCAAAAGCGTTAGTAATAGCTTTTTCATCTTATAAAAGTTTATAGGTTTCAAAATAAAAATCATAGGCATGTCTTTCGTCCTGAGGGTGAAAGTCCCGTCTTACGCATTGCCAGCGTTGTGGGTCTATCTCAGGGAAGAAAGTATCTGCCTGAAAGTGTGCTTGTACATGTGTGAGTTCAAGGGTTGTTGCATAAGGCATCGCTAGCTTATATACCTCTCCCCCGCCTATAACAAAGGGCTGTTCGTCCTGCTCCTGTGCTATGGCAATTGCCTGCTCTATAGAGGATACTACTATACAATGCTCCCTGTGATAATTCTTATCGCGAGAGAGTACAATATGAGTACGCTTTGGCAGTAACTTAGGGAGGGACTCCAAGGTCTTACGCCCCATAATCACACAATGACCCATGGTGAGGTGCTTAAATTGCTGAAAATCATCAGGCAAGTGCCATAGTAGTTGGTTTTCCTTGCCTATACCATTGTCAAGGTCTAAGGCAGCTATGAGCGTTAAGGACATGGTTGTGATTTTAAGACGAGGCAAATGTACAATTTTTTATTTAATTATAACCTTTTAGAATGTTAAATTTAGTGATTAGAAGTTGTGAATAAAGATTAGGGGGTAGTGAATAATGATTACAGGTTAAGGGTTAGTTAAGACACAATAAATTGCGTCTCTATGGAAGACTATGCTAAGCAAAAAAATTGTCTTAGCCAGCGTTAGCATAGAAACGCAATTTATTGCGTGTTAAGAAGTTAGTAAATTATATTTTAGTTATTGATTTACATTATTTACCCTTTACTTTTTATCTGTCAAAATTTTCTCTATATCAGGGTCAGAGGGGCGGGGGGCATTGGGATTGACAATATGACCCTGCTTGTCTATGATAAGGAAGGTAGGAATTTGGTTGATCGCATAGTCACGAATAAACTGAGAATCAAAAGCTTTGTCGGCTATGAGTTGTACTCCCTTGAGCTGTTTTTCCTTTACGGCCTTACGCCAAGCCTCTTTGTCCTCGTCTATAGAGATACTTACAAACTCAATATTCTTCCCTTTGAGCTTGTCATGTAAAGCCTTTAGTGCAGGAATTTCAGCCAAACAAGGGCGGCACCAAGTAGCCCATACATCTACATATACTAGTTTTCCTTTGAAATCAGAGAGTGAAGAGGTACCTCCATTGATATTTTCATAGCCTGTAAAAACAGGAGAGGGTGCGCCTACAGCGAGCCTTGTAATCTTGTCATAAGTCTCCTGTGCCTCTTTAGCTACTTTTTCATCCTTTACATTGGCAACTACAAAATCCAATACCTCTTTGTTTTTGGTATTGCCTGGGAGAATTAGGGTAGCCAATTCTTTAGCAAAATCGGCACGAATATTTTCGGACTTAAGCGCTGATACAAGTTTTATAAAGTTTCCTACCTGTTCTGGATCGGAGGCATCACTTAGCTGAGAATAATATTTACCTTGTACCAAATCCCTATAAGCCTCGTCGGTCTCATATTCTTTAGCATTATCAAAATCCACTTGGTCTCTCTCAGCAAAAAAATCCTGAGGTAGAGAGGGTTGGTTGCCTGAGAAGGACTCATGCGAACTAGGATAATCCGTTAGTGCCCCTATATACTTATATTGGATCCATTTTTGCTGGTTTTTCACAAAATCCTCATCAAAGTTATAGCTCTTCAGCTTGGTTTCGAGTTCAGCAAAGAACTTTTTAAGGCTTTCCTTAAAAGTCTGTGGTTCTTGCTTGAATAGGGCACCATCGGAACGGAATATTTTATCATTGACAAAGAGTTCTCTCTCTATAAAGTACTGAGTTTGATCGGCTTGAGTACCAGAGAGAGTAACCTTGGAGAGATCTTGGTTGAGTGTGAACTCTATTTGGGTTCCTTTATCTAAATAAAGTGGTACTAACAATGCTGGGTTCTCAAAGAGATAATAAGCATGATTGTCGGTTATTGCGCGTATGGTATCACGGAAAGTACCATCAGGAGCTATAGCAATGTCCTTAATCACCTCGTTATTGTGGACAAGCTGTAATTTCTCGTTTTCAGTAACCGATACCTTTCCTGAGATCACAGCATAATCAGCTTTAGGTTGCTCAGTCTTTTTACCACAAGCAACTACTAGGCCTATTATTGTTAGGCTTGTAATGATTTTTTTCATCTTATTTATATATTAATGTATTACTATTTTTAGTTACTTTTTCCTATCCAATACTTTCTCTATATTAGGATCAGAGGGGTGAGGTGCATTGAGACTTATGATATTTCCTTTCTCGTCTATGATGAGGAAAGTAGGAAGCTCTACAATACCACATTCTTTGATAAACTGAGACTCGGAAGCCTTATCAGCGATGAGTTGTACCCCCTTAAGCTGTATTTCATCTACCATTTCTCGCCATACTTCTCTATCACTATCTACAGAGATACAAACAAACTCAATATCTTCCCCTTTAAGTTTTTCTTGCAAGTCCTTAAGGGCAAGGAGTTCTGCCTTACAAGGATAAAACCACGTAGCCCATATTCCCACATATAAGCGTTTTCCCCTAAGATCTGTAAGGGAAGTAGTCCCCCCTTGCGCATTTTCATAGTTGGTAAATATAGGAGCAGGCTTTCCTTTGGTAATTTTCATAGCCTTGTCATAGCTTCCTTGTGTTTCCCGCCTTACTTTCTTATCTTTTACATTTTGAAACACAAATTTTAAAATTTCCTCATTCTTAGTATTACCAGGTCTTATCAAAGGCGCCAAATTTTCTGCAAAATAAGCACGAATATTTTCAGATTTGAGCGCGTTTATTTGCTTTATAAATTTATCTATTTGCTCAGGATCGTTAGGATCACTTATTTGTTCAAAGTATTTGTTTTTTACCAACTCCCTATAGCTATCATTGCTCTCAAATTCTTGTGCATTATCAAAGTCTATTTTATCCCTTTCAGCATAGAAATCCTCGGGAAGTTCCACTTTCTTATTAGTAAAAAACTTATATCTGTCAGGAT
Organism: uncultured Capnocytophaga sp.; assembly: GCA_963528845.1. Classification (GTDB taxonomy): domain Bacteria; phylum Bacteroidota; class Bacteroidia; order Flavobacteriales; family Flavobacteriaceae; genus Capnocytophaga. The sequence goes on along the minus strand of CAURXJ010000048.1, from coordinate 3,220 downwards.
ATACTATCAAGGCATATATATAGCTATACTCAATCCAATTTTGTTGGTTTCTGAGGAAATTTTTCTCAAATTTGTATCCCTCTAATTTTGTTTTCAGTTTGTCAAAGCGTGTTCTGAGGTTTTTCTTAAACTCTCGAGGCTCTTGCTGGAAGAGGGTGTCAGAATTGGCAATTTCTTTTTGCCAAAAATGATTTTTCTCTATCAGATACTGAGTTTGCTCGGCATGTACGCCTGATATTGTTACTTTGGATTGCTCTAACCCAATAAAAAGCTCTATATTAGTTCCCTTATCTATATACAGAGGGAGTAACATAGGATATGACAAATAGTAGGTGTGATCATTTGCTATAGTATATATGGTATCTCGAAAAGTATCATCGTTGCCGACAGGAATATCCTTGATGACTTCATTGTTGTGAATGAGCTGCATTTTGGGTACAGAGAAGTCCAATAATTTCCCATAGATTACAGCATATTCCTTCCCCTCTTGGTGAGAAACTGGAGATACTTGGGAGCCACAGGCTGTCAATAAGGTGACTATCGTTAGGGTTGTGATAATTCTTTTCATATGTTTTTTATCTAATATATTATTAATCATTAGTCTCTCATTAAAAGTCCCCATAATTCACTTGGAAGCAAGGCAGGTGTAAGTCCTTGCGCCACATCTCCACGACTTGGTTACGATCGTCTAAGAGGAACTCTATGAAGTACTTACCTGCTATTTCCTGTTGGAAAAGTTCTTTTTTGATCACATTGTCCTTTCTATAATCATTGGTCGTACGCATGAGTAGTAGGTCATAGGCTATTTGGTGTTTCAAAAGAAAACGCTCGGTAGGCTCTCTGTAGAGCTGCTCGCGCCCTGAAAGGAGGATCACCTTGTAACCCTGTGCTTTGGCCATAGCAAGTACACTTGCTACAGGGGCATTAAGCCCATCTTCATCGGCAGAGGAAGCATCATAAGGGTCTCGACCATTGAGCAAGGAAAGCGTACCGTCCAAGTCGCAAATTATGGCCTTGGGCAAAGAGCTATCCTGCGTGGCATAAGTAAGAGTAGCCTCCTTCACTGCTCGGGGAATCGACTTAAAATCAAACTTTTCCTTGGTATATTGCAATTGGGTTACATGCTTTTCTATAGCACTCTTGGGGATAAACTTACCCGTTTGTTCGCAACGCTTATCACAACGCTTGACTAGCTCCTCCACCGAGAGATCAAAGACTTTAAAGGAAATATCGGCATACTCGGTGTAGGCTTGTATCATGTCCTCAAGGGTACGCAAGGAGCAGTTGGTAGCGTCTATAATCACATTGGTATGATGTTTCAGAAGTGTAATAACGGAAGCCTCCACCATCTTGGTAATACGTTCCTCATAGAAAGGCGACATAAGAGTATCGCCAAACTGCATTAGGCGGAAATCATCACGATTGACCCGTACCCAATTGTCCTCGATACGGATAAAGTAGCGCGCGAAGGTAGATTTACCTGACCCTGGTGCTCCCACCAGAATAAGGAGTTTAGGAAAGTAATGGGGATTATTTTTGGTACTCATAGTCTGCTATCTAATTGGTTTTCTATTTCTTCACCTAATATACGGTCAAGCACTAAGTTTTTCAGTTCGTAGTTTTCCTCATGTAACTCACTATAAGGAATGGCCAATAGCTTGGCATTGATTGCCCAGTCATTGATAGAACAACGGAGCTTCCCTTTGATGTTTCTCTTGGCGATCTGCTCTTGTAGTCTATCTTGGAAATCCACCCCATAGACTAAGGTTAGGTAATCATTATTACGTACCTTAAAAGCAGGAGGCATGCTAGGGAGGAAAGCCGTACGTGGCTTAATGACCACTCCCTCCTCGTCACTCTGATTGACCTTGTCCACCCAAGCGCGTATCTCTGGGTACTTAGCCTGAAAGTCTGCCTCATCAGTGAAAAGGTAATGTAAGCATTCATCATCATTGACCTGACGAAAACTAAGATTGTCATTGACAAAGTACTCTGTACCATCACTGTGTACCTCCTTTAGGATATTGAAAGGCTTGAAGAAAAGTTCGGCTTCCTTACCAAAGATATCCAATTGCCGCTTGAAAAGCGCTATTTGCTGCTGATAGTGCGGCAAATCCAAAAACTTGAAATCGCGTACTGACTGGTATTGGCGAATGATATGATTGGGATATTTCTCCTTCAACTCCTTGTCAGAAAGCACCTTAGCATCTAAAACGAAAGCCTGATACTCAGGAGTCTGCTGTATCTTATGGAGTTTGTCATACAAAGAACTCTGTTCCAAATAATTGGCATGTATCTCATGAGAGATATAATAAGCCGCAAACTCGTTATTTATCAATCCCTTCCCTAAGACTGACCATGGCATCAGCTCCGATTGGATAATCCTTAGTGTCACTCCCTCCCAAGAAAGACGAGCGTGCAAGGGACGTAAAGCAGCAAGCCATTTTTCCCTATCTAAATAAGTAATTTTATAGCCATTCCTACTTACCAAATAGCTATCTTCCAAGTGCTTATGTAGGTAAATATCACAATAGGAACCCATGTATTTTTTCTCAATGACCACCTCATGTATGCCATTGCGGACAAACCATAATAGCCCCTCATAAAGACTCTCTATCTCATTGCGCTCCACCGACTTAGGTGCTGGAGAAATGGTTGGGGAAAAGGCATTGATTTTGTTCCTACAAAACCAATCTATACGTTTTTTGATTAAAGTTTTATCTTCCATGCTATATAAAGTAAAAAGTAAAAGATTCGTATGCCTAGTAGTTTTCTAACATTCAATTTGTTAGCACTAACTTACGAAACTTGAGTTAGTAATTTTCAAAAGTTGGTATCCTATATATTCTTTTAGGTTGGGGTAAAGCGTTCTATAATAGCAATCCCAATAGCTAACCATACGGCTCTCTATTCGTTTTTTGAAAAGAGGGTTTTCAGCCAAAAAGTTCCTGAGTTTTTCCTTATTCTTATTAGAAAGACTTTTCGCAAGTACCTCCAATATTTCATACACATAGTCACCGAATAACAACGCTATATAGGGTAAGGTAAAATCCTCTTTCGCTTGCAGAACCTTCCTAAGATAGGCTTCCCTAAGGAAGCCATTATGATGACACAAATACAAGCAATTGAGCATCATCTCCTGCAAATAAGTAAGAGATTGTGTATGGTATTGACCAAAATACACTCTCTTAGGAATGATAAGACTCTCACCCCTGAGCAC
>CAURXJ010000047.1:0-8168 GCA_963528845.1 uncultured Capnocytophaga sp. | reverse complement strand
CGAAAGCGGGTGCAAAAGTACAACTTCTTTTTAAACTGACAAAATATTTCAACAAAAATTTTTGAATTATTTTTTAAGTGGTTGAAAATCAGTATACCAATAATCACCGAAGTTGATAAAAATCTGATTCCCCCTAGCCCCGAAAGGGGAACTGGAGGGGGGGAAAATTGGTAAAAAAACAGTACTTTGGCTAATTAACGTGAGTTCCATATAACGAAAGCTACCACGGATTTTCACGGATTTCTCGGATTTTTTCCCTATTTGTATGATTATGTTGTTGCGATTGGCACAGATTTTTATAAGGCTTTTGCCTTATTTATTTGAAGAATACACAGAGTTATGGTTAGGTTACACAATTAACCTCTCCGTGAAAATTAGTAAGAGGAACGCTAATTTGCTTATATCAAACTCTTGTTTTTTGACTCATTGGCTAATTGGTTATAGTCAATCATATTTAGAATGCAAATAATATAGAATGGCAGATTAATTCCTAATTTACTCTTTTTCAAGAAGCTGTCCAAAAAGCCTTGTTTTTAGTGGGCGAATTGCCATTCGCCCCTACAGAAAAAATCAAAAACAACTGATTATCAATGAAATAAAATTTGAAAAACTTTTAAATTAATCATAAATTACACTTCAAAAAGCAATGTTTTTGACTTTTCGGACAGCCTCCTACACCTGCTCACACTATTTTTTCGCAAACCTTTTCTGTTTGACTATAAATCTCATGGCATCAACTACCTCGCTAACCTATTGGTCATTAGTGTCGTAAAAAGCACTATACTAATAGAGCTGATTGGCATCAGAATTGCCGCTACTACGGGTTCTAAGTTCCCTGTTATGGCAAAGAATGTTCCTATACAATTATATAATAGGGAGAGTACAAAACTCATTTTGATTACTTGCATGGTCTTCTTGCTTAGGGCGAGAAAGCGTGGAAGTTGCTCTATCTCAGAGGCTTGAAGGATCGCCTCACAAGCTGGCGAAAAGGTATTGCTGTTTTCTGCCACGGCGCAACCTACTTGGGCTTGCTTGAGAGCACCTGCATCATTCAGCCCATCACCGAGCATCATCACCCGCTTGCCTTCCTTTTGCAATTGCTCTATATAGTGGAGCTTATCGGCAGGACTTTGGTTAAAGTGTAGTGATACTTTTGCTGAGAGTTGGCTTTGTAAGAAGGCTTTTTCTGCCTCAGTATCCCCTGAAAGCAACGCTAAAGTATAGCCCTTGTCCTCCAACTCATGGAAAACGGTAAATATATGTTCCCTATAAGGGTTCTTAAAGGTATATTTACCCATTAACTGCCCATTAATACTCACATATACCGCTGTTTCATCTTTGTTTTCCTTACCCATTACAAACTTAGCCGAGCCTATCTTTATACTATCCCCTCCCCATGTAGCTTCCATACCTTTGCCTATCAGTTCTTGATAATGGTCAAGAGGGTGTATATCTACCTGCTTGTGATATTCATATAGCTGACGAGAAAGAGGATGGTTGGAGTTACGCAATACACTCTTGAGCAAGGAGCGTTGTTGGGCGCTCATCATTTGGCCTTCGTAGGTGATTTCTTGGGTATTGCTTTGGGTAATGGTACCTGTTTTGTCAAAGATAAGGGTATCTACCAGTGCCATTTGTTCTATAGTCTGGGTATCCTTGAGGTAGAAATGACGTTTGCCTAAGAGTCGGAGCATATTCCCCAAGGCAAAAGGGGCAGAAACCGCCAAGGCACAAGGACAAGCGATGATAAGCACCGCTGTAAAGGCATTGAACGCCTCGGTAGGGGTACCATAGAAAAGCCAAAAAGCTAAGGTTAGGAAGGCAATGAGCAGCACAAAAAAGGTAAAGTACTGGCTAATCCTATCGGTTAGGGTTTTAATCCCTTCGTTTTTATTCTTCTGGAAGGATTCTTGGCTCCATAGCTGGGTGAGGTAGCTCTGGGAAACGGTTTTGGTAGCTTCTATCTCTATAGCCGCCCCCTTATGTCTGCCCCCTGCAAAGAGTTTGTCCCCACTGTTCTTCTCCGTCCACTTAGATTCTCCTGTAACAAAACTGTAATCTATCTGGCCTATGCCACGAATAAGCACGGCATCTACAGGTATGAGCTCTTCATTGCGAATCAGTAAGCGGTCACCCTCCTTGATATCATATACTTGGACACTCTCCTCCTGCTCCCCTGTCATACGGGTTACCCCTATCGGAAAATAGCTTTTGTAATCTCGCTCAAAAGAGAGAAAGGAGTAGGTACGTTGTTGGAAAAACTTACCTATGAGCAGTAAAAACACTAACGAAGCAAGACTATCAAAAAAACCCTGTCCCTTACCCGATATGATGTCATAAGTACTACGGACAAACATGGTGAGGATGCCCAAGGCCAAGGGAATATCAATGGTCAGAAAACGGTTGCGAATCCCCTTGTAGGCGGAGACAAAATAATCCGTGGCTGCATAGAACATCACAGGTAGGGAGAAAGCAAACATCAGCCAGCGGAAGAAGTCCTTATACCGATTGAACCAAAATTCGTTGTCTTCAAAGAACCCAGGAAAAGACAACAGTCCAATATTCCCAAAGGCAAACCCCGCCACTCCCAACTTGTACAATAGCTGCTTTTGTCCCTTTTTGTCTTTCTTCTGAGAATAATCGTCCAAACTGATATAGGGTGCATAGCCTATTTTGGAGAGAAGTACTACCAACTCTTTCAGGGTGATTTTGTCTTTTAGGTAACTAATTCGTACCGTCTTTTTAGGAAAATCCACTAAGGCATGTATCACACCCTGATGCAATTTCTGTAAATTCTCTAATACCCAGATACACGAACTACAGTGAATATGTGGGATATAGAGAGAGACAATTTGAGTGTTCCCCTCGTCAAACTCTAGGAGCTTGGCCACAATCTGGGGATTGTCCAAGAAATGGTACTTCTCCCCTGCCTCTTCAGGGCGTGCTCCTGGGGTTTGCTCGTAGGTATAATATTTGTCTAATTTATTGGCTGATAGGATTTCATAGACCGTTTGGCACCCTTGACAACAAAAATATTTGTCGTCAAATACAATGGGGTGCTTAGGATCACAATTATTTCCACAGTGATAACAAGTCATAATTAGTGAAAAGTGAAAAGTGAATAATGAACAGTGCAATAGTCTGACTACTGACTACTACCTACTGACCGCTGACCTCTATTGATGAGGGGTAAAAGTAAAAAGGACAATCCTCCAAAAAGGACAATCATCAGGAACTGGGCGATCCATATCACCCAGCCCAAGGCTGTACCTATGGTCTCGGCTACGCCAAAAAGCAATAACACTTTGGCGATAAAGAGTGGGTAAGCACCTAAGCCTCCGTTGGTAAAGACAATAGCAAAACTCCCTATTACAAAAGCGGTAAGTACTTGTATCAGTGAGAGATCCTTAGTTTGCTCCATGGAAAAAAACACTACATAGAACATCAAAAAATACATAAGCCAAATAAATAGGGTATGGGCTATAAACTGCCATTTCTTTTTCAGATGGGCTATAGAGAAAATTCCTTCCTTGATGCCTGAAAGCATTTTACGGATTTTCTGCGCTATGAAAGAGGTAGAGCGGTATATCCAATAAAGAAAGGCTACAAACACAAGTCCCAAGACCAAGAGTATCACTATGATATAGGAAAAAGTAAAATAGCTTTCTAAAAAGTGCCATACCAAATCAAACTGAAAGACAAAGACAACGGCAATAAATAGTAGCAAGATACACATGTCTATCACTCGTTCGGTAAGGATTGTTCCGAAAGCCTTGTCAAAGGGGACTTTATCATAGCGATTGATAAGCAAAGCACGAGAGACTTCCCCCGAACGTGGTACGGTAAGGTTGAGCAAATACCCGATAAATACAGCCAAAACCAAGTTGTATCGCTTAGGGAAATAGTGCATAGAGGCCAAGGTATATTGCCAACGTATGCCTCGTGATACATGACTTAAGAAGCCCATCGCTACCGAGAGCCACAGAAAGGAATAATCAGCCCTAAGGAATTGCTCCTTGATCAGCGATAGCTCCTCTGCGCTGAATTGGGCAAAGGCATACCAACACAGAAATAGCCCCAATAGCAAGGGGAGCAACAGTTGTAGGGTTTTCTTTAGGTAGTTTTTGCTTGTCGCCATGACATATAAGTTTTGGGCGACAAAGGTAGTGAATTATTTACAAATAGGTAGTTATTTGTGCCAATCGTTGTAGAACTTAAATTCCTCTATAATAAAATCGCCTCATATCTTGCAGTTTTCAAAATTAATGAGTATTTTTGCAAGTTATTAGAATCTATTAAAACAAACTATTATGACAGAAGTAAATACCACTCCAGAGAAAGTAAATGAAGTAGTTGTTCTTGAAAAGACCCATAATTCAGAGACTATACTTATCAAGAATCCAAGTGAAAAACTATTAGCTTTTATGGATAAACTTGCTGAAAGAGCAAAAAAACGTAAGGAAGAAATTATGAGTAAGGTATGTAAAGAAGAAGATTATATAACCATATAGCCGTGAATTTAGATATAGAGATTCTTTTTAAAACAGAAGAAGGTAATTTATATTCCTTAATTTTTTCCGAATATAAGCCTGATTCTAATATTATAATTCCTGTAGTTGAGATCTCTTTAGCTCTTAAAGAACAGAAAAATAACACCAATCCTCTAAAAGTTTTTTCTTTTATTATTAAGAAAATCGTAGAGTATTTATCTCATAGAGAGGTGATATTGTATTATTATGCAGATAGTACTCCTATCTATTATAGGGACACTAATAAGCATCATTTTATCTCTCCTCAACATTTTAGGAATTATCTATTTTATACTTTATTTGTAAAGGAAAATCCCAAAGATCTACTTATAAGTAATAGGATTATCCCTAATATATCTATGGGTAACCATTATATTTCTTTTATCTATCACCCAAAACACCAACCTTATGTAGATATGCTTACTAAGGAACTGGAGGTGTATCAGAAGTAAAACACCTTATGAATCAATAACTTAATAATTTTTTAAAAAAATAGCTATGAATACACTTACAATAACAGAAGAAGAAATGCTCCTAAGCAAAGATTACTCAATGGAAGAGCCTTCTATAAAGCTTTCGGAGGCCGAATTACACATTCTCAATGAAAGAATCAAAGAAGCAAAAGATAGTATTCTTAAATCTAATGAAGAAGTAATGAAAGGAGCAAGAGAGCTTATTGAAAAAATAACAATCTAAGAAGAGTTGTTATACTTCGCAATTACTCAATGTATTATCACTTTATTGAAGAAACACAAACTATTGAGATTCTATCTTTTTGGGACAACAGAAACAACCCTAAGAAGTTAAATCTCAATAGAATATAACTCAAAACTTTAAAAAATGTACAGAACACATACCTGTGGAGCGCTTAACAGTGCTCACCTGAGTGAACAAGTAACCCTTAGCGGTTGGGTACAACGCATTCGTAACAAGGGCTTTATGATCTGGATAGACCTACGCGACCGCTATGGTATCACCCAGCTAATCTTTGATGAAGAGCGTACCAACAAAGCGGTCTTTGAACAAGCCAAAACCCTCTCCCGTGAAGATGTAATTCAAATTCAAGGTACCGTCATAAGGCGTGAGGCTGTTAATGCCAATATCCCTACGGGGGAAATAGAAATCCTTGTTACAGCACTCACCCTGCTCAACCACTCGGAAGTACCTCCTTTTACCATTGAGGACAATACCGATGGGGGCGAAGACCTCCGTATGAAGTACCGCTACCTTGATATCCGCCGTACGCCTGTACGTGAAAACCTTATCTTCCGCCACAAGGTGGGTATGATGGTGCGCAACTACCTCTCTGCTCAAGGCTTTATAGAGGTGGAAACTCCTGTCCTCATTAAATCTACTCCAGAGGGAGCACGCGATTTTGTGGTGCCCAGCCGCATGAATGCTGGTGAGTTCTACGCCTTGCCACAATCCCCACAAACCTTTAAGCAGCTACTTATGGTAGGGGGACTTGACAAATACTTCCAAATCGTAAAGTGTTTCCGCGACGAAGACCTCCGTGCTGACCGCCAACCTGAATTTACTCAGATAGACTGCGAGATGTCTTTTGTAGAACAAGAGGATATTATCCAAACCTTCGAGGGCTTGGCCAAGCACTTGCTCAAAGAACTCAAAGGATTAGAGTTCGGCGCTTTCCCTCGTATGACCTACGCTGAGGCAATGAAGACGTATGGTAACGACAAACCCGATATCCGCTTTGGAATGAAGTTTGGCGAGCTCAACGACCTCGCACAGCATCGTGATTTCAAGGTGTTCAACGAGGCAGAATTGGTGGTAGGTATTGCCGTACCAGGGGCTAATAGCTACACCCGCAAGGAAATTGATGCCCTAGTAGAATGGGTAAAACGTCCACAAATAGGGGCTTCAGGCTTGGTATATGTAAAATGCAACGAAGACGGCACTTTCAAATCATCTGTGGATAAGTTCTACAACGAAGACGACCTCAAAGCATGGGCAGAACGTACAGGCGCCAAAGCAGGGGATCTTATCTGTATCCTCTCAGGCAAGGCCAACAAAGTACGCGGGCAACTCAGCGCCCTACGTATGGAACTGGCCGAGCGTTTGGGCTTGCGCAATCCCGATGTATATGCCCCACTATGGGTAGTGGATTTTCCTTTGCTTGAGTGGAACGAAGAGGAAAACCGCTTCTTTGCGATGCACCACCCCTTCACCTCGCCTAAACCTGAGGATATTCCTTTGCTCGACACCGACCCAGGAGCTGTACGTGCCAATGCTTACGACCTTGTACTCAATGGCAACGAAGTAGGTGGTGGGTCTATACGTATCTTTGACCGCGAATTGCAAGCCAAGATGTTTGCCCTACTCGGCTTTACCCCTGAGCAGGCACAAGCACAATTTGGCTTCTTAATGAATGCCTTCCGCTATGGTGCTCCTCCTCACGGTGGTTTAGCGTTCGGCTTTGACCGATTGGTAGCGCTGCTTGGCGGACAAGAAACCATACGCGACTTTATCGCCTTCCCTAAGAACAACAGCGGCCGAGACGTGATGATTGATGCACCTTCTCCTATTGATGAGGTACAACTTAAGGAACTGCATATTGAAGTGAAAAGTGAATAGTGAAAAGTGAAAAATAAAAGTGAAGAGTGAAAAAATAATTATTCACTCTTCACTTTTATTTTTCACTTAAATTTTATATCTTTGCCTTATAAAAAACTCTTTTCTTATGGGATATTATATGTTTGCTTATGGGGTGAATACGCCTGAGCTTCAGGCTACTTTTGCCTCTAAAAATGAAACCTTACTCACTGAGGTTCAAAGGAATGAAATCTTCCAAAACTATGCCGAAGAAGATGATGATAATGAGACTACTAAGGCACTTACCGATATTATCATGGGGCGTCCTTTTGATGAGAAAAAAGGATATACCTATGGGTATGCCTTTATTGGAATTTGTGCTACTTTGGGAAAAGAACTACCTTTTACTCAAGAAATGAAGTTCTGGTACGAAACAGATCTTATCAACCAAACACTCTCTGAGGATTATGATATAGAGGTAGAGATAGATACCGAGCTATTTCCTGCTGACCATTTTCACCCCTTCCCGCTACCCAAGATAGAAGATTTTCCTATGATAAGTCTCATTGACCAAGAGCGACTGAAACATTTAGCCTCTCTGCTGGAGAAAGTCCATAAGACAAAGGGAGAAGTAGAAGCTATGATAGAGGACGATGAGGACGACGAAGAAAAGGGATTTGCTTACGAACATATCATGGGACTAAAGGAAAACATTGCTTTTTGCCTTGACAACCAATTAGATATGATAGCATTCTGTCATTAATTGTCAAAATTTCTTGTGCTATGAATTCTATTCTAAAAAATCAACTTGACACTATCAGATCCCTCTGCGAACGCTATAGGGTCAAGACATTATATGTCTTCGGCTCTGTATTAACTCCTAATTTTGATACCCATAGTGATATTGACCTGCTTGTAGATTTTTTAGACCAAGATGCCTTACAATATACCTCTAATTATTTTCAGTTCAAGTTTGAATTAGAAAAATTGTTCAACAGAAAAATTGACTTATTAGAAGAAAGGGCTTTAAAAAATCCTTATTTTATAGAAAATATCAACCAAAAAAAGCAACTCCTCTATGGATAATGA
>CAURXJ010000046.1:0-9247 GCA_963528845.1 uncultured Capnocytophaga sp. | reverse complement strand
TAGAATTAGCCGATAATGTAGATATCACCGATGAATACCGCGAGTGGTAAAAAAACAGAAATAATGAAAAAATCATTAGAAAACCTTTTAGCACAGCAAGGTATTGCCTTACTCAATACCCTCTCTAAAGAAGAGCGACACGCTCGTACGGAAACTATCAGAGCGCGCTATCGCGAGGCTGGTTATGACGATTTGCCTCACGAACTCGTCACTTTCCTTACCATATTCGACGGCAAGGAAATCAAGCGCAACGACGGCTATATGGCTTCTATATACTCACAAAACCTCCCTACTCGCCAAGAGATGCTATACTATGAATCGGATGCGGGCGTTACCGAACTTATTCCCTTTGGCGCTATCAATGCTGATGAAATCCTTCTCTGCATCGATAGTGTAGGCAGTGTATGGGGTGTACTCGACCTTACCTCTTGGGTGCCAAGAAAGACCTATTACCATTTCTACGGAGGCGACCTCTATACCGCCCTTGAAAATATCATTAAAGGCAAAGTAGAAGAAACAATTATACGACCTTAAAAACACAATATTATGGCAATAGATGGCATAAAAATCATAGATAGCGATAGTGGCTATGACATTTATAACAACATCACCGAGCGTTATAAAGACGGTGAGGATATAGAAAAAATCAGACAAGATTGGCTCAATGAGGAAGCTAATTTTTGTATTGATGAACTTTTTGCAGAAATCTACTGGACGGCTTTTGCGTATTCCCTTTGGAAAATAGGCTATCCAAAAGATGAAGTGCGCACCAAAGCCTTGCAACTCATAGAACAAGGAGCAACACCGCTCTGGAATGAGATAGACAACAAAGCCCAAAAACAACGACAGAAAGCACTCGACAAGCTCAAACTACAATTGCAAGAGGACAACCCCAAGCCTCTTGCGAAACCTACTCCAAAGAAACCTAAAACACCTTATTTTGAAGTAGGAGATGTGTTGGCAATAACCATTGATGAGCGTTATGGCATCTGCTTTGTGTCTGCTGTAGAGGTTACTCCTCGAAAGATAGAGTACCACCTTGCCTGCACGCGCTATATAAGCGAACAGTTCCCTACGATGAGTGACTTTTTGCAAAGCGAACTCGCCTGCGGGAAAAACAATCAAGATTTCGCCCTCAAAACCGATTGCTGGTTCAATCATAAAGAATTAGTAGCCATACTGCCTTCCCTCCAGAAGATAGGTTCCGTACAATTGAAGCCTTATAGTTTATGGACACTCTCACCTGCCAATAGTATAGAAGAGATCTATGAAGAAATCACAATGGATAAGAAACACTTTGGAGGAAAACTCAAGAAAGTAGAGGAGCTCGTTGAAAAAGTAATAGAAGAGATTATTTAAAATAATACGCCATGAAAAACATCCTTTGGCTCTATAAAGATTCTTATCAGATAGAGATAAGAGAAAACGAAGCTCACCCACCACAAGTAGCGGTTTATCTCTATCAAGCAGAAGAGGAGATAAAAAACGTAGTCCTCACAGGAGGAGGGAGCGTGAGCAGTCTGTGGGAGAAAAGTGCGCTGTTAGACGGCGATAGGTTGCTCATAGCTTGCGGCAATGAGGTGTTTTGTATCCTCTTGCCTACATTAGAACTCCTTTGGCATACGCAGGTGGATATGGCTACTTGCTTTGAAATAGTCGCCTATCAAGATGATTATATTACCCACGGCGAGGTGGAGATAGTACGCCTCAACAAGCAGGGCGAAATTCTCTGGCAGTTCAGTGGAAAGGATATTTTTGTCTCGCCCACAGAGCGCACTCCCGCTTTTACCTTCACTCCAATGGGAATTGAACTAGTCGATTTCAATTACGAAAATTATCTCATCGATTATGATGGAAAGATCATTAGAGGATAGTGGATCTGTAACTAAGAACAATCCTTTTCCCTTGCTGCAAATTAATAATTAATCATTGCTCATTAATCATTAAATTCGTATCTTTGTGGCTCGAAAATAACAACCTATTTAATCAAATAAAATTGCTATGATTTACATGGAATTGCTCGTTGTCCTTGCGGCTATTTTCGTTGGTGCAAGGGTCGGAGGTATTGGTCTGGGGATCTTCGGGATGCTTGGCTTGGGAATTTTGGTCTTTGGCTTTGGTTTGCCACCAGGGAAGGCACCTATCGATGTGATGCTAATCATCGTAGCGGTGATTACCGCTGCCGCTACCCTACAAGCAGCAGGTGGATTGGATTACTTGGTCAAGGTGGCCGAGAAGATTCTGCGCCGCAATCCTGCTATGATCACCTTCCTTGCCCCTGTAGTTTGCTATTTCTTTACCCTATTCTCTGGTACAGGGCACATCGCTTACTCCCTGCTTCCAATTATCTCGGAGATAGCCACCGATAGCAAGGTACGTCCTGAGCGTCCGCTCTCTATCTCAGTGATCGCATCCCAACAGGCGATTACTGCGAGTCCTATCTCAGCGGCTACCGCCGCTCTCCTCTCTGCCGAACTCTTAGGAGGCAAAGGGATCACCTTAGGTAATATCCTTATGGTATGTATCCCTGCTACCCTTATTGGAGTGATTGTGGGGGCTATTGCAGTCAATTTCATTGGGGTACCTTTAGAGAAAGACCCTGAATACCTCCGCCGTGTACAAGAGGGACTTATCAAAACAGATAAGGATGAAAAAGAAGTTCTTACTCCTGAACAGCAAAAACGTGCTAAGCTCTCTGTAATCATCTTCCTCCTTGGGGTGCTCTCTATCGTTCTTTTTGGTTCCATAGATGCCCTTCGTCCTGTTTTTGAGATTGATCATAAGAAAGTCACAATGGAGATGACCCAAATCATAGAGATAGTGATGATGTCTACCGCTGGACTTATGCTCATTTTCTCTAAGGCAGATATAGGCAAAGCAGTCAAAGGATCGGTCTTTATCGCAGGTATGCAGGCGGTTATTGCTATCTTTGGGATTGCTTGGATGGGAGACACGTATTTCAATGGCAACATGGAATTTTTCAAAAGTCATATCGCCGAGATTGTAACGGCCTATCCGTTCCTCTTTGCTATTGCCCTTTTTGTGATGTCTATTTTCCTATTTAGTCAAGCGGCTACTGTACGTACACTCTATCCATTAGGATTGTTATTAGGGATCTCTCCTATGGCACTTATCGCGATGTTCCCTGCTGTCAATGGGTACTTCTTCATCCCTAACTATCCTACGGTGGTAGCAGCAATCAACTTTGACCGTACTGGTACCACCCGCATTGGCAAGTATGTACTGAACCACTCTTTTCAGATACCAGGCTTTGTAGCTACCATTGTTGCCATCATAGTGGGGTATATCATTATTGCTTTTATGTAATTTACTAACAAAAACAAAATATGAATTTTCTAAAAACCGTCTTGGCAGTCATCGTGGGCTTTTTCATCACCTTAAGTATTGCCTTATTCGCACTTATAGGGATTGCTTCCACTTTTGCTCCCAAGGAAGAGACTTTTGTCGTGGAGGACAATGCTATTTTGGAGCTCAACTTCACCGAGCCTGTATATGAGTATGGTGCACCTATGCGAGTGAAGGACTTCGACTATGAGATCGCTCAGGAGAATACCCTACAGGCAATCCTCAGAGCTATCAAGCATGCTCAGGAAGATCGCCATATCAAGGGAATTGTATTGGGCTCTACTGAAGGGGTGGAAGGGAAAACACACTTAGCAGATATTCGCCATGCAGTGGAGGATTTCAAAAAGTCTGGAAAATTCGTATATGCCTTCAGCGAAGGAGCATCCCAGTATGACTACTATTTGCAAAGTGTTGCCGACTCAGTTTTTGTGGGTACCCTAGGCAGTGTAGAGGTACAAGGGCTCAGTGCTGAAGTTCTCTATTACAAGGATTTACAAGAAAAATCAGGAGTACACATGGAGGTCTTCCGTCATGGCAAGTACAAGAGTGCTGTAGAACCCTTCTTGGAGAATACCATGAGTGATGCCAATAGAGAGCAGATCACCAGCTATCTCCGTTCGCTCTGGAATAGCTATGCCGAGGCAGTTAGCTCCAGTCGTGGTCTTTCCCTGAGCGAACTTGATCAAGTGGCCGATAGTCTGTGGGGGCGCACTCCTGAACTGGCGCTCCAGCACCACTTAGTGGACAGAATTGCCTTCCGTGACCAATTCGAAGAGAGTGTTCGAAAAGCATCCAAATGCAAAGAAGTCAATGACTTACAATGGGTGCCTATTGAGAAATATACAGAAAAGGTAACCCTTGACCGCAAGAAAAATTTATACAAGGAGATCAAGAACGACAAAATCGCCGTGATCTTCTGTGATGGAGAGATCATTGATGGGCAGTCTACTGCTGGAAAGGTAGGGCACGAGACCATTATCAAAGCCCTGCGTGATGCACGCGAGGACAAGCGGGTCAAGGCTATTGTCCTAAGAGTAAACTCCCCTGGTGGAAGTGGTTTGGCATCCGAACTCATCCACAGGGAAATAGCTCTTACCCAAAAGAAAAAACCTGTATACGCCTCTATGGGCAATGTAGCCGCTTCTGGAGGGTACTATATTAGCTGCAATGCTACACGTATCTTTGCTGATCGGCAGACACTCACCGGATCCATAGGAGTCTTTGGAGTGGTGCCGAACTTGAGCGAACTTGCCCAGCGTTGGGGAGTACACAGCCAACAGGTAAGCACCCACCCTTATGCCCTTACCTATAGCCTTTTTGAGAAAACGCCTGAAAAAACACGCCAAGTGATTACTGAAGGAATTGAGGCTTTCTATAAAAAATTCGTCCAACGTGTGGCGGATGGTCGTCATATGTCGTGGGAAGAGGTAGATGCTCTTGCTCAAGGACGTGTATGGACAGGACAAGAAGCCTTAGAAAAAGGCTTAGTAGATGAGATAGGTTCGCTAAGAGAGACCATCGCTTACGCTGCTAAGGAACAGAAACTCAGCGAAGGAAAGTACCTACCTGTGGCTTACCCTGTTATAGAAGTGAATTTTATGGATTATATGAAACAGAGATTCCGTGCTTCTTCGCAAGCAGAGCTTAAAATGCTACTACAGGAAGAAATAGGAAAAGAGCTATACGAACAGCTCCAATACACCAAGCAAGCACTTCCTACCTCAGGAGCATTCCTGCAAGCCAAGATGCCCTATCAGGTAAGAATCCGATAAAAAGCCATGAAGTATAGAGACTACTTGCCCATGACTTCCTTATAGAACTGAGGATAACTCTTGCAAGTGGTCTCTATATTTTCCTCACAGAGGAAGGGTTTCCCAAGGGAGGTAATATAGGAGATAGCCTCCTCAGGCAAAGTCCCTCTGAGGGTAGTAATCCCATCGGAATAGCGACTGGCCAGCTTGATAAGATTCATACTATTGGGTTCTTTGAGCTCTGGTGCTTGATCGGGAGTAATCTCGTCAAAGGCAATTTTTTCAAGAATTCCTTCATCGAGAGAGCCTGTAAAAGGTTCACGTAAAAAGCAAGTGATAACTTTGGTATGTTGGAAGATGGGTTCTTCCTTACAGTAGGTCTGTAAGTATAGTGGCAGTAGTGCCCCAAGCCAACCCTGTATATGGATCAGATCAGGCGACCAGTTGAGCTTCTTGACCGTCTCTACTATGCCCTTGGCAAAAAAGATACAGCGCTCATCGTTGTCCGCGTATAACTCACCATCCTTATCGAAGGACTCTTCGAGCTTGAAGTACTCATCGTTATCTATGAAATAGACCTGCATGCGCTCTTTCTGAATAGAAGCAACCTTGACAATCAAGGGCATATCTATATCATTGATAACCAGGTTCATCCCTGAGAGACGAATCACCTCATGTAGTTGATGTCTTCTCTCATTGATATCCCCATAGCGGGGTGTGAATATACGCAATTGCCCTCCTGTAGTATTGAGAGCTCTTGCCAAATCAAAAGCAAGTTTGGATACTTCCGTTTCTGCCTGATAGGGCAGTACCTCGGAGGAGACATAAAGTATCTTTTTACTTTTCATAGTATCCTTATTTTAGATAATAAAACTATTCAAGGGCAAAGTTACAAAAAAAAGTTGAATTATTTTTTATTTTGTTGTTTTTACATCTATAATTATTAAATAAATGGAAATTTTTAACAAAACGTTAGAATTAGAGCGCTTTTTAGCTCCTTTTCACCAAGAAAAAAAGACCATAGGTTTAGTTCCTACCATGGGGGCTCTGCACCAGGGGCATCTCTCCCTGATGAAAAAAGCCTTAGAAGAGAATGAGGTGGTAGTGGTGAGTGTCTTTGTAAACCCTACCCAGTTCAACAATGCAGAGGACTTAGAGAAGTATCCACGCAACCTGGAGCGAGATGCTGCCACTATAGCAACACTATCCGATAAAATCATCCTTTTTGCCCCTGAGGTCTCTCAGATGTATGAGGGCACTCCTACTTCAGAGAGCTATGACTTTCATGGATTGGACAAGGTCATGGAAGGAAGCTCTCGCCCAGGTCACTTCGATGGGGTGGCTACCATCGTAGAAAAACTCTTTCGCTTGGTGCGCCCTACCCGCGCTTATTTTGGCGAAAAGGACTATCAACAGATTCTCATCATCAAAAGTATGGTCGCCCAGCGCAAGCTTAATCTCACCCTTGTCCCCTGCCCTATAGTACGTGAGACCTCTGGGCTGGCGATGAGCTCTCGCAATGAGCGCCTCTCCCCTCAGGGAAAGGCTCAGGCGGCTTTTATCTACCAAGTACTTACTGAGGCTAAGGAGCGTTTTGCTTCCCACTCCGTGGAGGAGGTTACGGCTTTTGTCAAAGAACAGTTCGCTGAGAAAGCGGAGTTCGAACTGGAGTATTTTATCATTGCCGATGAGCGTACCCTACAGCCCGCCACTGAGAAGGAAGCTGGTGTAGCTTATCGCGCTTTTATCGTCGCCTATATCGAGGGTGTACGCCTGATTGACAACTTAGCCTTCTAACTATGCAACAGATTACCAGTACTCAAAACTCCCTGATCAAATACCTATACTCCCTCTCTGAGAAATCCAAGCTCAGAAGGGAGCATCAGGAGTTTCTCTTTGAGGGAAAGCGAGAGCTCTCCTTGGCCATCGCTGCCGGTTACCACATCAAGCAATTATTCTTTTGCCCTGCTATCCTTCCGGCAGCGGAGGTAGAACGCTCCTTTGCTGGCTATCCCCTGACCGAGATATCACTCCCTGTGTATGAAAAGCTCTCCTATCGCTCTTCTACCGAGGGAATTTTGGCGCTTGCCCAGGGGAAAGATCTTTCCCTCTCAGCTCTATCTTTTAACAAAGAAAATCCACTCTTACTCATCGCTGAGGCGCCTGAAAAACCCGGCAATATAGGGGCGCTACTTCGCACCGCGGATGCCGCTGGGGTCGATGCGGTATGTATCGCCAATCCCAAGACAGATATGTACAACCCCAATGTGATTCGCTCCAGTGTAGGCACCCTCTTTACAGTCCCTATAGCTACAGCAAGTACTGAAGAGTTGCTACATTTCTTAGCACAAGAGCATTTTACCCTCTATTGTGCTGCCCTCTCAGCCTCTGTCCCTTATGACAGTGTTTCCTACAAAGGACGCACTGCTATCGCAGTAGGTACTGAGGATGTAGGTCTCTCTCCCCAGTGGCTTGAGGCTTCTTCTCAAAATATCATTATTCCTATGCGAGGCAAAATAGATTCCATGAATGTATCGGTAAGCGCGGCTGTACTGATCTTCGAGGCTGTACGGCAGAGACATAGTGAAGAATGAAGTTGCTCTCTGAGCAGAGAACTCCACCTAATTTTACCAAAACTTTATCACTCCTAAAAGAAACCATTATACATTTTTTTGCGTACCTTTGCCCAAAGGTATAACTATGTTACTGATTTATACAGAAAAAAAGAGTCCTCGCCTGATGTATATCTGCGAACATATCTTTGTCAATATGCTGGGACTCTCCATAGAGATCACTACCGATCTGGAGACTTTTGTCAAATCTGACGAAAGTAAGCTCTCTTATGCCAAATCACCTATTGGGAATGAGTTCTTTATCAAAAACTTTGGGCTCCTTTTCCAAAAGGGAGTGCAGCCTATAGAACTCTTGGTGGATCACTGGGAGGGCATTCCCTATTTTTTTGCTACTAAAAAAGGGAATCTTCCTTTTGACATCCTCTCTGCGGCTTTTTTTCTACTGACTCGCTATGAGGAATACCTACACCATGAAGCACATCCGTCCACTCCTTTTGCTGCTACAGATAGTGTAGGATATGAGTATCATTTCTTAGAGCTTCCTATCGTGGATATATGGGTGGAGAAGTTCCGCAATGCCTTGGTGGAGAAGTACCCTAACCTAACCTTTGCTCCCCGTGAGGCCTCGACAGTTTCCGTTATCGAAGTGGCTAAGGCTTTCAAATACAAACACAAAGGTATCCTACGTACGCTATTGAGGGGGCTGACTTACTTTTTCACCCTACAATGGACACAACTGGGAGAACTCCTTCGCGTGGTGATGGGCAGGAGTAAAGATCCCTTTGATTTCTATGAAGCACTGATTAACTTTTTCCAAGAGAGAAAACTACATCCAACTTTCTTTTTTCTATTAGGAGATTATAATTATTACGATCAGGGGCTTTCGTATAACAATGTGAGATACAAGTACTTAATAAAACATATTGCTGATTATGCCATTGTTTCCGTCTTAGGATCCTATGATGCCACTTCTCGGGAGGAGATATTGCTTAAAGAGCGTGAACGTATGAGCAATATCATCAACCGCCCTGTAAGGCGCTTTCGTGCCAATAACAACCTATTGCCCCTGCCAGAGCTCTACCAACACTTGGCCGCTACAGAGTTCAAGGAGGATTATACCATGGGGTATCTCTCTCATATAGGCTTTCGAGCAGGGACTTGTACGCCCTATATCTTCTACGATATCCGCCTGGAAGTACAGATTCCTATTGTGGTACATTCCTTCGCACTGCATTGGCAACATATTGACAAACAATGCACTAAAGAGACCCTCTACTTGATAGAAACGATAAAGCAACAAGTAGCTGACCTCAAGGGGGATTTTATCTCCATTTTTTCCCCAGAATACCTCAGCAAAGCCCCTAACCGCTTCTCTTTGTATAAGAAAGTAGTTAATTAGGTAATGGGCAAAGTCAGCAAGAACTCACGCCCCTGCTCACTGCCCCTTCATCTTAGGGCGGAAAGAGCGTTTTTTGTCAAAGCCTTTGCTGTCTATTTTTAGCTCGTTGGGTAGTTC
Organism: uncultured Capnocytophaga sp.; assembly: GCA_963528845.1. Taxonomy (GTDB): domain Bacteria; phylum Bacteroidota; class Bacteroidia; order Flavobacteriales; family Flavobacteriaceae; genus Capnocytophaga. The sequence goes on along the minus strand of CAURXJ010000046.1, from coordinate 41 downwards.
GGGCGATTGCTCGGCTTGGGTTTTGAGGTCGGAAAGGTATT
>CAURXJ010000045.1:0-10507 GCA_963528845.1 uncultured Capnocytophaga sp. | reverse complement strand
AATTATTTATTGTATCTTTGCCCAAAGTTCCTGAATTTTGGTGTTCTTTTTTTCTTAAACACAAAATTACTAATTTTTGAGAACTTTTACTTCCTAAAAAAGTTTAAACAGCTTCATTGATAAAAAGTTGAATAAACAATGAAGCAACTACTTATTTTATGTCTTTTATTTCCTGTGATAAGTTATTCACAGACTATTATAAAAGGGTATGATTATTTTTTAAATCCCAATCACCATTTACAGCCCACTGACCTATGGATACACGACCTCTTGCTGAGCGTATGCGCCCAGTACATCTTGCGGATTATATTAGCCAATCTCACCTTGTAGGAGAGAAGGGAGCCCTGCGCATGCAGATAGAAAAAGGAGTGACTCCTTCGCTGATCTTCTGGGGGCCTCCAGGCACTGGAAAGACCACCTTGGTGCACATTATCGCTAAGGAGAGCCAGCGTGCTTTTTTCTCACTCAGTGCTATCAGTAGTGGGATTAAGGATGTCAGGGATATTATAGAAAAATCCAAACGAGAACAGGGGTTATTCACCACTCGTAATCCTATTATTTTCATAGATGAAATCCATCGGTTCAATAAGACCCAACAGGATTCCCTACTGGAGGCAGTAGAGCGTGGATGGGTTACCCTCATAGGAGCAACTACCGAGAATCCGAGCTTTGAAGTGATTCCTGCTTTGCTCTCTCGCTGTCAGGTATATACACTGAATCCCTTTAGCAAGGAAGACCTCTTGGCACTGCTTACCAGAGCTATAGAGCAGGATGTAGAACTCAAAAGAAAGAAAATCACCCTCAAGGAAACAGAAGCTCTTCTGCGACTTTCCGATGGTGATGGTCGCAAGCTACTCAATACTTTTGAGCTGATAGTCAATACCTTTACTCAAGGGGAAGAAGTAGTCATTACCAACGAAAAGGTATTGCAAGTGGTACAGCAGAATACCGTACTCTATGACAAGACAGGCGAACAACATTACGATATCATCTCAGCCTTTATCAAGTCTATCCGAGGGAGTGATCCTAATGCCGCTGTGTATTGGCTGGCACGTATGATAGAAGGAGGAGAGGATGTCAAGTTTATCGCACGCCGTATGCTTATCTTAGCCAGTGAGGATATAGGCAATGCCAATCCTATGGCTATGGTAGTGGCCAATAATACCTTCCAAGCAGTGACCGTGATAGGCTACCCAGAATCGCGTATTATACTGAGCCAATGTGCTATTTACTTAGCCAGCTCCCCTAAGAGCAATGCCTCCTATAAGGCTATCAATAAGGCACAACAATTGGTCAAACAGCAGGGAAACCTCTCAGTACCTCTACACTTGCGCAATGCTCCTACCGCCCTGATGAAAGAACTTTCTTATGGGAAGGACTATCACTATGCACATGATTACCCTCATAACTTTGTCTTTCAGGACTTTATGCCGGAGGAACTGCAAGGGACTACCCTATATGAACCCTGTGATAATCCCAAGGAAAATGCCCTAAGGGCTTATCTGAAAAGCCTATGGGGAGAGCGCTATGGCTATTGATTCTCCAAATCTTGGAAAAGAGATTGTAGCTCACTGGCTTCGTGAGGCTTGATACGTCCGGCCAAGACAAGGCTGAGCTGCTTACGCCTAAGGGCTCCCTCGTAGCGTTCTTTTTCCAAATCTGTCTCTGGGATAATCTCAGGAACGGCCACAGGCTTATCTTCGGCATTGAGAGCCACAAAGGTATAGATAGCCTCGTTGGACTTGATGCGTTCTCCACTTACAGAATCTTCCACCCATACATCTATATATACTTCCATGGACGAAGTAAAAGCACGAGAGATAGAAGCCTCAACTGTAACGACACTTCCTTGTGGAATAGTCTTGTTGAAGGAAACAGAATTGACTGCGGCGGTTACTACCACGCATCCTGAATGGCGTACGGCAGCAATGGTTCCTACCCTATCCATACGGGCAAGCAGTTCCCCCCCGAACATATTTCCATAATGGTTTGTCTCATTGGGCAATACCAAGTCGGTGGATACAGAGCGTGACTCTGATACTTTTTTAGGAGCTAAATTATTCATAATATTTCAGTTTTTAGTTTTTTAGTTGTCCCCTCGCGGGTGCGAGGTTGTCTTTCGCTGGGCGAGCTATATGCTCGCACCAGCGGTGACTAATGACCAAATCAAAGTTTTCTACTAATAACAAGTTTGAGAATTTCGGAGGTGCCTTCGCCTATGGTACATAGTTTGGCATCACGATAGAATTTTTCTACTGGATAATCGGTTGTATATCCATAGCCTCCATGTATTTGTATGGCTTCATTGGAAGCCTTTACACACAGTTCAGAAGCATATAGCTTAGCCATGGCCGCTTGCTGGGTGACAGGCTGCTGGGTCTCTTTCAGGTGTGCAGCCTTGTGAAGCATCAGCTCGGCAGCCTCTATTTCAGTGGAGAGCTCAGCGAGCTTAAACCCAATAGCTTGGAAAGAGATGATGGGTTTCCCAAACTGAGAACGTTCTTTGGCATATTGAATAGCTGCTTTCACCGCTCCTTTGGCAGTACCTAAGGAAAGAGCCCCAATAGAGATACGCCCCCCATCGAGGATTTTCATAGCTTGTATGAAGCCTTCTCCCACTGCCCCTATACGGTTTTGGTCAGGGATGCGGCAATTTTGGAAAACAAGCTCTGCGGTTTCACTGGCTCGCATACCGAGCTTGTCTATTTTCTTTCCGTTAGAAAAACCAGGAGTTCCTCTTTCCACTACAAAAGCAGTCATCCCATGCTTATCACCCTTCTCACCAGTACGAGCGATGACCACCACTACATCGGCGGAAATAGCATGAGTGATAAAGTTCTTCGTACCATTGAGCACCCACTCTTCTCCTTGCTTTACAGCAGTGGTAAGCATACCGCCCGCATCAGAGCCTGTATTGTGTTCGGTAATTCCCCATGCCCCAATATGCTCACCAGAGGCCAATTTGGGGAGCCAACGCTTTTTCTGCTCTTCAGAAGCAAAGGTAAGAAGATGATTTACACATAGTGAGTTATGAGCAGCGATAGAAAGTCCTATAGCAGGGTCTATTTGAGAAATCTCATCGACAATGGTGATATACTCATGGTAGCCCAAGCCAGAGCCTCCATAGGCCTCTGGGACGAGGATTCCCATGAATCCGAGTTCACCCGCCTTGCGAAATACATCTATAGGGAAGGTCTGTGACTTGTCCCATTCTTGACGATGAGGAAGTATATATTGTTTGGCAAAAGCATTTGCAGCGTGCGCTATGATTTCTAGTTCTTTAGCGTAAGAAAAGTCCATTTTTTGAATTTTGATTAATCTTTGATATTTAATTTTTCAGCCAACCATTGATCATTATAGATTTTATTCATATAGCGAGAGCCATGATCTGGGAATACCACCACCACCACACTCTCCTTGGAGAAAGGATGTTCTTGGTTGTACTTTTGGGTAGCCACCCAGGCAGCACCACAAGTATATCCGCAGAAGATTCCTGTGGTACGGCTGATCTTGCGAGCCATTAGAGCACTCTCGGTGTCATTTACTTTGACAAACTCATCAATAACAGAAGTATCCAAAGCCCCTGGAATAAGGTTTTTCCCTAATCCCTCTATGTAATAAGGATGGAGTTCTCCCTTGTCCACTTCTCCTGTATCAAAATATTTTTTGATAAGAGAACCATCGGCATCTACTCCAATAATCTTCACCGAAGGTTTCTTTTCCTTGAGGTATCGGGCAATCCCTGAGAGGGTACCCCCTGTACCACTACAAGCCACCAAGTGAGTGATCTCTCCGGCTGTTTGTTCCCAGATTTCTCGTCCTGTCCACTGGTAGTGAGCTTCTGTGTTCAGCGGATTGAAATACTGGTTGATATAGATAGAATTGGGAGTTTCCCTATGGATACGCTTGGCCACTTCATAGTAGGAGCGAGGGTCATCCGCAGGGACAGAGGCTGGGCATACATGTACTTCAGCACCCAAAGCACGGAGCATATCGATCTTGTCAGGAGAGGATTTGTCCGTTATGGCAAGGATACAGCGGTAGCCACGAATGGCGGCAATCATTGCGATACTGTAACCTGTATTGCCGGAGGTAGTCTCCACAATCACCCCACCTGGGGTGAGTAATCCGCGCTCTTCGGCATCATTGATAATGTACAAGGCGGTGCGGTCTTTGGCTGAATGACCAGGGTTAAAAGCCTCTAACTTGGCAAAGAATTGTCCAAGCATGGGAGAGGTTATTTTCTGTAAGCTGACCAAAGGAGTATTTCCTACAAGGTCAAGAATAGTATCATGGTATTGAATCTTATTCATAGCTGATTTTTAGAGTGCAAAGGTACAATATTTAGGTGAGGCAAACAAGAAATCAAGGAAAGTTAGTCTCTAACTTTCCTTGGTATGATTACTTACGTATGACAAGGCGTTGTCCTACTTTCACACTATTGCTCCTGAGTCGGTTCCACTTTTTGAGTTGGCTTACCGAGACTCCATATCGGGAGGCAATGCGCCCTAAAGTTTCTCCTTTCTTTACCTTGTGGGTAACCTTCTGAGAGGACGAAGATTGGGAGGCCGCCACTACCTCAGGCAGTGGTTTCTCGCGCTTGGAGGACTCTTGGTCTAAGTAGGCGTAGATCACATCCTCATTATTGACAAACTTGCCAATGGCTTCTACAGGGAGGCGAACGCCATATTTTTTTCCTTCTATATAAGGGACTATATTAAGCGAATAAGCAGGGTTGAAGAATTCTATTTCCTGTTCGCTCATTCCCACTACATCTCCTATATCCTTGAAAGAGATTGAGCGTTTTACCTGTATTGTATCAGTTTCGAAGAAGACATTTTCTCTTTTTTCCACTTGGAATCCATGTTCTTTGGCATATTCGAAAATGTAGAGAGTAGCCAAGAAAGCGGGTACATACCCAGCAGTTTCATTAGGTAGGTAAGGTCTTAGATTCCAGTAGTTGGTTTTCCCTCCAGAACGGCGCATAGCTTTGGTGACATTTCCAGGTCCGGAGTTATAAGCAGCAAGGACTAAGTCCCAGTCATTGAATACACTGTAGAGCTTTTTGAGATACTGCGCTGCTGCTTGGGTGGAGAGTTCTGGTTGAGAGCGCTCATCTACATAATTATTGACCTCCAGTCCATACATTTTGCCTGTATAGTACATGAATTGCCAGAGACCTTTGGCGCCCATTCGGGAAGTCGCTTTAGGGTTTAGGGCGGATTCTACGATGGCTAAGTATTTGACTTCCTTAGGTACTTGGTTTTTGATTAGCTCTCTTTCGAAGAGGGGAAAATAGTATTGGCTGATATTCATCAGTCTTTGCAGAGAAGCCCTGCGGTTCTTTAGAAAATTCTTGATAACATTCTCCAAGACAGGGTTGTACTCTATATGAAAAGGAGTTTTTTGGTCTAACCGAGCCAAGCGCTCCTTGAGGACTTCAGTAGGGAGTTCGTCATAAGAGACATTGGATGGTAGGGTCTCCACATCGTTCTGCATGGTGGAGTATAGGGACTGGTTCGAGAGCTCTTCCAGCCATTTTTTGTCGTATTTTAGGGCTTTGTTATCATCTTTAAGCTGGAGAAGTCCCTCACGAATATTGCTCAGGGACAGAGTGTCCTGAGTGGTGCCTCTTTGAACTCTCTGAGTATTATTTCTTTTGTTCTTTAAAGTATCAGATACTGAATGCCTTACCTGTGAGATTCCCGAATAAGAGGAGATACATAGTAGGACAAGGAGCTGTATTTTTTTCATAAAAGATATTTAGCAAGTGTGTTCTAAGGCGGCAAAGGTACAAAATAAATATCAATTATCAAGAAAATTAATTTTTAGTTTTTAAATTTTTAGAGACATTCGAAAATAAGGAAAATATTTTTTATTTTTTCATTTTTCATGTTTTTCTTTTTTTGTATCTTTGCCCTCAAGAAAGTTGTATCTTTTACCTTAATGAAATCAACACTTTTCTATTCAAAAATACTACTCTTTGGTGAGTACGGTATCATAAAGGACTCTAAGGGGTTGGCTATTCCTTATAACTCCTACAATGGGACTCTCAAAAAAGTCCCCCTCTCAGAGCAGAACAAAGAGCAAGAACAGTCCAATCGTTCTTTGGCGAAATATTTCGTCTATCTTAGTGAGATTACTCAGGGAGAAGCCCCATTGGTACAGTTTGATATGGAACGCCTGTCTGAGGATATTGCCCAAGGAATGTATTTTGATAGTAGTATCCCTCAGGGCTATGGTGTAGGCAGTAGTGGGGCTCTGGTAGCGGCTATTTATGATACTTATGCGATAGATAAAATAGAAGCTACTGAGACACTAACACGTGATAAATTGCTTCGACTCAAAGAGATATTCTCCCTGATGGAATCCTTCTTCCATGGAAAATCTTCAGGATTGGATCCGCTCAATAGCTATCTGAGTATCCCTATATTGATTAATTCCTCCAACCTTATTGAGACTACAGGAATCCCGACCCCCTACGAAGAGGGCAAGGGAGCAGTATTCCTCTTGGATAGTGGAATGATAGGAGAGACAGCCCCCATGGTCGAAATCTTCATGGAGAAGATGAAGAATGAAGGGTTCAGACAAATGCTTAAAAATCAGTTTGCTAAGTATACGGACGACTGTATAGAGAACTTCCTACAAGGGAATTTCAAAAACCTGATTGTCAATGTAAAAAAACTCTCTCGAGTGGTGCTGAGTCATTTCAAGCCGATGATTCCTCAGCAGTTCCACAGCTTATGGAAACAAGGGATTGATTCCGGAGATTATTACCTAAAACTCTGCGGATCAGGCGGAGGTGGCTATATATTGGGCTTTACTCCTGATTATGAAAGGGCTAAAAAGGCACTGAGTGATCATAAATTAGAATTGGTATATCGATTCTGAATATATGGAAATGAGAAAATTGGGTAATGAAGAACTACACCGCCTCAGTGTAGCACAATACAAAGAGACCCCAAAGATTCCTGTGATTGTTGTCTTGGATAACATTCGTAGTCTCAATAATATAGGGTCTGTCTTTAGAACAGCCGATGCTTTTTGTATACAGAAAATATACCTCTGTGGGATTACCGCCACACCTCCTCATAAGGAAATACACAAAACAGCCTTAGGGGCTACCGAAAGTGTAGAGTGGGAGTATGTTCAGGATATAACTACCTTAGTCGAGAACCTACGCCAGAGGCAAGTGGAGGTTATTGCTATAGAACAAGTGGAGGATGCTGTGTCATTAGAACACTTTTCGCCTAAGAAAGGAGTGACTTATGCACTTATCTTCGGGAATGAGGTAGAAGGAGTACAACAATCAGTAGTTTCTCTTTGCCAAAGAGCCATAGAAATTCCACAATATGGCACCAAACATTCGCTGAATATAGCAGTGAGCGCAGGAATCCTACTATGGGATTTCTCCTATAAGATAAGGGGACTACACTAAGGATTATTTTAGGGGCGTAATAGAGGTAATTACAGCTTCTTTTTCACAACTTTTAATAGTGATTTCTAAGGAAGTATGTGCAGTATCTTCGCCTGTGATGACATAGGTACGGCAGGTAGAGTGGGTATCACTACGGGAGAAATCCACATCACCCTCTGTGAGGAGAGGGAGAAGTTGCTCCTTCTGATAGCCTTGTGCTTGTAGAGAATCAGTAAGGACTAAGGGCTTGGCACGCAAGTTCTTGAGTACTCGGCAGTTGGGCAAATAACAAAATTCGGTACCTTTGCGTTGGAAAAAAAACATCACAAAGATGCTTCCCACCGAAAGCCCTAAAAAGAAAAGAAGAAAACGTCGTAGTAGGTTCATCGTAAGTAAGGTATTAGACAGTAGGATGGTGTATTATAGAAATGTCTCGAGTAATATCATCAATAAGGGTAAAAACAAATTCGCTGTATGCTTCAGGTAAAAGTGTAGGAATGCGTTCGCCCCATTCGATAAAGCACCAATCATTCCCTTGCCAATATTCCTCTATGCCAAAGTCCAAGGCCTCTGCTTCGTCTTCGATACGATAGAGGTCAAAGTGGAAAATCCTCTCTGGGTTTCCTTGGTATTCATTGACTAAGGAAAAAGTAGGACTGCTTACTATATCTTTGACTCCCAATGCCTTACATAGGCTACGGATAAAAGTCGTTTTCCCTGCTCCCATAGCCCCTTGAAAGAGAATAACTCTATGAGAGTGTGGAAGTACTTCCTTGACAAAAGTATGGGCAATGCTATCTATTTCAGAGAGAGTATATTGCATATTAGCTGTTTGAAGGAGCAAAAGTACAAATAATAATTGAATTACCGAGGGGTAATTTGTTATTTATCGTTGAAATTATTTAAATAAATTATATTATGGAACAATCAGCTTTAGAATACAACACAGAGCGTAATGAGCTTATTATCCCTGAATATGGGAGGCATATACAAAAAATGGTAGAGCAGGCGATGAAAATAGCCGATCGTACCGAACGAAATAATACGGCAAAGGCTATCATAGCTGTCATGGGAAATATGAACCCTCACCTAAGAGATGTACCTGATTTCCAACATAAACTGTGGGATCAGCTCTTTAAAATGTCTGATTTTCAGATAGATGTAGACTCTCCTTTTGAGAAGCCAACACGAGAGTCCACCACCCCGAACCCACAGCGATTGTTCTCGCCTCAGCATCGAATGAAGTATCGTTTCTATGGAAACAATATACTAAAGATGATACAAATATGTGTCGGCTGGGAAGAGGGAGAGCTCAAGGAAGCTCTTAAGTTCTCTATAGCCAACCATATGAAAAAGTGTTTCCTGACATGGAATAAAGAAGGGGTAGAGGATAGTATTATCTTTGCCCATCTCTACGAGCTGAGTAATGGGAAGATTGACTTGGGAGTGCTTGAGGAAAACCTTACTTCTAAGCCTACTCATTATCAGAAGAAAAATAATAATCCTCCCGCTGTAGGTAAGAAGTCCTATGGGAAAGGAAAACGAAAATAAACCTTAGAATCTATACTATATATTATGGAAAGTTTTAAGATAGAAGGAGGACATTCCTTATATGGAAGTATCACCCCTCAGGGGGCAAAGAACGAAGCACTACAGGTCTTGTGCTTGGTACTACTCACTCAGGAGAAAGTAACCATACACAATGTTCCTGATATATTGGACGTGAATAAGCTTATAGAACTATTGGGAGACTTAGGGGTGAAGATTCAGAAATTGGGCAAGGGCTCCTATTCCTTTCAAGCAGATGAGATCAATATGGACTATCTCTCTTCTGAGGAATTTGCCAAACAAAGCCAGCGATTGAGAGGGTCTATCCTTATTCTGGGACCTCTCTTGGCGCGCTTTGGATATGGAGGCGTGCCCAAGCCAGGAGGAGATAAGATAGGCCGTCGCCGCTTGGATACCCATTTCGATGGTTTCGTAAAGCTCGGAGCTACTTTTACCTATTCTCATGAAAATCACTATTATACAGTAACAGCTCCCCAGGGGCTGAAGGGGGCTTATATCCTTTTGGACGAGGCTTCTGTCACAGGTACAGCCAATATCCTTATGGCAGCCTCCTTGGCAGAGGGAACCACTACTATCTACAACGCAGCTTGCGAACCTTATCTACAACAGGTGTGCCGTATGCTCCAACAAATGGGGGCACAGATAGAGGGGATAGGGTCTAACTTGCTTACTATCAGAGGAGTGAAGAAATTGGGTGGTTGTACTCATCGCATCCTGCCAGATATGATCGAGATAGGCAGCTGGATAGGAATGGCTGCAATGACCCAGAGTGAACTGACTATCAAGGAAGTAGGTTGGGAACACTTGGGCTTGATACCTACTATATTCGAGCGCTTGGGAATCACCCTTGAGAGAAGGGGAGATGATATCTATATTCCTGCTCATACAGAAGGATATGAGATACAAAACTTTATAGATGGTTCCATACTTACAGTATATGATGCTCCATGGCCTGGATTTACCCCTGACCTTCTCAGTATCATTCTGGTGACAGCCATACAAGCCCGAGGAGAAGTATTAGTACACCAGAAGATGTTCGAAAGCCGCTTGTTCTTTGTCGATAAGCTTATCGATATGGGAGCGAAAATAATCCTATGTGATCCACACCGTGCTGTGGTCATAGGCAATGATTTCAAGTCTCGCCTAAGAGCCACTACTATGACTTCCCCTGATATCCGTGCAGGAGTAGCTCTGCTTATAGCCGCACTTTCAGCCAAAGGAACCTCTACCATTCACAACATAGAACAGATAGATAGAGGATACGAATGTATAGAAGAACGACTCCAAGCCATCGGAGCTAGAATTACGAGAGTGTAACTCGTTTATAACAAATTTGCAGAGTAGAGTAACTCTCCCTATCTGAAGATGATTATATAGTCATCCTTAATTATTAAAAGAGCTTGTAGTTTTTTGATAAACTACAAGCTCTATCAATAAATGGGTACAAACTAAAAGGAATAACTCTATTATCTCCAGATGAGTCGTTGCTCTGCTGATATGGGGTATTTCCCATCTTTGGGA
>CAURXJ010000044.1:0-11396 GCA_963528845.1 uncultured Capnocytophaga sp. | reverse complement strand
AAATTGATAAACTCAAAATAAATTCCTATCTTTGCCACTTATAGTGAATAGTGATTAGCCAATAGAGATTAGTAGCTAAGTCGCTGATAGCTAAAAACTAATCACTAACCACTAATCACTAAAAACTATCTTATGTATCTTATTATTTTAACCTATCAGAAAGACCTCAATGAGGTTGAAAAACACTTAGAGGCACATCGTGCTTACTTAGATAAGCATTATGCTTCAGGGTATTTTGTAGCTTCGGGAATGCAAGTACCTCGCACAGGTGGGGTGATTTTGTGTAAGGCAAGCAATAGGGGAGAGGTAGAGGGAATCATTGCCCAGGATCCTTTCTATGAGCACCAAATAGCTACCTATCAAATCATTGAATTTACCCCTACCAAATACTCAGAGGCGTTTGGCAAGGTACTCTCTTAAATACTAAAATCTTATAATCCTTCGAACTCAAAACTCAAAATTAAAAACTCAAAACTCAAATGATGGACTGGCAACACCTACTATCCTTGCGCAAACAAGGAGACACCAAGACTCGCTCACGTGAGGAGGAAGACCCTACGCGGCTGAGCTATGATGTGGATTACGACCGTATAGTCTTCTCTGGAGCTTTCCGTAGCTTGCAGGACAAGACACAGGTTATTCCCCTCTCAGGCTCAGGCTTTGTACATACACGCTTGACCCATAGTATGGAGGTCTCCGTGGTAGGGCGTTCGTTAGGGCGAGCCATAGGAGCCAAGGTACTCCAGAAGTATCCCCACTTGCAAGCGCTGGGCTACCAGATGAATGACTTTGGTACCATTGTCGCCTCGGCTGCTTTGGCGCACGATATAGGTAATCCGCCTTTTGGGCATAGTGGTGAGAAGGCTATAGGTGATTTCTTTCGCTATCACGAGGGGAGCGTACTCAAAGAACAGCTCTCCGAGCGGGAATATGCCGACCTATGTAGTTTTGAAGGCAATGCCAATGGCTTTAAGATTCTGACCGAAAGCCGCGCAGGAGTACAGGGAGGCTTGCGCCTTACTTATGCTACTTTGGGTACCTTTATCAAATATCCTAAGGAATCCTTACCGATAAAACCCACTGGGGCAGTATATGATAAGAAGTATAATATCTTCCAGTCGGACAAGGCATTTTTCCATGAGGTTGCCCAAGAGCTTTCGCTCTTACCTATAGGCGAGGGAGACCAAGCGCGCTATGTACGACACCCCTTGGCTTTCTTGGTAGAGGCAGCTGATGATATTTGCTATACGCTCATTGATTTTGAGGACGGTATCAACTTGGGTTGGATTCCCGAAGACAATGCCTTGGAGTACCTTATACAACTGATACGAGGGAGCAAAATAAAGCCTGAGAATATCACCCAAAAGTACTACCAACTTACCCATAAGCAAGATAGAGTAGCTTACCTTAGAGCACTTTCCATAGGTACGCTGATAGGGGAGACGGTTGCCCTCTTTGAGGAAAACGAAGAAAAGCTGCTCAGGGGGGAGCTGACCTCCTCACTTTTGGAGCAAAGCAAGTATAAGAACCAAATCAAGGATATTATAGACCTGAGTGTAGGCAATATCTACCAGTCACCACAGGTTGTAGAGAAGGAGTTGGCCGGGTACGCAATTCTCCAGCATCTGCTTAGGGTATATTTTACAGCTGTCTATCACAAGTGGCATGGGACGACTTCCTCCTATGACCATATTATACTCAAGACCATTCCTGCACGTTACTTACAGGAACAGGACAGCCTCTATGAGCAGATATTGGCCATTACCTGCTATGTAGCCAGCCTTACCGATACACAGACGACGAAGCTACACTCTAAACTTAATGGAATCCTTTGATAATGACCAACGACTAGTGACAAATGACTAATGACAAATGACTAGTGACTAGTGACAAATGACAAATAATAGATGAAAGATTTACGTATTATATTTATGGGGACGCCTGATTTTGCTACGGGGGTACTCCAACGCATGGTAGAAGCGGGCTTACAGGTAGTAGCCGTAGTAACGGTAGCCGATAAGCCTGCCGGGCGTGGACAGAGGCTACAAGAGTCGTCTGTCAAGAAGTATGCCCTTTCTCAGCAGATTCCTGTATTGCAACCTATTTCCCTTCGCGATGAGGGCTTTTTAGCTCAGCTGAAGGCCTTCCAAGCCGATGTACAGGTGGTAGTGGCTTTCCGTATGCTTCCTAAGGTAGTTTGGCAGATGCCCCGAAAGGGAACTTTCAACCTACACGCTTCTTTACTTCCCGATTATAGAGGGGCAGCTCCTATCAACTGGGCGATTATTGGTGGAGAGGAGACCACAGGGGTAACCACTTTCCTTATAGATGAGCAGATAGATACAGGGGCAATCCTCCTTAGGAAGGAAGTAGCTATTGCTCCCAGAGAGACGGCGGGTACACTCCATGACAAGCTCATGACAGTAGGGGCAGACCTGGTAGTGGAGACCCTCGCTCTGATTGCTTCAGATAAGGCAGTTCCACAGTCACAGCCGAAACAAGTGGTAGAAAAATCAGCCCCTAAGATACACAAGGAGACTTCCCACATACCTTGGGAGCAATCCCTTGCCCAGATAGACAGGTTTGTACGTGGTATGTCGCCTTACCCAACAGCATGGGCACAGCTTCATCATGAGGGAGAGACGTATGCGGTCAAGATATATGAAGCCACTCCACAGGAGGCTACCCATAACCTACCTATAGGGCGTGTTTTCTTGGAAGATAAGCAGATAAAAGTAGCTGTACAAGGCGGCTTTCTCAAGATAGAAAGTTTGCAATTTCCTTCCAAAAAACGCATGAGTGCTCGTGAGTTTCTCAATGGTTTTCACTTTGCAGAGGGCGATTTTTTTGCTTGATTATTTAGGTCATTTTCTCATAAAAAAATAAAGTAAGGGCTAAGGAAACGATAAAGTTTTTCATTTTCAATGAATTTTCGTCTTAAATGGTTGGTTATCTCAATAAAAACCTTACTTTTGTACTGTATTTAACGATTTAAGTATTTATTTTATGAACAAGACAGAACTCATCGACGCAATTGCACAAGAGGCTGGACTTTCAAAAGCCGATGCAAAAAAGGCCTTAGAAGCTTTTTTAGCAACTGTAGAAAAGACCTTGAAAAAAGGAGATAAGATCTCCTTGGTAGGATTTGGTTCATGGTCAGTATCTGAAAAGGCTGCCCGTGAAGGAAGAAATCCACAGACAGGGAAAACCATCAGTATCCCTGCTAAAAAAGTAGTAAAGTTCAAACCTGGAACTGAACTCTCTAATGCTGTAAACTAATTTAAAATAGTTTTGTAAAACAAAAGGCAGTCCCCAAAGGGACGGCCTTTTCTTATTTAATTAACGGGAGTTCAGCAAGTAAGTTAAAATGAGTTTGTTCTATATAAAAAAACAATTTTTCTATTGAAATATCCCGAAAAAATTAGTAACTTTGAGCCTTGAAAGCATGTATGTTTTTGAATATTAAAAATGAAAGATATCACCTTTGAGAATCCCCAATTTTTTTGGCTTTTCTTACTCTTTCCGCTGCTGATTCTTTGGCAGTGGCTTAGCAGAAAGAAGGAAATGCCGTCTGTACTTTTCTCTTCTCTGCAAGGGGTACACCCCCTGCGTACATGGCGAGTTAGGTTACGACCACTCTTGTATGTACTGCGAGGCTTGGCATTGGCTGCACTTATTGTAGCTTTGGCGCGCCCACGCTCTTCCTCAGAAATTACCAAGACGAAAACTACCGAAGGGATTGATATAATCCTTTCTATAGATATGTCCTCCAGTATGCTTGCCAAAGACCTCAAACCCAATAGGATAGAAGCGCTCAAGCGGGTGGCATCTCAGTTTATAGAGCAGCGCATGTCCGACCGTATAGGGATTGTCGTCTATTCTGGGGAGAGCTATACCAAGGTACCTGCTACCACGGATAAATCGGTTGTGCTTCAGGCACTTAAGGACATCAAGCAGGGAGAAATAGAGGATGGTACTGCCATAGGTATGGGATTGGGGACGGCCATTAACCGCCTTAAAGATAGCAAGACCAAGAGTAAGGTAATTATTCTAATGACAGATGGGGTAAATAACACGGGGGTAATAGACCCACTTAGTGCGGCCGAACTGGCCAAAGAATATGGCATACGTGTCTATACCATTGGGATAGGTACCAACGGTAAAGCACTTTCGCCTGTGGCCTATAACCCCGACGGCTCTTTGCAGTACGATATGGTACCTGTGGAGATAGACGAGAAGCTCCTCACTCAGATAGCACAAACCACAGGTGGACAGTATTTTAGAGCAACGGATAACCAGAAGTTGGCACAAATATACACTGAAATAGATAAGTTAGAAAAATCAAAGATAGAAGAACTCAAGTACTACCAACATCAGGAGAATTTCCGCTTATGGGCACTCTTAGCCTTGGTTTTCTTGGCTGCTGAGTTCGGATTACGACACACAGTTTTTAGAAGTTTTGTATGATACACCTCGAAGAAAAAATATATTTTTACCTATTGCTCTTGCTTCCTCTTTTTACCTTACTCTATGTAGGTGTACAGCTTTGGAGGGCAAGAGCCGTAAAGCGTTTTGCAGAGAAGCCCACTTTTTCCCGTTTGGCTTCGGAGACTTCCCACTTCAAGCCTTGGGTAAAGTTTGTTTTCTTTATCCTTGTATTCACTTTTATTGTCATAGGGCTTGTCAATCCCAAAGTAGGGACAAAACTGGAGACTGTAAAGCGAGAAGGAGTGGACATTGTTTTTGCCATAGACGTCTCCAAGAGTATGTTGGCTGAGGATGTGAAGCCTAACCGCATAGAAAAAGCCAAGCATATTATCTCCCAAGTTATAGAACAATTACATGGGGATAGGGTTGCCTTTGTGCCCTATGCTGCACAGGCTTATCCGCAACTGCCACTGACATCGGACTACTCGGCTGCTAAGATATTCCTTCAAGGGATTAATACCGATATGCTCTCCTCTCAGGGAACGGCCATAAGGGAGGCTATACAGACGGCCGTAGATTACTTTAAGGACTCTGGACAGGCTTCCAAAATACTTGTGATTCTCTCCGATGGGGAAGACCACGAGCAGGGGGTAGGGGATTTGCTGCAAGAGATCAATGATAAGGGAATCCGTATCTTTACCATTGGACTGGGAACCGCCCAAGGAGGTACCATTCCTATCACAGAAAATGGGCAAACCCTCCCCAAAAGAGACAAAGATGGGCAGGTGGTCATCACCAAACTCAACCAACCCCTATTGGAGGAAATAGCACAAGGGGCATCGGGTAAGTATTTTGACGGTACCAATACACGTGAGGTGTTGGATAATATAAAAAAGGCCTTGGACAACATAGAGAAAAACGAATATGAGTCTCAGGTATTTTCCGATTACAAAGACCAATTCCAATGGCTTTTAGCTATTGCCTTTGTGTTGTTGGTCATTGATATCTTTATCTCTTACAAGAAAACTTCTTGGGTAAGAGCACTGAACCTTTTCGGGGAAAAAGAAAAGAGTGAAAAGTGAACAATGAATAGTGAAAAGTGAATCATTATTAGTAACACCAATCAATAGCTAAAACCCTATAGTCCTTAAATTCTATAATACTAAAACTCAAAACTAATTGTAATGAAAAGAAAGAAAAAACTCTTTATCTTCTTAGCCATAGTGCTCGTGGGAGTGGTAGCCTTCCTTTGGCTTAACAGCTCCAAAGCACAGGTGGAAATGCCTTCTGTAAGTATAGCCAACAGAGACATCAAGGAGGAAATCTATATCCCTGGCAATGTGTATCCTGTCAAGGAAATAGAACTCAAGTCGCAGCTCTCAGGGGTCTTGGACAAAATCTTTGTCAAGATAGGCGATGTAGTGCAAGAGGGGTCTCCAGTGGCCTCTATCAGCCTTGTACCTAGTACCTTAGAGCTGGAACGCTTGGAGAACAATGTCAAAATGGCTCAGATAAACTTTGATGCAGCCAAGCTGTCCTATGAGCGCTCTAAGAAACTCTATCAGGCACAGACTATTTCCCAAGCTAATATGGAAACCGCAGAAAGAGAATACGGTACGGCCAAGGAACAACTCCTATCGGCTCAGAACCAATTGGCAATCCAGAAAACAGGCAAGGTGATCGGCAAGAGTGAGACCTCCAATATCGTAAAATCCAGTATTTCAGGTACGGTCATAGACCTACCCTTGCAAGAAGGGGCTTCAGTGATTGAGCGTAACACCCTCAATTCAGGAATTACCGTGGCTATCTTGGCCAAGATGGGAGAGTTTGTTTTTCGTACTCAGCTGGCCGAACAGTACTTGGAGAATATACACTTAGGGGATAGTATCTCTTTAGCTTTCAATGCGTATAAAGACCTTAAGGCTACGGCCAAAATCACCAAAATATCCTCCAAAGGTACCTTGGAGAATGGGATTATGAAATACACCTTGGAGGCGGAATTTCCTGTAAATGCACAGATGCCTGTGATTCGCTCTGGCTATTCTGCAACCGCTGAAATTATCCTCAATAGCAAGAAGAATGTACCGTCTATCGAGGAAAAATATATTGGTTATAAGAATGATTCTACCTATGTATGGGTGAAAAATGGGGCAACATTGGAGAAAAAGTATATAGAACTGGGAATTTCCGATGGAAAATATACTGAAGTTACCAAAGGACTAACCACTAACGATAAAATAGTGCAGAATGATTCAGCTCAATGATATTAAAAAGGCCTATCATACCGAATATGACACCCTACAGGTGCTCAAAGGGATCAATCTCACAGTAGAGCGCGGTGAGATGGTCTCTATCATGGGGGCATCGGGTTCGGGCAAATCAACCCTGATGAATATCATAGGCCTATTGGATACTTACGATAGTGGTACGTATTACTTTGATGGTCAGGATATGAGTCTTTTGGATAGTGTAGAGCGCTCGGCCTATCGCAGCCGAAATATAGGCTTCGTATTCCAAGCGGCCAACCTGATTGCCTATAAGAATGTGGTGGAGAATGTAGCCCTGCCGCTCTTCTACCAGCATGTCCCTAAGAAGGAGCGAGAGGAGCGCGCCATGGAAAAGCTCGAACCCTTAGGCATTGCCTCTTGGGCAAAGCACTATCCCAATGAGCTTTCAGGTGGACAGAAACAGCGTGTGGCCATAGCCCGCGCACTGATTGCCAATGCGCCCTTGCTACTGGCCGATGAGCCTACAGGACAATTGGACTCCAAGACAACCGCAGAGGTGATGCAGATCTTCAAAGAGGTGAATGCCAAGGGCACAACTATCGTTATTGTAACCCATGAGGAGGACATCGCCGCCCAGACACAGCGCATTATCCGCATTGTAGATGGACTTATACAATTATAATGACCAATGACCAATGACCAATGACCAATGACCAATGACTAGTGACTAGTGACTAATGACTAGTGACTAGTGACCCGCCTATTATTAAGTAGAGCCTTAGGCTCTTTTATGGGAGCTACAAGCTCCATAATCATAGGTACGAGCTGCAAGCTCGCACCAGCAAGGGGCTAATAATGTTTAATGATTAATGCCAATCAATGATTAATGGCATTAATCATTAAACATTAATCATTATATATTAGGTTTTTCAATTAAAAAAACGTATCTTTGCAAAAGGTTTTTTGAAAGCAATTGTAATGAATAATATACAAATAAAAGATTTTGTACGAGACATTCTTGATTTTCCTAAGAAAGGAGTAGTCTTCAAGGATATAACCCCTATACTATCCAGTGCTGAGGCAACCGAGGCTGTATTGCAACAGCTCTTAGCCCCTCTCAAAAATGAGCGAATAGACAAAGTGGCTGCCATAGAGAGTCGTGGTTTCTTTTTTGGAATCCTCTTGGCGCATGCGCTTAAGGTGGGGTTTGTACCTATTAGAAAACCAGGTAAGCTCCCAGGAGAGGTTATAGGCGAACACTATGACCTAGAGTATGGTAACAGTAGCTTAGAGATCCATACCGATGCGATTGCTAAGGGCGAGCGCGTGCTTTTGCATGACGATGTGTTGGCCACAGGCGGTACTGCACAGGCAGCAACCAAGCTCATAGAGCACTTAGGCGGGGAAATCGTACAATGTACTTTCCTTATGGAATTGGACTTTCTTCATGGACGAGAAAAATTGAAAAAATACAGTATAAATAGTATTCTAAATTATTAATTATGACAAAAAAAATACTTTCAGTACTTGTGCTCATGGGAGCAGGACAGCTCTTTGCACAAGACAACTTGATCAATGCCTTGGCAAACAATCAAGGAAAAGATGTACAAAAGTACTACCAGATTAAGCCTATCTTTGCCTTAGGGGTAACCGATGTCAAAGACCAAGGACATAGTGGTACTTGTTGGAGCTATACAGGGGCTTCTTTCTTAGAGTCAGAAATGATGAAAAAGAAAAAACAACCTGTGGATTTGTCAGAAATCTATACAGCTCGTAAGGTGTATTTGGAAAAGGCTATTAACTACTTGCGTATGCATGGTGCTCTTACTTGGGGAGATGGTGGCGAATTGCACGATATTATCAATATCTATCGCAAATATGGAGCTGTTCCACAGTCTGTCTATACAGGTTTAATTAACGGTGCTACTGTTAATAATTTTAACGAAATGCAAAAGGACCTAGAGGGTTACCTCAAGGGAATTGTAGAGAGTGAAAAAGTACCAGCCGACTGGAAGGAAGTATTTGAACAAAAAATGGATACTTACTTAGGAGCTGTGCCTAAAACCTTCCTCTACAATGGTAAGATGTACGATCCAAAATCTTTTGCTAAAGAAGTAGTAGGCTTAGAGGACGAAAAGTATATAGAAATGCTTTCGGTAGAGCACAAACCTAAATATCAAAATACTCTTATGGCAGTGCCTGATAACTGGAGCTATGATTATGCCTTCAATGTAAATATGGAGGATATCATCCGCACCATAGATTATGCACTCAGCAAAGGCTATACTGTAGCTTGGGCAGCCGATGTATCTGAGAAATATTTCAGTTGGAAGAACGGATTGGCCTTGGTACCTGAAAAAGATTACAAAGACCTTACAGAGGCAGAACAAAAAGATTATTTCCATGTATACTGGAATGAAAAAGAAATCACACCAGCTTTGCGCCAACAAGGTTTTGATAACTATGAAACTACTGATGACCATGCCATGCACATCGTAGGTCTAGCCAAAGATCAAAAAGGTAGAGAGTACTATATTGTAAAGAACTCTTGGGGAGCTGATAATGATAACAAAGGGTATCTATACGTATCTAAGAACTATGTACGTTACAAAACTATGTCTATCTTAGTCAATCAAAAAGGAACCCCTAAGGACTTGCTTAAAAAATACAAAAAAGCAGGGTATGTAAGTTAGTACCCGATACTTAGCATCAAAATTACTATATAATGATAAAAAGATTTTTTTCTGTCTTGGTACTTCTTAGTGCAGGACAGGCCTTTGCGCAAGAAAACTTGATTAACGCATTGGCCAACAACAAGGGCAAAGACATACAGAAGTATTACCAAATTACTCCTGTTTTGGCCTTGGATGCTACCGATGTAAAAAACCAAGGTTGGAGTGGTACTTGCTGGAGCTATGCAGGTTCGTCTTTCTTGGAATCTGAAGCCTTGAAAAAGAAGAAAAAACCTGTAGACTTGGCCGAGATCTACACCGCGCGTAAGATCTATTTGGACAAAGCTATCAATTATGTGCGTATGCAAGGTGCACTTAACTGGGGTGATGGTGGCGAGCCTCATGATGTAATCAACAGCTATCGCCGCTATGGAGTGCTTCCACAATCGGCTTATACGGGGCTGATCAATGGGGCTACCTATAACAATTTTGACGAGATGCAAAAGGACTTAAAGCCTTACCTAGAAGAGCTTGTCAAAATGAAAAAACTCCCAGACAACTGGAAAGAGGTGTTTGAAAAGAAAATGGACGCCTACTTAGGAGAAGTGCCTAAGACCTTTATGTACAATGGTAAGATGTATGATGCCCACTCTTTTGCCAAAGAGTATGTAGGCTTGGAAGATGAAAAGTATATAGAGATGATTTCCGTAGAGGACAAGCCTAAGTATCACAATGTCCTTATGGCAGTGCCTGATAACTGGAGCTATGATTATGCCTTCAATGTAAATATGGAGGATCTAATTAGAACCATAGACTATGCCCTCAAAAAAGGCTACACTGTAGGTTGGGAGGCCGATGTCTCTGAAAAATTCTTCAGCTGGCAGAATGGTTTGGCAATCGTTCCTGAAAAGGATTTTGAGAGCCTAAGCCCTGCAGAGCAAGAAAACTACTATCATACTTACTGGAAGGAAAAAACAATTACACCCCAGTTGCGCCAAGAGGCTTTTGATAACTATCAAACCCTTGATGACCACTCTATGCACATTGTAGGCCTAGCGAAAGACCAAACAGGTAAGGAATACTACATAGTGAAGAACTCTTGGGGTACAGAGAATGATAACAAAGGTTATCTGTATGCTAGCAAGGACTATGTACGCTACAAAACCATAGCTATCTTAGTCAATCAAAAAGGAGCACCTAAGGATTTGGTAAAGAAATTCAAGAAAGCCCCTTATACCAGTTTATAATTTTTCTGTTAAACATAGGTTTGAAAAAGGACTATCTCCCTTGGGGGGTAGTTCTTTTCTTTTGACATAAGAGCAAAAAAACTATCCTACACACGGGGTGTAGGATAGCTTACACACAAAGTTACTTGGTACTAACGTAGGCGGTCTGCCGATTTTACCAATTCTTCGTCCCTGCGAATGGCGCGATTGGCCAAAAACAAAAATACGATAGAAATGAATGGGACTACGAGCTGAACACCTTTCTCAGAAAACGAATTTTCTCCAGATGACTGTAGCGTCCTCCACGAAAATACACCCAGTAAAATAAGGTTACTCAATATGTTGAATCTGTTCAAAACAAATTGATTTTGTCGGTTCTTGAAAGCAAATATGCTTATTATAGCCAGTAGGGCACTTAGTCCAAAGAGCAATAATGAAGGCCAATCTCCAAAACTAAAGAACAAAGCAACTCCACTTATAAGGCTGACAATCAGCATATAAATAGTTTGAATACGTTGTATCATTTCATTGATTTAGTGGGGACAAAGATAGTAAAAAAAAATTTCATGAAAAAATGTTTTTCCTTAAAAAAAATGTGTATCTTTGCCATCTCAAATAAGTACTTGAAAATAAAATAGATCGCTTGCTCTACAGGTGATATTCTCAAAATATTCCCAACTATATTTTTAAAAATCTTTCCAAATAGAATATTTTTTCTATTTTAATCCCCTATATAAAATAAACTCATATCAATCTATTGAATATATGTTTGAAATTTCCGATCTGAAGGAGAAAAAACTTCCTGATTTGCAAGAAATTGCACAATCCTTAGGAATGAAAAA
>CAURXJ010000043.1:0-11451 GCA_963528845.1 uncultured Capnocytophaga sp. | reverse complement strand
TTGTCACTAGTTGTTAGTCACTTGTCATTAGTCACTTGTCATTAGTCACTTGTCATTAGTCACTACTCACTTGTCATTAGTCATTATTTATGTATGATACCATCATCATAGGAAGTGGCCTAGGAGGGCTTATGACAGCCCTTATTTTGGCTAAAGAAGGAAGAAAAGTTGCCATTATTGAGAAAAACAAACAATTTGGGGGCAATCTACAGTCTTTCCTCCGTGATGAGGTACTCTTTGATACAGGAGTACATTATGTAGGTAGCCTCGGTGAGGGGCAAACACTTCACAATTATTTCTCTTACGCAGGTATTACTTCAGCATTGGATTTGGAGTGTATGCCCAAGGACGGCTATGACCGTATTTGCTTTGCTTATGAGCCTACCTGCTATCCTCATGCACAAGGGTATGACAATTTTGTCGCTCAGTTATTACCCTATTTCCCAAAAGAAAAAGTCGCTTTAGAGCGCTATGTAGCCAAAATACAAGAAGTATGCGACCGCTTTCCTCTTTATCGTTTTCGCTTAGAGGGAAGCTATGATGAGGCCTTGCTTAGCCTCTCCTTAATGGACTTTCTTCGCGAGCTTACCTCAGATAGGCGACTACAGGCGGTGCTACTGGGGAACAACTTCCTTTATGCAGGTACTAGGGAGTATACCCCCCTGTATGTGCATGCCTTGTCGGTTAATTCCTATATGGAGAGTGCATGGCGATTTAGGCGTGGAGGCTCCCAAATAACCCAGTTGCTCCTCAAGCAATTACGCGCTCTCGGCGTCTCTCTGTTTACTGAAAACGAGGCGCTTGCCTTTGAATACAGAGAGGGAAAAATTTACTCAGTGATTACCTCCGAGCATAAGAAGTATATAGCTAAAGAATTTGTTTCGGATATAGATATACAGCAGTTATTATCCATAGCAGGGCGTACACACTTTAAGCCCTCGTACTATAAGCGTATAGAGCGACTTGAGCCAGTCTCTGGGGTTTTCTCCCTACACCTAGTGCTCAAGCCTCATACTTTCCCTTATTTGCCCTACAATGTCTATTGGTTTCGGGATATCCAACAAGTATGGGAAGCACCCTATTCGGATGTTTTTCCTGCGTCCTATATGCTCTCTATGGCACCCCCTAAGGATGGTGGCAGTTATTCGGACAATATGACACTACTTACCTATATGAGTTATGAGCAGGTACGAGCATGGGAACATACTTTCAATACCATAGCCGAGCCAGAGGGTAGGGGAGCGGCCTATGAGGCTTTTAAGAGAGAGAAAACCGCCCAACTCCTCAGTGTGGTCTATCAGCGATATCCCCAATTGGAAGGAGCCATAGCCCACGCTTATACCTCTACGCCCTTAACCTATCGCGATTATATAGGTAGCCCCACAGGGGCTATTTATGGCTATGAAAAGAATATTCATAAAATCGCACATACTCGTATCATGCCACAAACCCATATCCCCAACCTCTACCTTACAGGCCAATCGGTCAATATGCACGGACTGGTAGGAGTTACCATAGGTGCCGTACTGACGGCTATGGCCATGCTCGGTGGAGAGGTGAAGGGCTTGGTAGGTTTTAGGAGTTAGAAATCTATACCTTCGGAGTCTTCTCCTACAGCCTCTACAGGGTCATTTCCTTTGCAATCAAAGTCGCTACCACTGAAGCTAGTGGATCCATCATCATTCTTGGGAATAGGGAAGGGGTCTTTTGATACGGTTAAGTCCTTATTCTCATAAAGTTTCTTCATATAATACCCCCAAATAGGCAGTGCCATAGTGGCTCCTTGCCCATAGCGGATTCCCTTGAAGTGGATAGATCGGTCTTCACCGCCTACCCACACTCCAGTAACAAGGTTGGGTACCATTCCCATAAACCATCCATCGGATTGGTTCTGTGTAGTACCGGTCTTTCCTGCAATGGGATTCTTAAAGGCATAAGGATAGCCTGTGATGACATTCTTATACATACTATCATAACCATCGGCACCTTTGGTGCGTAGGCGTGCTCCTGAACCTGATTGGGTAACCCCTTCCATGAGTTTGACTACAGTATAAGCATTCTCTGGGGAAATGGCATTTCTTGCTTCTGCGGTATGTTGGTAGATGATATGTCCGTTTTTGTCTTCTATTCGGGTGATAAATGTAGGCTGGAGGTAATTCCCCTCATTGGCAAAAGCCCCATAAGCCCCTACCATTTCCAGTAGGGTAATATCGGCAGATCCCAAGCAGATAGAGGGGAGCGAGGGGATGTCCTTGGTATTGATCCCCAATTTTGCGATAAGGTCAATCACAGTGGCAGGGCCGACTTCGTCCATCAGCTTGGCTGTAACAGAGTTGATAGAGTTGGCCAAAGCCGACTTGAGCGTGAGCATCTTTCCACTGAAGCTACCATTGGTATTACGCGGACACCATTCCTTGGCATTACCCCATTTGCCAGCTTCTATACAAGTCTTTGTGTCTGGAATCTGATAGCAAGGGGTATAGTGTTTTTGGTCAATTGCCGTAGCATATACAAAAGGTTTGAAGGCCGAACCTACTTGGCGGGCGCCTTGGTATACTTGGTCGTATTTGAAATTGTTATAGTCAATACCTCCTACCCAAGCCTTGATGTGTCCTGTCTGTGGTTCCATGGAGACAATAGCCGTACGCAAGAAACTCTTATAGTAACGGATGGAATCATAAGGGGTCATCACTGTATCTATAGTACCATGCCAAGAGAAGACTTGCATAGGGGTCTCCTTATAGAAGGAAGCACGTATATCCTTGTCCGAGATACCAGCGGCTTTCATCAGTGCCCAGCGCTCTGAGTTCTTCATGGCACGTTCCATAAGGCGATCAATTTCCTCCTTGGAGAGTTTTACAAAAGGAAATGTCTTATTCTTTTTCAGGTTATTCTCTTCGGCAAAGGCCTTTTGGAGGTTTTTCATATGCTTTTGTACAGCTTCTTCAGCAGCTGCCTGCATACGAGAGTCAATAGTAGTGTATATCTTCAGTCCATCGGAATAGATGTCATATTTAGACCCATCGGGTTTGGGGTTGTCCTTGATCCATTCCTTCATAAAATTACGCAAATGTTCGCGGAAATAGGTAGCAATACCCTCATTGTGTCCTTCAGGGTTGAAGTTCAGGCGCAAAGGAAGTTTCTGCAAGGAGTCTTTTTCCTTGGTAGTGAGGTAGTGGTTTTTCTCCATTTGTGCCAGTACTACATTTCTACGATTGACAACCCCTTGAGGATTGCGACGAGGGTTATAGAGTGAAGAGTTCTTGAACATACCTACTAGTACTGCCCCTTCTTCTATTTTGAGGTCTTTAGGTTCTTTCCCAAAATAGATACGAGAGGCCGAACGAATCCCATCGGCATTATTATTAAAGTCGTATTCGTTAAAATACATGGTAAGGATTTCCTTTTTGGTATACTGTCTTTCTAGGCGAATGGCGATGATCCATTCCTTGATCTTTTGCAAATAGCGTTCGCCTGTTTTCTTAGACCCTTCACGATGGAAGAGGAGCTTGGCCAGCTGCTGGGTGATAGTAGAAGCCCCTCCACGTCGGCCTAAGAATACAATAGCACGTAGTGTTCCTCGCATATCTATACCCGAATGCTTCTCAAAACGCTCGTCTTCGGTAGCAATGAGCGCATTGACTAGGTGTTCAGGCAGGTCTTTGTAGGTAACAGGGGTGCGGTTATCATTGAAATAGAATTTCCCTAATAGCTCATCATCAGAAGAATAGATACTTGAGGCTAGGTTCGTCTCAGGGTTCTCCAAGCGCTTGAAGTCGGGCATTTCGCCAAATACGCCCCAGTCGGCCAAGAGGAAAAGAAAAATAATGGATAAGATCCCCACTAGGAAGGTACCCCAAAAATATTTTAGCAGTCTTTTTCGTGTAAAACCTTGAGAGGTTGTCTTTTTCGTTCCCATATGCTCTATTTAATATTTACTTTTTTGGGGACAAAAATACGACATTATTTACAAATAAGTGCTTTCTGTTGGGAAATTATGATTTATTTTTGTACGCTTCAAAATATTGCTAAAAAAAGGTTCTAACTGAAATGTTTTTTTTATCTTTGCAAAGTTACTAAATTTAAGTTTAGCAAGTTCTGTAACTTATTGATATTTAAAACCTCCCCCTACCCCCTCCAAAGGGGGAATAAGATAGTTTATGATTCTCAAGGAGTTATAGAAAGGACATTTTCCAGATTGATAGACAATTTTTATCTTTTTCAACGAATTTATTCCCCCTCTCGGAGGGGATAGTCCGTGAATACATGGAACGGAGTATGTGAGGGGAGGTTTTTTAAATAATTGATTATTAGTTGTTTATAATTACAATAATAACCTAAAAATGACTTATGAAACTTAAATTACTAAATTCTCTAAATTGAAATATTCCCTTATTGTACCTGTATATAACCGTCCTGAGGAGGTAAAAGAGCTATTGGAAAGCATAGCTGAGCAAACCTATACGGGCGATTTTGAAACACTTATTATAGAAGATGGTTCCTCTATTTCCTCCCAAGAGGTAGTAGCTTCCTTTGCCGATAAGACTAAGGTCATCTATTTGTATAAAGAGAACTCTGGCCCTGGAGATTCCCGCAACTATGGTATGCAAAGGGCTTCGGGAGATTATTTTATCATCTTAGACTCTGATTGTCTGTTGCCCCCTCATTATTTAGAATCGGTAGATGACTTCCTCTTGCAGCACTATGTGGATTGTTTCGGAGGCCCCGATGCAGCAACAGACCAATTTACGGATATCCAAAAAGCAATCAACTATGCGATGACTTCCTTTCTTACTACAGGGGGTATCCGAGGCAGCAAGCGAAGCATGGGCAAGTTTGAACCTCGCAGTTTCAACATGGGGCTTTCTCGCAAGGCCTTTGAAGTAACAGGAGGCTTCGGTCGCATACACCCAGGGGAAGACCCCGACCTGAGCATTCGCCTATGGAAAGCAGGGCTACAGACAGCTTTTGTGCAAGAGGCCTTTGTCTATCATAAGCGACGTATCTCATGGTACAAATATTATGTACAGGTCAAGAAATTCGGGCAAACGCGTGCCATACTTAATCGCTGGCATAAGCAGTCTCGCAAGCTTGTACACTATCTACCAACGCTCTTCCTTATAGGCTTTCTTGTCTCATTAGGCTTATTGGCTATAGGTCAGTGGGGTTTTATCTTTGTATATATAGCCTATTTCCTACTTATTTTTGCCGATAGCAAACGTATCAATCACAGTAGTAAGATAGGATTTTTGTCTGTTTGGGCGGTTTGTATCCAATTTTATAGCTATGGGACAGGCTTTTTAGGTGCTACTTTGCGGCTTTTTCTCTCCCGAAAATCTCCAGAAGAGCTATTTCCTAAATTATTTTTCAAGCATAAATAGTTGGTTTTCAATAGGTTGAAAATTATTTTCAAAAAAAAGAAAAAAAAGTGCTTGAAAAGTTTGTCAGTATCAAAAAAAGTTGTACCTTTGCACTCGGAAAATTGATAGAGAAATAAAGTTTTCCAAGACATAAAAAATTCCTCCTTAGCTCAGTTGGTTAGAGCATCTGACTGTTAATCAGAGGGTCACTGGTTCAAGTCCAGTAGGGGGAGCAACAAGGTAACGCACTTATAATTAAGTGCGTTTTTTGTTTTTAGTCCTAAATAGAGCAACTAAAAAAATGATATGATTTTCTCAAAAATGGATTGTATTTTTATATGTTAAATTTCTTTTGTGCTTACTTGGAAATCCTTAATTTTGTATCCAACTTAATAATGGGATAAGGATTACTTGAGAGTTTGAGAAGTCCTATTCATATTATTTGTACTTTATGATAGCCACTGCAATCATGGAGCGGTTGGCATATCAAGAAGATGAACCTAAAAATATATGCTATGCAAACATTATTATTACAAGCTGAGATTCGGGAAATAAACCTCCCCTTAGTGGAAGAGTTTCTAAAGAAAATTGACGCTAAGAAAGTAAAGATTAAAAGTATTGAAACCCTTAAAGAAGTAGTAGAGAAAGGACGAAAGGATTACAAAGAAGGTAGGACTACTAAAATAAATCCTCTTGATATATGGGAGAACATTTAGAAGAAGAGTCTTTACCTATTATCCCTATTTATAATATTGAGCTAACAGAAGAAGCCATAGAACAGTTAAAGAAAATTAAAAAATCTGCTTCCCCTGCTACCAAAAAGAGATTGGAGAGAATATTTGCAGAAATAGCCCTAACTCCAATGGATAGTAATGGCTTTGCTTCTCCTGAAAGATTAAAGCACTATCCTAATGAGCAGGTGTGGAGTAGAGAGTTGTCAAAGAAGGATAGGGTTACTTATGAAGTCTTTGAGGAAGAGAAAACAATCCTTGTTTTTCGATTATTGGGGCACTATAATGATAAATAGTTTCGGAGATAAGATATATTTGCTATTTACCAAATAATATATATCTTTGCATTGTCATAAAGCCTTATATAATTTGGTGAGGGACGCCTCCTATTGATAGGCTACAAAGCCTACACCCCCAGCACCCAAAAAGTAATACTATGTTTATTTTTTGGGTGTCTTTATTTTATAGAG
The DNA here is from genome assembly GCA_963528845.1 of uncultured Capnocytophaga sp. Classification (GTDB taxonomy): domain Bacteria; phylum Bacteroidota; class Bacteroidia; order Flavobacteriales; family Flavobacteriaceae; genus Capnocytophaga. The sequence continues at coordinate 4,890 of CAURXJ010000043.1, read as the reverse complement.
TTATTTATTTAACGTGAGTTCGATATAACGAAAGCTCCCTCGGATTTTTACGGATTTCACAGATTTTCTATGTTTGTGTAATCATGCTCCTGCGATTTACACAGATTTTTATAAGACCAAAGGTCTTATTTAATTTATCCGTGGAAATTATAGAGTTATACATAGTTGTTGTGTTATTCTCTCCATGAAAATCCGTGTTTCACATACCCAGCTGTGAGCACTCGCTGGCTTTGTGGGAGAAAAAATATAATTTTGCTTACGATGAACTCACGTTGATAATTTGTATCAATAAAGTGTTGAAGTCAAAAAAAGATTAAATATTTAAGTTTCGCAGGCTTTATAACTTACTGATTCTCAAAACATCCCCCCTACCCCCCCTCAAGGGGAAAGTCGCGTAAGCGAGTATGTGAAAGTAAGTAGTAGAGGTTCAATAAGTTATAGAAAGAAAATTTTCCAATTAGATAAACAAATTAGGCTATTTCAACGCTCTTAAAGACACATACTCCGCTCTCGCGGACTTTCCCTTTGGAGGGGGGTGAGGGGGAGGTTTTTACAAATAATTGATTATTAGTTGTTTATAATTTCAATAATAGCCTAAAAACGACTTGCGAAACTTAAATTAAATATTTGTATAATCAACAAATATTGATTAATTTTGCGCTGTAATAGAATAATAGGAATATGATAACAAAAGACATTAGCGATAAGGAATGGGAGCTTATAGCACTTCTTAGAAACTATTGTCGAGCTTATCCTAATGGAGCGAGAATGCTTGAAGCTGAAATCCAAGATGTGTTAGATGAACTGATGGATATTCAGTATAGAGAGAGTGAAGAAACTGAAGAAAATAATACAGAAAGTGAATAAATATTAATAGATCATGGGAGCAATAGCAGTAAAAGAAGAAGTGAAAGTACCTACTATAAGGGAACAGGTATGGGATATTATAGTAGAAGTATCTTGGGGGCAAATATCCGAACAGTATTTCGGTAAAAGTCGTTCGTGGCTTTCTAAAAAAATGAATGGTAAAGGCTTCAATGGAGGAGAAGGGGATTTTACAGAGGAAGAGAAGGAACAACTCAAAGGTGCCTTGTTTGACCTATCCGAGCGTATAAGGAAAGTAGCTTATCAAATACAATAAGTATCTATCTAATAAAAAAGCAGGGGCTTGCCCCTGCTTTAAATTTATAAAAATAAGATCATTGAGCCAATACAATTATTTTATTATCTTTTTGCTCTACGACCCCTCCTGTGATGGAGAGCATACGTTCCCCTTTGGCTTGAGTTTGCTCCAGGAAATATTCCTGAGCAAATACCTTAGGGGCTTCGCTTTCGCTAAAGGTGATCGTTCCTTCGTCTAAGAGGGCTACTATAGGTGCGTGGTTCTCAAGTATTTGAAATGACCCTTTCGCTCCTGGTAGGGTGATGATACTCACCGTTCCCTTATAAAGCACGGCCTCTGGGGTTACTATTTCTAATATCATAATCGTCTTAGTTTTGAGCTTCAGCAAGCATCTTTTCACCTGCTTCTATTACTTCTTCAATCGTTCCTTTAAGGTTGAAAGCCGCTTCAGGGAGGTGGTCAAGTTCCCCATCGAGGATCATATTGAACCCACGAATGGTGTCTTTGATATCCACAAATACCCCTGGAATCCCTGTAAATTGTTCCGCTACGTGGAAAGGCTGAGAAAGGAAACGCTGTACTCTACGTGCACGAGCAACGGCGAGCTTATCCTCTTCGGAGAGTTCCTCCATACCGAGGATTGCGATGATATCTTGTAGTTCCTTGTAGTGTTGGAGCAATTCTTTTACACGTTGGGCACACTCATAGTGGTCTTTTCCAAGAATTTCAGGTGTAAGAATACGAGAAGTAGAGTCTAACGGGTCTACCGCAGGGTAGATACCCAATTCGGCAATTTTACGAGAGAGTACTGTAGTGGCATCAAGGTGAGCAAAGGTAGTAGCAGGTGCAGGGTCAGTAAGGTCATCCGCAGGTACATATACCGCTTGTACGGAGGTGATAGACCCTTTCTTAGTAGAAGTGATACGCTCTTGCATAGCTCCCATTTCGGTAGCCAAAGTAGGCTGATACCCTACCGCTGATGGCATACGACCTAGCAAGGCCGATACCTCCGAACCCGCTTGGGTGAAGCGGAAGATGTTATCCACGAAGAAAAGAACGTCTTTTCCTTCGCCCTGACCAGCTCCGTCGCGGAAGTATTCAGCTACGGTAAGTCCAGAAAGAGCTACACGTGCACGTGCTCCAGGTGGTTCGTTCATCTGTCCGAATACGAAAGTCGCTTTGGATTCTTTTAGAGCATCTTTATCCACTTTGCTAAGATCCCAACCGCCTTCTTCCATGGAGTGCATAAAGTCATCACCATATTTGATAATGCCTGATTCGAGCATCTCTCTCAATAGGTCATTTCCCTCACGGGTACGTTCGCCCACTCCAGCAAATACGGAAAGTCCTCCGTGTCCTTTGGCGATATTGTTGATCAGCTCTTGGATAAGTACGGTTTTTCCTACCCCAGCACCCCCGAAGAGTCCGATCTTACCTCCCTTCGCATAGGGTTCTATCAGGTCAATAACCTTAATACCTGTAAAGAGTACCTCGGTTACTGTAGATAAGTCCTCGAACTTAGGAGCTTTGCGGTGGATTGGTAGGCCGTTTTCCCCATCCTTAGGGAGGTTACCTAGCCCGTCTATACCATCTCCGATCACATTGAACAAGCGTCCGAAGACCTCTTGCCCTATAGGCATTTGAATAGGGTGCCCTGTAGCGATTACTTCCATCCCACGGCTAAGTCCTTCAGTGGCATCCATTGAGATAGCTCGTACGGTATCTTCCCCTATATGAGACTGTACCTCAAGGATCAGAGGCTTACCTTCCTTGCTAACAATCTCTAATGAATCATAAATTTTAGGCATTTCCTTCTCTGAAGAAAACGTAACATCTACCACAGGACCGATGACCTGTGCTATTTTACCTTTGTATTGTGCCATATCTTTAAATAAAAAAGCGCATTTATTTTGTGTGCAAAGATACATATTTTATTTGAAAATCACAAAAAAAATTTAGTTATTAGTTTAACGGTTAGTTTTTAACGTGAATCAAATAGTGGAAAAACAATTGTATAGTCCAATTCATTAAGACGCAATAAATTGCGTCTCTACGGAAGACTACGCTCATCAGGAGTTGTCTTAGCCAGCGTCTATGTAGAGACGCAATTTATTGCGTCTTAGATAGTTAGTAAATAATGTTTTAACTATTGATTTGCGTTTTTAGTTATTAGTAGTTAGTTTTTAGTCCTGACCACTAACCACTAACCACTAAAAAAACGTGAGTTCGACGTAAGCAAAATTATATTTTTCTCCCACAGATTCCACGGATTTTCACGGAGAGAATGATACAACAACTAAGTATAACTCCTTAATTTCCACGGATAAATAAGGCCTTTGGCCTTATAAAAATCTGTGTAAATCGCAACAGCACAATTACACAAACATAGAAAATCTGCGAAATCCGTGAAAATCTGTGGGAACTTTCGTTATATCGAACTTACGTTAAAAAAATAATTTGTACATTAAAAAATAAATATGTATCTTTGCCCCCGATTATTAATAGAGGTCGTGAACCTCACAAGTCTTAATTATATGCCTGTAAAAATTAGATTACAAAGACATGGTAAAAAAGGGAAACCTTTTTATTGGGTAGTAGCCGCTGACGTACGTGCTTCCCGCGATGGTAAGTTCCTCCAAAAAATAGGTACTTACAACCCCAACAGCAATCCAGCTCAGATTGAGCTAGATATTGATGAAGCAATCAAGTGGTTACAATTCGGAGCACAACCTACCGAAACAGCACGCCGTATCCTCTCTTACAAGGGTGTGATGCTTAAGTATCACCTCCAAGGAGGAGTAAAGAAAGGTGCTCTTACCCAAGAACAAGCCGATGCTAAGTTCGAAGCTTGGCAAAAAGAAAAAGAGCAGAAAATCGTTGCTAAAAAGGAATCACTCCACAAGGGCAAAGTCTCTGCTAAGCAAGAAAGCGTAAAGGCCGAACAAGCCTACAACCAAAAGCGTAAAGAAGCACAAGCCGCTAAGGCACAGGAAGCTACAGCAGCACCTGCTGAAGAAGCATCCGCTCAAGAATCAGAAGCTTAATGAGGAAGGAAGATTGTTTCTTTGTAGGTACAATTGTCTCCAAATTTAGCTTTAAGGGAGAAGTCCTTGTCAAAACCGACTCGGACGATAGTGCCCTGCTAGAAAATAGGGAATCAGTATTTGTCGAATTAGGCAAGGAACTGATTCCTTTTTTCATAGAAAGGTGTAGCTATCATAAGGCTAATTTGCTTAGAATCAAGTTTGAAGAGGTGGATACCGAGCGTGATGCCGAGGCACTCCTCCGCCAATCACTGTTTTTACCGCTCTCACTCTTACCTAAGCTCTCTGGCAACAAATTCTACTATCATGAGGTCATAGGCTTTGAGGTGGTAGATGTACATTATGGTAGGGTAGGGGTCATCACTCATATCAATGACCGCTCTTCCCAGCCTATTTTTGAAATAGAACATGAGGGGCGACAGATCCTGATCCCCCTACATGACGACTTCCTCAAGGAGGTTAACCGTAAGGATAAAACCATCACAGTGGCAACTCCCGAAGGACTTATTGAACTCTATCTCAATGATTAATGGTTAATCATTTAAGTTTCGCAAGCTCTGTAACTTATTGATATTCAAAAACCTCCCCCTACCCCCTCCAAAGGGAAAGTCGCGTAAGCGAGTATGTGAAAGTAAGTAGTAGAGGTTCAATAAGTTATAGAAGGGAAGTTTTCTAATTTAATAAACAAATTAGACCATTTCAACGCCCTTAAAGACACATACT
>CAURXJ010000042.1:0-11589 GCA_963528845.1 uncultured Capnocytophaga sp. | reverse complement strand
AGATTTACCACACAAAGTTATAGCTGAAAAAATTAATGAAAGAACTGTTTTCATTTTACCTTAACTTATGAATGAATTACAATACATTTTCCTTTTGAAGTCTATATACCAAGGACGTATGTCGCTCCTCTATAAGAGGAAACAAGAAATCCTCAAGGGTATGATGATAGCGAAAACTGCATTTTTCAATGACTCGCTGTGAGGCTATATTTTCCTTGTATACACTCGCCCACAACCCTGTAAGGTGCAACTCCTCAAAGGCATAGTGTATAACTTGTAATGCAGCTTCTGTCATATACCCCTTGCCCCAAAAGTCTTCTCCTAACCAATAACCTATTTCGGCTTCATTTTCGCCTACAGAAAGCCTACTTTCTCCTTGAAAAAGTAGGCCAATACTCCCAATAAGGGTGTTATCAGATAGGCAAATAGCGAAAGAGTGAGGTCTGCGAAGTACCTTTTCAATAATCTCTCGGCTCTCTTCTACACTTTTGTGAGCAGGCCAACCGCACCTTTTGCCTATAATAGGGTTATGTGCTTGTATATATAGTGCCTGGGCATCAGAAACTTCCCAAGGACGAAGCAAAAGACGTGTGGTGTAAAGTGTTTTCATTTGTTTTTATTATATGTTAATGGTTATTTTCCCTTTTTATTACTTGCTATTATATGCTTGATATCCTGATCCAATTGCTTAATGCTCTGAAAATGTTCTATCTCTCGTTGATGTTCCTTATAGCGTGTATATTCTTGAGTTGCTTTCTCTACGGCTAATTCGTGAGAGATAGTACCTGCATGTTCAAGAATATTCTTCTCGTTCATAGTAAGTACTAAGCGGAGTTTCTGTATCCAGTCTCGCATATACATAGGCTTCTCGGCCAGTGCCTGTGCCTCTGCATAGGCAAGGAACTGTTCTACAATGAGTTTCAGCATAGTAATTTCCTCTTCATTTAAGTAGTTTTTTCCGATAAGAGCATCGGATTTGGTTACTTTTCCTTCTCTCTCCGTAGAGGTTAGTCCCATCATAGGAAGTTGCGCATTGGCACGATAGAAAAGCAATTCAGCAGCTGTCTTACCGCTTACTGCCCAAAGCAATTTGTTTTGTATCTCCTTATAAAATGCTATTGTCATTTTATCCGAAGGGTTATAGTCAATACTGGTAGCATAAATGTCCTTTATTTGTTGATAAAAGAGCTTTTCTGACAGATGTATTTCACGGATACGCCCTAAGAGTTCTTTAAAGTAGTTATAAGACGATCCTGTCTTAAACCGCTCATCATTTAGGACAAATCCCTTGATAATATATTCTTTCAGTCGCTGGGTTGCCCAAATACGGAACTGAGTACCTTGCTGAGATTTTACTCGATAACCTACAGAAATAATGACATCAAGATTATAATAATCTACTTGGTAAACTTTCCCATCGGTGGCAGTTGTTGCATATTCTGCAACAACTGATGAGATATCCAACTCTCCCTCTTCGAATACGTTCTTTATATGTCTGGAAATTGTGGACTTATCTCGCCCGAAGAGCATACACATCTGAGCTTGGGTTAGCCAGACAGTGTCTTGTTCAAAACGGACATCTATTTTGATACTCCCATCTTCAGATTGATAGATGAGCATTTGGTCATTATTGGCTTTCATCATTACCTTATCTTACTCTTAAGTGCTTCCAATATTTGGATTTGTTCCTTTACAGAAGCCGTATTAGAGAGTTTTTTCTTTTGGTCGATGCCTAAGTCTATAACTTTCCAAAGGGTTTGTTTGGTTTTGGAATCATTTTCCTCTTGGGTAAAATCCTTAAAGGCTTGCTGAACTTGCTCTGTGAGAGGGGTATTATCCAAGCTCATTGCCCAGAGATAGGCTTTTTTGAAATCGGCAGATCTTTGGGGTTCATCTTCCTCAAAGAAGGGATAATTCACAAGATAAGGCATCAGGGATGGGAGGTATTTCTCCATCTTATGATTGGTAATGACACTGACTAAGCCTAAGAGTTGATCCCCCTCCAGGTCTGTAGGATTCGCCTTTTCTAAGAATTGTTTAGCCCTGCTAGGGTTGGTTCGTGCAATTCCGTTAAGGGCGGCATTTTTAATAGCTGCTGAAGGGACGGTAAGTGCTTTTTCATACAGAGGGGTGTAGCGCTTATCTTCTTGGTCGTTCAAGACCCAGATAGCAGCAGCACGTGCGAGGTTCTCAGGGTCTTTGGTTGCAATTTTCTCTACCAGAGCTAAGTCCTTTTTGGTAAGCTGATAACCTTCAAGGAGCTCCAAAGCAGCCTTGCGTATTTTGAAATAAGGATCTTGTAGGGCAGCTAAGACCACCTCTTTACCCTTGCCTGCTTCCAAGGAGGAAATAGCTTCTAAGCGGCTCTTAAGCTCAGGAGCATGTTGTATCTGGAAGAGGTATTCCTTAGTTGTTTTAGGGTATTGTTCCTGCATCACCACCACCCCTTCTGGGTTGATATTCACCAAGGCAGGGGCTTTGCTCACTGCAAAGGTAAAGGCATTTTCCTGACGAGCATTCACCCATACTGTATGGCGAATAGGCTTGTTATCTTGGTAGATGTCAATATCCAAAGGAAACTGAAAATACAAGTCTTCACTTTGGAGCTGAGTAATTTTTACAGTAAGTTGTTTTTTAGTAGCATCATAGTGTTTCTCTACCTTTACAGTAGGGTTTCCATAGCCAAAGTACCATTGGTTAAAGAACCAGCTAAGGTCTTTTCCACTTATCTTCTCAAAGGATAGGCGTAGCTGATGGGCTTCTCCATTGCCATAGGCATGTGTCTTGAGATAGTCTGTGACACCCTGAAAGAAAGCCTCATCCCCGAGATAGCGACGAAGCATATGTAGGATAGCTCCCCCTTTGTTATAGGAGACCATATCGAACATATCATCGGTAGAAATATAGCTAAAACGCACCAAGTCTTTCTTAAAATCATCAGGGCGCTGGTGATACTGTTGGGTATTGTTGCGTAGGTGGTAGTCGGCAGCATCTTTGCCATATTTGTAAGCAATCCAAAGATATTCGCTATAGTTAGCAAAAGACTCATTGACCGTAAGGTTTGCCCAGCTCTCAGCTGTAGCGAGGTCACCGAACCAGTGGTGTGCCAGCTCATGGGCAATGATATACTCCCAATAGTTCTGGTCATTAAGCGCTTCTTCGCTTTGGTAAGCACTTTCGGAGTGGCTCACCGCAGTGGTATTCTCCATAGCACCTGTAACAAAGTCACGCACAATGATTTGCGCATACTTATCCCAAGGATAGTCATAGCCAAAGCGCTCAGAGAAGAAGGATATCATTTCAGAAGTATTGCCAAAGAGTTTCTTGGCAAGGGGTGCATAGTCCTTCTCTACATAATATTCGACAGGTACTTTACCTCGCCAAGGCGTATCCTTCACCACAGCAAATTCACCTGCTCCCATGAAGAAGAGATAAGGAGCATGAGGCTTGTCCATCACCCAATAGTCTGTACGTAGGTTACCTTTTTTCTCAGAACTTTTCAAAAGTCCATTGGAAAGGGTAACAAAACTATCAGGGACAGTCATCTCAATCTCTTGAGTGGTCTTCTGATTGGGCTTATCAATGGTAGGAAACCAGCAAGAGGAGCTCTCTGCCTCTCCTTGTGTCCATATCTGGCGAGGATAACCCTCTGGCTTACCCTCAGGGTTGATGAAGTAGAGCCCTTTGGTATCAGAAATAGAGAGGTTCCCCTTATTGGCGACTTTTTCAGGCTGTGCAGTATACTTTATATACACAGTATAGGCTTCTCCCTTTTGGTATTTCTTAGGGAGCTTGATACGCAAGAGATCATCCTTATAGCTATAGGCAAGGGGTTGTTGTTTGCCTTTCTCCTCAAGGGCGACCTTGTGAATAAGCATAGCCTTAGCATCGAGGACAAGGCTATCGGTAGGATAGAAGAAGGGAGCGGCAGTGAGCCATTCTTCCCCACCCATGGTCTGGTTAGAAAAATTGAAATCCACCTTTAGCTTTGTATGCTTTAGAGCGGTTTTCTTCTCAGGGGTAGCACGATAGAGCCCTCTACCAGAAGCATCGGTTTGTGCAATACTATAGCCAGAGGAAAGTAAACCCAAGGCTAATAAAACTATTTTCTTCATGAATAAAAAAAGATTGAAAGTGCAAATATACAATTATTTTTGTACCTTTGTCTGACTTTTACAATCCTTTTATGAAAATTTTTTCTTATCTATTTTTGTCTTGTTTCCCCTTGGTGAGTGCAGCACAGACAGACTCTCTTTCGATCACAGGAGACCCCTTACCCGAGGTAAAAAGAAGTGAGCCAGCCGACCTGGACAAAACCATCTCCAAAATATGGGAATTAGACAAAGAAGATCAGTGAGGTACTTTCCGATTCTTGGAATACCAGCCTATGTATGCCATGCCTTTTCGCTTTACTGACCGCCCTACTGAACAGCCTGTGAGCCTCAATCCTGAAAGGCCCATCCCAGAGCACCGTGATTACCAACATGTAGAAATGAAGTTCCAAGTAAGCCTCAAGGCAAAGATTATGCAAGATGCTTTTGGTAAAGGGGATGTATGGGTAGCCTTCACCCAGCAAGCCTATTGGCAAATGTATAATGGGAAACTCTCTCGCCCTTTTAGGGAAATCAACTATGAGCCTGAGCTTATCTTCACCTATCCTATGAACCTCTCGGCGGGAAACTTCAAGTTCAAGATGCTGGGACTATCCATCAACCACCAGTCCAATGGCAAGGAAGCTGCCCACTCTCGCAGCTGGAACCGTATTATCCTTATGGGAGTGGCCTCTTGGAAGAATAGTATCATTACCGCTCGAGTTTGGAAACGTTTTTCAGAAAAATCTATAGAGGATGACAATCCTGAGATAGAGAATTATATAGGCAGGTGTGAAGTGCGAGCAGCCATTCCCTTCCGTAAGAATGTATTTTCTGTCACTGTTCGTAACAACCTGAATTCCGACCATAACAGAGGGTATGCCGAACTCTCTTGGGTATACCCCCTAAACCGTGACTTACGTATCATGTTACAGGCTTCCCATGGGTATGGCGATTCGCTCATTGATTATAACTACAAGCAGACAGTATTGGGAGTAGGTTTTACTTTCTTAAATTTATAACGGGAATAAAACGTTTTTTTAACTTTTATAGCGTGTTTTTTAACGAAAAAATGAGTAAATTTGCACAAGGAATTTTATATTGCTTAACTTATTCATTTTAAATATAAAAACACGATGAAAACATTCTTTTTATCCTTATTTTTCTTTCTGGGAGGCTCTTTGATCTTCGCCCAGAATGTATTGTTAAAAGGAAGTGTTGGTGATGGTAAGTCTCCATTGCCTAAGGCCACGCTCTCTGTAGAAGGGCAAGAGGTTCATGCTACAAGTGATGAGGCAGGGAATTTTCAGCTCTCCTTGCCTAAAGGATTTTATATCTTGGACATCCATGCTAAGGGATATCGTTCCCAGAGAATGAACATAGAGCTCACTAACAATCTTACCTTGCCTACCATAACCCTTCAAAAAGAACTTATGGCTCAGGGTGAACATACTGTCGGAAATACAATCAATCTCTCTGATGAGGAGCTCGATGACGAAGAAGGTAGCCCTGAGATGATCTCTGGCTTTCTACAGTCCTCACAAGATCTCTATTTCCGTCGTTCTTCCTTTGACTTCAGTCCCGTATTCTATCGTCCTCGTGGCTATCAGAGCAATGCGGCCACTATACTTGTCAATGGGGTACTGATGAACAAGGTAGAGACTGGTCGCCCCCAATGGAGCAACTGGGGAGGACTGAACGATGCCACTCGTAGCAATGTGATTACCACCGGAGTAGGTGCCAGTGAGGACGATTTCGGAGGGGTATTCGGTAGCAATGTGATGACTATTGCCCCTTCTGAATTGCGCAACGGATTGCGTATCTCTGGAACTACAACCAACCGTAACTACTTCGGACGTGCTATGGTAACCTACAACACAGGTACCCTACCCAGCGGATGGGGCTATATGGTATCAGGCTCCTATCGTGGAGGCAATGGTCGTACTTGGCTTGTTCCTTCTGTAGAAGGAATGGTCTATCAGTCCTACGGAATCTCTGCCGCTGTAGAGTACAAGGCGAGCCCTTACTTTACAACCAATCTAATGGGTATTTTCTCCTATAACAACCGTGGAAAATCTGCCCCTCTTACCCAAGAGGCTATTTCCTTAGGCGGACGCAACTACAACCCTAACTGGGGCTTTCAGGGAGATCATATACGCAACTCCAAGATGAAGCGTATCTCCGAACCGCTCTTTGTACTTTCGAATACTTATCACAAGGGAGATACTAAAATAGCTCTACACTTGGGCTATCAGTTTGGGCAAGTAGGTGATACCCGTATTCAATATGTGAAGTCTCAGAATCCTGATCCTTCATACTATACCAATATGCCTACCTACTTCTACAATATGTATGACCAGGAGACTGGAGAAGGAGATCCTTTTGCTTGGGATAAGGCTGCCCGACAGATTGATTATTTCAAAGCTAACAAACAGCTCAATTGGGATGCGCTCTACCAGACCAATAGTCATACTGGTGGCGAAAGTATGTTCTCTCTCAATGAGGATATTATCGACACTAAAACCCTTACAGGGAATCTCTTGGCCACTACCAAAATTGATCCAAATATCACCCTCAACGCGGGTGCTTCTTTCCAGCGTATAGGTACCGAAAATTTCCAACAGATCAACGACCTATTAGGAGGACAATACTTCCTAAACAAGAGTTACTACTCTGGAGAAAATTATGATACCCCTGAGAACCTACGCCTAGGGGAAGGAGACAAATACCAATACCACTACAAAGCGCTTGTACAAAGAGCCAATGTATTTGGCCAATTGCGCTTCAAGTATGGTCGTGCACTCTTCTATGTAGCCGGACGCTTTCAACATACAGACTATGAGAGAGAAGGTCTCTTTGCTAACAATGCTGTATACAACGATGCCAAAGGTAAAAGTGGCATGAAGTACTTCAATACCCTTAGCACCAAAGCAGGACTTACCTATAGCATCAATGGTCGCCATATCCTACAGTTCAACACAGGATATTTCGAGGAAGCTCAACCACTGAACAATATCTTTGTCAATATTCGCAATTCCAACTCCTTGCTCCCTAGCAAGCTTTCTCCAGAAACTCAAATCACTGCCGATGGAAGCTATATCGTACGTATGCCTTATGTAAAGGCACGCCTTACCGGATATGTCACTAAGTTCGAGAATGCTACTGAGAAAAGTTACTTCTTCACCCAATCTCGTTTGGGCGACGAGTCTGCTGGATTCCTTACCCAAACCATGATGGATGTAGAAAAACTCCACTTCGGAGGAGAACTCGGTGTAGAAGTACAGCTTCACCCTTCTTGGAAGGCTTCTGCTGTAGTTTCTCTAAACCAATATACTTATACCAACGACCCTATCCTCTTCCAATCCTCCGACAAGCGATTGGTGAGCGAACCTATCGTTTCTCACTTGAAGAACTACCATGCTGGACAAGCACCTGAGCAAGTATATTCCTTAGGATTAGAATACCAGAGCCAACACTACTGGTGGGTAAGCCTTACAGGCAACCTATTCAACAATAACTACATAGGTATTGCTCCAAGCCTTCGCACCGAGAATATCTACCTTGACCCCAACACAGGTAGCCACTATACCAATATAGATGAGAATGCTGTACGTGGTCTGCTCAAGCAGGAAAAACTCCCTGTACTCTTCCTCATGAATGCCTCTGCTGGAAAATCTTTCCGTATCAAAGGGCACTTCCTCAATGTATTTGCCAGTGTGAACAACCTGCTCAATACCCAGTACAAAACCAACGGATTCGAGCAAGCACGCAAGGGAGATTACCAATCCATGCTCAAGGATCGCAAGAGCGGCTATCCTACCTTTGGGAACAAGTATTTCCTCGGGTATGGCACTACTTATTACCTAAATGTAACCTTAAGTCTCTAATCTGAACGAACATGAAAAAAATAGTATACTTCGCACTATCTCTTGCCTTACTCTCTTCTTGCAGTAAGGTAAGTGGATTCGATACTCCTGATGTACAACAACTCGAAAAACAACAACAGGAAAAAGCCAATGCCTTCAATGGTACACGTATCACCTATGCCCAGCTTAGGGCTAAGGTAACCCCTTCCTTTACTCAATATACAGACAACGATGCCTTCGAGGGCTATGTGATCTCCAGTGATGAGGCGGGAAACTTCTACAAAAAAGTATATGTGCAAGCCCCTGACAAGTCTGGAACTATCGCTGTGGCTATTGATAAAAAAGGACTTTATGGCGAATACCCTGTAGGAACCAAAGTACAAGTAAGACTTAAAGGGACTACTGTATGGTATAGCGGCCGCTATTCTACTCTTGAGGTAGGGTATGGACACGGAAAAACCGCAGGGGGCAACACCAAAATAAGCAACCTCCCCTCGGCTATGTACCAAGAGGTATTGGTCTCTACTGGAGAGAAGATAGGTCTTGACCAGCTAGCTACTACCTTTGACAACTTGAGTTTTGACAAACAAGCACAAAACAACAAGCTCTTGATACTCAATGGAGTATCTTTCGAAAACACTGCGGTAGGAAAGACTTTCCACGTCTCCACCAACCAGTACAATACTACCTACAACCTCACCGATGGAGCAGGAGGTACGCTTCCTTTCCTCACCAGTAGCTTTGCTGCTTATATCAAGGATATAGTTCCTTCAGGAAGATTACGTATCACGGGAGTACTAACCCGATATGGAAGTAGCCCTCAGTTCTATATCAATTCTGTCAATGATATTCAAAAAATAAACTAAAAACCCTCATCCCATGAAAAAGTTATTCATTTTAGGAATCGCACTTTTTATCTCCTGTGCTAAGGAAGACAATGCGGGGATTCCTCCAGTAAACCAAGGACAAACACCTCAGCAGAAAGACCTCTCTATCCTTGAGGCTTCCACTGCTAAAGCCTCTGATTATGTAAATGGAAAGAAAGTAAAAATCCACGGAAATATCGTGCGAGATGGAAATCGTTCCTATTTCAAATTCTCCGATAATACTATGGTGCTTATATATGCGGCAACTTCTGTATATGATGCCCTTCCACAGGAGAAAAAGACAAAACTCTCTACCGCAGGACAAGAAATCACTGTGACAGGGACTCTTAAAGATTTTACCCCTAAAAACAGTACCAGTGCTGTAAAGCAAATCGTATACGAAAGCGAAAGCGATTTGGTATTTGGAGCTGTTTCTAATAATCCTCAGCCTCAGCAGCCTACAGATGTCTTAGAAGCGGCTACGGCCACTGCAAATGATTATGTGGCTGGGAAAGATGTAAAGATTCACGGAACTATCGTTAGAGATGGAAATCATTCTTATTTCAAATTCTCTGATAATACTATGGTTCAAATCTATGTAGTGAAATCTGTATTTGATGGGCTCTCTCAAGAAGATAAAACCAAATTCGCTACTTCTGGACAAGAAGTCACTGTAACAGGGAAATTCAAGGATTTCAAACCTAAAAACAGCACCAATGTAATTAAGGAAATTGAGTGTACCTCTAAAGATAACTTAGTATTTGGAGCTACTCCTAATAATCCACAACCACAGCCGCAGCCACAACCACAGCCACAACCTTCTCAAGGAGGAGTTTTTGACTTTGAATGGATTACAGATAATAGCACTGGCTATGGGACAGCTGTTCAAAAAACAATTGATGGAGTTTCACTAGAAGCTATTGGACGTACCGATACAACAGAAAAAGGTACAGACTATGCTATCAATGGCAAAGGATTAGTTCTTAATGGATATGACAAAGGACACATTAAAATCACTTTCCCTAATGGAGTAAAAAACTTTTCTTTTGATTATAAAGCTTTCTTTACAAATCCCAAAGCGCGTGAGATCGTAATCCTCGAAGGAAATAACACTGAAATAGATAAAGTCTCTGTAGCAAAAGATGAACAAGGAACTTACACCAAGGCTCTCAATAAAACAGGACAAGTAGTAATTACCATCAAAGGAGGTCCTACAAGCAAACAATTTGTCATAGACAATATCAAATGGACAAATTAATTTTTTACTCATAACACCTTACAAAGAGGCGCCTAAAAAGGCGCCTCTTTTTTTAACTTTTTTCAAGAAAAAAATAGCTTTTTTATTTGGAAATTATTGATAAAAGTGTTAATTTTGTGGAGTGAATCCTCTCCCCTATTTTGCAGGATTTCGATTCCTATTTGTAAACAAAAAAATCATTACTATCATGAAAAGATTATTTCTACTTCTCTTTGCAGGACTCTTTGTATGGGGTGCCTGTGTAAGAGAGGATCAGACGGAAATTCCTCCCGTAGATCCCAAAGAAAAACCTACCCCGAACCCCACACCTACGCCTCCCGTTCTCTTTACTTTGGAAGCAGCTACAGCCAAGGCTTCGGATTATGTAGTAGGGAAAAAGCTCATCGTACACGGATTTATTACCGTGAAAAACAAACGTGCTTACTTCAAGTTCTCCGATGGTACTTTAGTACAAATCTTCACCCCTAAGTTCAAGGAACTTTCTGAGGAAACTTCTAAGAAATTGCAAAAAGAAGGACAAGAAGTGAGTGTCACTGGTACTTTTACGGACTATACCCTACCAAAGGGTGATGTAGTGAAGGAGATTGTGTACCAGAATGAGACTGACTTAGTCTTTGGAGAGGGCACTCCTACCCCTGAAGAAATCCCTTCATTGGAAGCCTCACAGATCTCCATGACCGACTTCACCGCTTACTTTGACAAAAAAGTAAAACTACATGGCTCTATTGCCGAAATAGAGGGAAACAGATCCTTTATCAAACTCTCTGATGGCACTTTAGTACAAGTCTTTACACATAAGTTTAAAGAACTTTCCGAGGAAACCTCTAAAAAACTCAAAGAGATAGGACAAGAAGTGACTGTAATAGGAAAATTCTCTGACTATACTGACAAGAAGACACAGAAAAAATACCATCAGATTGTCTATGAAGAAGAAAAAGATTTGACCTTTGGAGCAGCTCCTACACCACAGCCTGATCCTCAGCCTCAACCCAATCCTCAACCTCAACCCGATCCTAAGCCTCAGCCCAATCCACAACCGGATCCTAAACCACAACCCAAACCATCTCCTGATCCTAATGAGATTGTGAATCTTGAGGCAAGCAATGCCACTATTGCTGACTATCAAGAAGGAAAGAAGGCTAAGATACATGGTAAGATTACCATCAAAGGAAATTTCTCTTACTTTATCTTCAAGGATGGTACAGAGATACAAATCTATGGAAAAAATTATAAGAATCTTCCTAATGAAATAAAAGATAAACTCAAGATTACAGATCAAGAGCTTACTGTAACGGGTGTTTTCAAAAACCATACTACTAAGGATGGAAAGTCTATTAGGGAAATCGTGTATGAGACAGAAGCGGATCTAATCTTTGGTAAAACACCTGAGACCAAGCCAAATCCACAACCTCAACCAGATCCTAAGCCTCAGCCCAATCCACAACCAAATCCTAAACCATCTCCTGATCCTAATGAGATTGTGAATCTTGAGGCAAGCAATGCCACTA
>CAURXJ010000041.1:0-13246 GCA_963528845.1 uncultured Capnocytophaga sp. | reverse complement strand
GTAAGTCCACACTCAAGGTCAATGGAGTACCCGCACATGCCGTCGTCGCTGAGGTGCGTACCTGTGGATTCTGCAAAGAACCAAACTCAGGGACAGGTACCAAACGATCCAAACAGCCTGACTCAAACTTCACTTCATAACTATCACTGCCAGAAAGCCTTGGAATGTTACTGAAAGTTGCATAAGCATCTTCCAAGTTTGCAGGACGGGTAGCTACCCTTACAGGCGCTACCTGAGTACCATCCGAGTGAGTAGCTATCGCCTTTGTACCTCCTGATACCTTATATAAAGTATAGGTTATAGGATACTGTGGCTCAGATCCCGCAGGCAACTCAACCCTTACCATACCTGAACTCGCATTCGATGGATCACACATGCCAATTCCTACAGTTGGTGTGATGTCGGTAGTATTGACAATCTCAAATTCTTTGTAGATCAGTGTATTTGCTAAATAACGTTCATCCCAAATTTTTCTTGGATTAGGTAAGGGTAGTCGTCTAGCAGGATCATAATGATATGTATATCCATGGGAATGAGGATCATCTACTATAGTATACCAATCCCATGCATCTGAAGGGATGGCTAAAAGATACTTTCCTGGAGGCAAGTTTCCTATTTCACCTTTTTTACTAATTTTAGAAGGATCTGGATTGGGCACTTGTGTAAGTGCTTTTACTCCCATACCAGGAATTATTTGTCCTCTTTTGTGTATAGGATCACTTCCCCCCTTGTCCTTGAGTACCATCATACGATAGATTTGAGAAGTTCCATCTCTACTTATAGTAACTTCAAAAGACACTTTTCCTCTACTGCTTTGTCCCCCTTGACTACAATCGGTAGTTACGGTATACTTAAGATCATAGTAGGCAGGAAGAGGTGTTGGAATCGTAACTTCTTTTTCTATTTGTCCACAATTATCCTTTAATTTAAGCTTATATTTTCCAGGGGGAACATCTACTAATTGATAATATCTGTCATTTCCTCCATTCATAGAAGGATAAAACTTCACTGTTTTTGGAAATGTTATCCTATAATCGCCTGCCAAATTCCAAGGACCTGTGGCATGTATGGTCTTTACCATTTGTCCATCGGTAGGAGTGAGAGTTACCTGAAGCGGATTGGCATCAGTAATGAGCCCTCTCAATCCTCCTCGAGAAGCCTCAGTATGACCAAATAACAACACTCCTCCCTTATCAGGGGCATCCAAAATGACACGAGAGTCACCCCATCCTATAGCAATTCTATCTAAAGGAGATGGAATGTCACTGCTATTAAAGGTTCTTGTCTTATAATAATCACATTTTGAAGATGAAGGAGACATGGATGTGTCTTTGGAGTATGCCACAGAAAATGATGAAGGACTTGCAGAAGCAGTTCTAACTCTATGTGTATTATAATCAACATTGTCATAGAAACGATACAATCCAACACTTTGGGGAGTTGAAACACTTCCTCCCTCTGTAAGGGTATAATATCCTCTTGAAGAAAATGTATTATAGTAAAATACATCACTACTTTGCCAATATGGATAATTAAATTGTGTCTTTATAATGGCTCGAGTATTACATGCACCTGCATCCTCAGCTTCTATTTCTGTCTTAGGATAATTATTTGCAAGTGCTCTTACTGTATGAGTTGTTGTTTTTGTCATTCCACAATCCTCATAAGAAATTGTAATCACATCTCCCACCTTTACTCTCTCAGTATCAGCTAACTTAAAAAGCATAGGACGATCCCAATTCCAATAACGAAAATCATTTCCGGCTTCTATATAAGAACCTGCTCTTACAAAATTCACTTGCTCTCCTCTAGCAAATTCTTTATTTATAATAGTAGCTGCTCCACGAGTCACTTTCACTTTCAATAGGAATGGATAAGTTTGATCATAATCAATACTATGTATATATCTATGTCCTACTGCTAAGTTATAAGTATCACACTGTCCCTCTATAGGTGCAAAAGATGCCAAAAGGGTATCAGGAGAAAAAGAATAATCCTTCCTCAATACACGTTCGGCAGAACATCCCCCACCTTCTATTGTAACCTTATAATTTTTATTAGCTTCTAATTTTTTCCCACTGTCTGGTTCTATCTGAGTTAGACCTGCAGCTGTGATTGTCTTTCCTGCTACAATCACTTGATTGGTATCAGTATCTACTACTTTTATTGTATAGCTCCCTGCAGTACGAAGATCTATATTAATTACTCCATTTCTACCTATCGTTTCTGTAGATTTCAGCGGACGACAAGTTTCCATAGTCAGGTTACGAATAAAAGAACCTGACGCAGCCTGTGTAGTAATACTACGCACGTTTTTCGGCTCAGTAAGAGAACAAGTTCCCCCACCGGCACGATCTTCCACTTCTATGTCATATTTTGTACTTGGCTTAAGACCTGTGATATTGACAGTTGTCTCAGTCCCCGTTTTATTAGTAGCAGGGGAAGTAAAGGTAGGAGTTGTTGCCCCAGGAGCATAGAACTTCACTACAAAGGGACCTGAACCATCCTTAATCTTGAGCGCCACTTTTCCGTCAGTTGCACATTCTCCTGTAGCGGCTGTCTGTGTAGCTTTGGTCATATCCACAGAGAAGCGCCTATAGGTACTTACCACCGTAACACTCAATGCAGTAGGATGCGTATCGCTACCATCCTTCTTTTCAAGCTTTACCTTATAAGTTCCTGAGGAGAGGTTAGCGAAGTCTGCTTTCCCTGCGGCAGAGAGGTTCTGTCGTGCTTGCACCGCACCAGCACTGTCGTACAAGACCGCCCAGTACTGGCTAATACAATTGGTATCGGCAGAGGCCAAGGCAACCTTGACAGTACCGCCACAGGTAGTATTCTCCACTGTGGCCGTATAATTCACGCGGCACTGCTGAGCGCGGCTGAATATCGGTACCAAAAGCAATAGGTATAAAAATAATCTCATAATATGCTTGGTTTTTTCTGTTAGCAAATTGTTCCCCCTCCCCCCGAAGGGGAGTGGGATAGTTTAGGTTTTTAAATTTGGTTTATACAAATTGTGATTAAACAAATTGCAATTCATCATTTCGATGGGTGAATTGCAATTCTGTGGGCGAACTGCGATTCAATGGGCGAATCGCAATTCGCCCCTACGGAGCCCAATATTATCTAAAAATAGCTTCTACGGCCATAAGGACACCACTACCGGCGAGGAATCCCAAAAGGGCAAGCCAAGAGATGTGTTTTACATACCAGAAGAAGTCGATCTTCTCCATACCCATGGCAGCAACACCTGCAGCAGATCCGATGATAAGTAAGCTACCTCCTGTTCCGGCAGAGAAGGCGATGAAGTGCCAAATAGAGGCGTCCATTCCTTCCTGGAACATACCGATAGCAGCAGCTACCAAGGGAACATTGTCAATGACCGCAGAGGCAAAGCCCAGAATCATTACTACTATATTGGTATTAGGAACCACCTCCTTGAGCGTGCCAGCAAAGTGGAACAAGCTACCTGTAGACTCCAATGCGGCTACGGCCAATAGGATTCCTAAGAAAAATAATATACTGGAGTGCTCTATACGTCCTAAGGCTTTGTGCACTGAGAAAGTTGGCTTGGCTTCCTCACTGAGCTCGCTATTGGGCTTGAGCAGCTCGGAGAAGAACCATACAGTAGCCAAAGAGAACAACATACCCAAGTAAGGGGGCAGGTGGAACAAGGACTTGAACACCGGCACAAAGATGATTGCCAAGACTCCTATAGTAAGGATAGGGGTACTGCTCTTGTAAGCCTCGGTCTTATCCATCTGAGGGATTTCTAAGCGTCCCTTGAAGATAGGCATTAGTGAAGCGATCGCAAAAGGCACTACAAAACAAAGCACTGCAGGCAACACTACATAGTCAACAAGACGTGCCGCGCTGACCTTACCCGCCATCCAAAGCATGGTAGTGGTCACATCGCCTATAGGAGACCAAGCGCCTCCGGCATTGGCAGCAATTATTAGGAGCGAAGCATACCAAATACGTTCCTCGCGGAAAGGTACGAGCTTGCGCAAGATGGTAATCATTATTATAATAGTAGTCAGATTGTCAATGAGCGCAGAAAGGAAAAAGGCTACAATCCCGAGTACCCAAAGGAGTTTTTTCTTCTTACGTGTTTTGACCATTTTCTTAATGATCTCGAAGCCACGATGCATATCAATAATCTCAACTATGGTCATCGCCCCTATGAGAAAGAAGAGGATTTCGGCTACCTTTCCGAGGTGATGAAGCAACATGCTATCAATAGCCTCGGGATTTCCTCCCTGAAATTTGTCAGCTAGGGGAATAAGCCCACCTACTTCACTGACTTCAAAAACCCTTAAATCGGCAGTTTTCAGGATTGTCCAGCACATAACTGCCATACCTAAAGCGGAAATAGTTTTGTCAATTTTGACCTGGTGTTCAACTGTAATAAACAGATAACCAATGAAAAAGACTGCTACAATAAGATATTCCATCTCGCTAATTATTGATTTGTTTTTCAGGGTGCAAGTTATAAAAAATTTATCAAAAAAACCAACATTCGTGAAATATTTTTTTCTACAATTGTTAATAACTTTTTTTAATGATTAACGATTAATGGTCAGTGGTTAATGGTTAATGGTTAATGATCAATGATTAATGGTGTGCGGTGTGTAGTGAAAAAAAATTAGATTTTTTTCTTTTTATTTTGTAAAAAAAATGTACCTTTGCGATATTATAAAGAACCAAAAATCAATTCTATGATACCAAACTTTCAATATCCTACTCCTATAGATCGGGAGGTGAATTGGGATAAATCGAAAACCATTATGAGTCGTACGGATGCAGCAGGAGTTATTGACTATGTCAATCAGGTGTTCTGTGACGTATGCGGCTACTCTGCCGAAGAGCTCTTAGGCTCTCCTCACAATATTATTCGCCATCCAGATATGCCAAGGGTGATCTTCAAAGTGCTTTGGGATAATATCCAACAAGGGATCAACTTCCACGCAGTGGCGAAGAATTTAGCCAAATCAGGGGAATACTACTGGGTGGTAACAGACTTTGATATCATCAAAGATGCCCAAGGGAAGATCGTCAGTTATCTAGCTCGCCGTACTTCTATACCTACTCAGAGTGTGGAAAAGTATATCGCTCCCCTCTATGCTAAAATGCTACAAGTAGAGGCAGTAGGAGGTATGGAAGCCAGCGGAGCTTACCTTATGAACTTTCTTAAAGAAAATGGTTATATCGACTATATCGACTTTATCGAAAATGCAATACTTGAGTTTAAGTAAGCAGGGAACAGTGAACAGAGGTCAGTGAAGAATGAAGAATGAAGAGTGAAGAGTGAAGAGTGAACGGAGAACAGGGAACAGGGAGCAGTGAACAGAGGGTAGTAGTTTTCCTATTACCTAATGAGGTCTTTTTTAGATTTATACCATAAAATATTATAGAGTAAATATAAAATAGAGAATACCCACTTCCTAACACTCTAAAAAAACAATAAATTATATCTCTACAGATAACTATGCCTATTAGGTAAGACTCTTTCAATGTGAAGATAAAGACATTATCATTACACCTTTACAAATTAACTACTAATATTTTTTAACTCTTGATTCACATTATATAGTGAAAAGTGAAGAATATCCTTAAGAGGGATATTCTTCACTTTTCATTTATTAGAGGTTGTCCGAAAAGTCTTATTCATGAAGGGCGATTTGCAAATCACTCCTACAACAGAACCTAAAATAACTGATTTTCAATAGAATAAAATTTAAAAATATTCGATTTAAACTTTGAAAAATAATGTTTTGGACTTTTCGGACAGCCTCCTCATACTTGGTTCACCGACCTCTGTTCACTGCTCTCTGCTCACTGACGACTGCTTACTGCTGAATTTAAGAAAGAGATAGGTCATACTACCTAAGAGGACGGAGGTAAGGGAGGCTAAGAGAAAACTACCTACAAGGTATTGGGAAAGATTATTCATAAGAAACTCCTGAGTGATCTTACCCTCGGAGGGGAGGATGTCTCCACCAACAAATAGTGACCCTAACTTGAGCGAAGCTAAACCTAAAAAAGGAATCATAGGAGGGATGCTGATATTCGAACAGAGGAAAGCTAAGGACTTATTCAGTCCTAAGATAGCGGCTAAGGAGAGGGTGATCAGGGTCTGAAACCCCCAGAAAGGGGCGATGCCAAAGAAAAGCCCTAAGGCTACTGAACAGGCTTTGTTGCTATGGGAGGCATTGCTTTCCAAAAGGTCTTCTCTAAGAAACTGAGAGAGGCTTTTTTTTTTGAACTTCCTAAAGAAATTTCGAGGCTTTATATAAAGAAAAGCAATAAGCACCAAACAGGTATTTAGCAGACTGATACGCATAAAGTCGCGCAAGGGACGAAAGTGAGACACACGCTCGGCAGGGTCGTAGAGGACACGAACAGGGACATTCTCCACCGCTACACCACGCCATGCCGTACGCACTAAGACTTCTATCTCGAACTCGAACTTACCCGAGAAGTAGCGCTTAGGGAGCTGCGATAGGGGGTAGAGGCGATAGCCCGATTGGGTATCGGGTAGGCGGATACCCGTCTCAAGGTGAAACCAAAAGTTAGAAAACCTATTGCCGAAGCTGCTTTTCTTAGGCACTGACTCACCTGTCATATCCCGACTCCCTACCAAGAGTACAGGCTCGGTGCGCCCCTCAAGGGCACTGAGAAAGGTAGGAATATCCTCGGGGAAGTGCTGCCCGTCGGAGTCGATTGTCAAGGCATAGTCATAGCCCTGAGCTAAGAGGGTGCGGAAGCCTATCTTGAGAGCATTGCCCTTACCTTGATTTTTAGGCAAGGTAATAACCCTAACCTGAGGAAACTCAGAAAGCACCTGAGCGGTATGATCTGTCGCGCCATCATTGACTACCCATACTTCCTGGGTATAAGAAAGTACCCCCTTGAGAACACGGGCAAGCGTAGGGGCATTGTTATAGGTAGGAATCAGTATGGCGTAGTTCAATTTAACTAAATTTTTCGAATCCCTTACCATAGACAGCTTCGACGTTGGTTCGGGTGACAAAGGCATCGGGGTCTATACTATTGACCAATCGGAAGATAGTAGTTCCTTCTCCCCTACGAGCAAAGACAATAATGACCTTCTGAGGATTCTTGGTATACCAGCCTGTACCATCCACTACGGTACAGCCCCGCTTGAGTTCTGTATTGATATGAGTGGCTATTTCCTCGTACTTCTTCGAGAGAATAATGACTTGTATTGCTTGTTTAGCACCATTCATAATCACATCCACTGCCTGATACATGACAGGTAAGAGAATAAGCCCTAACACCATTTTCTCCATAGTATATCCCTTGAGGACAAATATAGAAGAGGTCACCACAAGTACATCTACTAAAAGAAGAATACGGGAGATACGTATTTTGAAATATTTAGTTACCAAGAAACCAATAATATCCACTCCTCCGGTACTTCCATTAACCGAGTAGACCATTCCTAAGGCTACTCCCATGAAGATACCTCCTAAAACAATAGCAATAAAAGGGTCATGTACCACTGGGTTGGCCAAGAAGTAGGGCTTTAGATACATTTCCCCGAGCCTCACCCCGAGAGTAAGCATCCCTGCTCCTATAATTGTATTGATAACAAATTTTTTTCCCAAAGGACGAAATGCTACTATCAAAAGAGCAAAATTGACCACTAAAATAGTGGTAGAAACTTTGATCCCTGTAGCATAGTTCAGAAGCAATGCAGCTCCTGCCAACCCTCCAGAAACAATCTGATTGGGCATGATAAAGCCTGTAAGCCCAATGGTGTAGATACCTATGGCCAAAGCCATATAGAGATAATCTTTGATATAGAAAGATTTCAAATACTCAATGGTGTTGCGTTTTTTATCCATAACACAAGCTATTATTGCTGTTTTTTTTCGTGGCACAAAAATACGATTTTTTTAGAGTAAAAAAAGATTTTTGAACAATTTTTTTCCGTAAAAAATAAAAATATTTTTGTACCTTTGCGAGGTCAGGGAACAGGGAACAGGGAACAGGGAACAGTGAACAGAGAGCAGTGAACAGTGAACAGGGAGCGGTCTTAGTAAGGACTGCTGTCTATCTTATTAATTATCCTATTCGAAGCTCAGGAAAATACATAAAATGAGGATTTAATACTCCCTACAACCAAAAGGCTAAGTTTTAAGTCTTAGAAACTGAAAATTAATAATTAATAATTAACAATTAACAAAGTGTCTTTTTTTTCAACAGATTTTACTTTAGGCATTCTCGGAGGAGGACAATTGGGCAAGATGCTTCTTTCTCAGACCCTCAAGTGGGACATTCGCACACTTGTGCTTGACCCAAGTGCAGAAGCCCCTGCACGCTTGGGCTGCAATGCTTTTTTTCAGGGCGACCTGATGGATTATGATACAGTATACCGTTTTGGCAAACAGGTGGACTTGCTTACCTTTGAGATAGAGAATGTAAATGTAGATGCCTTGGAACGCCTCGAGAGTGAGGGGGTCAGGGTATTCCCTACTCCAAAGAGCCTGCGCATTATTCAAGACAAAGGCTTACAAAAAGTTTTCTATAGAGAACATGGGATCCCCACGGCTCCTTTTGAACTTTTCTCCTCTGTTGCCCTACTGCAAGAAGCGGTCAAGGAGGGGCGCTGGTCTTTTCCTTTCGTCTGGAAGAGCACCCGCTTTGGATATGATGGCAATGGAGTAAAAATCGTCCGCCAAAAGCAAGACCTTGACACACTCCCCGACACCCCTTGCTTGGCAGAAGTTTGTGCACCTATCGAGAAAGAATTGGCTGTGATCGTTGCGCGTCGCCCCAGTGGAGAAGTAGCCTTGTATCCAGTGGTAGAGATGGAATTCCATCCCGAAGCCAACCAAGTAGAATATGTACTTTGCCCCGCTCGTATTCCCTTGTCTGTCAGCGAGAAAGCACAACAGATAGCCCTACAAGTGGCAGAAGCCTTTGGCAGCATTGGTCTTTTGGCTGTGGAGCTATTCCTTACCCAAGAAGGAGAAATATGGGTGAATGAAGTAGCTCCACGTCCGCATAACTCAGGTCATTACTCCATCGAGGCCAGTTACACCTCGCAGTTCGAACAACACCTAAGAGCCATTTTAGACTTGCCTTTAGGTAGCCCCAAAAGCAAAGTAGCCGGAGTAATGGTAAACCTTGTCGGAGCAGAAGGCTATGCAGGAGATGTTATCTACCAGCATATAGAAGAAGTATTAGCACTGGAAGGAGTAACCCCTCATATCTATGGAAAACGGCAAACGCGCCCTTTTAGAAAAATGGGGCATATCACCATCACCCATCCCGACATAGAAACCGCCCGCGCCATCGCCCAAAAAGTAAAAGAAACAATTGCGGTGGTCAGTAAGCAGTGAGCTGTGAACAGTAAGCAGTGAACGGTGAACAGTAAGCAGTGAACGGTGTAACCAACTGGATATGTGGGAGGAATATAAATTGCTTATAATAGCCAAATGAATGAACTACTTAAAAGAAATACAAACCCTTAAAACTGAGTTTGCTCTTCCCTTGCAGAAAGCCAAAACCCTATTAGAGCAAACTGCAGGCGATATCCTTGCTGCTATAACTCTCTATCACCAAGAAAATATAGCCACTATAATGGCAGATACCAAGTGTGAGCGTTGGGAAGCTGAAAGTGTATATGAGCGCTTCCATTACGATGTCGAAAAGGCTATAAAACACATATATAGTACCTCACTAACTATAAGTGTCAATGGTGGAAGAGACAAAAGTGAAAGGGGTATGGGCTATCTCATCAGTGCTTTGGATGCCGATTTGAATGTTGTGTCCAAGCGCTCTATTTTTATCCCAATAGAAGATTTTGATGCATATCTCTCAGAAGATTTCAAATCTGTATTCCCCCTATACCAACCCCAGTGGGACAAAGTAGAAGACTATTTCAACTGTACCACCAGCAACGTCTTTGACTCCACCACGTGCCAAAAAATCATTGCACAACTGCGCCAACACAGTTTTGACGATGAAAAAGTAAAGATTTTTATAGAGAAAGTTATCTCCTATTTAGAAGAAAAGCTCTCTACCTGCACCTATATAGAAGTGTATGGGAATATATAAGTGAAATATCAAGAGTGCCCCCCTAACACCTATAACAAATGAAAGAACAACTCCTCCGTATCCAAGAGAAATTAGTCCAAGCCAAAGCCGCTGATAAAAACTTAGAAGTATTTGGAGCCGATGCTCACCAGTACCACCTTAACCCACCTGTAAGCGAGGCGGAAGTCCTTGCTTTTGAGAAGAAATACGGCGTACAACTCCCCGAATGCTATCGTGCCTTTATGCTTACTGTAGGCGATGCTAAAGCTAAAAAATCAGACTTTATAGCCGGACCTTATTACGGCTTGTATGCCTTTGGTACTTCTTTGGATAGCCTACTCTACGAAAAAATAGAAACCTACCTCAAAGCGCTTTGCAACCTTTCTCCTGATATGACTCAAGAAGAATGGGATGCGCTCACTGATCCACTATTGCCCTCTGAGGAAAAGGAAGAAGACGACGACGATAAGTATTTTGCCGAACGAGCAAAAGTATTTGGTGGGCTTCTGCCTCTGGGGAGTCAGGGCTGTACCTATGAACACGCCTTGGTGCTCAATGGCAAATATGCCGGTCGTGTAGTAAATGTAGATTTAGACCTCGCGCAACCCAAATTTGCTTTCGAAGCCAACTTCTTAGATTGGTACGAACGCTACCTCAATGAGGTCATTTCGGGGCAACTTGTAGACGACCGTCCTACGTGGTTTGGCTACCATCGGGGCGAACCCGCTGAGGTGCTCCTCAATGAATATGAACACACTACCGACCGCAAAACTCAAACCGACTGCCTCGAGGGGGTATATCATAAAAAACCACCTTTAGAACCTGCTCTATTAGACAAGATAGAAAAGCTCATTGCCTTAGATAATGAAGATAGAACCTTCTTAATTGAAATTCTTACTCAATCGTCTTATGAGCGAGCCAAGCCTTACTTGCAAGATTTGGTAACCAAAGATCCTAAAAAGGTATTTCAGTTCGTATGGTGGTATGCCCAAGACCATTGTGCCGACTGGGTGTCTGTTGTAAAAAAGCTATTGCCTACCATTACCGACGAAAGAACCTTTGATTTTGCTACCTACCTCCTTACGGAAGGAGATGACAATTTCGAGGAAGCGATCCTGCCTTTCACTGATAATGTAAATCCTCAAATACGTAGCACAGCCTACTATACACTCGGCGAAAGCAAGAAGAAAGAACAATACCTCGATATCTTCATCAAAGGGCTACAAGAGACCGATACCGGTGTCCTTTGCACAGTTATGCAAGCCCTTTCTGGGTTGGAAGACAAACGCTTACTGCCCTATTACAAAGCAATAGCCAAGCGTTTCCCCGAAGAAAAGGATTATATCCTTTCCAACTTAGAACACCGCTTAGCTTCCTTTGGTCTCACCATAGAGGAAGCAAGAAAGTAAAAAAACGAAAAGTAAAGTATGAAAAATAGAGACAAACCAATCTTCCTCAAGTATATAGAAACCCCTATAGGCACTATGGTAACCTGTGCTACCGATAAGGGTATCTGTATGTTGGAGTTCTCCGATAGCAAAATGTTAGAAAGAGAACTACAAAATATTTCCAAAATAGAAAAAGCCTCTATTATAGAAGGAGAGAGTCCTTTTTTCGCGATCTTAGAACGGGAACTCAGCGAATATTTTGTGGGCAAACGTCAGGAATTTTCGGTATCACTACAACCGTTTGGATCTGATTTTCAAAAAAGTGTCTGGCAGGTCTTACGAACCATTCCCTATGGGCAAACGTGGAGTTACAAAGAACAAGCTATTGCCTTGGGATCGCCCCAAAGTGTACGAGCGGTAGCCAATGCCAATGGCCAAAACCATATCTCTATACTAATCCCCTGTCATCGGGTTATTGGCTCCAATGGGACGCTTACAGGTTATGGTGGAGGCTTGTGGCGGAAGAAGTTTTTATTGGAATTGGAGGGAGTGGAAGAAGTGAAAAATAAAACCTTATGAACCTCAAGAAGAAAATAGAAAAACTATGGGTAGTGAATAAGACCATAGCCCTATTGGACAAAGTCTTTGCCTACAACGAATACTTAGGTTGCTTCTTGATGATAACTTTTTTCTGTATTATCTATGTACTAATGTTCCCTATAATGTTAGTGACATTGCCTATTATTGGCTTGGCGAATTTGTTTAAGAAATTGGCAAAATAACATGTATTGCAAAATATTCGTAAATTATCAAGAAGATAAAACTACATTGTTAGATACGTTGGCAAAAGAGTTGCAAGCGAAAAGTATTGATATAAACACACTACTTTTCCCTTGGGGTGATGTATATATTGGTCGTAATGATGAGTACGACCCTGAAAAAGTACAAAAAGTACATGGTTTCTTGTACTATCCATATCTTTTGGATATGGAAATTACCACAACCGATTATGTAGCCATTACAGATACGATTTTGGATTATTTCAGACAACAAGAGGTAGAAGCTGTAGCGGCTTGTGATTACGAAGAAAAATTGAGGAAACAATGAAAAAATCATTAGAAAACCTTTTAGAAAAACAAGGCATTGCCTTACTCAATACCCTCTCTAAAGAAGAGCGATGCGCTCGTACCGAAACTATCAAAGCGCGCTATCGCGAGGCAGGTTATGACAATTTGCCTCACGAACTTATTACTTTCCTTACCCTATTCGACGGCAAGGATATCAAGCGCCGCGACGGCTATATGGTTTTTATTTCCTCACAAAACCTCCCTACCCGCCAAGAGATGCTATACTACGAATCGGATGCGGGGGTTACCGAGCTTATTCCCTTTGGTGATGTCAATGCCGATGAAGTTCTCTGTATAGATAGTGTAGGCAGTGTATGGGGCGTACTTGACCTTACCTCTTGGGTGCCAAGAAAGACCTATCATTATTTTTATGGGGGCGACCTCTATACCGCCCTTGAAAATATGATCAAAGGCAAAGTAGAAGAAACAATCATACGACCTTAAAAACAGAATACTATGGTAATAGACGGCGTAAAAATCATAGATAGCACATTTATAACAGCATAATAGGCTTTGTCAAAGTCTAAAAACTTTGATAAGGCTTCTATATGAACTTCAGAACTTAACGAATATAAAAATTAAATAATAAAAAATGGAATTACAATATTTGTTGGGCAGACTTATTCATTCTCCCGAAATAAAAGAATTTTTTGCGCAATA
>CAURXJ010000040.1:0-14455 GCA_963528845.1 uncultured Capnocytophaga sp. | reverse complement strand
ACTGCCACACCGAGCCTGAAAAATCAGCATAAGATAGGGAGGTATGGAGGGGTTGTGATATGTTTTCCCACATATAGCCATTTCGTAAAGGAACTTGCGCTCTTTCGCCTATGAGCTTAATCCCGCGAAAGTCCTGCAAGCCCTCTTCGGTAAGTCCAAAAGGGGATACACTAAGGTTTTGAGTTGCCGTGAGCACCTCTTGCAAAGTGGGATAGATATCCCAACGCCTTTTGAGTTTTATTGATATTGCCATAGGAGTTAGTTTGCTTGCTAATTATAGGGCAAAGTATAGTATATAATTCTCTTCCCTTACCAACATCTTCGTTCATGAAGAATCACATTGTTTTTATTTATTCGTTTTTCAAGTTCTAAAAAATGCTGGAGTGCCGTCTTGGATAGATTTTTGTTGGAGAGGATTGCATCAAATGAATACACGGGGAGTTCCCACTCCGCCCCAATGATTTCGAAGGTTTCTTGTAAAGGAATAAGGTAAGTCTCCACTGTTTTATGGGGTGGTGTATATCTTTCTTTTGAGCCACCTATAGTAATGGAAGCGATGACTACCTTGTCTTTGAATCTGCCCGAAAGATTATTACCTGGGAAATAGTCATATAACACATCGTCTATCCATTTTTTTAAAAGTGCTGGCGTGCTGTACCAATAGAAAGGAAACTGTAGGACGATAAAATCAGCATTCTTTATAGCTTCTTGTTCTGCTTTTATATTGATTTGATAATCAGGATAAAGCTTGTCCAATCTACGGATACTGATTTGCTCTCCGAAATGTTTTTCTAATTCTTTTAGAATAACTTTATTCACATTGGAATTCTCTAAATGAGGATGTCCTGAGATAACTAAAATTTTACTTGCTGGTGAAAAAACCTTATATGTTTTGGACTGTGAAAACAACATAAGAGGAAATCCTACAAGAAACAATAGAAAAGAAATGTTTTTTAATGATCTCATAGTGGAATAGTATTAAATAAGCTTGGTATTCTATCTATTTACATCTTTCACATACCCAACTGTGAGCATTCGCTGGCTTTACTAAAAATAAGCGTTGAGCAGTTTCCTCCAAATCCGAAGGAATTGGACAATACATGCCTAATGGGTTTGCGCTTGAGTGTTGTCTGTGGGCGAAGAGGCACCTCTGGCATAGGGGTTTGCCAGTTCAGGTTAGGCCATACCGCTCCTTCTTGGATCGCCAAAAGGCTAAATATTGCCTCCACCGCAGAAGCTACCGCCAAGGTATGCCCTGTGAAAGGCTTCGTAGAACTAAAGTCAGGTACTTCTTCACCGAAGATACGCATAAGGGCACGGCTCTCTGAGAGGTCATTATTCACTGTGGCCGTACCATGCGCATTGATGTAATCGATATCAGAGGGGAGAAGACCACTCAGATGGAGTGCTCTCTCCATAGCCAGGAAAGCCCCTTCTCCTTCTTCTGAGGAGGCCGTCTGGTGGTAGGCATCATTGGCATTGCCCCAGCCCGAGAGTACTCCCCATATCTTTCGTCCCTTCTCAAGGGCTTCCTCTTGAGATTCTAAGACGAGAAAAGCAGCGGCCTCACCTAAGTTCAAGCCCTTGCGATGTGCATCGAAGGGAGTACAGTCCATATCGGAAAGAATCATTAGGGTATTAAAGCCGTTAATGGTGAATTTCGAAAGGGCATCAGCACCCCCTACCACAACTCTCTTGGCTCTTCGGGAACGAATGAGCTGAGCTCCTGTGATAATAGCATTGGCAGAGGAGGAACAAGCAGTACTAAGACTTGTTACCATGCCTTTGATCCCGAAGTAATCGGCTATCTGGGCGGTTACCTCGCCTATATTGTGGGTGTGGATATAGCGACGCAGTTCAGGAGCAGTCGTATATTCATAAAAATAGCGTTCGGTAATATCCATTCCTGCGACAGAGGAAGCCATCACTAATGGTAATTGCATAATTTCATCCTTGCTCAGCCCAGCACTCTGCAAAGCCTCACCAAGAGCTTCAATACCTAAAAAAGAAGTACGTGAATAGGCATTGACAGGGGGAATCCCCAAGGAAGCAGCAAGCTCCTCATTGGAGCGCTTGATCTCCCCTACCTTGATATGTTCCCTATGGAGGGTCTCTATATAGTCTATCCGAGAAATCCCTGTGCTACCCGAGAGCAAGCCCTCTGTATGTATGGGCAGCCGCTGACCAAGAGAGGAACTGATACCCACACCAGTGATGACAATTCTATCACCCATGACTATTTGGTTCTGTGCTTTTGTATATAGTCCGCCATAGTCTGAATAGAGTAGAATATATCTCTTCCCTGCTTAGGATCAGCCAAACGAATACCATATTCCTTATCCAAAAGGACAATAAGTTCCAGAGCGTCAATAGAATCCAAACCTAAACCTTCTGCTCCAAAAAGAGGAGTATCAGTCTTGATATCTTCTGGAGTCATTTCCTCCAAGTTAAGCACTTCTATTACTTTTTCTTTTAGTTCTTTAATAAGTGTATCCATTTATTTATGTTATTTATAATTTTTTGCAAAGATACAATTTTAATTACAAATGACAAATGACTAACAACAATTCTTTAGCAGTGAACAGTGAGCAGAGGTCAGAGGTCAGGGAACAGTGAACAGGAAACAGTGAACAGGAAACAGTGAGCGGTGAGCAGGGGTCAGTGAGCAGGGGTCAGTGAGCAGAGGTCAGTGAGCGGTGAACAGTGAGCGGTGAGCAGAGGTCAGTGAGCGGTGAACAGTGAGCGGTGAACAGGAAACAGTGAGCGGTGAACAGTGAGCAATAACAAATTAATCATTGATCATTGATCATTGATCATTAACCATTGATCATTAATCTGATACCTAAATAAATCCTAATTTCTATTAAAAACTTTTCGCTTTGAAAAAAAAAACCGACCTTTGCTCTCCCAATTACGTACTGTCACATATGAAGAGACTTTTTCAAGGAAGCATACTACTGATAGGCCTTGCAGCCCTTATACCCTCTTGTAAGAGAGAACCCAAAACCGAACCACAATCTACTGTGGTTGAGACTCCTCCACCTCCTAAGCCTGTATACGAATATGGCTTTAACCTCTTAGAATACAATATTGTCAAGGATACCCTAAAGCAGGGGGATACCTTCGGCGCCCTACTGGGAGCTCAGCATATTTCTGCTCAGAAAGTTGCTGAAATCGCCGACCTTTCCAAGGAACTGATCCGTCCAAAGAATTTCCGTGCCGGACAGCCCTATGCCTTGGTCTATGACAAAAAACAGCCTGATTCCTTAGCTTACTTCGTATACCAGCCTGATTTGTTGCACTTTATAGAAATCAAGCTCCGAGATTCTTTGGCAATTCGCAGAATAGACCGCAAGGTGACCATCGTAGAGAGAGAAGGAGGAGGGTATATCAAAAACAACCTTATCGATGATGTAATGAAGTCTGGCATGTCCTTTGCAGCTGCCTATAAGCTCTCTCAGATCTTTGACTATACCATCGACTTTTTTCACCTTCAGGAAGATGATAAGTTCAAAATTATCTATGACGAACGCTATGTGGATGATACTATCAATGCAGGCTTGGTAAGAGTGAAAGCGGCTTTCTTCGAACACAAAGGGAAACCTTACTATGCTTTTAATTTCCAGAGCGATACTACCAAAGCAGGTGGTTACTATGATGAGAATGGGAACATGATGAAGCGTATGTTCCTGAAGTCTCCTTTGGACATCTTCCGTATCACCTCCCACTATGGTATGCGCTACCATCCTATCCTCCACCGTATGAAGGGGCATTTTGGGACTGACTATGCCGCACCTACAGGAACTCCTATCCGCGCTACAGCCAGTGGAACGGTGACCCAGGCAGGTTATGGATCAGGCAACGGAAACTATGTAAAAATACGCCATGACAAGACCTACGAGACTCAATACTTACACATGTCCAAAATCATTGCTCGCAAGGGACAGCATGTATCCCAAGGGGATGTAATCGGGCTGGTAGGTAGTACAGGGCTCGCCACAGGACCTCACGTATGTTACCGCTTTTGGAAAAATGGGGTGCAGATAGACCCTCTGAAGGAGAAACTCCCTGAGGCGACTCCTATCGATGGAGCTCTAAAGCCTCGGTATATGGAGTTTGTCACTCCACTGAAAAAGCAATTGGACGCCGTTCCTTATGCTAATATACAGACGACAGAGGCCACTTCTGGCTCAGCCGATACCTCCGTGGATACCCTCCCTACCAAGTAACAAATCTTTAGACAACGATTAGACAATGAATATATTAAGATTTATCACTGCTGGCAGTGTAGATGATGGAAAAAGTACCCTTATCGGTCGCTTGTTATACGATAGTAAAAGTATCTTGGCCGATCAGCTCGAAGCCTTAGAACAGCAATCTAAAAATAAAAATGATGATGGAATAGACTTGGCCATTCTCACCGATGGCTTACGTGCTGAGCGAGAACAGGGTATCACTATAGATGTGGCTTACCGCTATTTCGCCACGGATAAGCGCAAGTTCATCATTGCCGATGCCCCTGGACATATACAGTACACCCGTAATATGATCACGGGTGCTTCCAACTCCGACCTTATCATCCTGCTTGTTGATGCTCGCAATGGGGTAACCGAACAGACTCGTAGACACTCTATCATTGCCTCCCTGCTTCACATCCCTGAGGTAGTGGTCGCCGTGAACAAAATGGACTTGGTGGGCTATGACCAAAAGGTATTTGACAATATCAAGAAAGAATACGAAGGTATAGCAAAACAACTAAACCTCAAGCAAGTACACTACTTCCCTATTTCTGCTTTTGTAGGAGATAATATAGTGAATACCACCAGCGCCATGCCTTGGTATCAGGGAGATTCCTTGCTTCATTTCTTAGAGAGAGTACAGATCAATAGCCATCCTTATGACAAGCCACGCTTCCAAGTGCAGTACGTGATCCGCCCTCAGACAGAGGAGCTCCACGACTATCGAGGTTATGCAGGGCAAGTCCTCTCAGGTACCTACACCAAGGGAGATACCCTGACTATCCTTCCCCAAGGGGTTACCACTTCCCTAAGCCGTATAGAAGTAGATGGAAAAGAAGTAGAAGAAGTACAAGCGGGTACTCCTGCGGTATTGCATATCAGCGATGATATAGACATCTCACGAGGGGATTATCTTGTCAAGGCTGATAGTGAGCCACATATAGAACAAACCTTGGAGGCTACCCTCTGCTGGATGGATCGCCGAGAGCTGCAAGAAGGTAGCCGATACCTACTCCAACAGCGCGCCCGCCTTACCAAGGTGATTGTCAAAGAAATTATCTATAAAATAGATGTCAATACTCTTGCCCAAGATACTGAAAGCAAGAGTGTAAAACTGAACGAGATAGCTAAGGTTCAACTCAAAGCCGCCTCGCCCCTTGTGTATGACCCTTTCGAAGAGAATCCTCCTATGGGCAGCGCTATTCTGATTGATGAAACCAGCAATGCTACTGTAGCAGGCGTTCTTATCAATGAGTTTTGAGTTTTAAATTTTGAGTTATCAACAACTAACACCTAAGAACTAACAACTGTTTTTATGGACACTACAACTACTACTTCTGTAGAGAAAACTGCTAAGCCACAGTGGCTTAGGGTGAAGCTCCCTACAGGAAAGAAATACACCGAGCTTCGTAGCTTGGTGGACAAATATCAGCTCAATACTATTTGTACCTCTGGGAGTTGCCCTAATATGGGTGAATGCTGGGGACATGGTACTGCTACTTTTATGATTCTGGGAAATATCTGTACGCGCTCCTGCGGCTTCTGTGGGGTAAAAACAGGGCGTCCTGATACGATAGACTGGGAAGAGCCCGAAAAGGTAGCCCGCTCTATCAAGCTGATGAATATCACCCATGCGGTGATTACCTCTGTAGACCGCGACGACCTCAAGGATATGGGAAGTATCATCTGGGCAGAGACTGTCAAGGCCATTCGCCGTATGAACCCCAAGACAACCCTCGAGACCCTTATCCCGGACTTCCAAGGAGTAGAGCGCAATCTCAACCGTATTCTGGCTGTAGCACCGGAGGTGATTTCCCACAATATGGAGACCGTACGCCGCCTTACCCGCGAGGTGCGTATTCAAGCCCAATACGATAGAAGCTTGGGTGTATTACGTTATCTAAAAGAAAATGGAGCTCGTCGTACCAAATCGGGTATTATGCTTGGCTTGGGAGAGACCGAAGAAGAGGTCATACAAACCCTCTACGATCTGAAAGAGGCTAAGGTGGATATAGTCACCATAGGACAATACCTACAGCCCTCCAAGAAACACCTCCCTGTAAAACAATACATCACTCCCGATCAGTTCCAAAAATACAAAGAAATAGGGGATTCTTTAGGCTTCCGCCATTTCGAAAGTAGTGCCTTGGTACGCTCTTCTTACAAAGCCTATAAGCATGTAGAATAACCTAAGCCTATTTACAACTTTCTATATAAAAAGAAGGCTGTCCTTTCGGACAGCCTTTCTCTTTTAAAAATCACTTATATTATAGATTATTCTACGATAGTAGAGATACTTACGCGGTTCCAATCTGGTTCGCTGAACATATCTCCGATACCATTTCCTTCTGCTTGGATACGATCAGAAGAAATTTTGTAACGAGTAACCAAAATTTTCTTTACAGATTCTGCACGATCAGCAGCCAATTTTTGGTTTTTCTCTAAGTTTCCTTCTGGAGAAGCATATCCTTTGATCACTACCTTGCTGTTAGGATATTTCTTAAGGTAAGTAGCAATACGCTCTACGTTAGGCAACTGAGAAGGCTCGATATTAGTTCTACCTACACGGTAAGTAACTACTGATTCAAGAGTCTTTTTGCTCTTAGTAACAGTTCTTTCGATTACTTCAGGTTTTTTGTTGCGAGCTTCTTCCAACTCTTTTTCTAACTGAGCAATACGTCTTTGGCTTTCAGAAAGCTGTCCGTCTTTTCCTCTTAGATCTTCACGAAGACCTGCCAATTGTTTGTTAAGCGCTTCCAATTCTTCTCTGTTAGAAGGTCTGGTGAAGTGGTGAGCACCATTGCTTCCTTTAAAGCGGTATACTACACCAGCAGTAAGCTGAGTGACAGAGGCTAAACTGTTCAAGCTGTTAACAGAGTTTTTAGCTGGAGCATCCACAGCATAGATAATAGCAGGACTAAGTTTTACACCCCATGCTTTGCTTTGTCCAAGGTTAAACAACAAGTTAGAACCGAACTGAGCAGTCATATGATTAGTAACAGCATTTTCACGTGTATTTACCCCTGGTATAATGTTTTGGATATAATTATGTGCCCATCCCAAACCAGCGAAACCTTCTACTTCGAAGAAGCGAGGTGCCTCTTTGTAACCACCAAATAGGTTGCTAAGGTTTACAGTACCTACCAAGCTTACATTGGTTTCATCAATGAAGTTTCCATATTCAGCATTATTGTCCTGATCTATAGGACGAACATAAGCCATTCCTTCTAATCCTAAGCGGAAAGCAGGAGAGATTTGTTTGCCTATTTCAGCTCCAAAAGTAGCACGAGTACTTTTGATAAAAGCTTCATGGTGTGTAGGAGAATAACCACCTGCTTTAACACCTACTTGCCAGTTGTCAAAAAACTTGCTACTGCTTAGCGTTTCTTGTGCGTTAGCACTTACTGCAGCTGTTAGGATAGCTGCGAGAGTTAAAATATTCTTTTTCATAAAAAAATCTTTTTTGTAAGTTCTTTTTATCATTTTAAAATTCGGGGCAAATGTATAACTTTTTTTCTACCTACCACAAATTTTATTTCCAAAACTTCGTTTTTTAGCAGTTTTTTAGGTTTTTTAGCAGTTTTATACCATTTTGTTTGTTAAAGTTTTAATGAAAAAAGGAAGAGAATAGATAGCTCATCACAAGCAATTGGGGAATAGGAAACAATCGTTAAGTAGGGAATAGAATTAATCATTAAATCATTGGAAATTAATTATTTTTTTGTATCTTTGCTGCTGTATAAAAGGGAGAAACGAGCGATTCTCAGAGCTGGGTATGTAGTGAAGAGCAACAATATATCTTTGAAAACTAAAAACTAACAACTGGTTATGAATAGAATTACATTTTTTAGTATGGCCATGGCCTTAGTTCCATTAGCAGGTATGGCACAGGAGCAAGGAGATGCTCCTGTGGTAGAGGAAAAGGAACACTTCTTTACTCTATCAGGACAGCTTCGTCCACGTTTTGAATACCGTAATGGTGCGTATCAAGCCCTACAAGAAGGGGAAGAACCTGCTATTTTGGTCAATAACCGTCTACGATTGAATATGGATTATCGTTTTCGCCAAGACTTGCAGCTGTATGTGTCCTTGCAACAGGTGAATATCTGGGGACAAGCACCACAGGTACAAGTGATTGATCGTACAGGAGGGCTCTCCGTATTCGAGGCCTATGCAGCGCTACCTCTGGGAGGAGGATTTGACCTTAAGCTCGGCCGCCAACAGATTGTCTTGGACGAAGATCGTATCTTCGGCTCTCTTGACTGGCATCCTGCAGGACGGGCTCATGACGCGGTGAATATCAACTGGAGACCTATAGAGAACCTCTACCTACGCTCTTTCTTCGCTTTCAACCAAAACTACTTGGATGGCATGGCTGCCA
Source organism: uncultured Capnocytophaga sp. (assembly GCA_963528845.1). Lineage (GTDB taxonomy): Bacteria > Bacteroidota > Bacteroidia > Flavobacteriales > Flavobacteriaceae > Capnocytophaga. The sequence continues at coordinate 5,836 of CAURXJ010000040.1, read as the reverse complement.
CTGACAAAATCAATGGCAATGTAAACAACCCTAAGGGACAATACTTCACCCCTGGACAGCCTTATCAGCATATGGAAGCCCTACATGCTCACTATGCTTTCACCCCAGAGCAGCAACTTTCTTTCCTTTTTGCCAACTTAGGACTACGCAACAATGACAAAGCGGATTACAACATGCAAACCTTTGGCGTACACTACCGCGGACGTTCCGAAAGCCTATCCTATGGAGTAGAAGCCTATCTACAAACAGGAAAAAACAATACAGGAGCTACTAAGGAAGCCTATCTCTTGGCTGCCATGGTAGGATACAAATTCCTCCCCTCACTATCGGCGACCATGGGTATAGACTACCTCAGTGGTAACAATAGTCCAGATACCTCTGGCAAGGATAAGGTATTCACCCCTTTCAGTGGTACCAACCATAAGTTCTATGGCTTTATGGACTACTATTATGTAAACAATACACCTCAAATACCTCAAGTAGGACTTCTCAACCCTTATATCAGTGCTACTCTAAAGACGAGTGAGAAAGGAAACCTTTCTGCTACAGGACACTACTTCCGTTCTGCAGGCAAGATAGACGGAAAAACACGTCACTTAGGTGTGGAAGCTGACTTAGTATATACTCATAAGCTACAACCTTTTGCCTCTCTGCAAGTAGGCTATTCCGTACATAAAGTATCAGGTAGCTACAATACCTTACGCGGTTTTTCAGCCACTCGCCCTTGGCAAGATTGGTTCTGGTGTAGTATCAATATCAACCCTACGATGCTTAAGCTCTAAGAGAGCTGTGGAAATGGCTGCCTTGTCACAGGAAAAATTTTCCTATTCTGATAATTTTTCGTACCTTTGTGGCGCAGCCTTTCTTTTGAAACTCTTGGGCTGAATAGTAATATACATGTAATGAAACGATATACCGTCTTAGGGGGAGGCTCTTGGGCTACGGCCATAGTAAAGATCCTTACCGAGAACCTTCCTCAGATCACTTGGTACATGCGCAATGAACATGCTATAGAGCATATCCGACAGTACCGCCACAACCCCAACTATCTCTCCTCAGTGGAGCTGCATACCGAAAAACTCTACCTCACAAGCAATATCAATGAGGCAATAGAGAGAGGGAATTATATAATCTTTGTCATCCCTTCAGCCTTCTTGGTACAGGAACTCTCCAAACTCACCCTTTCACTTAAGGAAAAGGTAGTATTCTCAGCTATCAAGGGGATTGTTCCTGAATCGGGGCTGGTAGTAGGGGAACATCTTATGCAAGCTTACGGAATCAACCCTCTGAATGTAGGAGTGATTACAGGGCCTTGTCATGCAGAAGAGGTGGCACTGGAGCGACTCTCCTACCTAACTATCGCTTGTGAAGACCTTCTCAAGGCCGAGGAAATGGCCTCTGCCCTACGCTGTACCTTTATCCGCACCAAGATCAGTGAGGATATCATAGGAGTAGAGTATGGAGCCATGCTCAAGAATATCTATGCCATCGCGGCGGGAATCGCCCATGGCTTGGGCTATGGGGATAACTTTCAGAGTGTGCTAATGAGCAATGCCATACGTGAGATGGAGCGCTATGTGGATACCATTCACCCTATAGCACGCAACATCAACCAGTCGGCCTACTTGGGAGACCTCTTGGTTACAGGCTACTCCGCTTTCAGTCGTAACCGCCTCTTTGGTAGTATGATAGGTAAAGGGTACTCGGTGCGCAGTGCCTTTATGGAAATGAATATGGTCGCTGAAGGATACTATGCAGTAGAGAATGCCTACAAGATCAACCAGCGACAGGCATTACCTGCTTACACTCCTATTCTCAACGCTGTATACAAAGTACTCTACCTACACCACTCTGCACGTGAAACCTTCCAAAAACTCACTGAAGAAATGGACTAATAGAGTGAAGAATCTTGGAGATACAAGTTATCTAAATAAAATAGGAAGTGAACTGAAGTTCACTTCCTATTTTTGTCTACTTCTGTAGTGTATTCGCCTGTGCGGCTCTCACTTCATTTTTCACTTATTAATAGTTGTCTGTCGGTGCGACAAAGACTTCTTCTTTGTGTTTTACCCCACTGATACGCTCTTGTAGGTGTTGGAATATTACGAAGAGTACCGGAATGACGATCAACCCAAAGAAAGTACCGATGAGCTGACCTATAGCGGCACCTGTCGCTACCGAGCGGTTACCGGCAGCCCCCACTCCTGTGGCAAACACCAAAGGTAATAACCCCACGATAAAAGCAAAAGAGGTCATCAAGATCGGACGCAAACGAGCCATCGCTGCATTGATCGCTGCCTTGGAGAGACTCTCTCCATGTCGGCGCCTTTGTACGGCAAACTCGACAATCAAGATGGCATTCTTAGCCAAAAGCCCCATGAGCATAATCAATGAAATCTGGAAATAAATATTATTCTCCAAGCCAAAGAGCCATTGCCCAAAATATGCCCCAAAGATACCAAAAGGCAAAGACATAAGTACTGAAAGCGGCAAGATATAGCTCTCATACTGAGCCGAAAGGATAAAGTAAGTAAATATCAAGCTCAAGAGGAAAATGATAATCGTCTGTGAACCTGCGTTTTGCTCCTCGCGGGTAAGACCGGTATAGTCAATTCCATAATTACTATTGAGCTTCTGAGCAGCTACTTCTTCTATTGCTTTTACCACATCCCCTGTACTATAGCCTTCGTTGGTAGCCGCGGATATATCCACTGAAGTATAGAGGTTATAACGACTAATTGCCTGAGGCCCAAATACACGATTTAGGGTTACATACTCTGAGATAGGAGCCATCTCCCCTGTACCTGTCTTAACAAAGAGATTGTTAAGGCTATTCACATCCTTACGATCCTGAGGAAGCGCCTGCACCATCACACGGAATTGCTTTCCGTATAGGGTAAAGTCAGTAGCATAATACCCTCCTATATAGTTCTGTAAGGTAGAAAGAATGGTACTTACCGCTATTCCTGACTGCATGGCGCGTTCTACATTGATATCCATCTGATACTGAGGGAAATCGGTATTGAAAGAGGTTTGGGCATACTGCACTTCAGGACGTGCATTAAGGGCTGCCATAAACTCTTGAGTAGTCTTATTGATCTCAGTAACATCGGCACCCGATTTGTTTAGTAAAGCAAAAGATACCCCTGCTCCCATACCAAATCCCGATACAGCAGGCGGCTGGAAGAAAAGAATACGTGCATCTTTAATCTTAGATGCTGCCGCAAAAGCTTTGCCTATGATAGCATCTATACTTTGGTCAGGGTGCTTAGCACGTTCCTCAAAAGGCTTGAGGGTAAAAAAGCCCATACCATTGTTACTACCTGCCCCAGAGAGCATCCCATTCCCTGTTACAAAGGTAAAGTTTTCCACTCCAGGAATCTCATTGAGGTCTTTGCTTACCTCGCGCAACTGATTGGCTACACGCTCCATAGAAGCTCCAGGAATCATAGAAGCATCCATAAGTACGAAGCCTTGGTCTTCGTTAGGCACAAATCCTGTCTGTAAGTTCTTGTTAGCAAAGTAAATTCCCCCTCCTGCTATAGCAAAGAGCACTAAGGTGACCCACTTATGACGAAGGAAGAAGGTAAAAGTCTGTCCGTACTTAAGCGTAGCGGCATCAAAAGCTATATTGAACTTATGGAAGAACTTGCCCATCCATGATTTATTCTGATATTCTTTGTCTCCGTGAGGTTTGAGGAAGAGCGAACAGAGTACCGGACTGAGAGTAAGCGCATTGACTGCCGAAATAAAGATCGCAATAATCAAAGTAACACCGAATTGCTTATAGAATACCCCAGTGGTTCCCTCAATAAAGGTAACAGGTACGAATACCGCCGCCATGACCAAGGTAATAGAGATAATCGCCCCTGTAATCTCGTTCATAGCCGAGATAGTTGCAGGTTTGGCTTTCTCTCCCGTATGTTCCATCTTGGCATGGACAGCCTCGACGACGACAATCGCGTCGTCCACCACAATACCAATAGCCAATACCAAAGCAAACAAAGTAAGCATATTGATAGAATAGCCAAAGATATTGAGGAAGAAGAACGCACCCACGATGGATACCGGTACCGCAATAGCTGGAATCAAGGTAGAACGGAAATCTTGTAGGAAAAGATATACCACTAAGAACACCAAAAGGAAGGCTTCCAAGAGGGTAGAAACCACCTTAGAAATAGCAGCATTGAGGAAGGTATTCACATTGAAGTTAATCGAATAAGTCACCCCTTCAGGGAGTGTTTTCTCGATAGACTTGAGGTATGTTTCTATGTTCTGTACCACCGCATGTGCATTAGCCCCTGGTGTCTGAGAAATTCCCATGGCAATAGCTGGGCGCCCCTTACTCTCAGAGAAGCTTGTATAGCCCATGGCATCAAGCTCCACCTTAGCTACATCTTTTAGGCGAAGGATACGCCCCCCATCCATGGCTTTAAGTACAATGTTTTCATACTCGGAAACTTTATTATATTTCCCCTTGTACTTGATGGTATATTCGTAAGAGCTACCACTATTCTGCCCCAAGGTACCGGCAGCCGCCTCCAAGCTCTGAGAAGAAATGGCCGCAGTAACCTCTGTTGGGTTCAGCTTATATGCCTGAAGCTTCTGAGGGTCCAGCCATATACGCATAGAGTAGTTTTTCCCTCCGAACTCCTCGGCATCTCCTACCCCTGTGATACGCTTGAGTCCTGGAATCACATTGATCGCCAAGTAATTCTCCAAGAATACCTCATCGATTTCAGGATTATCCGAGAAGAAAGTAAGGAACATCAGGTTACCTGCCTCACGCTTCTCTACGGTTACCCCTGCTTGCTTTACCTCAGCAGGGAGAATCGCATTGGCATACGATACACGGTTCTGTACCAATACCGCAGCATTGTCTGGATCCATTCCATTTTTGAAATATACCGTGATATTGGCTGAACCACTATTGGAAGCAGAAGAGACAATATAGTCCATATTCTCCACCCCATTGATCTGTTCTTCAAGCGGAATTACTACTGCCTTGAGCACAGTCTCGGCATTGGCACCTCCATAGCTTGCCCTTACCGATACGGTTACAGGAGCAATATCTGGGTATTGTGATACAGGAAGTGAAAGGATTCCCAATACCCCCAAGATCACTATCAAGATAGAAATTACCGTTGATAGTACCGGTCTGTTAATAAAACTTTTTATCATAAAACACTAATTATTCTTTGTTCGTTTTTTAAATTATTTGAAAGGACGAATTATCCTCATTAAAGAGCGAATTGCTCTTTTTGAAGGGCGAATTGTCCTCATTAAAGGGCGAATTGCAATTCGCCCCTACAGTCCTACTAAAATTCTTGACGGGTAGGGCGAAGGGTAATCTCGTTGATAGCCACCTCTTCGGGTTCTCCAATGGCATAAGCTATCGCTCTGGCCACGGAGGAAGCAGGAATCTCATACGCCTTATAGAAAGCTTGTATATTCTCGCTGGCTTCAGGGTCGGAGCTGCCATACTTGAGTTCACTCTCCACTGCCCCAGGGTAAAGAGTGGTTACACGTATATTATCCTTAGCCACCTCGGCACGTAGCCCCTCGCTAATGGCTTTGACGGCAAACTTGGTGCCGCTATACACCGTTCCACGCCCAGCGGCCACTCGTAAGCCTGCCACCGAGGATAGGTTGATGATATGCCCGCTATGCTGCTGTTGCATCGTAGGCAATACCGCCGCGATGCCATAGAGCACCCCTTTTACATTGATGTCAATCATCTTGTCCCACTCCTCCACTTTGAGTTTGTCCAAAGTGGCTTGAGGCATAATCCCTGCATTGTTAATCAGTACATCGATACGGTCATACCTCTTGAGTG
>CAURXJ010000039.1:0-14466 GCA_963528845.1 uncultured Capnocytophaga sp. | reverse complement strand
TTCGAATCCAGTCGTAGGCACAAAAATCCTTAGTATTCAGTACTAAGGATTTTTTTATTTTTACTAATGCCTATGCTTGCAGACCTTTTAGAGAAAGATTATCAGCTACTGGTGGCCATAAACCAAATGGGTTCCCTCTCATGGGATACCTTTTGGCTGCTTATTACCAATGCATGGAATTGGGTACCCTTTTTTGCCCTGATTCTTTGGACTAACTTCCACTTCTTTGCACGCAAGGAGGCTTGGCGTATTTTTTTCTATGCCATAGGAACCTTGCTCCTTACAGTGGCTATTACCAATACTACTAAGGAAATAGTAGGACGCCTGCGCCCCTTACATACCGAAGCGCTCATTCCCCAATTGCGTATTGTGATAGGGGAGAAGGGCTATAGCTTTTTCTCTGGTCATACCAGCAATAGCTTTGCCCTTACTACCTTCTTATATCTAGTCTTTAGAAAATGTATGCGCTTTGCCTTTTGGCTTTTCCTTTGGCCGCTGCCCTATGCCTATAGTCGTCTCTACCTAGGGGTGCATTTCCCTACGGATATCCTTGTAGGCCTTCTGGTAGGAGTAACTACCGCCTGGGTAGGGTATTGGTTTTATCTCAGGGGTAAGAGGCACTCTACTTCCACAGATTCTCAGGAGTACGCCCCGCTACCTGACCAAAAATTTTAGTAGCCAAATAAGGGTTATCAATAAAAGGATTGCGGTTGCTCTGGGCTTGCTCTATCTCATTGTTGCGCTGTAGCTCCAGAGGTGAGACCTCATCTTCGGCATTCCACTTCAGTAGCAGCCCCACTCCATCGGTACTTACATGGTGAAAAGGTAGGTTGTATCTCAGGTACATATACATAAGCATACGAGCCACATCGCCTTTATATTCGTCACCTGGATACCATGCTTTGCCTTTTTTCTCTCTGCTTGTAGCGCCATGCCCTTCGGTGAAGGGAAGGTTGCCACGGGAGGAGTTGGTGCCACTGTCTATATACTGCAAGTGGTGCAAGTCGCCTAAGGGCTGGTCAGGATCCCCGTATTTTTTGATATGGCTCTGTGGGTAGATATGTTCGGTATTGATACTCCCATGTGGCTGGTTGCGCTTCTGTATCTCACTTGCGGGGCGGCTCTCTCCTGTATAGACCAAGAGAACATGCTGGGGATTTTTGGGGTCTTTGTTGGCCTTTTCCAAGTAAGGATGGCGCTTGCCATAAGGGATAAAATGGGTATGCTTGACAATGGTCAGCACGGCTAGGTCTTCCTTGAGTTCGTCCCCATTCTTGGTAAAATCCACAGACTGGTAGTAATACTTGAGTTTGGCAGGCACTACGACCTTTTCATAATGTTTGGGAGGTTGAGGCAGGTATTGAGCCTTCTCCTGAGCTAAGATATCTATTCTCTGATAAGGGTCTTGTGCTTGTCTTTGGGAAAACTCCTCTCCCTTGCAAGCTATAAAGGCAAGGAAAAGAGAGCCAATGAGTAATATATTTTTCATAATCGGGTATTTATTCGTTATTAAGTCTGAAACAGAGTATTTCTTTGGTATAAGGGGTAGGGCGAAAACGTTCGTCTGCGCGGCGGCCTACAACCCATAGGATTTGGTCAGTGCTATCGGTTAGCAGCCATTGGTTTTCCTTGTCATAGAGCGAATATTTTTCATCCTTGAAGTACTTGCGCAGTACTTTCTTCTGTCCGCCCATGCCGTAGGGGTAAAAGAGATCTCCCTCCTTACGCTTGCGCAAGCATAAGGGAAACAGTACCTTCTGCTTATCTATATAAATCACCTCGGCACCTGATGGGGCAGCCTCACTGACCTTTTGCCAGCTCAAGGCTATGGGCGACTTGATGACACCAGCTTCATCCTGCAAATAGAAAACAGCAGGGGAGGCCTCCTTTAGTTCACTAATAAGCCATTGCCCACGGTTGGAGAGCAGGCGGTGGGTATCACTGGCAAGGTATTTACCTGTATCGGCTTGCAAAAATCGTTCCAAAGCATCGGCATCGGAAAATCCATAAGGAGAAAGGAGTTCGTGTAGCAAAAAACGCCTATGGGGGTGTCTGCGGAGTTTTTCTATAAGGAAAACGATAGGATTGCCTAGGACAAAACATTCTTTCCGATACTGCTCGATACCCTCTTGTAGGAAGTTGTAAGTGAGCTGTAGGAGCGATTGGGTTTTCTCAAAGTTCTTAAAAAAAAGTGGGTGCACCTCTTTGAGCATAGGGGAGAGGTGGTGGCGAATCTTGTTGCGGGTATAAGCATCGGAGCTATTGGAGCTGTCCTCCCGCCAAGAGATATGGTTTTCGGTGGCAAAGGTGAGGATTTCCTCCCGAGAGAAAGGGAGTAAGGGGCGCAAGATAGCCCCGTTCTGTGTGGGTATACCTAAAAGCCCCTTGAGGCCTGTGCCACGAGAAGTGTTGATCAGGAACGTCTCCCAAGAGTCATTGGCCTGATGGGCGGTTAGTATATAGTCATAGCCCTGCTCTTGGCGTAGTGCTTCAAACCACTCATAGCGCAGTACACGAGCCGCTAGCTGGGTGTTCAGTCCATGTGCCTTGCCATAGGCCTTGGTTTCAAAACGCTTTACAGCCAAGGGAGCAGAAAGCTGGTGGGAAAGAGCCTCCACAAAACGCTGGTCGCCCTCGCTTTCCTCCCCGCGTAGCTGGAAGTTGCAATGCGCCATAAGGAAAGGAATGTCTAACCCATGGAGCAGGTGAGCGAGTACCACGCTATCAATCCCTCCACTAATGGCCAAGATAATTTTCTTTTGCCATAGGAAAGGGAAATGCTGCTGGAGATGCTGTTGGAAAGATGCTAACATAGGGGGAAGTGTATTAAATAAAAAAGCTCTCAGAGTGTTCTGAGAGCTTAGTGCGGGTGATAGGACTCGAACCTACACACCTCACGGCACCAGATCCTAAGTCTGGCGTGTCTACCAATTTCACCACACCCGCGTGTGATTTTTAAGACAGTGCAAAGGTACAACTATTTTTGAAACTGACAAGCAAAAATCAATTATTTTTTTAATTATTTTACAATTGGTTGATTGTGAGTGTGTTATATATGGCTATAATAGCATCTTCATTGCTTTTTGAAGGCCTAAGATGAGGCGATCAACTTCTTCGAGGGTGTTATAAACGGCAAAACTACCACGTATGGTACCTGGAATGTGATAAAAGTCCATCACAGGCTGGGCACAATGGTGGCCTGTACGTACAGCTATACCCATTTGGTCAAGGAGTGTTCCTACATCATAGGGGTGGGCGCCCTCTACATTGAAGGAGATGACTCCTGCCTTACGCTCCAAATCATGTGTACCATAGATGGTGATACCGCCTAAGGCGCGAATCTGCTCGTGGGCATACTTTAGCAAGGCGTGTTCGTGAGCGGCGATATCGGCCATACCCAAGGAGTGCATATAGTCAATAGCCACTCCATAGGCGATCCCCCCACAGATGTTGGGCGTTCCAGCCTCCAGCTTATAAGGCAGGTCGGCATAAGTAGTCCCTTCAAAGCAGACAGTCTTGATCATATCCCCGCCGCCCTTATAGGGGGGAAGTTTCTTAAGCCACGCCTCTTTCCCATAGAGAAAGCCAATTCCGGTAGGGGCGTACATCTTGTGTCCTGAGGCCACGAAGAAGTCAGCATCTAAGTCTTGTACATCAATGGCAAAGTGTGGACAACTCTGTGCCCCATCTATAAGAGTTACTGCCCCCACACTATGGGCTAAAGCAATGATTTCCTTGACAGGGTGTACATTGCCCAAGGCATTGGACACCTGTTGGCAGCTGACTACTTTGGTACGCTCAGAGAGCATAGCCTTGAAGTCCTCCATAAGGATCATACCCTCCTTATCTACAGGGATAGGACGGACAACAGCCCCTGTACGCTCGGCTAAGAGCTGCCAAGGAACGATGTTGCTATGGTGCTCAGTGGTCAGTACCAAGATCTCATCACCTGCCTTTAGAAAAGGTGTGAGACAAGTAGCCACTAAGTTGATTCCCTCGGTGGTACCACTGGTAAAAATCACCTCGTAGGACTTGGCTGCGTTGATGTGCTTTTGTAGTTTTTTGCGGGCTACTTCATAGGCTTCGGTAGCCTCTTGGCTGAGGGTATGTACCCCACGATGGATATTGGCATTGTAGGTGGTGTAAAAATGGACAATGCTGTCAATGACCTGTTGGGGCTTTTGAGAAGTTGCCCCATTGTCAAAATATACTAGAGGATTTCCGCCTATCTTTCTTTCTAAGATAGGGAAATCACGACGAATTTCAGCAATAGACTTCATAATATAAAGATAAAAAGTAAAAGGTAAAAAGTAAAAAGTAATAAGGTTAAAAAGTAATAAGGTTAAAAAGTAAAAAGTAAAAAAGGTGCTATCTACAATGAGATGGCACCTTACTTGTTACAGAAAGTTATAAACATTATTTCTTATGTCTTGGTTCAGAGGAAACAGTAAGTTTTTTTCTTCCTTTAGCTCTACGACGTGCCAATACTTTACGTCCATTCGCCGTGGCCATACGTTCTCTGAAACCGTGTTTATTTCTTCTTTTTCTCTTGGAAGGTTGAAATGTTCTTTTCATTGGATTGAATATTAATATCTTAAATTAAACGTTTACTTGCTTTTAGTATTCTGAAGCTCCCATAAAAGAAAGCGGGGCAAAGGTACTATTATTTTTTGGAATGTACAAGTATTTTTAAAATCTTTCTTGAAAAATTTGTACGAATGAAAATATTATCCTACTTTTGACCTTTCTAAAGGCTTGTCTTTATGGAGTTGTTACTCAAGTATTTTCCTACTCTTACCCCTACACAAGTGGCACAATACACTCAGGCAGTAAGCCTATACGAGGAGTGGAACGCACGTATCAATGTGATTTCTCGCAAGGATATGGAGCATTTTGTGCTGCATCACCTATTGCACTCCTTGGGGATTGCCAAGATACACCCCTTCTCGGTAGGGCTAAAGGTATTAGATGTAGGTACAGGTGGCGGTTTTCCAGGGATTCCACTGGCGATTCTCTATCCAGAGGTGTCTTTCCACTTGGTCGATTCCATAGGCAAGAAAATAAAGGTGGTACAAGAAGTGGCTACTGCTTTAGGCCTTACCAATGTTACCTCCCAGCAGGCACGCGTAGAGACCCTTGAGGGGCAATACGACTATATCGTAAGCCGTGCTGTAACCCAAATGGTCGACTTCTATAAGCTCACCAAGCATCTGCTCAAGCCTGTAACCAATAAGGGTGATAAGCGGGGAATACTCTACCTAAAAGGAGGTGACCTTACTGAAGAGTTGGCAGCTTTTCCTTCAGCTGCTGTCTATAACCTTTCCGAAGTTTTTGAAGAAGACTTTTTTGAGACAAAAAAAGTAGTGGTGTTATAGTAACCAATGACTAATTATAATAAGAGATCACTCTTTTTTGAGCATAGATCACATTGCCGCCACTAAGGCAGGTCTCTTGGATATAGTTGTGAAGGGTGTCATATTCGTACCTTAGGGTTTGTACTGTAGTTTTAGGGGAGGGGCGTATATCCACTATCTTTCGTCTGGTGATATTGTTGTACTTATCATAAGTGAAATAGAGTTTGCGCGTTTCTCGGTCTGCCTCATCATACAAAATACTTTCAATGACATTGCCTGCCTCATCGAACTTTTGGACAGTCCTATTTATACGTTTTCCACTGCTGTCATAGTTTTCTATTTGGTTCTGACCTCCATGGCTGTCATAGGAATATACAGTGGAGGCAGACACTTTTTCCTTGTCATCATAGAGAATTTGTTTTACTTCTCGTTGCTTCTTATTATAATGCCTTTCAATCATTCTAAGGAGTTGGCCATCTGAGAAATGTTTTTCTTTGACAATGCTGTTGTTCTTGTTATAGGAAAAGAACGTCTCGGTAGGGGTGATATTTTTAGATGCGTATTGGGTGCTACACTCCCTGACCTTTCCTTCAATATCATATTTGTAATAAGAAACCGCCTCTTCTGCTCCATTGTTATAGCTTATGATATGAGTGATAGCCCCTTGTGGAGTGAAGAAATAGCGCATATAAATCTCTTCGGTAATCTCCCCAGAGGTTTCTTCTCTTATATTATAGATCACCAGTGACCTTACCGCTCCCTTAAGAGCTAAAATCTTATCAGCGGTATATAAGGTGAAAGGGTTATTTTGCTGTGCTTTACAAACACTGACCAGTAAGCAAATGATAATCAAAAGGTATTTTTTCATAGTGTCAAGAGTTAATTGTACTCTAACTAATTATCAGGTAAATGTAACTACCCATTGCCCCTCTGTGATATAGTACTCCATCCAGTATTGGTTTTCTTTGCTTATTCCTTTTAGAATCAATGTATTGTCTGAAAAAATGATTTCTTGTATAAGGTCGAAGACTTCTCGTTGTGCTTCTTCACAAATCACTTCTGTAGGTTTGATATAAGGAGCAGGAGAAAGGAATATCTTTACCAATGGCGTCTGTTTCTCCTGACACTTTATATACACTACCATTTTCACTCGTATTCTCTTCCGAAACTTGTACATTACCAACACAGGTGGTGATGGAGTTGTAAGAAATAGACACAGCTGGTATTATAAAAAACTCCAAATTGATAAAATATGATAGTAAAGGAAGTTGTTACAATCAATATCTCGGATAGGAGCCTTTTACAAATTCTATTCCTTGGAGAAATCCAAATTATTGAATGATTCGACTATTAACTCTATACATCGTTTGCTTGCTTCCCAATAATAATTATTTAAGCTGGGTCTCGGTCCAATTGATTCAATATAACAGATGCCGCTATTACTTTGTATAAGATATGACATGAGAAAAGCTCTGAATTGTTTTTCAGGGTATTCTAAATCTCCTTGAATGTACCATGCTTTTTCTAATTTTGGATTTAGAATATTATCAGTTACCTTTTTTTGTATTTTGCATTCAAATTCTGATATGTTTTTTAAACGTGTTTCTATGTTCGAGGCGATGCTTTCAAAATTTTCTTTGCTTGTCTTCGCATACAAATATATATTGACTACACCTATATTCTCTCCTTCGTCTTCATGCTTAAGAAGAAAACGAATAGATTGGGCGGACAAATTATCATGATTGCTGTCCTTGAACATCTTCCATGATGTTGGGAAATAAAATGTGAAATTATTTTGTTTGAAGTTGAAACTAAAGGGTTGTAAATTTTCTGCCATGTTCCAATTCGTCTTGTTTATCAAATTCCAATTATTTGTGATTTGGAGCATATCCAACATCCTTTCTTGATAATCTTCTTCAAAGCACGATGTTTTTACCATAAAATAATTGGCTCCTGAAAAATCAGGATCATAGTCTTTTAGTACAGAAAAGCGAGATATTACACTCTCACCTTTATTTGTTTTCTTTGACGTGAGAATATCAGCATAAGTTCCTGTTGAAGTCCCATTAATTTTCCTGTAGTGAAGAATGTTTTCTCCCATCAGATCAAGTTTTTTAACAAGCCAATCTGCTGCGTTCATTTCATACCAACAATGTTCATAATATACGGAGACCTCTAACATCGAACAGGTTTTGTCAACACTAACATATTGCCCGATATTATTAATGTCAAGTCCTTCTATAGGTTGCTTTTTAATCTGTACAGGTTTTACGTCCTTAGGTAGCAGAATCCAATACGCTAATTGTGATTCTGCAGCAGTGTAGTTACATTTCCAATAACGCTTAATCTGTTCTTCTTTCGAATAAGATTGTTGGATGGGAAACATTTCTTTGTTATTTATATCTTTTATAAATCGTTTCTATAATGAGAGTTTTACAATAAACAGTAGGAACCTCCTTTAACTAAACATACATCCTGTAATTAAAATTATACACCCTGTTAGATAAAGGATTCTACCCCATTTTATGAATAAGGATTTGAACTTATCTATTACTTGAATACGTTCATCATTCATAACAAAACCATTGTATTTTACATGGAAACTCATCATAAACTTAATGAGGAAATTTACAAGAGCTTCCATTATAATGATTATTAAATTTGTCATAATAATAACAAGTATAGAATTGTAGAAATCATGGCAAACATCCATCATTTCCGTACTATACTTTGCGACTAGAACTAAACTAAGCATATACATTATGCATGCACCTAAAAGGCATGCAAGATAATAGAATAGTAATTTCTTGCCATGATATTTCTTGTACATTACTATCGATAAGATATAAAATACAAGGACTAAAATGATGAACAAAATAATTCTCATATTTTTTATCCTATTTTATTTTGTTAGAGATTTTTAAAATCTCTAAGTGATCAAGAAATTTTTTAGTTTCTTCAAATGTATATTCTTCCTTTTCTAGCTCTATTTCCTCTTTTATCATTTTAAATATCTTTGTCTAAGTTCTTCAATAGTTACTTTTTTTCCCTCTTGTTGTATAGCTTCATCAATCATTGCAAAATAAGTTTTCTTACTCATTTTATTTTTCTTGTTCACTTTTTACCCAAACCTCAAAATTCAAAAACTCCCCTTACTTTTCCCTAAAGAAAATATCCAAAGGTACGCCTTCAAAATTGAATTTCTCTCGGAGCTTGTTCTCTACAAAGCGGCGGTAAGGATCCTTGATATATTGGGGAAGGTTGGCAAAAAAAACAAACTGAGGCAGGTCGGTAGGTAGCTGCATACAGTACTTGATTTTGATGTACTTCCCTTTGGTAGCTGGTGGTGGGGTAGCCTCAATGATGGGGAGCAAATACTCATTGAGCACCGAGGTCTTGATGTGCTGACTGCGGTTGTTATATACCTCTACTGCTTTCTCTATCGCCTTGTAGATACGTTGTTTGGTAAGGGCAGAGATAAAGATAATAGGCACATCGGTAAAGGGGGCGATAATCTTGCGAATCCCTTCCTCAAAGTGCTTGGTGGTATGGTTGTCTTTTTCTACCAAATCCCATTTGTTAACCAGAATTACTATTCCTTTTTTATTGCGCTGTGCCAGCCAGAAGATATTGGCATCTTGCCCCTCGAAGCCACGAGTAGCATCCACTAAGAGCAGGCATACATCGGAGTGCTCAATGGCACGTACTGAGCGCATCACCGAGTAGAACTCCAAATCCTCTTTGACCTTTGCTTTGCGGCGAATCCCTGCGGTATCTACGAGATTGAACTCAAACCCAAAACGATTATAACGGGTATCAATAGCATCACGAGTGGTACCCGCTATGTCGGTAACAATGTAGCGTTCCTCCCCTATAAGGGCATTGATAAAGGACGATTTCCCAGCATTGGGGCGTCCTACGACGGCAAAGCGAGGTAGGGTTACTTCTTCCACTTTTTCCTCCTCAGAGAGCACTTTGACTACGGCATCCAAGAGCTCGCCCGTACCACTCCCATTGACACTAGAGATAGGAAAAATCTCTTCAAACCCCAAGGCATAGAACTCATTGGCATCCATAGCCCGCTTGGTATTATCTACTTTGTTTACGGCCAAGAAAGTAGGCTTCTTGCTACGGCGCAACAGTTGGGCAATCTCCTCATCGGTACCCATGATGCCACTCTCTACATCTACTAAAAAGATGATGGCATCGGCCTCCTCAATAGCCAGATTCACCTGCTTATCTATTTCTTTTTGGAACACGTCATCGCCTCCTGCTACATAACCTCCTGTATCAATCACGGAGAAATCACGTCCGTTCCAGTCGGTTTTTCCATAATGGCGGTCGCGGGTCACCCCACTGATGCTATCTACGATAGCCTCACGGCGCTGAACAAGACGGTTGAAAAAAGTGGATTTGCCTACATTAGGGCGTCCAACAATGGCTACAATGGCACTCATTAGTTATATTTTTCTGCAAAGGTAGTCAAAAAAATAAACATAGCAATAAAGTCGTGAGAAATTCTGATTTTTTGCCGAAATTTCGTTATATTTGTCGCGTTATAGAAAGGGAACTTTTAAAGCTGATTTTATGAGAAATTTGTTTCTCCTCTTCTTTACTCTTTACTCTTATATGGGGTTTGCTCAGAGTGATAGTCTTGCTATTACTCCTCCAAGGAGGTATCCGCCTTCGTGTGATTGTTATCAGGGAATAATTAACCTGACTCCAAGGCTGGCTTACACCTATGCCGATGCTAAGAGTTCACACTTTGCTGGGCTGATGCTTCACAATGATTGTATTGCTTGTGGCGGGGGCTTCTATACAGGAGTTCATTTTGCGGGTAGGGGTTCTCATAGAGTAGTCCCTGAGGTGGGGGCTGAGTTCTATCATCTGTTTCTGGGCTATGGGGTCTCTCTTTCCACTGAGGCGATTACTCCACGTGTAGGACTGTCTCTCTTTAATTTGTTACGGGTAGATGCTGGCTATGCTATTCCTTGGGCGAAAGCACCTCTTTTTAAGGGATTTACCCTTTCTATAATTACCGATATTCGATTGCTTAGTTATCCATTACCTTTATGAGAACAAAAATACTTTTATTACTGACTTTCTTTTTGGTAGCCAATAACCTTCTGTCTCAAGACAGAAAGCTAATAGAAAGCTACAAACAACCTGAATCGGGCATTATGCTTTTCCCGAATAAGACTTTTGCTGCTTGGACTTATATGACAGTTATTCGTGGCTATTACCAAAAGAGACCCGATGGGGTGTACTTATTAAAGCCTCAACGGGAACCTTTGTTCTTAGTATATGGATATCATAATGATTCCATTGGGAAGGATAAGGTGCGTATCCGTTTTGCCAATTTTGAAGAGGGAAAGAACTATATTCAGTATGAGAATGGGAAGACCTATAGTGTGTTCAATGATCACCCTAACTGTTTTTCTCACGAGTATATACATACCTTTGACAGAAAGGAAGTAGGTAGTACGCTTACCCTTATACATCATATGGGATACTATGATGAAGAAGTGTCTTATTTGTTTGAGGGTGAGGGGATTAAGAACACATTGCAATTTGCCTTGGGAGCGTATAATGATTTCTTGATTTCTTATGATAAACTTAGTCGTGAGAAGGCAAATGTAGTGCTCGTACCTATGGAGTTAGACGGGGAAAAAGGGGCTTTTTTCCATAGAGGGAAATGGCCAGAAGAAGAGCTGAAAATGGTCAAAGAAAGATTGAAGAAAGTACCTAAAGGGGATCTCAAAAGGTTTTTTGTTCCTAAAGAAAAATCAAAGGATATAAGTCAGGAGTCTATCTCTTTCCTTTATGCAGAGAACATAGAGCCTCCTACGGCACTCATTGTTCAAAAGAAAGATGGGAGAGTAGTGGGCGGTAGTTATACTTCAAAACCTTTTGAGAATGATGAAGTTAGGCTATACTTGCAGGTCAAGACACAGGGGAGCATCACAGACCCTAAGCAGCTCAAAGTGGAGCCTAAAACCATCTTTGTCTCCGAGTGTGAGAAACCTTCCCAAAGAAGAGAAATAAAGGCGAATTAGCTAATATTCAAAGGAATTGTAATTGCAAGCAGTTGAAAGATGAAATTTTAAAACTAATATCATGAAAACAAAAATACTCTTATTGCTGGCTTTTTCTTTTATAGGAAGCCTTGTATATGCCCAAGAAAAAGACATTTCAGGCAATTACAGAGGGCGTGGAGGAGGTATTATGCTCTTGCCTAACAAATTATTTGTCCTTTGGGGCTATATGACAGCTGTACCAGGGAGTTATGAGGTTCAAAAGGACGGTATCATCCTCTTCAAGCCGAAAAAAGAACCGCTATTTGTTGTGTATGGGCAGCGAAATGACTCTATTGGTAAAGACAAAGTACGTATTCGCTTTGCCAATTTTGAAGATGGGAAAAACTATATCCGATTTGAGAATGGAAAAACCTATTCGGTTTTCAATGATAACCCCAATTGCCTTTCTTCTCGCTATGTACATACGTTCTCAAGGGAAGAGATGGGTAATTCCTTTTTCCTGATTGCAGATCTGAAAACGTTCGGGTTTGCTCAACTTTTTGGAGAACTAAAGAACACCTACCAGATTGACTTACAGGATAATAATGACTTTCTTATTTCTTATCAGAAACTTTCAGAATACCAGATAGATGGGGCAGGCGCTTTGGTAACCAAAGAGGGCTATGAGTGTTTGCTCTTCTTTAACCAAGCTGATGCAGAGAGAAGTAAGCAGCTTATACGGGAACTCAAAAAGGAAATTGATAAAATCCCTATGAAAGAGCTAAGAAAGGTGCTTTTTGCTAAGGAGAAGTCGGAAGACCAAGGGGATAAGGAGCTTAAAGACTTCCTTAGTATCTCCAACTTGGAAGAACCTAAGGTGTTTTTTATGAATATAAAAGAGGGTAGTGTGAAGCCCGATCCTATTAATCGGGATTTTTTAGTGTATGATAAAGGTAAAAATATCTATAAGGATACCCTAAATAAAATTGAGTATTATAGGTTTGATTTTCTACAACCCAAGTGTTATCAGACAGATCTTAAAAAGCTCAAGGTAGAGCCTAAAACCATTTTTGTATCTGAATGTGAAAAACCTTCTAAAAGAAGGATATATCAATAATAACCGCTTATGGATGAAATAGCTGTCAATAGAATCATTGTCTTACTGTTTCTTGTTGTTTCAGTAGGGCTTACTTACTTGATTCTCAGAAAACTCAATAGCAAGGCTAAGGATAAAGGCAAAGATAAAGCAGGTTGCCTCTCCGCCTTCTTTATTTGGGTGCCTATATCCCTATTGGTGGGGCTTACCCCCTTCATGCTGCTTTTAGGGGCAGGTACTGCGAAGGAACTCTATCAGCTGGCTTCCGATAGTGACTTTAAGTCCTATACCGCTCAGGTGGTAAGGTATGAGGATACCTATACGAGTGAGGAAAGAGATTCAGATGGACGCACAAGATATGTAGAAATGGGTACGCCTGTGGTTACTTTTACCATAGAATCAGGGGAGGAGCTGGAGCGGGCACTGCCTTTTGCTACTGAGGTAAATGGAGAATCCTCTTATAACATTCGCTATAAGGCTTCCACAGATGAGATCATTGTAACAGATGTATATATTGTAGTGAAAATCATAGGGCTGATTATATTTTTCGTCATTGCCGTTTTTGCTTATTGGGGGATTTACGGCTATCTTACAGATAAGCCTATGAAGAATTACGGCAACTATCTGGCCAAAGGGCTGCTCTATGGGATCATTCTCCCTATGACCATGGGCTTATGTGCGGGATTTATCTTTGCGGTGCTTACCCAAGAATTATCCCTATGGTGGCAAGTCGTTTGTATATTTTTTGCGTTGTCACTTCTTCCGGTCATTATACAGATTTTCCGCTCTATGTTCCGCTCCAAAGTCAGAGATCCTCTCAAGCAAAGGCGGAAGACTACCTATCGCAAGGATTATTAACCTTATCATGAAGGGAGAATTGCCTCTACAACAAACTAAAAATAAAAACTAAAAACAAATCACTAAATATGACATATATCAAAATAATTTATTATATTTGCAGCGAAAAAGCAAGCCCTTGTTTTTTCAGCATCAATTCGTCTCTGATACAATCATATAAAAATTTTTAGAATGAGAGATTTAACAAAAATGACTAACATTGAGGACTTACGTGTGGTATGTAAGCGCAATGTACCTAAGATGTTCTATGAGTATGTAGATACAGGCTCTTGGACACAATCCACTTACCGCGAGAATGTTTCTGACTTCAGCCCTATCAAGTTCAAGCAGAAAATTTTGGTGGATATGGACAACCGTACCCTTGAGACTACGCTCTTAGGACAAAAGGTGAAATTCCCTGCTATGACCGCTCCTGTAGGCTTTATGGGAATGATGTGGGCTGATGGGGAAATCCATATGGCCAAAGCCGCTCAGAAGTTCGGTATTCCTTTCACTCTTTCTACTATGTCCATCTGCTCTATTGAGGATTTGGTGGAGGCAGGTGTAGAACCTTTTTGGTTTCAGCTCTATGTGATGCGCGATCGTGAGTTCATGAAAGACCTCATTCGTCGAGCCAAAGAAGCTAAGTGTTCTGCCCTTATGGTAACGGTAGACTTGCAAGTGCTTGGAAACCGCCATCGCGATATTAAGAATGGTCTTTCTACCCCTCCGAAGTTTACCATTCCTAATATGATAAACCTTTCAACTAAAATTCCTTGGGGTCTACGCTATATATTCGGTAGCCGTCGCTGGACTTTCCGCAACATTGCAGGTCACGCTAAGAACGTATCAGACCTTTCTTCACTTTCTTCTTGGACAAAAGAACAGTTTGACCCAAGCCTTAGCTGGAAGGATATAGCTGAGATTAAGGAACTTTGGGGAGGGCCTATTATCCTCAAGGGGATCATGACCCCAGAAGATGCACAAGAAGCTGTAAAATATGGAGCTGATGCCATCATCGTTTCCAACCATGGTGGTCGCCAAATGGACGATACTATTTCTTCTATCAAAGCCTTACCAGATATCGTAAGTGCTGTAGGTAGCCAGACAGAGGTATGGATAGACTCTGGTTTCTATACAGGACAGAACATGCTTAAGGCAT
>CAURXJ010000038.1:0-14528 GCA_963528845.1 uncultured Capnocytophaga sp. | reverse complement strand
TTGCTTGTTTCGTGCTACCAGGATGGATGTTTGCCCCTGCCGATATGGGACCTACATCTTCAGGACAATTCATTTTAGACTTCTTACAGAAAAAATTACCAGGGGTAATGAAAGCAAGTTTTAGTCCGGTAGATGCAAGAGATGTGGCAGAACATCAAATTTTAGCAATGGAAAAAGGAAGGCGAGGCGAGCGTTACTTAGCTGCAGGGCGACATATGGAAATGCGAGAGATTATGGCAACGCTAGCCCAAGTGAGTGGCGTTCCGATGCCTACACGAAAAATTCCTAACGCCTTGCTATGGACGATTGCTTACCTAAATGAGTTCTATCACTTTCTCACTAAAAAGCCTATTCTGCTGAGCCGTGCTAGTGTAAAAGGCATTGAAGATGAATACGATTGCACGCGGTTTAGTCACGAAAAAAGTGCGCGTGAATTAGGAGCGAGTTTCCGTCCTTTCGCTGAAACCTTAAAAGATACTATAGCTTGGTATCGAGAAAACAATTGGATAAAGTAAATTAAAAATAAATCATCGATGAAAAGAATCTTTTTATTGCTTGCCTTGATCTCTTGTGGGGTAGGGCTGGCGCAAACTAAAAAAACAACGAAAAAAATGAACAAAAAAGTACTCTTTGTGGTAACAAGCCACACACAATTAGGCAATACGGGGCAAAAAACAGGTTATTACTCTGGTGAGGTAACCCACCCCTTGGAAGAAATTGAAAAAGCAGGTTATACGGTAGACTTTGTCAGTCCGTTGGGTGGTGCTACAGAAGCCTATGGCATCAATATGAACGACCCTGTCGATAAAAAGTATTGGGAAAACGCTGATTTTAAAAAGAAGCTTGCTCATACCAAAAAGCCATCGGAAGTAAAAGCAAAGGATTATGTGGCTATTTTCTATGCAGGCGGACACGGCACGATGTGGGACTTTGCCGACAATAAGGCACTTGCCCAACTCGCTGCTCAGATTTACGAACAAAATGGTGTGGTAGCTGCTGTATGCCACGGGCCAGCAGGCTTGGTAAATATCAAGCTCTCTAATGACAAATACTTGGTAGAAGGCAAAAAAGTAAGTGCCTTTACCAACGAGGAAGAACAAGCAGTAAAGTTGGACAAAGTAGTGCCTTTCTCTTTGGAAGACCAACTAAAAGAACGCGGTGCCTTCATTGAAAAATCTGGTATGTGGCAGGACAAAATAAGTGTAGACAATCGTCTTATCACAGGGCAAAACCCACAATCGGCAAAGAGTGTAGGTGAAGCAATCGTCAAAGAACTAAGTACTTTGCAAGACGGTAAAAAATGAACAGTACTCGATGATTATTTTTATCTATCAGATACTGCTGGAAATAATACTGACGATTTCAACAAGTTGATAGCTTTATTTTCAGAAGATATTACTATGCTAAGCGCTGATGGCTCCCAAATAAAAGGAAAAGAGGCTGTTATCACCTTTTTCAATCAATTTTTTGACAAGAATAGGGAGACCAAACACCTTTGGGAGACCACCCAAACCGCTAAAAACATCCTTGAAACGCATTGGGCAGTAGCAGGCAGGCGAAAGGAAGGCTCTTTCTTTGCCTTTAAAGGTAAAGATACCGCCACCATAAACCTAGAAGGGAAAATCAGTTACCTAAAAGTGGAGTTTTTGTAGTTAGCCGTTAGTGGTTAGTTTTCAGTTGTTAGCAAGCAACTAAAAACTAACCACTAATATTTTTTTTTATCTTTGCACCCTCTAACCCCTATCCCCTGACACCTAAAAATGAAAGCCCTTATTATTGGCGCTACAGGCGCTACTGGAAAAGATTTATTATCACAACTTTTAGCAGACGACACTTACAGCGAGGTGCATTGCTTCGTGCGCAAACCCTTAGCCCTCACTCACCATAAACTACACTCCCATGTGGTGGATTTTGAACATCCTGAGGTGTGGGCTGATTTACTACACGGCGATGTAGCTTTCTCTTGTTTGGGTACCACCTTAGCCGTGGCAGGCAGTAAGGAAGCCCAATGGCGTGTGGATTACGACTATCAGTATGCCTTTGCCCAGCAGTGTAAAGCCAATGGAGTACCTACTTTTGTACTCGTTTCGGCAGCAATGGCAAATGCCCAGTCTAAAGTGTTCTACAACCGTATGAAAGGACAGTTGGAAGACGCTGTGAAAGCCCTTGAGTTTAAACGATTGATTATCTTCCAACCCTCTATACTTATTCGTTCTAATAGCGATAGAGGTGCTGAGAACTTCTCAGTAAAAGCTATTCATTTCCTCAACAAAATAGGACTCTTCAAGCGGTATCGCCCTATGCCAACGAATATTTTGGCTCAGAGAATACGCCGTGAAGTAGCCACAGCCACTGAGGGGGTACATACTTTTACCCTTGATGAAATCTTTTTATAATGATCACTGAATACTGACCTCCGATTACAGAATACTGACTTGTGTATATAGAAAATAAATTGTACTTTTGCCTTCGCTAATGAGAGAAATATGAGAACAATCCGAAACTTGTTTTTTATAGGAATGATCTTGGGGACATTCTCATTATATGCCCAAGAAGAGAAGAATATTCCTTCTACACGGATAGATAAGCTACCTTATTACTTAAAAACCGATACCCTTACAGGAGAAAAAAAAGAAATACCTATCAAGAATTTTTTAGACCGATGGGTGACAAAAAATTTACAATATCCAGAAAAAGGTATAGAAGGAAGGATTCAAGGCAGAGTAATTGTAATACTCACGATAGATGAAAAAGGGATTTTTTCTATAGAAGAAATAAGGGAGGGTGATCCTCTCCTACAAGAAGAAGCTTGTAGAGTATTTGACGGATTTCCTCAGCTCTCCCCAGCCCTACAAGGAGATAAGCCTGTAAGCATTACCATTGGCTATCCTATTGCATTCATGCTCGCCAACTGACTTGTTTATATAGAAAATAAATTGCAATTTAGTTTTTAAAAAACATTATGAAAATAAGTAGAATTCTATATCTTATAGCTATTATTTTTAGTTCTTTTCCCTTGCTAGCACAGGAAGAAGAAGATATCCCTTTTTTCCTGATAGAGAAGCACCCTTATTACGTACAAACAGATACAATTACAGGAGAAACAAAGGAAATACCTTTCAAGATTTTTTTAGATCAATGGGTAATAAAGAATTATAGATATCCTCAGGAAGCTGTAGAAAAAAAGATAGAAGGCAGAGTAATCGTACAACTCAGGATAGATAAAAAGGGTATTCTTTCTATAAAAGAAATTAGAGGGCGTAATCCCCTCTTGGAAGAAGAAGCCTGTAGGATATTTGACGGATTTCCTCAGCTCTTCCCTGCCCTACAAAGAGGTAAGCCTGTAAATATTCTCTATAACTATCCTATCGTATTTAGAATCACCGAATAGAGTGAAAAGTAAAGAATATATCACTTGTCATTAATCATTAACAATGAATCATCTCAAGCAATTAGAAGCGGAAAGTATTTATATCATGCGCGAAGTAGCTGCGCAGTTTGAGCGTCCTGCCTTGCTCTTTAGTGGAGGGAAGGACTCTATTACTTTGGTACATTTAGCTATCAAGGCGTTTGCTCCTATGAAGATTCCTTTTCCTTTGGTACATATCGACACAGGGCACAACTTCCCTGAGGCCATCGTCTACCGTGATGCCTTAGCCAAGCGTATCGGGGCGGAACTCATCGTTCGCCAAGTGGAAGATACCATCAAGGCGAAGGGGCTAACTGAACCCAAAGGTAAGTTTGCCTCTCGTAACTGGCTACAGACACATACCCTTTTGGATACCATTGAGGAATTTCACTTCGATGCCTGTATAGGAGGCGCCCGCCGTGACGAGGAAAAAGCACGTGCTAAGGAGCGTTTCTTTTCGGTACGAGATGAGTTCGGTCAGTGGGATCCTAAGTTGCAACGTCCGGAGCTATGGGATATCTACAACGGGCGTATCCACAAGGGAGAGAATGTACGTGTGTTTCCTATTTCCAACTGGACAGAATTGGACGTATGGAGCTATATCCAGCAGGAAAATATAGCCTTACCTTCTATCTATTTTGCCCATGATCGTGAGGTGATTGAGCATGAAGGTCGTCTGATAGCCGTCTCTCCTTTTATCCAAATAGATGAGAATGATAAAATCGTCAATAAACGGGTGCGCTATCGTACCGTGGGCGATATGACCTGTACTGCCGCTGTGGAGAGTGATGCTACTACTCTTGAAGAGGTAGTGAGAGAAATATCCGCTTCCCGTATCTCCGAACGAGGAGAAACCCGTATCGATGACCGTGTCACTGAAGCGGCTATGGAAGATAGAAAAAAAGGAGGATATTTTTAATCAGTGAACAGTGAACAGAAGTCAGTGAACAGTAATAACTAATGTTTGTTTACATGATTTTACTCACATACTTGCTCACGTGATTTTACCTAAAATAATTATTACCTAAATTAACAATTATGTGGACTTATTATGTAATTCTTGGGGCAATTGCCCTTATCAGTTGGCTGGTAAGCAGCCGCCTACAAAGCAAATTTGAACATTATTCCAAGGTGCATCTGCGCAATGGAATGAGTGGGGCTGAGATTGCCCAAAAGATGCTTGAAGACCATGGCATCCGTGATGTAAAAGTGATATCTACTCCTGGTAGGCTCACCGATCACTATAACCCTATAGATAAGACTGTGAACCTAAGTGAGGCGGTATATAATCAGCGCAATGCTGCCGCCGCTGCCGTAGCAGCTCATGAGTGTGGTCATGCCGTGCAGCATGCTCAGGCTTACTCTTGGCTAACCCTGCGCTCTAAGCTCGTACCGGCCGTAAGTGTTTCTTCTAACCTTTCTCAGTGGCTTATCATAGGTGGTTTCCTTTTAGGAGCAGCAGCTAAGGTAGGTTTTGGATATTGGGTAGCCTTGATTGGGGTGATTCTTTTTGCCGTAACTACCGCTTTTGCTTTTATTACTCTACCTGTGGAGTACGATGCGAGCAATCGTGCTTTGGCT
Source organism: uncultured Capnocytophaga sp. (assembly GCA_963528845.1). GTDB lineage: Bacteria > Bacteroidota > Bacteroidia > Flavobacteriales > Flavobacteriaceae > Capnocytophaga. The sequence continues at coordinate 9,538 of CAURXJ010000038.1, read as the reverse complement.
TGGCTGAAGAACAAAAATATAGTTACTCCTCAGGAATATGCAGGCGCGGAAGACTCTCTCAAGTGGGCTGCTCGTACCTATGTCGTTGCTGCCCTCGGTTCCCTCGCCCAGCTCCTTTACTGGGTGTATAGACTTATGGGAAGCAATAGAGATTAAGAATTGTTAACCATTAATCATTAGAGCATATGTCTGTTGTATTAGAACAAAGAAAGAAAAAGGAAGTGCAGTCTTCTTTTAGAGTGGGGGAGGAAGTGCTTATCTCTCCTCAGGTGACTAATGAAAAAGAATGGATTAAGGGCATAGTAACAGAGATAGAGGATAATCCTTTTGTTGGGTTTGTAATTTCTGTAAAGACTAAGGAATTAGGAATGTTTTTTGATAAGGAATATTTGTTTAAAAAACTAAACTGAAATGTTTGCAATTACCTTTGATATGCTTGTTTCTGATCTGGAAAAGTATTATGGAACCCCTTATCATTCAGCATATACAGAAATAAAAAAGGTACTATCTGATTGTGGTTTTTATTGGATACAAGGAAGTGTATATGTTACAGAAGACCAAAATCTGTATGTAGTAACAAAAGCAATGAATGCTTTAGATCGTATAGATTGGTTTAGAAAATCTGTAAGGGATATTCGAGCTTTCGAGATAAAAAACTGGTCAGATTTTACCACTATGTTCAAAATTGAAAAATAAATACTATTGATTCCTAAATGCATGGCTGTGATAAGCTCATTCCAGCATAGGGGTCATTAACCATTAATATTAGTACATTGAAAAATTCAGATAATTTCTTTCTTTTGGCGGGGCCTTGTGCCATAGAGGGAGAAGATATGGCTATGCGTATAGCCGAAAAGATTGTAAAAATTACTACTGCTCTTGAGATTCCTTATACCTTCAAGGGAAGTTTCAAAAAGGGCAATCGCAGTCGTATAGATTCTTTTACAGGGATAGGGGATGAGAAGGCATTGAAGATACTCCAAAAAGTATCTCAGACCTTTGGCATACCTACCATAACGGATATTCATGAGATAAAAGATGCAGAAATGGCGGCCGAGTATGTCGATGTACTACAGATTCCTGCCTTTTTGGTTCGACAGACAGACTTAGTTGTAGCTGCCGCAAAAACAGGAAAAAGAGTCAATCTCAAAAAAGGGCAGTTCATGAGTCCTGAGAGTATGAAGCATGCCGTACAGAAGGTATTGGATAGTGGCAATGATCAAGTCTGGATTACCGATAGAGGAACCATGTTCGGTTATCAGGATATGATTGTGGACTTCCGAGGAATTCCTACTATGAAGCAGTATGCTCCTGTGGTCTTGGATATTACTCATTCACTCCAGCAGCCTAACCAAAGCTCAGGGGTAACAGGAGGTAGACCAGATATGATTGAAACTATTGCGCGAGCAGGAGTGGTGAACAATGTAGATGGAATCTTTGTGGAAACACATTTCGATCCTGCCAATGCCAAGAGTGATGGGGCGAATATGCTACATCTCGACCTGCTGGAGGGACTTCTTACCCGCCTTGTAGCAATACGAAAAACCATTAACACATTCTAAAAAGTCTAATTCTTTCTACCATGAACGAGCAAACAGCCTATGCTAAGACCATCACTGGTATATATAACAAGGTGTATCAGGGAAAAAATGTAGGGAAAATACCCACTTACATCCCTGAACTACTCAATATAAATCCTGATAAGTTTGGAATTGCTATCCATACTTTACAAGGAAAAAAATTTGGTATAGGTGATTACCAAGAAAAATTTTCTATACAGAGTATTGCCAAGGTGCTTTCCTTATCTATGGCATACAATATCTTTGGGGATAGTATTTGGGAAAGGGTATCGGTGGAGCCTTCGGGAACCTCTTTTAACTCGCTCTTACAGCTTGAAGCCAACAATGGGATCCCGCGTAACCCGCTGATCAATGCAGGAGCTATTGTCATCTGTGATATATTGCTTTCTCACTTTGAGAATGCTGAAGAAGAATTTCTTAAGTTTGTTCGTCAGCTTGCCAATGATCCTACGATAGAGTATTCACAGACCATAGCTTCTTCAGAGAAGGAGGTAGGGTATCGCAACTTTGCTCTCTGTTATTATATAAAGTCCTTGGGCAATATAGAGAATGACCCAGAAAAGGTTTTGGACTTCTACTTTAAGCTTTGTTCTATAGAGCTTACTTGTGAGTCCTTGGCTTATGTATTCACTTTCTTGGCCAATGACGGAATCACCCTACACGAAGGAAATCGTATCCTCCCCCATATATATACTAAGCGTATCAATGCTATTATGCAGACCTGTGGTTTCTATGATGAGTCAGGGGAATTTGCCTTCCGAGTAGGTCTTCCTGGCAAGAGTGGGGTAGGAGGGGGCATTGTGGCCATCATGCCAGGTCACTATGCCATCGCAGTATGGAGTCCACGCCTGAATGAAAAAGGTAATTCCTACCGAGGGGTAAAATTCTTGGAAGGGTTCACTATGCAGACACAAATATCCGTCTTTTAGGCCAAGAGTAAAGTCGCTATGAGCGAGTATCTGACCAAGTGAGTGAAGGTGGGTACATAGTAAAAAATAAAAAAAGAGTGAAAAATGATAGAAATATCATTCTTCACTCTTTTCTTTAAAGTTGGTCTACAAGGACTCGAACCTTGAATTACAGAGCCAGAATCTGTCGTGTTACCATTACACCATAGACCATTGCTTTATCGCGGGGGCAAAGGTACGACTTTTTTTTGAAATGCGCAATAAAAAAAGCAACCTTTTACAGTTGCTTTTTCCAAATAACTTTAAACTATAATAATATGATTAACCCAATTCAAAAAAATAGGATTGAAAAAGTTGGTCTACAAGGACTCGAACCTTGAATAACAGAACCAAAATCTGCTGTGTTACCATTACACCATAGACCATCTCTCAATTGCGGTGCAAAGGTACAACTTTTTTTCAAACCTGCAAGTATTTGCCTTAAAAAAATAAAAAATTTTTTTTCTCTTTATTTTATTAGGTAGATACAATAAAAATGTGTAACTTCGCTCCGTTTTTTTAAAAAGATAAAAATGGATTTACAAAAGGACTTTCATAAGTATAATCTCATTACAGGATGGGGGGTATTTCTCATTGCTTTACTCACCTATGGACTCTCAGTAGAGCCTACTGTAAGTTTCTGGGACTGTGGAGAGTATATAGCTACCTCGGCTAAGCTCGAAGTGGGTCACCCACCTGGAGCACCTTTTTTCCAGATGGTAGGGGCTTTCTTTGCTTCTTTTTCTCCTTCGCCTGAGAAGACAGCTCTTTTTGTAAACTTTATTTCGGTATTCTCCAGTGCCTTTACCATATTATTTTTATATTTCATTATTGTCAATTTTACTAAGAAGATTGCTCTGTCCTCCAAAGAGACCCTTACCAATGCGCAAGTGATAGGCTTGTATGGCAGTGGGGTAGTGGGGGCTTTGGCCTATACTTTCTCCGATAGTTTTTGGTTCAATGCCACCGAGGCGGAGGTATACGCCATGGCGATGCTCTTCATGTCCGCCATGTTCTGGCTCGGACTAAAGTGGACGGACAACCTTGATGCTCCACGGGGGGACAAGTGGTTGCTGCTCATTGCTTTAGTAGTAGGACTTTCTTTTGGAGTACATTTTATGGCACTGCTTACTATTCCGGCTATCGGGATGCTCTACTTTTTTAAATCTCATTTTGAGAAGAATATCAAGAACTTTATCTTGGCCAATGTGATTTCTATATCTATATTGCTATTGATATTCAAGCTGATATTGCCTTATACCTTGGCCTTATTTGGTTATACAGAGGTGTTCTTTGTCAATAGTCTTGGCTTGCCATTCAATTCGGGAACTATCTTTACAGGGGTTTGGATTATAGGAGCATTTGCCATTACTCTATGGCAAGCACAGAAGCACCAAAAGCGCCTCTTACAGACCGCCACCCTCTGTCTACTCTTTGTTTTCGTAGGTTTTTCCTCTTGGCTGATGATCCCCATACGTGCCAATGCAGGGACAGTTATCAATGAGAACAGCCCTACCGATGCGCGCTTGCTATTGGCTTACTACAACTTGGAACAATACCAGAAGACTTATCTCTTCAAAGGGCCTATGTACTCAGATGCTTTTGCGCCTACAGGGGATGATTATATGGATGAAAAGCCTAAATACGAAAGAGATTATAAGCAACAAAAGTATATCATCGTTAATCAATACAAGGATGCTTTGGATGCTCCCAATCCGGAGCATGTGGGCTTGTTGCCCCGTATGTGGAGCTCAGAACATGCCGCTAACTATATGATGCTCACCTCTCCACTAAAGTACCATATCAATCCCGAACGAAATGATGAGCAGACACAGCAGCTCAATCAAGCCCTACAGAGAACCTTAGCCGCTGGGGATTACGAACAATATGCATACCTCCTCCGCCGAGGACAAGGCAGAATCATAGTAGAGAAGCCATCCTTCTGGGACAACCTCTCTTTTATGTTCAGCTACCAGTTCAACTATATGTACTTGCGCTATCTGCTATGGAACTTTGTAGGTCGCCAAGATGATATACAAGGAAAGATCTATAACAATCATGGCAACTGGATTTCTGGTATTTCCTTTGTTGATGATTTACATACAGGCTATCCTCAAGAGCACCTCCCTTCCGATGCACGGGACAACCGAGGTCGCAATACTTATTTCTTCCTACCTTTCCTCTTGGGCTTGGTAGGGATGTTCTTCCAGTTATCTTCTAGTAAGCGCCAGTGGTGGGTTGCCTTTACCCTCTTCCTCTTTACAGGATTGGCGCTAAAAGTATACCTGAACGAACGTCCTTTTGAACCTCGAGAAAGAGATTATGCCTTGGTAGGTTCTTTCTTTACCTTTGCTATTTGGATAGGGATGGGAGTATATGCTATTTATGTATTTTTGGAGGAAAAACTCTCTTTCAAGTTCAAGGGCTTAGCACCTGCAGTAATTGGAGTATGCACCCTTGCGGTACCTGCTCGAATGCTCGCCGAGAATTGGGATGACCATGATCGCTCCAACCGCTATACAGCACGTGCCTTGGCTAAGAGCTATTTGGATTCTGTCTCCAAGGACAATGGAGCTATGATTTTCTCCATAGGGGACAATGATACCTTTGGCATGTGGTACATGCAGGAAGTGGAACATTATCGTACCGATGTCAGGGTGATCAATACCTCTCTTCTGGGTACCGACTGGTATATAGACCAGATGAAGTGTAAGGCCTATACCAGTGATCCTATTCCTTCCCAGCTTGTTCATAGCCAATATGCCTATGGCGTACGCGATGCGATCTATTTCGATCAGAAAACCGATAAGATATGGAATATAAAGGACTTTATGAAGTGGGTAAGCAGTGATGATCCGAGTACCAAGCTGGAGATAGAGCGTGAGGGAGCTCCTTCTCAGTTTTATTCCAGCTATCCTACCGATAGGATTCGTATTCCTGTCAATAAGGAAAATGTTCTCAAGAGTGGTGTCGTAAAACCCGAAGATGCTGATAAGATTGTAGATTATATCGATATCAAATTGCCTTTTGGTATGGGTAAAAACCGCCTGATGATGCTTGATATCATTGCCAATAATGATTGGAAGCGCCCTATCTACTTCACTGGAGGTAGCTATAGTGACGACGAATATATTTGGATGCGTGATTACCTACAGCTCGACGGATTGGCTTATAAGTTGGTACCTATCAGAACCCCTATTGATAAGGACAATCCTTATGATATGGGGCGTATAGACTCCGACCTGATGTATAAGATTGTAAAGAGCTGGGATTGGGGCAATATGGATGATCCTAATATCTATCATGATCCCGAGACACGGCGCAATAGTATCGTCTTCCGTGGTAACCTTGCCCGCCTTACCGAAACCCTTATCAATGAAGGGAAAATACAGAAGGCAAAGGATATCCTTGATCTGGCCACCAAGCGTATTCCAGTAAGCCACTTCGGGTATTATTTCACGGTAGAACCTTTTATCACAGGATATTATCAGGTGAAGGAAAACGAAAAAGCCCGCAAACTATTCCTTGAGGTAGCCAAGAAATACCAAGAGAATATAGAGTACTATCTCACCCTTTCGGCAAGTGACTTTATCAACCTGTATGAGGATGTAAGCCGAGACCTAAGGCGCTATGATGCTATGCTGCCGATTTTAGCTGAAGATAAGTCTTTCTATGACCAGCAGTATAAAATATATGAGCAGTATATAGATCGCCTTCAGGATAAGGCAGTCTCCTTTGGACTTCTTTCTCAAGAGGATATCAAGGCACAAAAGCAACCTAAGGACCCTAACCCGCAAACTCCTGATAGTACACAATCTCAGGATACTGCAAAATAAGTAGTAACTTACTTTGGAGAATATACTCAATAGCTATGCTTTTCTTTGTAAAAGTATAGCTATTTTTTTTACACATTTTAGCACTGTAACATGTGAGATTTTAGGGATGAGAAGGAGGCTATTTGAAAAATAATTAGTATCTTTGCCCCATCATTAGCACCCAATGAATATACTTAGTAACATTATTGCACAAACACACTCTTTTTCCCCCTTAAGCCGTACTCACAAGAGATATGGGGGCAAAGATATTTTTTTATTATTAATACAATAGCTATGTTTTTCTTTTGAAAAATGTAGCTCTTTTTTCATGAAAAAATCACTTAACAAATGCCTAAAAGAAACGACCTACATTGTGTTCTGCTCATAGGATCAGGACCTATTATCATCGGACAAGCCTGTGAGTTTGACTACTCAGGCTCGCAATCGTTGCGCTCTTTACGCGAAGATGGTATCAAAACCATACTTATTAACTCTAACCCTGCTACGATTATGACAGATCCGTCTATGGCGGATGTGGTCTATCTAAAACCTCTCACCACTAAATCATTAGTGGAAATTCTAAAAACCCACCCCGAAATAGATGCCGTACTCCCTACTATGGGCGGACAAACAGCGCTTAACCTCTGTATTGAGGCTGATGAGAAAGGTATCTGGAAAGACTTTGGGGTGGAAATCATCGGGGTAGATATCGATGCCATACAAATCACTGAAGACCGCGAGAAATTCCGCGTGTTGCTTGATGAAATCGGTATCCCAATGGCACCGTCTGAAACGGCTACTTCTTTCCTCAAAGGAAAAGAAATCGCGCAACGCTTTGGTTTTCCACTTGTAATACGTCCGTCCTTTACTTTGGGAGGTACTGGGGCTTCTATCGTCTATAAAAAAGAGGATTTTGATATGCTTCTCAATCGCGGTTTGGAAGCTTCGCCTATCCACGAGGTGCTTATCGATAAGGCGCTTTTAGGCTGGAAGGAGTATGAGCTTGAGCTTTTGCGCGACAAGAACGACAATGTGGCGATTATCTGTACCATTGAAAATATGGACCCTATGGGTATCCACACTGGGGATTCTATTACGGTAGCCCCTGCAATGACTCTATCTGACCGCACTTTCCAACGTATGCGCGATATGGCTATTAAGATGATGCGCAGTATAGGCGATTTTGCAGGCGGTTGCAATGTGCAGTTTGCCGTGTCGCCTGATGAAAAGGAAGATATTATCGCTATTGAAATCAATCCACGTGTATCTCGTTCTTCGGCTTTGGCTTCTAAGGCTACGGGCTATCCTATTGCTAAGATTGCCACCAAACTTGCTATTGGCTACCATTTAGACGAATTGCAAAACCAAATCACCAAATCCACTTCGGCTTTCTTTGAGCCTACGTTAGATTATGTGATTGTGAAAATACCGCGTTGGAACTTCGACAAGTTCGAAGGCTCTGACCGCACTATAGGCTTGCAAATGAAGTCGGTAGGAGAGGTAATGGGTATAGGGCGTTCTTTCCAAGAGGCATTGCAAAAAGCGACCCAATCACTCGAAATCAAACGCAATGGTTTGGGAGCAGATGGCAAAGGCTATAAGAACTATGAACAGATTATTGAGAAACTTACCTACCCCAGCTGGGATAGGGTATTCGTAATATACGATGCGGTACAGATGGGTATTCCGCTGAGCCGTATACACGAAATCACCAAGATAGATATGTGGTTTCTCAAGCAATACGAAGAACTCTGTGCCCTTGAAAAAGAAATATCCAACTATAAGATAGATACGCTACCTAAGCAGCTTCTTTTTGAAGCCAAACAAAAAGGATTTGCCGACCGTCAAATTGCTTATATGCTTGGTTGTTGGGAGAGCGAGGTACATAAGAAGCGTGAGGAGCTGAATATACGCCGCGTGTTCAAATTGGTGGATACTTGTGCTGCCGAGTTTAAGGCGCAAACCCCTTACTATTATTCTACTTTTGAGGCACCTATCCGCACTGCTGACGGCAAGGAATATGTAGCCAACGACAGTGTAGTAACCGACCGCAAAAAGGTGGTAGTACTCGGTTCAGGACCTAACCGCATAGGACAGGGTATTGAGTTCGACTACTGCTGTGTGCACGGGGTATTGGCTGCCGAAGAGTGCGGTTATGAAACCATAATGATCAACTGCAACCCTGAGACCGTTTCTACCGATTTTGATACGGCTAACAAACTCTATTTTGAGCCTGTGTTCTGGGAGTATATCTATGATATTATTCAGCACGAAAAGCCAGAGGGAGTCATCGTACAGCTTGGTGGACAAACAGCCTTGAAGTTAGCCGAGAAATTAGATAAATACGGCATCAAAATCATAGGTACTAGCTTCCAGTCTTTGGATTTGGCAGAAGATAGAGGTAGCTTTTCAACTCTGTTGAAAGAGAATAATATTCCTTATCCGCGTTTTGGAGTAGCTGAAACGGCTGATGAGGCGCTCAAACTTGCTGATGAACTTGACTTCCCGCTACTCGTGCGTCCTTCGTATGTATTGGGCGGACAAGGTATGAAGATTGTTATCAACAAAGAAGAATTGGAAGCCCACGTGGTAGACCTCTTGCGCAAGATACCTAATAACAAGCTTCTACTCGACCACTATTTAGACGGCGCCATAGAAGCTGAAGCTGATGCGATATGCGATGGCGAGAATGTGTATATCATTGGTATTATGGAGCATATAGAGCCTTGCGGTATTCACTCAGGCGACAGTAATGCTACCTTGCCACCGTTCAACTTGGGTGAGTTCGTGTTGCAACAAATAAAAGACCACACTCATAAGATAGCCTTGGCACTCAATACGGTAGGGCTTATCAATGTGCAGTTTGCCGTAAAAGACGATGTAGTGTATATCATTGAGGCAAACCCACGTGCCTCACGTACAGTGCCGTTTATCTCTAAAGCCTACCAAGAGCCGTATGTGAACTACGCTACTAAGGTAATGCTAGGTGAGAAAAAGCTCACTGATTTTCATTTCAATCCGCACTTAGAGGGCTTTGCTATCAAGCAACCTGTGTTCTCATTCAACAAATTCCCAAATGTAGATAAGAAGCTCGGGCCTGAAATGAAATCTACCGGTGAAAGCATCTTGTTTATAGACAGTCTTAAAGATGATGCTTTCTATGAGATTTATACGAGGAGGAAGATGTATCTTTCAA
>CAURXJ010000037.1:0-15418 GCA_963528845.1 uncultured Capnocytophaga sp. | reverse complement strand
AACAAAACATTAACAATATGCCAACGTCTTCAAATGAAAGCACCCCTAAGAAAGGCCGATTTTTTCGGTATCTGATTCCTTCTTTTGTAGGAATTATATTGGGCTTGTGTGGGTATATATTTTACCTTTCCAAGGCGCATTCTTATCTTTCGGATGACCCCAAGGCGTGTGTGAACTGCCACATCATGGAGCCTGAATATGCTACATGGTCACACTCCTCACATGGACGCAATACGGTCTGCAATGATTGCCATGTACCTCATGACAATGTGTTCCGTAAGTATTACTTCAAGGCCAATGACGGGCTAAGGCATGCTACCATGTTCACCTTTCGACTCGAACCACAGGTGATCAAAATGCATGCTCCAGGGCAGAAGGTAGTACAGGAGAACTGTATCCGCTGCCATAGCACTCTAGTCTCAGAAGTAAGGCTAGGTAAAGTAACTGCTCCTATGGCACATGCCGATAATGGTAAGCTCTGCTGGGAGTGTCACCGCGAGGTGCCCCACAGTCGCGTACGCGGATTGAACTCCGCTCCTCACTCTCCTGTACCTATCATAGATGATATGGGTGAAAATACCCCACAGTGGATACAGGACTTAATAAAAACAGAAAAAAAATAATTGATTAAAAACAAACTAATTTATACAACGATGAAAAAGAAAAATTGGTTACTAGTAGGAATATTAGCTGTAGTGACGTTCCTTTTAGGTTTGTTAGCTAATTCCATAATGAATAGGTCTCATGAGGCCGAATTTATAGCTAAAGGTGGTAATAACTTGGAAGACCAAGAGTGCCGCAATGAGCTTTACAAAGAGTTTTACCCTCGTCAGTATGACTCATGGGAAGCTACTGCCGATACCACTTTCCGCTCTAAGTATATGAGCAGTCAAGATGATGACATGCTTGAGCAACGCCCTGAAATGGTGGTACTTTGGGCTGGTTATGCTTTCTCTAAAGGAATACAATGCACCTCGTGGCCACATGCATGCCATAGAGGATGTTACCAAAATCCTCCGTACAGGAGCTCCTACTGAGACTACCCACTCTCCACAGCCAGGTACTTGCTGGACTTGTAAGAGCCCTGATGTGCCTCGTCTTATGAAGAAAGTAGGTTTGGAAGAATACTATAGTGCTCCTTGGGACAAGTGGGGTAGCGAAATAGTGAACCCTATCGGTTGTGCTACTTGCCACAATACCAAGACTATGAGTTTGGAAGTACACCAACCAGCGTTGGCTGAGGCTTTTGCTCGCCAAGGAAAAGACATCAACAAAGCGACTCACCAAGAAATGCGTTCGCTCGTTTGTGCTCAATGCCACGTAGAGTACTACTTCAAAGGGGATAAGAAATATCTTACTTTCCCTTGGGATGAAGGAAAAACAGTGGAAGATATGGAGAAATATTATGATGAGTCTGGCTGGACAGACTATGTACATAAGATCAGCCGTGCTCCAATCCTAAAAGCACAACACCCTGACTATGAAATATCACAGTTTGGTATCCACGGACAAAGAGGTGTTTCTTGTGCAGACTGCCACATGCCTTACAAAACTGATGGTGCTGTGAAATTCACTGATCACCAAATCTCTAGTCCTTTGCGTAATGTCACAGCTAGCTGCCAGACATGTCACCGCCAAAGCGAAGAAGAACTTAAAAAGAACGTATATGATCGCCAAGATGCTGTAGTTTCTTTGCGTAATCGTTTGGAAAAACAATTGGCTAAAGACCACTTCAAAGCTAAATTCTTGTGGGATAATGGGGCTACTGAAGAGCAAATGAAACCTATCCTAGCTCTTTTGCGCAAATCACAATGGCGTTGGGATTATATCACTGCTTCTCACGGTTCTGCTTTCCATGCTCCTGTAGAGGCTATGCGCGTACTTAGTGATGGTATGACTTTTGCGATGCAAGCAGAAACTGATATGGACAATCTTACAAACAAGCTTAATATAAAAACAGCTTTTGTAATGCCTGATATCAGTACTAAAGCTAAAGCTCAAAAAGAAATTGGCTTAGACATACCTAAGGAAGAAGCAGCTAAGAAAGAATTCTTGAAAACTATCGTTCCTAAATGGCTCGAAGAAGCTCGTAAAGAAGGTCGCTTAGTTACACAAAAATAGTGCGAACTGCACAAATAAGTAGGGGCGAATGACAATTCGCCCTTACTTTTTATATTTTGATTAATCATTAATCATTAACCATTAATCATTATTAATGAAGTCTTATCCTTTCGCTATTGTTTTTTCTCTTACCGCTGTAGTGGTAGGACTGGTGCTACAACTCTCCATAGGCAGTATCAGTAAGAGTTGGTTTAGCTTTCCTTACAATGTGGTAGGGGGAGCCGTCTTTGTCTTTCTGACAACGGCTATTTATTTTCTTTGGCGCAAGACCAACTTTATACTTCGTTTCGCCTCGGCACCTTTTGCCATTGTTACAGTGGTAACACTTGGGGTACTGACCATTGGGCTGGGAAGTATTAATGTAAAGCCTGAGGAACTTACAGGTATCCTGGGCAAGTTGGGCTTAGATGACCTTACCAAGACATGGTATTTTGGCCTTGTTTTCTTTTTGACCTTAACCAATCTTTGGTTTTCTATCCTCAAGCGCTCTATGGTTTATCAGCGTAAGAATATTGCTTTCTTGCTCAATCACTTTGGTTTGTGGCTGGCTATGTTTGCAGGCGTCTTAGGTCAGGGAGATATTGTTCGCCTTACGATGGACCTTAAGAAGGATATTCCCCAGTGGCAGGCAAAAACAGCCGATGATAAGGTAGTAAATCTGCCTCTGGCGATAGAACTCAAGGAATTTTCTATAGACATTTATCCTAATAAACTCTTTGTGATAGATACCACAGGTACTTCGCTGCCTAAAGGAAAACCTATTGGTTTTATGCTGGAGCGAGAAGGGGAGCAGGCCACGCTACTCAATTGGAAAATCACCTTACACAAGTATTTAGAAAAAGCCATTCCAGATACAGATTCCACTTATATTAACCATACCATGTGGGGAGCTGCCAATGCAGCTTTGGTTACAGTAGAGGATTTGCGAACTCACCAGAAAAAGAAGGAGTGGATCTCGGCAGGGAACTTCCAGCTTCCTCCTCGTGCAATAGACTTAGATAAAGAACATACTCTAGTTATGGCGCCACCTGAAGCACGTAAGTTCCAATCTCAAGTACTTATCTATCAGAAGGGTAGCAATCGTATCTTGGAAGAAAAGATAGAAGTCAATCACCCCATAAGTGTAGGCGGTTGGCGTATCTATCAGCTCAGTTATGATGAGCGTATGGGGCGCTGGTCAGACCTCAGTGTAGTGGAACTGGTATCAGACCCTTGGCTTCCAGTGGTGTATGTAGGTATTTTCTTACTTATTGCAGGCGGTGTAGCGCTATTATTTGAAGTAAAAAGGAATTAGTTGTTGTTAGTAGTTAGTAGTTAGTTGTTAGTTGTTAGTTGTCAGTAGTCAGTTGTTAGTCTCTAGAAACTAACCACTAATCACTAACCACTAACCACTAATCACTAACCACTAACCACTAATCACTAATCACTAACCACTAATCACTAACCACTAACCACTAATCACTAATCACTAATCACTAATCACTAATCACTAACCACTAATCACTAACCACTAATCACTAATCACTAATCACTAATCATTAGTCACAAATCACTAAATTATGTGGTCATATTTTAACATCATCACCTACCTTACCATAGCCTTATGGCTTGTGGGAGGAGGGCTTATTTACAGCAAAAGTAAGGCCCTAAGAGGCTTCGCTATTACTAGCCATTTGGTAGCAACAGTACTCATAGGAGGCTTTATTGTCGCCTTGTGGAAGGGATTGGAGCGTCCGCCCTTGCGTACCTTGGCCGAAACACGTATATGGTATGCCTTCTTTATGGGGCTGATAGGTTATGCGATCTATCTGCTCTATAGGCAAAAATGGATGCTCAGCTATTCGGCAGTGATGGGTATTGTCTTTGTAGGACTTACCTACACCCACCCCGATACGATGAACAAGGCACTGATGCCTGCCCTGCAAAGTGTGTGGTTTATCCCGCATGTGATCGTCTATATCTTTGCCTATGCCATGCTCGGTATGGCTTCACTGACGGCTTTTTATGGAATTTATCGCTATAAGAAGGGACAGGAGATTCTTTCGGTCTTTGCCCTTACAGACCAGCTTATCAAGATAGGCTATGTATTCCTTACCTTTGGGCTGCTCTTTGGCGCTCTTTGGGCAAAGGAAGCATGGGGGCACTACTGGACATGGGATCCTAAAGAAACGTGGGCTTTTATCACTTGGCTGGGGTATTTGGTCTATCTCCATCACAAGTATAATCATAAAGAGAAAAAGCCCTTACAGAGTTTTATCATTGTAGGGATAGCCTTTGTATTGCTCCTAATCTGTTGGTTTGGGGTCAATTACCTCCCTACAGCCCAGTTGAGTGTACATACTTACACAGGGTAAAGAGCTAAAGAGAAAACGAGACAATGAGTCAATTTGCCAAATGGTAAATTGGCTCATTTGTAAATTGTCAAATTACCAAATTATTCGTACTTTTGCCGCTTGAAAAATATATGTCTATGAACTTTCATGTTCCCACTATGGCGGAGCTTAGCGCACAAGGGATTAAGCCCGACGTCCTTTTCTGGATAGGCTGTGCAGGCAGCTTTGATGAGCGGACACGCCGCGTGACCAAAGCTATGGCTAAGATACTCCACAAGGCGGGGGTTTCTTTTGCGGTACTGGGTGCCGAAGAAGGTTGTACAGGCGACCCCGCTAAGCGTGCTGGCAATGAGTTCCTCTTCCAGATGCAAGCGCTGACCAATATAGAGACCCTTAATAACTATGGTATTACCAAGATTGTAACGGCTTGTCCGCACTGTTTCAATACCTTGCGCAACGAATATCCTGCCCTAGGGGGTAAGTATGAGGTCTTGCACCATACCCAGCTCCTCCAACAGCTTTTGGACGAGGGGCGACTGAAGGTAGAGGGAGGAATGTTCAAGGGCAAGCGCATCACCTTTCATGACCCTTGCTACTTAGGACGAGGTAATGGAGAGTATGAAGCACCGAGGGCTATCTTGGAGAAGTTGGAAGCCGAGATCGTAGAGATGAAGAAAAGCAAAGCCCGCTCTTTCTGTTGTGGGGCAGGAGGCGCTCAGATGTTCAAGGAAGCCGAAAAAGGAACAGGAGAGATTAACAATGCTCGTGCTGCTCAGGCCTTGGATGTACGCCCTGAGATTATCGTAACGGCTTGTCCGTTCTGTAATACCATGCTCACCGATGGGGTGAAAAACCAACAAAAGGAAATCGTCCCCGTTAGCGATATTGCTTTGCTGATAGAACAAGCGGAAGAACTGTAATTAGTGACTAATGACGAGTGACAAGTGACTAATCATTATTCGCTTTTCACTTTTTACCAACAAATATGGGAAGTAAAAACAAACTCAAACGATTTAAAGAAAACGAAACCTTTGCCAATGTGATTCAGCCCAACCGAGAGGAGGTAATCGCGGGTAATTTCCCACTCAAAGGGGTGTGGGCAAGGGATTTTTTCAAAAATAACCACCCTATCGTCTTGGAATTGGGTTGTGGAAGGGGAGAATATACGGTAAATCTAGCCAAAGAGTACCCCGATAAGAACTTTATAGGTGTGGATATCAAGGGTGCACGCTTTTGGAGAGGGGCGAAAACAGCTTTGGAGGAGCAAATCCCCAATGCGGCCTTTCTTAGAACCCAAATAGAACTGATAGACCACCTTTTCGCTCAAGGAGAGGTATCCGAGATATGGATTACCTTTCCTGACCCTCAGATCAAGTACAAGCGTACCAAGCATAGGCTTACCAATCAGGATTTCTTGGCCAAGTATAAGCATATCCTTTCCCCTGAAGGGCTTATACACCTGAAGACCGATAGTGAGTACTTGCACGGATATACCTTGGGACTCTTGCATGGTATGGGACATGAGATTCTCTATGCCAATCATCATATCTATCGTAACGAAGGCGCTCCTAAGGAAGTACTGACCATACAGACCACTTATGAAAAGCAGTATCTAGCTCAGGGCAAACCTATTACCTATATTCGTTTTCGATTGAAAAAATAAAGACCTTTCCAGGCAGAGAAACTCCCACAGATTACATGGATTTGAAGGTTATCCGTGAAATCTGAGGGAGTTAAGTTTTTATAAGAAATTATTTATCCCTTAGCGTCGGCTAAGAACTTGGCCAAACCTATATCGGTAAGGGGGTGTTTCAAAAGGCCTAAGATGGCTGAAAGGGGAGCGGTAATAACATCGGCACCTATCTTGGCGCACTCTATGATGTGCATAGTATGCCTTACTGAAGCGGCAAGTACCTGAGTCTGGTAACCATAGTTGTCATAAATCAGGCGAATATCGGCAATCAGACCAAGCCCATCGGTAGAGACATCGTCCAAGCGGCCGATAAAAGGGGATACATAAGTAGCGCCTGCTTTGGCAGCCAAGAGCGCTTGTCCTGCTGAAAAGACTAAGGTACAGTTGGTTCTGATTCCCTTTTGAGAGAAGTAGCGAATGGCACGTATCCCGTCCTTGATCATAGGCACCTTAACCACAATCTGAGAGTGGAGTGCCGCTAAGGCTTCTCCTTCTTTGATGATTCCTTCATAATCAGTGGCAATTACCTCGGCAGAGACATCGCCCTGTACCATTTCACAAATCTTCTTATAGTGCTCAAGAATGTTGGCTTCTCCGCGTATACCTTCCTTGGCCATGAGAGAGGGGTTGGTAGTTACCCCGTCCAAAACCCCTAAGTTTTCGGCCTCTTCTATCTGTGCCAAATTGGCCGTATCAATAAAAAATTTCATGTGTATAATATTTTATGACAAAGGTACTATTTTCTTTTGAGATAGCCCCCCAAAATAGGAAAAATCTTTTCAAGAAAAATTTTTTAATATGTATAAATAATCGTATCTTTGACATTTATTACAATAATCTAAAACAAACTATACATGGGAACTTATATCGTGGGGGATAGGGATTTTGAGGAAATTCCTTCCCTGAGTGCTAAAGCACTACGTATCAATCTTAATAAACATATTTACGGGACTTTCTCGGAAATAGGGGCAGGCCAAGAGACTGTACGTTATTTCTTTCGTGCAGGAGGGGCATCGGGGACTATAGCCAAGGCAGTAAGTGCCTATGATAAGAATTTTAGCGACGCCCTCTATGGGGCGGAAAAGGACGGACGTTATGTAACCGAAGGGCGCCTCAAGAAGATGCTTAGCCACGAGATTAAGCTCTTGGAGGAACGCTTGCCACGAGACAAATATCCAGACAAACTCTTCTTTACCTATGCCAATACGGTTACCACGATTGACTTTGCCAAACGCTACAAGGGACATGGCTGGGTAGGGATTCGTTTCCAGACAGAACCCGAAGGGGGGTATAATGATATTATCCTGCATATTCGTTTTCACCAGACTGAAACTCGAGCCCAACAAGAGACCTTGGGTAAGCTAGGGGTGAACCTTATCCATAGTGCTTTCTACAAGGCGGATAAGCCACAGCGCATCGTCAAGTACCTCTATGACCATATAGACAAAGACCTCATCGAGATAGATATGATTAACTTCTCAGGGCCTAAATTTGCAGGGGTAGATAATCGCTTAATGAGCTTGCAACTAATCAAAAATGGCATGACCGAAGCGGTGATGTTTGACGCCGATGGGAACAACCAACTCCCTGCCGAACAGCTCTATAAGAAGAATATCCTCACCCTTAGGGGTAGTTTCCGCCCAGTGACCAATGTCAATATAGACATGCTCGAACGCTCCTTGGAACTCTTTCTCAAGGAAAAGGGCGTAGAGAAGGACAATACACAGGTGATTTTTGAGATTACTCTCTCCAACCTTTTGGCCTCTGGGGAGTTGGACGAACAAGATTTTATGGATAGGGCACGTATCCTCTGCTCGCTGGGCTATAAGGTGCTTATTTCCAACTTCAAGGAGTACTACCGCTTGGCCGAATATTTCTCCAATTATACCAAAGCACAGATGGGTATGGTTATGGGAGCGGATAACCTGATAGCAATTTTTGAAGAGGACTATTATAAGCACCTAAGTGGCGGTATTTTGGAGGCCTTCGGAAAGCTCTTCTATCGCGATATCAAAATCTACCTATATCCTATGCGCAATAAGGAAACAGGCCAGATAATCACCAGCAATAACATCCATGTATCGCCTCGTATGAAGGAGTTGTATAAGTTCTTTAAATTCAATGAAAAAGTGGTAGATATAGAAAACTATGATGCCAAGAACTTGAATATTCGTTCTCGTGATATTGTACAACAGATAAAAAGCGGGCAAGAAGGCTGGCAATCCGCACTGCCTAAGGGGGTAGCTGAAATGATAGAGAAGAACGGCTATTTCGGCTGGAACAAAGATAAGACTGATTAGACTCGTGAAGGTGTCTAAAAATAAAGGAGTGTTGCCCTAAGAGCAACACTCCTTTATTATAAGTATTAAATTCTACATAGTTGCAAAAAATGCTTCCATTTTCTCTCTCTCTTCCCTGGCCAACTCAGGGTCTATAAGGATACGCCCACTGTGCTCATCGGTGATGATTTTCTTACGGGTAGAGATTTCCACTTGTACCTGAGGCGGAATCACGAAGAAAGATCCACCAGAGGCACCACGCTCTACAGGTACCACAGCTAAGCGGTTTACCACACTATTGCGAATACGTTGGTAAGCACTCAAAAGGCGTGGTTCTATCTCGGAGGAGATTTCCATTTCCTTTTTAAGGAGAGTTTCCTCATCCTTTTGGGTTTCTTCAAGGATAGATGAAAGCTCTTCTTTCTTGTGTTGTAGGTGCTTTTTGCGCTCTTCAAGTTGTTCTTTTATCTTGGAGATAGAGAGTTTCTTTTGCTCAATATCCGCTTTGAACTCTTTGAGGTGTTTTTCAGCCAATTGGATTTCAAGCTCTTGGAACTCTATTTCCTTGGAGATAGCGTTGAACTCACGGTTGTTACGTACATTCTTCTGTTGTTCCGCATATTTTTTGATAAGCGCTTTGCTCTCCTCAATAAGGTTCTTTTTGGCGGTGATATCCACATTGATCTTTTCAATATCATCGGTCAGACGCTCGGCACGACTTTCCAATCCAGCCACCTCATCTTCTAAATCTTCTACTTCCAAGGGGAGTTCGCCACGCACATTTCTCAGTTCATCTATTTTGCAATCAATGAGTTGCAAATCATATAGGGTTCTTAGTTTGTCCTCTACGGATACTTCTTTTTTTGTCATAACTATAAGTAGTTGATAGGATTCGTATTTGTATTCGCTAAATAAAATGCAAAGGTACTAAATTTTTTCGTAAGTTGTTCCCATAAAAGCAATTTTGTGAATTGTTCGCTTTCATAGTGTCCTATATCGGCCAAAAGCAGCCGTCCTTCGGCCTTGAAAAATTCGTGGTACTTAATATCGGAAGTGACGTAGGCATCGCAACCAGCAGCTATGCAAGCCCCTATAGCATCGGCACCACTTCCCCCCAGTACGGCCACCTTTTGTATCTTTTTTCCTAAGAGAGCAGAGTGTCGTACACAAGCGGTTTGCATGCGTTCCTTTACAAAGTTAAGGAAAGGGAGTTCTTCCATAGGTGTCTCCAGATAGCCTATCATACCTAGCCCTATATGCTGGTGCGCATTTTCTAGGGTATAGATCTCATAGGCGACTTCCTCGTAAGGGTGATGAGTGAAGAGAGCTTGTAAGATACTACGCCTGAGGTGCTTAGGGAAAATAACACTGATACGGGTCTCTCCTTCGCTATGAAATACTTCAGGCGCTCCTATAGTGGGGTGACTCTGGGCATTGCCCATATAAGTACCCATGCCTTCTATATTGAAACTACACTTGGCGTAGTTGCCTATATTTCCTGCACCTGCAGCAAAGAGGTGTTCTCTTAAGACAGCGGCATCCTTGTGGGGTACATAGGTTACCAATTGTTCTATCGTATGGGCTTGGGGGAGGAGTATTTCTCGGTTGGAGAGTGCTAAGCGGTCACAGATACGGGCGTTGACCCCCCAGAAGGAATTATCCAAGGCGGTGTGTATCGCATAGATAGCGATATGGTGCTCTATGGCTTTGATAACGGTGCGTTCCACATAGCTGCTCCCAGTGAGTCGCTTAAGACCACCGAAGATGATCGGGTGAAAACTTACAATGAGATTACAATCCCGTGCTATGGCCTCTTCAACGACCGACTCTAAGGTGTCGAGAGTAATGAGCACTCCACGCAAAGGCGTATCGGGGTTTCCTACCAGTAGGCCTACATTGTCGAAATCCTCCGCATAGGTAAGGGGCGCAAGGGTTTCCAAGTACTGGATAACATCTTGTATTTTCATTGTAGCAAAAGTAAATCAGAACAAGGGTATTAGAAAATATTGTCTTCGGTGAGACTGCTCACTTTCAAGTATTTAGAAGAAGCTAAATATCTCTTGTTGGTGTAATAGGCAAAGACCATAGTTCCATCCTTGATAGTTTCAATAACCTCTTTGTATATGTTTGTAGGCAACACAGGGCAGCCCAAGCTACGGCCAAAGCGTCCGTTTCTCTTTAGGAAATCCTCATTCATATAGTCGGCTGTATGGATAACGATACCGCGCTTATAGGCATTGGAATTGTAGTTACGTTCGTTGCCATAGAGTTTTAGACTAAAGCCTGCATCACCATTGTAGGTCTTGCCAGTAACATAGAACCCCAAGCTACTCTTGTGGGATTCTTCCTCGTTGGAGAAATAAGTGGAGGCGGAAGTACCTGTCTTCTTGCCATGTGCCACATAGGTATGGTAGAGGATTTGTCGGCTGTCTAAGTCTATGGTATAGAAGCGCTTTTTATCGCTGTCTTTGGTGAAATCAATGATAGAAAGCAGGCGCTTATCATTGAGTTTGTTCTGTAACTTCATGTTCTGATAGCCAATATAGGCATATCTAAAAGCTTTGAAATCAAGATCATATTCTCGTCCTTTGATATCAACATACATTCTCTTGATGGCATATTCAAAGTTCTCATGAGGAGAGTCTAAGCTATCAAGTACAATACGGGAGAGCTTGGATGAAACAATATTGGACTGCTGCCCATAGAAGGTAGTGGCTGTAATAAAACAGAAGAGAGATAGCGCGAATGAGGTAATTCTTTTCATATTAAAGAGAAGTTTATTGATAGGTGTGGCAAAATTCTGAAAATATCATGAAATATACAAGTTTTATTTTCTTCAATCTGTTAATAACTTTTCTCTGTGTTAATAAATAGAATGGTAAAATAAATTGTAATAACTTGATAATAAACAAATTGCAATGTTTTTGTAATAAAAGATAAGGTTGTATGGTAATGAAAATTTTAACTTTTTGATTAATAAAAATAACTTTTCAGAAAGAAAAATAAAGGAAAATAGGTATGCTTTTTGAATAAAGGTTAAGATTGGTGTACTTCTTCACTGGGCTGATTGTGTACTTTTTTAAAGATAAGATAGCACCAATAACCTACAGCAACAAAGAACAGCGCACTGAAGAGTACTAACAATATATAATAGTTATCAGGCAAGAAGAGTTCGTAGAGTATAGCAAGCCCCTTATAAGTAATCAGCCCTTCACTACCGACAAAGGCAGTGCTATATAGGGAAATACTCCAGTGGGGAAAGCGAATGTGCAGGCTCTTTTGCAAAAAATATAGGACACCAAAGCCCACAACCCCTAAGAAAGTGAAGTGTAAGTAGCTGATGACAAATTCTCTGTTGGGTAATACCACTTCGGCAATCCAAGGGAAGGAGCCTAAAAACATGAAAATAGTCTTAATCAAGCAAAGCAATAGGAATAGCTGCATAAGAAAGGCAGGTTTCTCCAATCGCATATAAGTTCTATATAGCTCAAAGATACTAGCCAAGAGCAAAAAGCCTGAGATATTCCCGATAATATATAAGAGGGGTTCGTTGAAAAAGCCTACCCAAGAGAGCGTAACAGAGCCTATGGTACCTATGACAAAGCTGTAGAGTGCTCCCGTGAGTCGCTTGCTGCTCACAAGGCTCTTGTGCTCAATCTCGCTTACCAAAAGGCCAAAGAGTACCGCCAAGAACCAACCATTGTACTGGAAATGTAGGAAGAAGTACAAAGCACTGTTATACCATTCGCTTCCCTTACCAGTCTTGACAATAGCCACAGGAAGCAACCATATCCCGATGCTGGAGAGTATAAGAAAATAGACACCCCAGCGGACAAATCTCAAAGAAAGTGGTTTGTCATGCTCCGTATCTACACTCTTGGAGATAGAAAAGCGTATAAAGTTATATTTTTTACTCCTTTTGAGAAAGAAAATACCAAACCAATAGGTACAAATCACAAAAAGAGATGAAAAAATAATAGAATATAAGAAATATCCCCCAAAAGGGAAAGAAAAAAGCATCCCAACAATGGCTAATTGGGTGCAGAGAAATAGAATAAAGTAAGGCTTCCTATCGGTCGGTCTTAGAAAATACTGACAGATGAGCGAGGTAAGTATTGTATATATCCATCCTAACAACCCAATATGAGAATGAGTGTGGGTAATGTGGCGAACATTAAAAAAAACATCGGCTATATAAGACACTCTAAGAGACAAGCCCAATAGAATGGTGATAATAAAATAAAGGAAAGCCCACTGAATATCCTTGCGAGTATCCATAAGAATAAGGTCTTTTCATTAGAAACGGCAGGCAAAAGTAAAAATAAATTGTCACATAAGTATCCTTGCAAATGCTAAAAAAAGTATAATTAATTGATGAGGATACTTTATGGTGTGTAAAATAGCTTTTTACATAAGAAAAAATAGTTTGCCTTTTGGGCAAACTATTTTAACACTAATAAAAATCAAACTTTAAGGTATGAATACATGAAATGATCTATAGGAAGTAGCGTTCTTTTTCTCCATTCTTATTGAGAACCACAATAGCGTTACGCTGTGATTGGTTGTTTTCAAGAATATTTTTTACGCTATCTACATCTTTTACGTCTTTTCCATTGATAGAAAGGAGTACTTTACCATCTAGATTTACACCATTTTCTATAAATAGCGGACTTGTCTTGGTGATTTTTACTCCACTCTTTATGTTGAACGCTTTTTTGTCTTTATCAGATAGGTTCTTTACCATAATTCCTAAATCATTGGCTACATAGGAATCATTTTTTTGAAGTCTTACGCTGATTTCTTTTTCTTTACCATCCCTTAGGATAACCACATTGACACTGTCATTAGGTCTTTTGGTATTGATATGACCACTAAGATCAGAGAAAGTACGTATTTTGATATTGTCCATCTGTGTGATGATATCACCTTTCTTAAGTCCAGCTTTTTCAGCTCCAGAATCTTCTTCTACATTGTCTATATAAAAACCTTCGGTTTGTTTGATATGGAGTTTTTCAGCAGCTTCGGAGTTGAGTTCGGTACCTGCTACGCCTAAGATACCGCGTTGCACATTACCATATTCTATAAGGTCTTCTACAATCTTCTTTGCGATATTGCTAGGCACAGCAAAGGAATAACCTACGAAAGTACCAGTGTTAGGAGAGGCAATAGCGGTATTGATTCCAATGAGGTCTCCGTTGAGATTGACCAAAGCGCCCCCACTATTTCCAGAATTAACAGCGGCATCGGTTTGTATATAAGATTCTATCTTTCCGTTGTATTGGTTGCCTAAGTTTCTCGCTTTGGCGCTAATGATCCCAGCCGTTACGGTAGAGGTAAGGTTGAAAGGATTACCTACAGCCAAGACCCATTCGCCTATTTGGGTATTGTCCGAATCGGCAAAGGTAAGGTAAGGTAGTTTTTCTTCTGTTTTGATTTTCAATAGCGCAATATCAGAGCTACTATCTGAACCAATAATTTCTGCCTTATAAGTTTTGTTGTTATTTAGGGTTACCTGAACCGAAGAAGCGCCATTGATCACGTGATTGTTGGTAACAATATAGCCGTCAGGAGAGATGATCACCCCAGAACCTGTACCAGCCAAGCGTTCCTTGCCACTGCGCTGAGGAGTATTCCCACTGAAGAGGTCAAAAATAGAGGTAACCTCTGGAGCGACAGTCATGTTTTTCACATGGACTACACTATTGACGGTCTTATTGGAAGCGTTGATAAAGCTGTTTTCATCAAAATTGAAATTGGCTACTTGTTGGAAATTGGTGTGGATTGCCCCTGTGGTATCCGTCTTCTGGGAAGAGAAAGAAAAGGAGTTGTCTTCTTTTTCTTTGATAATAAAATGATAGCCGCCTAAGGCAATAGCACCCCCTAAAATAGCAGAGAATACAGATGTGAAATGTTTTTTCATATTCAAAAATCTTAAAATAATTAATAATATCTATTCTTTTAACTCTAAACTTGCGAATAGTAGTTCTCAAAAACAGTGCCAAAAAGATTAAAATCAGAAATTTAACTTTTAATTAATGAAGTTTCTAATTATGTGGTTGATTTTCTTATATATAGATTTTGTCAAATGGGAGATAGAAAATAAGCATAGAAAAATTTTTTTATCCCCCAAAAAGATTGTAAATTTGTACCAAATATATTATGTGAGTTAAATGTATGTCTTATGAAGTCATTAAAGGAAAAAACAACTGATGCAGAGAATGCTTCCTTGGTGGATAAGGTGGAGAAACACATCATAGATTATATCAAGGATAATGCACTGAGAGCAGGGGATTCGCTCCCCAAAGAATTAGAATTTGCTGAGACTCTTGGGGTAAGTAGAACAGCCATTCGTGAGGCTATGTTGCGCCTGAGAACCTTGGGGCTGATAGAGTCCCGCAAGCATAGGGGAATGGTGATTTTGGAACCTGACTTGGTGCATAACTTCGAAAAAATGCTTGATCCCGCCTTGGTGGATATCAAGATGCTCTCCAATCTTTTTGAACTAAGACTGATGTTGGAAGTGGGTATGGCCGATTTTGTCTTTACTCGTAAAACTCCCAAACAGCTTAGGGAGTTGGAAGAAATCGTACGAAGCTCTGAAGAACAACGTTGTGATAGCTTTAATTTCTATTTGGAAGAGGAAAAGAAATTCCATGGTAAGCTCTATGAAATGGCAGGCAATGATATCCTCAAGAAGTTCCAAGATGTCTTTATGCCTATTTTCCAATATGTACACGACTTGAATCGTTATCAAACCGCTTATATACTCCCTGAAGGAAGCAAACAGATCAGCCATCGTGACCTCTTAGAAGAACTCAAGCATGGTACCCCTGCTTCATTTAGAGAACTTATGCGCGAACACCTGAACGCTCACTATATCAAAGTATTAGGAATCAGTTATTAATGACTAATGACAAGTGACAAATGACTAATACTATTGTCACTAGTTGTTAGTCACTTGTCATTAGTCACTTGTCATTAGTCACTTGTCA
>CAURXJ010000036.1:0-15613 GCA_963528845.1 uncultured Capnocytophaga sp. | reverse complement strand
GTTACTTGCAATTTCAATAGCAACCTAAAAACAACTTGCGAAACTTAAATCATTATTGATGTCAATCATTAACTTTAACTTCTTTTTATTATTACGTTTTATTGATTTTACTGATTAAATGTTGTAATTTTGTAGTCGCTAAGAAGTTTATTTAACGTGAGTTCGATATAACGAAAGCTCCCACAGATTTTCACGGATTTCACAGATTTTCTATGTTTGTGTAATTGTGCTGTTGCGATTTACACAGATTTTTATAAGGCCAAAGGCCTTATTTATCCGTGGAAATTAAAGAGTTATACTTAGTTGTTGTGTTATTCTCTCTGTGAAAATCCGTGGAATCTGTGGGAGAAGAAATATAATTTTGCTTATGTCGAACTCACATTATTTATAATCCTATAAATCATGAAAAAGCAAATCGTACAAACGCTATGGCATATTGCCAGTGGCAAACCCCAAGAGCAAGGGGAGAAGGTCGTTTATCCCAACATACGCGAACAACTCAATGCGATCAAGGCTCTTATGAGCATTGACGGCTGGGACGAACTTGACCCCCAA
This sequence comes from uncultured Capnocytophaga sp., assembly GCA_963528845.1. Taxonomy (GTDB): domain Bacteria; phylum Bacteroidota; class Bacteroidia; order Flavobacteriales; family Flavobacteriaceae; genus Capnocytophaga. The sequence continues at coordinate 15,058 of CAURXJ010000036.1, read as the reverse complement.
GAGGATATGCCCGCCCCAGTGGCTTCCTCTTGTCCCTCTATCACAAGTGGTAAAGAGGCCACAAGTCACCAGCAAACAACAACTATTGAAGAGAAAAAAGCAAGTGAACCACAAGAGCCTACAGAGAAAGAGGTTCCCGAAAAGCGTGATGCTGTAACAATTGTTGTACAAGAACAACCCTCATCACAACAATCCTTACAACAGTCCTCTGCTAAGTGTGTACCTAAAAAGATGTCCGTAGGAAGAATGAAAAGGATACTAAGGCGGGGTAAATTGGTCAATTAGCTAATGTTTTTCCTTATTCATATTGAGCCTAAGGAAGATGAAGAGCAGCATAGTAAAGCCCCATAACCCTGAACCTCCATAACTGAAGAAGGGCAGTGGAATCCCCACAGTAGGCATGGTGCCTATGACCATACTGATATTGACAAAAAAGTGTATAAAGAAAATTGCCGCCACACAGTAACCATAAATGCGATAGAACTTACTCCGCTGATTTTCAGCTAAATACCATATACGCAGACAGAGTAAAGCAAAGAGAAGGGTAACGGTAGCTGTTCCATAGAACCCCCATTCCTCACCCAAAGTGGTGAAGATATAGTCGGTATGTTGTTCAGGGACAAAGTCTCCTTTGGTAAGGGTTCCTTCCAAAAATCCCTTACCTGAGAGTCCTCCCGAGGAGATGGCCGACTCGGCTTGTAAGGTGTTGTAAGCTACAGTCTGGCGAAGTGTTTGGCTATCGGTGATTTCGTTATCCAGCCGTAGCCAAAGGCTAAAGCGATCGCGGTGGTGCTGCTTGAAAACATTATAGAAAATGAAATTGGCCGAATACGAGGTCAGCACACATAGTATTACTAGCAAAGATACATGCCTATAAGGGGTATGTCCGTTGCGCTGTTTTGCCCAATAGCCATAGAGTAGGGCAAGGAAAACGAAAAAAGTAATCGTGTTGCCCATGCCAAACTTTAGGGTAGAGAGGAAAACCATAAGGAACAAGAGCATCAGAAAGATAAAGGAAGAACTCATACCCTCTCGGTTCAGCGCAAAGATAAAAGCCCCATAGACCAAGGTACTCCCTGGGTCAGGTTGTAAGATGATGAGAAAACAAGGTATGATGATAATCACCAGTGTATTAATCAAGTCCTTGAACTTACGTATGTCCGTCTGTATATGGCTGAGCTGCTTGGCAAAGAGCAGTGCGGTAGCTGTCTTGGCGAACTCGGCTGGTTGTATGGTAACAGGGCCTATGGCATACCAAGCCTTAGCCCCATTGATTGTCTTTCCAAAGATAAGCACCCCTACCAGTAGTAGCATGGCTACCATATAGAATATTTCTGCGGAGTTCTCATAGAACTTCGGTTCAATAGCCAAGATAAATAGGATAAGCAACACGCTGGTACAAACAAAAAATAATTGCTTGGTGGCATGCTGAGAGAAGTCCATAAGATTGGTGGTTTGTTCGTTGTAGCCTGTGGCATAGATACAAACCCAACCAATGGAGACCAACGCTATATATAGGAGGACACTGAGCCAGTCAAGGTGTTTTAACATAGGACTATTTATTAATAGAGAAAGGTCGTCCAGAGTAAGGCTTGGCATATTCGTCCTCCAAGCTCTTTTCTATCATTCTTTTCTCAAGGTCTTTTCTTTTTACATTTTTAGTGAGGTATTCCTCTATCATCAGTGAGGCGATAGGCCCTGCGATACGGGCGCCGAAGTAACCGTTCTCTACCACCACCACTATGGCAATCTTGGGGTCTTCTATAGGCGCCATGGTCATGAATATGGAGTGGTCAGTCAGCTGCATACGCTTGCCATTGACTCTGATATAGTTCTCAGCAGTTCCTGTCTTGGCCGCGACATTGATGCTATCTATTTGGGTACCTCTGGAGGTACCTCCCGTATAGGAGAGGTTCATGCCTCGTATGATAGGGTCAAAGTATTTGGGATCAATACGGGTGTGCTTTATCTGGGTATATTCGGTAAAAGGAGTTGTTTCCCCTCCTATTTTTTTCACCACATGGGGGGTATAGTACCAGCCCTTGTTGGCAATAGCCGATAAGGCATTGGCCAGTTGCAAAGGGGTTACCAGTACCTCTCCTTGCCCGATACCATTGGAGATATTGGAGGTAGCTCGCCATCCATTCTCTCCATATTGTCGGTTATAGAAAGCAGCATCGGGCAGATAGCCCTTGCGACCAATAGGAAAGTCACTACCTAAGTAAGTTCCAAAACCAAAACTCTTTAAGTCCTCTGCCCAAGCGGTTAGTCCCTCGGCAGGGGTTGGGTATTTTTCTATGATCTTACGGTATTCGTGAGCGAAATAGGCGTTGCAGGAAGTGGCAATTGCATGAATCATATCAAGTGGAGAGGCATGTCCGTGGCACTTCATCACGCGGTTTCCGTAGTGGTAACCACCATTGCAGGAAACTAAGGTGTTGGGGGTCATCACCCCTTCTTGTAAGCCGAGCAAGGCTGTAAAAGGTTTGAAGGTAGAACCAGGAGGGTATTCGGCTAGCAGTGCACGGTCAAAAAGGGGCTTGGCGATGGAGTCGTTGTACAGCATAGTATAATTCTCCGAACGCTTGCGCCCTACCAGTAGGTTAGGGTCATAGGAGGGGGCGGAAACAAGCGCTAAAATCTCCCCTGTCTTGGGTTCTATAGCCACAATACTGCCACGCTTGCACTGCATAAGGGTCTCTCCATAGCGCTGCAAATCATCGTCTATGGTCAGCTCCAAGGACTTACCCGCTACAGGAAGCGTGTCATAAGCTCCATTTTTATAAGAGCCAATCACACGGTTGAACTTGTCCTTTTGTAGGTAGTGTACCCCTTTCTTGCCTCTGAGAAAGTCCTCATACTGCTTCTCTACGCCTTGTCGGCCAATGATTTCACCAGCCAAGTAGTAAGGGTTGTTCTTCAGTTCCCAATCATTCACCTCGCTGATGTAGCCCAATACATTGGCGCCGCTGAAGGTCTCATAGTGTCTAAGCAAGCGCTTTTGCACAAAGAAGCCAGGGAACTTTCGGAGTTTTTCTTGCAAAGGGGCATATTCTTCCTTGGAGAGTTGGCTGACGAAAACCGAAGGCTTGCGGTAAGAATATTTCTTAGCTTTGTCCAAACTCTCGCGGAATTGCTCTATACTTATGTTCACCAGCGAACAAAACTCTAAGGTATCCAAGGGCTTTACCTCGCGTGGTACCACCATGATGTCATAAGCGGACTGGTTGGATACCAGTAGTTTACCATTTCTATCATAGATATACCCACGTTCGGGATAATCATAAGACACTTCTATAGCCACATCCTTAGCAATATTGTCTTTGCGAGTGTCTTTATCGAGTATTTGTAAATAGAAAAGTCGAATTAATATAGAGATCGTTCCTACACAGATAATAAAAGGGAGGAATATTTTTTTCATTATTCTATAATGCCTAATTCAGCGTGGCAAAAATAATCATTATCTTTGAAAAGCACAATAAAAAAAATGTGAATTGTTACAAGAAATATTTTTATTTTGCTTTTTTAAAAACAACATAAGTTTTGGCACGAAAATTGTAAATAATTGGGTAATGATTAATACTTGCAATGATTAATGCCAATAATCATTATTTGCTATCTCATTAAATCGTAAAAAAATGTTATTTATAGATCTTATGTAGGGTAAATATTAATAGAGGAAAATCCATGTAATTAGTAATTATTTTTCCAAATATGTTATAAAAAGTTAATTTTAAATTTAATGTTTCGTATATTTGCTTGATAAATAACAATTTGAATATAATTTGACGGTTAAAAAAGGACTAATAAAGATTTTAACCCCATTGTGAATAAAAAAATAAATCGTACCTTTGCCCCCGAATTTGAAAAACATTATAAATTATGATATAAACTATAAAAGAACTAAACCAAACCAAAACCACTAAAGATTATAAGAATCAAAAAGGCGCTCTATTTAAGGGAGGGAATCCCTAACCTTTCTTAATAGTAATGTAGATGTTTCTAAAAAAGCAGCTACATATCACTTAAAGACCACAAAAACAAACAGAAAAACATTTTGACTTCCAATTTTATTAAAACAAATTTAATTAGAAACAAATCTAAAATTGAAAATTAAGATGATAAGACAAAGTATGTCAAAAGTAAAACAATTATTGTTCTTTTCCTTGTGTTCCACCTTTGCCTTTGCACAAGAAACAGGGAAAAAAGATTACAAAAACACTTTGGAAGGCAATGTAAAGAGTGTGCGCCTGACCACTTATGTTGCCTTAGACAAGGGTGGAGGAAATTATGGAAAAGGAAGTGTAGCTAAAGGGGTAGATAACCTACTGATACACTATGATAAGAAAGGAAATGTAACTGAAAAAACCGCTTACTATACCAACGGAGGCTTATGGTACTCCAAAAAATATGTATATGAGGGCAGTGAGGTAGAAAAACCTGCTCCCAAGGCCTCACAACCTAAAAAACCAATTAAAGAGGAGCCTGTTGTAGAAGAAGGCTTCAGAGGACGTGTAACCTATCGTTATGACAAAAAAGGCCAAAAGACAGAAGAATCTTCTTTTGATGCCAAGGGTGTCCTACTTTGGCGCTATGTATACCGCTATGATACACGTGGAAATATCTCAGAGAGAGACAGCTATGATGACCAAGCAAATCTATTTATGAGAGAATCTTATCGTTATGATGCTGATAACCACATGTTGGAAAAGGTTGTTACTATGAAAAACCAAACCGCTTATAAGTGTACTTGGACATATGATGATAAAGGTAAGGTAGCTGAAAAGGAAGAATACTTCACAGAGCTAATCTCTCCTGGAGAATTAGATAAGATTGTCATAGATGAGGTCAATACCAAAGGGGTATTGCGCAAAAAACTCAAATATACCTATGATAATAAGGGCAATAGAACAGAGGTAAATATCTATGATGCGCAAAAGAAAACTAAGCCTTCTGCAGCCGCTCAAGCACCTGAAAAGGAAGAGCCTAAGAAACCTTCCTATGAAGAAATAGCTGATCCTAAGCTCCTCTATACCGTTGAGTATGATAACTTGGGTAATATCTGGAAGAAAGATACCTATGTCTATAACAAGGCTGGACAGATTATTGAGGTCAAGAGTGTAGATAATGAGCAAAAGCCTTTCTTCCGCTATACCTATAAGTATGATGCCAAGGGTAATGTGATAGAGCGTGTGAATTATGACAAGAGCAATGAGGTCATCCAAAAAACAACGCAAGTCTATAATAGCAAAGGAGAACTCGTAGAACGTGCCGAATATGACTCTTATGGTGAACTTATCCAGAAAAATACTTATAAATATGATGAGAAAGGACAACTAATAGAACAACAAGGCTATAATACCGATGGTTCTTTGGCTTTCCTTATCAAATTTACTTACAATGGATTGGGTGAGTGTGTGCAATCCTCTACTTTCAACCGCAAAGGGGAGGAGACATCCAAACTCATACAACAATATAAGACAGATGCTAATAAGAACTGGACAAACCTCACTCAATATTCTAACGGTAAAGCTACTTTTATCACCGAGCGTATCATAGAATACTACAAATAAATACAAAAACTCATAAAACTATAAGGACTACTAAAGAAAGAAGACTACCCCTTTGTGGGTAGTCTTCTTGTTAAATATATGTTATTCGATAGCTATTTCTAGATATTTTCATATCTTTGACCCAGCGGGTAACCTGACCTCTAAGCTTACACAGCACTTTAAGTTTGACGTGTATAAGAACAGGACGGAACGTATCCAATACACCGATGGTAAAGGCTCATACATCACCGAGCGCACTATAGAATATCACAAGAGTAATTAAACAAATTAAGTAGAATAAAGAAAGAGGCTATCCCCCAAGGACAGCCTCTGTTTTTCCCTCACAGCGGTATTATTTGTAGAGACGTTATTTATAACGTCCTCTATCAGAATGTAACCCCAACGCAGAGTATCATAGCCGAAAAGCTTTTGCCTGCTAAGTTGTTATACTGGTACTTGATTCCGCCCTGATACTGCTGGCGATAATAATTAGCGCCCACGGCAAAAGAGAAAATATCCGAGTAAGTAAAAGCCGTATATTGTAATTGATAGGCCAGCGAAAAAGGCCTATAGACAAAGACTTCGGCATCTTGGGTCATAGCAAAACCAAATTGGTTAATGCCATTGCCTATATAGCCTGCTCCCAATCCCCAGCTAAGGCTCATGCGCTGGGTTCGGATACGGTAGTACTGAGCTGTAAGAGAGACAAAATCCAAGTGCTCGGCGGGAACACCTCGTTGCTTTTCCCAGAAATGACGATAGGAGAGCGTTGCGCCAAAGCGGCTGCCCATACGTATCTTGCCTTGTAGGTTGTTTTGGAAAATATGGGTTCCCAAGGAGAGTTCATTACTAACGGCGGCACGAAAGAGCGTAAAATCCTCCATGATTTGTTTCTCATAGGTATAGTCACCCTTACCCTTGTAGTAAGGGTAGGGATTAAGCTCAGCTGTCTGCATACGTCCATATCGTTCATAGCTACTCTCCACCAGTAGGTTGTAGCCTAAGACAAAGGTCAGGTTGAAGAGCATCGGAAGGAAAGAGATATCGTCCCAAGTGGGACGAACCTGATAGCTCTCATCGGAAGAAGAGTGATATGCTTCAGTTCCTGAAGTACTTTCAGGGGGAGAAGAGAGCCTATCCTTAGCCTCCTTGAGATCCTGCCCATAGGTGGCAGCACTGTAAAATAGAAAAATAAGTAAAAAATGTTTCATAATAATGACAGGAGAGAGTGACCAGTGACAAATGACAAGTGACAAATGACCAATACTATAGTGGAATTAGTCACTCGTCATTTGTCACTAGTCGTTAGTCACTATTAATGATTTCCTTGGTGGTTTTTCTTAAGTAAATCATTAACGGTTTTGACAGGGTTGAAAGTAATCTGTGGTACTTCCACAAAGATACTAATCCAGCCTGCCATACCTCCATTCCATAGGCCAGGGAGTTCTAAGGCTTTGAGAGGGCGTCCGTTATAAGATTTCTCGGTGATAAAGCTGAGTTTCTTGTCTTGGAACTCTTCAAGGTCAAATACCTCTCCCTTGTAGTTCTTGATACAGCAGACAATATCCACGGGATTGAAGTGGGTAGAGGCCTGTAGGCGTTCCCATTGTTGTGGATTGTCTTTGTCTATCTGTGCCATTTCTATGATTTGTAGGGATTCGTTGCCATCGGCGTCCTTTATCCAGAAGGGGCCACCACCTATTTCGCCTTCGTTCTTTACCATACCACATACACGAATAGGGCGGTTCAGTGCCTGATAGATGTATTCTATCATATAGCGTTTGGCAAACTTATGTACATAGGGAGGTACCTTGATATTGAGTTCGGGGAGGAACTTGAGGATTTCAGGCAGTTCCTTTTTCTTGAGTTTCTCTTTTTGGATTTTTTGTAGGATCTTATGTACCTTGGAGCGCGTATCTTCCAGTTTTCCAGCCAAGACCTCTTTGTAGAAAATAGCCTCATCGGCGTAGGATTCTACCACTACATTATCTATGTTTTTGATAAAGATAATGTCGGCATTCAGTTCGTTGAGGTTTTTAAGCAAGGCACCATGTCCGGCAGGGCGGAAAAGCAGTTGGTTTTTCTCATCGCGGAAGAACTCATTGTCAAGGGTCAGTGCCACCGTATCGGTACTTTCACTTTGGTGAGAGAAACTCACCTCGAAGTGTACCCCATATTGCTTTTCCAAGTTGGGGCGTATCTCGGCCAATTGGTTTAGGAAAAGGGTGCTATATTCCTTACCAATGGTAAAGTGAATATTGACAACATCCCCCTGAGCGGCATAGAGGAAAGCCTCTCTGAAGTGTTCTTCAAAGGCGGTAACTACCTTTTCGCCATATTTGTGGAAGGGGAAAAGCCCTTTGGGTTTGTTTTTGTAGTTAAAAGGCTCCTCCTTGAGTAGGATATGGGCAATACGGAGCTTTTTTTCGTCTTCATTGAGACCATCGAAGGCCTTATGCTGCTCTATATACAATTGCAAAGCGTCATAGAAAGCAAATTGAGGGAGGTATTGGAAGAAAATTTCCGCATTGGCATTGCCACTTTCCTTGATATACTCATCAAAGGTTTGTTTTTTAGGATCAAAATCACTCTCAAAGGCCGAAAGGAACTGGAACATACGTGTAGCGGAACCAGAGGCAGGGACAAACTTGAGAATGTCCAAGCTGTTTTTCTTCTTCTGGTAGGTGGCCACATACTGAATGGCATCTTCTCTAGAGAAAGAGAGGATACCGCTACCCACATGGGCAGGAGCTACTAAGTTCACAGGAGGGACACCTGCGAGGAAAATGGCCACTTGTTCTTGTAACTTGCTGACTTTGATACCTTTTTCTCCTAAGAGAAGTTGGTCGTACTCGGTTAATTCTTTCATCGTGTTAGCTTTTGGTTAATTTGTTCAACTCTATCGTCTATATTTCCTTTCAACAAGTGAAAAGGAATGGATTTTTTCTCTAAAAAGTCCTTGAAAAAGGTAAAGATCTCAGCCCGTTCCTCAGGTTTATCCCTTAGATCATCAGCAACCCAAGGGGTATCTATATAAGTCAGGAAGATGTGTTCGTACTTGTGATTTAGTGCCTGATGCTCTATCACAGGATCACACTTCCCATAATATATATAGGAGTAAATGACCAGCTCCAAAAGGCAGGTATCACAAAAGAGATACCCTATGGCCTTAGAAAGCGCCTCATTCTCCAAGCGGATTTGCCCTTTGGCAATAGGTAGCAAGTCCTCCCAAGTACATACAGCATGCTGCTTGTCCCACTTCTCTTGTAGGTAAAGGCGCATATACTCCTTAACCCACTGGGTGTGGTATAGGGAAGCCATCAGCTCGCTAAGAGTACTCTTTCCCGTGGATTCAGGCCCTACAAAGGCGATACGCTTGCAGAGGCTCGGCTGTTGTATAAGATCTTTTTCCATTCTATATAAGCTAAAACAGCAATAAGAGTAAAGATGGCATATTGTAAGGCGGTAAATAGGAAACCTTTGTAGGTGTATAAGGGGATAGAAATGGCATCACCCACAATCCAAAAAAGCCAATTCTCTATCTTACGCCTTGCCATAAGCCACATACCGACCAAGAAAATGGCGGTGGTAGTGGCATCTACCCAGTCCGTCCATATGAAATGTGCTAATCCCAAAGTGATTCCCTCCATAGAGAAATCATTGTTGATATAGGGCTTAAAGTAATAGACAAACATTACAAAAAGCCAACTTAGCAGCGCCAGCCATAGGGTGTTTTTGGTATCGGAAGCACTCATCTGGGAGATTTCCACATGTACGCTATCCTGGCTGTGCTTAGCCCACAATACCCAGCCATACACACTCATTATGGTATAGTAGGCATTGATAAGCATATCACCAAAGAGCCTACCTACCCACAGCAGGTAGACAAAGAGCACCGTACTGATGATGCCCGTGGGATACACCCATATATTCCTTTTCTTGGAAAAGAGCACACTCAGAAGGCCGAAGAATACCCCTAATAGTTCTATGGTTAACAAGTGTATAGGCGTATCCTTATACTGGGAAAAGATCCACTCAAAAATGTGGTTCATAATCGTGTCGGTCGGATTTTACTATTTTTATGTAAATAAGTCCTTTTTCTAATAGTTCAAAGACCTCTCTCACTTCATTGGTAAGTACTTCCATAACACGGTCGTATTCGCCATATATCTGAGTGCTTAGTGGGTTCTCATATACGATAAGCCCAGAGGAGCGGAGCTTCTTAATAAAGTGAATAATAGGTGCTTCAAACTCGTCTTGGAGCGGACTAAGGGTAAGTTCTACTGATACTTTCATTGTAAAAATGCATTCGTTTTCGGATAGCAAATATACTAAAAAAAAAGGAAATAGCACATATTTTTTGAATATATTTTTTGATAAAACTACAAATAGTAGTAACTTTGCCTGCTGTAACAGTAATCGCAAAAGCAATGGCAAGAAAAATAGGTATTTCCAGACAGTTTTTTGTAAAAAGTATGTTCTTCCTACTTTTTCTCCTGCTGATGGGCGTGGTGGTGATTCACAATGCTGACAGCACCATACGCAAGGCTACAACCGATAAGCTCTATACGGAGCTTGATAGTATTCCTAAGCGCAAGGTAGCCCTGCTACTGGGCACAGGAAAGACCCTTAAGAATGGACAGCCTAACCTCTATTTCCGGTATAGGGTGGAGGCAGCAGCGGCTCTTTTCAAGGCGCAGAAGGTGGATTATATCCTTATCAGCGGGGATAATAGCCGCCAAGGGTATGATGAACCTACCGATATGAAAGAGGCCTTGGTAGCCCAAGGCGTGCCTTCAGAGAAAATCTACTTGGATTATGCGGGTTTCCGTACCTTGGATTCGGTCGTAAGAGCCAAAGAGATATTTTCCCTTACCCAGCTAACGGTCGTCTCCCAAGCCTTTCACGACCAGCGGGCGATTTACTTAGCTCAAAAGTATGGTATAGATGCCATTGGCTTTTGTGCCAAAGATGTAGATAAGTACACAGGCTTTAAAACCAGCGTCAGAGAATACTTTGCCCGAGTGAAAGTCTTTTGGGACTTGACTTTTGGGGTGAAACCCAAGTTCTTGGGAGAGAAAATAGAAATACATTAGTTATGCAGGAGATAGGAAATTTGTACTTGATACCCAACCTATTAGGAGAGAGTGAGGTCTCTGAGGTCTTGCCCCCTCGTGTACGGGAGGTGGTGCTACACTGCAAGCACTTTATAGTGGAGAATGCTAAGAATGCACGACACTTTATCAAGCAGATCGCTCCCGAACACCCCCAAGGGGAATTGGAGCTTTTCGTACTGAACAAGTATACACTGGAGGAGGATAAGCAGCAGTTTCTATCCCCTTGTCTTTCAGGCTATCCCATGGGAATTATCTCCGATGCGGGTTGTCCTGCCATAGCCGACCCAGGCAGCGACATTGTGCGCTTGGCACACCACAAGGGCATACGTGTGGTGCCCTTGGTAGGGCCATCCTCCTTGCTGCTATCCCTTATGGCCAGCGGTATGAATGGGCAGTCTTTTGCCTTCAATGGTTATCTGCCTATAGATAAGGGGGAGCGTAAGGCCGCCCTTAAGCGCTTTGAGAAAAGAGCAAAAGAAGAGCGACAGTCCCAGCTTTTTATAGAGACACCTTACCGCAATGAGGCACTCTTGGATGAGATGTTACAGCTGCTCTCCCCACAGACCTCCCTATGTGTGGCTACCAATGTAACCCTCGCAGGAGAATCCATACATACCTATACCGTAGGGGAGTGGCGGCATAAACGCAAAGGGCTGCAATTGGACAAACAACCGACGATTTTTATATTATTATAAGGGCGAATTGCTATTCGCCCCTACAACTCAAAACTTTCAACATGCTTGAAAAGAAAAATTTAGACTATGAAAAAGTGGTACTAGTGGGCGTGATTACCGCTACTCAAAACGAAGAAAAAGCCCACGAATATTTGGACGAACTGGAGTTTCTGACCTATACGGCCGGTGGAGAGGTGATTAAGCGCTTTACCCAGCGCCTTGATACCCCCAACCCTAAAACCTTTATCGGCACAGGTAAGATGGAGGAACTCACCCAGTTCGTAGAAGAAAACGAAATAGGTACCGTTATCTTTGATGACGAGCTGACACCCGCCCAGCAGAACAATATAGAAAAAATCCTAAGAATCAAAATATTGGATAGGACAACGCTCATCTTGGACATCTTTGCCCAGCGTGCCCAAACAAGCTATGCCCGTACACAGGTGGAACTGGCGCAGTATCAGTACCTTTTGCCGCGCCTTACAGGACTTTGGACACACTTAGAGCGCCAGCGTGGGGGTATTGGGATGCGTGGCCCTGGGGAGACGGAGATAGAGACAGACCGACGTATCGTCCGTGATCGTATTGCCCTGCTCAAGAAGAAGTTAGAAACCATAGATAGGCAAATGGCTACCCAGCGTAGCAATCGAGGTGCCTTGGTGAGAGTGGCTCTTATTGGTTATACCAATGTGGGGAAATCTACCCTGATGAACCTTATCAGCAAGAGTGAGGTATTTGCTGAGAACAAGCTCTTTGCGACCTTGGACACTACCGTGCGTAAGGTGGTTATTGGCAATCTGCCCTTTTTGCTAAGTGATACAGTAGGCTTTATCCGAAAGCTCCCTACCCAGCTTATAGAATCGTTCAAGAGTACCTTGGACGAAGTCAGGGATGCCGACTTGCTGCTACATGTGGTGGATATTTCTCACCCCAATTTTGAAGAGCATATCGCATCGGTCAATCAGATATTGGGCGAAATACAAAGTATCAATAAGCCTACTATCATGGTCTTCAACAAAATAGATGCTTATACTCACCAAACCATAGACCAAGATGACCTGATGACCGAGAAGACCTCCCGACACTTTACCCTTGAGGAGTGGAAACAAACATGGATGAACCGTATGAATGGAGATGCTATCTTTATTTCAGCGGTGAATAAGGAAAATATACAGGAATTCAGAGAGAAAGTATATAAAAAAGTAAGGGAAATACACATTACGCGTTTCCCTTACAACAATTTTTTATATCCAGAGGTGGAAATAGAGGAAGAATCCTAATTAGGAATCCACTTTTTCTCAAAATTAGGCTTGCGTTTCTCAAGGAAGGCATCGCGTCCTTCCTTGGCTTCGTCGGTCATATAAGCCAGGCGAGTGGCTTCACCTGCGAAGATCTGCTGGCCTATCATACCATCGTCAGTAAGGTTCATGGCGTATTTGGCCATTTTGATAGCCGTAGGGGACTTACGCAAGATCTCTTGTGCCCACTCATAAGCGGTGCTTTCTAGCTCATCGTGAGGGATTACGGCATTGACCATACCCATCTCAAAAGCCTCTTGAGCGGAGTAGTTGCGCCCCAAGAAGAAGATTTCGCGCGCTTTTTTCTGTCCTACCATTTTGGCCAGATAGGCAGAACCATAACCTGCATCAAAGCTGGCTACATCGGTATCGGTTTGCTTAAAGATGGCATGTTCTCGGCTGGCTAAGGTCATGTCGCATACCACATGTAAGCTATGGCCTCCCCCTACTGCCCAGCCAGGTACTACGGCGATGACAACCTTGGGCATAAAGCGGATCAGGCGTTGGGCTTCTAGTATATTGAGCCTATGAGCACCATCATCACCTACATACCCCTGCTTGCCACGTACGCGCTGGTCACCTCCACTACAGAATGACCATACCCCATCCTTGGGCGAGGGGCCTTCAGCAGAGATGAGGACGCAACCGATAGAGGTGTCTTCGGTAGCATCGCGCAGTGCATCAATAAGTTCTGAGGTAGTACGAGGGCGGAAAGCATTTCTCACCTCTGGTCGGTTGAAGGCAATACGAGCGACCCCATTACACTTCTTGTAGGTAATATCTTCGTATTGTTTGGCTGTCTGCCAAGGAATTACTGTATTCATTATTCAGTAGGATTATCTATATACATACGGTTATTGGTAGGGGATTGGCTATGGCAGTGGTCAAACTCTTCCAAGGAAGGCCCATGGGAGATATACCTCGAATCCATCTCCCTTAAGGAGGCGCTCTGCTGAGGTATGCCAGTGATCAACTCTATAGCCTTGGCTAAAAGGAGTTCATTTTCATCACCTAAGGCTCCTAAGTTATAGATATTTTCTTTAATTTTAAAATCAGGTACTAAGCCTGTGGTATAATCTCCGAAGCCAATAGCATTTTCCAAACGGAGCACAATGGGTTGCATAGCCCATTTGCTGCCTTTGGTCTTGTCCTTGAGGGTGATAGAAGCGAGGTTTTTCCCAACGGTAATATCTCCTATCTGAATGACTGTCAGGTAAGGTTTCAGCCCATTGATAACCAGCTCCGAAGCAGAAGCGGTACGCTTGGAGGTGAGTATATATACCTTAGGTAGGTTCAGACTATGGATAGAGGTACCTGATATATTGTTCTCGAACTTATAGTCTCGCTTCCAATAATTGGCCTTTTTGGCGTTAGATACCTGTTTTGCAAACACCTTATCAGTATCGGTTCCCTTGATCATACTGGCCAAATAGACAGCCGTCCGCAAGCTACCACCACTATTGTAACGCAAGTCTAGCACTAAGTCCGTAATTCCGTCAGTCTTAAAATGAGCAAAGGCCTCATTAAGTTCCTTGTCATACTTACTGACAAAGGAGTTATAGACGAGATAGCCAATCTTATTACCATTGATGCTAAATGTCTTGTGTAGGAAAACAGGGTTTTCCTGAAGTGTAAGCTGGGAAAGGGTTTTACTTTCAGTAAGAACGAATTGTTTTTTAACAACCTTGCAGAAACCAAAGATCAGGGTGGGTTTTTGGTTAAAGAGCAATTGCTTATAGTTACTCATGTTGAGCCGCTCACCGTTCACTGAGAAAAAGAGATCTCCTCGCTTTACTCCTTGCTTTTCAGCATCGGAGTTGGGTAGGACATAGCGTACAAAACCAATAACATTTCCATTATTATCTGATTGAGCTAAGGCATAATCCATACCTGTACTTAGGGAGATACCCTGAAAGTAGTTTTCTAACTCATCTATATTTTCTACAATAAAACTGAACCTGTCTCCATTAGTCTCTTTTTTTCGGTATATTAAGTGATCAAAAAGGGTTTTAGGAGAAGAAAACTGACTTAGGTAGCTTACATAATTGCTACTAGTAGCGTTGGTATAGGAGACTGATTTCTCAAAACGTGTATCAGATAGGTCAGGAACCTGTTCCTGCCATAGGTAGTACTCATTGAGACCTTTCCATACGAAGTCTTTTGTTCTATATAAAGGGTCTGTAGCTTCTGCCTTTTTGGCAGCTTCTTCTATACGCTCCTCTAATTGCTCTTTACTACAAGAAAACAAACTTAGGGAAAGTAAGAGTAGGAGGGGAAATCTCTTAATCATAATGAATTTAGTTTAGATAAGTGCTGCAAAGGTACGGATTTTTTATTAAAAATTGAAACTACTTTTATAATA
Source organism: uncultured Capnocytophaga sp. (assembly GCA_963528845.1). Taxonomy (GTDB): domain Bacteria; phylum Bacteroidota; class Bacteroidia; order Flavobacteriales; family Flavobacteriaceae; genus Capnocytophaga. The sequence continues at coordinate 55 of CAURXJ010000036.1, read as the reverse complement.
TATTCAAAATAAAGAAGATACAGGAATTACAATAAGAGTAGGTAACGATTTAGTA
>CAURXJ010000035.1:0-15731 GCA_963528845.1 uncultured Capnocytophaga sp. | reverse complement strand
GGGGTAGGGGGAGGTTTTGAATATCAATAAGTTACAGAACTTGCGAAACTTAAATCATTAATCATTAATCATTATGGAAGAGGCCTTAGAAATACTTTGGACATACGCTCGTCGTGAGCCTTTAGATAACAATGGAGAGACGGTTGTCCCTACCATCAACAACAGTATTGCCGCTATCCGTATCATTATGCGTTTGGAAGGATGGGCTATGGGAAGTGAAAAGCGAATAGAGAGAAGTGAAAAGCGGGCAAAGCCTATCCAAACAACGCCCGAATGCTTAACACCTACTTGTAGGAGCAAAGTCCGCGAGAGCGGAATAGATGATTCATTCACCCAACCCCAATTCGCCCAATACAATACGGATAACAACGATGAGGACAATTACGATGACGATGAAGATAACGATAACGAGGGCGAATTACCATTTAGCCCTACAGCACTTATATCTTGCCCTCACACCAACCTCCTCTCCTTCACCCGCCATACACTCCCTTCTTTTGCTCCCGCCCCTTTCCACTTTGCCTATTACGAGGTGCTAACACGCTTTGCTATGGGAGAAATCAAAAAGCTGATGATCACCATGCCACCCCAACATGGTAAGAGCGAAGGAGCGACCCGCCGCCTACCAGCTTTCGTCTTAGGACAAAATCCAGACAAACGTATCGCTATTGTCTCTTACAATGCTATCAAAGCGCGCAAATTTAATAGGGAATTGCAACGTATCATGGACGATGACCGCTACTATGAGCTGTTTCCACAAACGCTCCTCGCGGGTCAGGCAAGCTACCAAGAACAAGGAAGAAGAAGTCGCAACTATGCTCGCAACTCCGATGAGTGCGAGATCGTAGGCTATCAAGGCAGCTTTAAAACGATAGGTGTAGGAGGTTCCCTAACTGGCGAACCTGTGGATATGCTCATCATGGACGACTTGTACAAAGATGCTTCCTCAGCTTGGTCGCCAGTCATCAGGCAGAACGTGGCCGACTGGTACGATACGGTAGCCTCTACACGTTTGCACAACGATAGCCAGCAACTATTGGTCTTTACGCGCTGGCACATGGAGGACTTGGCTGGACGCTTGCTCGAACAAGAGGGCGTATATGACCCTATTGAAAACCCACAAGGTTGGCTACTCGTTAGTTTTCCCGCTATACAGAACAGGCCGCCAAGCGAACAAGACCCCAGAGCAGAGGGAGAACCTTTATGGCCTGAACGACATAGTTTGGAAAAACTCTTGGAGATAAAGGGTCGCTCCCCAACGGTCTTTGAGAGTTTGTACCAACAGAATCCGCAACCCTCCCAAGGGTTGATGTATGAGGAATTTACTTGTTATACCGACTTGCCTTCTCGTTCCTACTCGGTAGCGTACATAGATGCTGCCGATAGTGGGGCGGATTATCTATGCGCTTTGTTCTACAAAGAGGCAGAGGACGGCAACTATATTACAGATGTGCTCTATACGAAAGACCCTATGGAGGTTACCGAAACAACCCTAACTTATATGTTGCAGCAACACCAAGTGGAGCGCTGTCATATCGAGAGCAACAACGGCGGAAATTTGTTTGTCAGCAACCTGCAACAACGCTCATGGGACACAGGCAACCGATTGACGCGCTTTAATCCGTTTCATCAGAATCAGAACAAGACCGCAAGGATTTTTGCCGCTTCGGCCTCAGTGCAGAAGCTGATTAAAATGCCTCTGGATTGGAAAAAGCGCTTCCCGAAGTTTGCTCGTGACCTCACGGGTTACCTTCGCGTAGGTACCAACGCCCATGACGACGCCCCTGATGCCCTCACTGGCTCCATAGAGTGTCGCCAGCCCCCCAAGAGGGTCAGCGTCGCGGAGATGTTTGGACTTAGATAGTGATAAACGACAAGTGACAAGTGACTAATCCTATTGTACTCGCCTCTCTTTCCCCCTTCGGGGGTTAGGGGGATTACTCTCCCCTTCGGGGGTTAGGGGGATTACTCTTTCCCCCTTCGGGGGCTAGGGGGATTACTCTTTCCCCCTTCAGGGGTTGGGGGGATTACTCTTTCCCCCTTCAGGGGTTGGGGGGATTACTCTTTCCTCCCTTCGGGGGCTAGGGGGATCACTCGTTCCCCCTTCGGGGGTTAGGGGGATTAGTCTCCCCTTCGGGGGTTAGGGGGATCAGCCACTGTTCTGTTATTTGTTCTTAAAAAAACAAAAGTAAAAAATTAAAAACGTACTTTTGCGTCTGATTTAAATGAATTATAGTCAAACAGAAATCGTTTGCGAAAAATTAGCATGAGCAGGTGTAGGGGCTAATGGCAATTAGCCCTTGAAAGAGAGTAAATTAAGAATTAGCCTCTCATCTTATTTATTCATATTCTAAATATGATTGATCATAAATTAAAAAGATTAAAATACCTATTATGAGTAAAAATGTATCTGACCAATTGGTCGAAATGTTAGTACAAGCAGGTGTAAAAAGAGTCTATGCCATTACTGGAGATAGCCTTAACCCTGTAAATGATGCCATCCGTCGCGATGGTCGTCTTGAGTGGATACATGTACGCCACGAAGAATCAGCAGCTTATGCAGCCTCTATGGATGCCGAACTCAATGGCATAGGCTGTTGTATGGGAAGCTCAGGCCCTGGACATGTACACCTTATCAATGGGCTCTATGATGCCAATCGTGCAGGCAACCCTGTCATTGCTATAGCTAGTACTTGTGCTACACAGAAGTTTGGTACCCACTGGTTCCAAGAAACAAATCCTTTTTTGTTATTCCAAGATTGTAGCAAATATGTATATGTGGCCAACACGCCTAAGCAGTTTACTACCATGATGCAGCGTGCTATACAAACGGCAATCAACGAAAAAGGAGTGGCTGTATTGGGCTTACCTGGCGATGTGGCGGGAGCTGATTTGGAAGAAGTGCCTACCGCTACTCAGACCTTTTTGGCCAAACCCGTTGTACGTCCTTCCGATAGCGAGCTAGATAAGTTGGCCGCAGTATTGAACGACACCAAGCACAAGAAAATAACCCTTTACTGCGGACATGGCTGCCAATATGCTGTAAGTGAAGTAGAACAACTAGCCGAGACGCTCAAGGCACCTATTGTAACTTCTTTCCGCGGGAAAATATTCTTTGACCGTACCGATAGCCCCTATATAGCAGGTATGAACGGACTCCTAGGACATCGCTCTGGCTATGATGCTTGTGCCGAGTCCGATGTACTTGTGATGCTAGGCACTGACTTCCCTTATGCCGAGTTCTTGCCTAAGAAAAATACCATCATCCAAATAGATCAGCGCCCTGATATTATCGGCCGTCGTGCCAAAGTGGATTATGGTTTTGCAGGCGATGTAAAAGATACCATTGCCGCGCTATTGCCTAAACTTACCCCACGCAGCGATGATAGCTTCCTTAAGGATATCCACAAGGAATATGTATCACTTGAGAAGTCTTTGGACGATTATACCAAGAGAAAGACCGAAGAAGACCAGATAGACCCCGAATATGCGGCTAAACTTTTAGACAAATATGCCGCTGAGGACGCTATTTTCACCGTAGATACAGGTATGAATGTGGTTTGGGCAGCTCGTTTTGTCAAGGGTACAGGCAAGCGCTACCTCACAGGTTCTTTCAACCATGGTTCTATGGCCAATGCACTGCCTATGGCTATCGGAGCAGCGGCTGCCTCTCCAGGCAGACAAGTAGTGGCTATGTGTGGTGACGGGGGACTCTCTATGCTTTTGGGCGATTTGGCTACCCTTATGCAATATCAGTACCCTGTAAAGATATTTGTATTTAATAACCGTTCGCTTGCCATGGTCAAACTTGAAATGGAAGTATCTGGCTATCTAGATTGGCAGACCAATATGGTCAATCCTCCTTTTGACAAAATAGCCGACCTGATGAATATCAAGGGCTATGAGGTACACAAAACAGAAGAGTTGGAAGCCACTGTAAAAGCTGCTTTTGAGCATGAGGGACCTACTTTGGTCAATATCTACACCAATCGCGATACCTTGGCCATGCCTCCTCACATTACTTTTGACCAGATGAAAGGTTTTGCTACCAATGTGATGAAGAAAATAGGACAAGGTGATTTTTCTGAAGCCAAAGAAAGTATTGCCAATAGTATAAAGCATATTAAGGACATTTTATAATGACTAATTTAAGTTTCGTAAGTTGTTTTTAGGTTGCTATTAAAATTGCAAGTAACTGATAAACAATTATTTGTAAAAACCTCCCCCCCACCCCCCTCCAAAGGATAGTCTGCGAATACTTGGAGCAGAGTATGTGAGTTGCGAGAGCGGAGTATGTGTCTTTAAGGGCGTTGAAATGGTCTAATTTGTTTATTAAATTAGAAAATTTCCCTTTTATAACTTATTGAACCTCTATTACTTACTAACTCCCCCCTTGAGGGGGGGTAGGGGGGATGTTTTGAGAATCAGTTGATTACAGAGCTTGCGAAACTTAAATAACTAATGAAAAAGTAGGGATAAAGGAAATTATTCCTACTTTTTTACACTCTAACATTTAACAATTAACAATTGAAAACAAGAATAACAACTTTATTAGGTATAGAACATCCTATCATTCAAGGGGGTATGATATGGGCGAGCCAATGGCAGTTAGTAACAGCCGTAAGTAATGCAGGCGGATTGGGGCTGCTAGGTTCTGGCTCTATGTCAGCTGAGGAGTTACGTACTCAAATCAGGCAGTGTAAAGCACATACTAGCAAACCTTTTGGGGTAAATGTGCCTATTATGTACGCCAATAGTGCCCAAACCATGGAGGTCATTATGGACGAAGGCGTCTCTGTAGTTTTTACTTCGGCAGGCAATCCAGCTCTTTGGACAGAGAAGCTCCATGAGAAAGGAATAAAAGTGGTACATGTAGTAAGTAGCAGCAAGTTTGCGCTCAAAGCTCAAGCAGCTGGGGTAGATGCCGTAGTAGCTGAAGGCTTTGAAGCAGGCGGACATAACGGACGAGAGGAGACCACCACTTTGGTATTAGTGCCTGAGGTATGTCGGAAAGTAACTATTCCTGTGATTGCAGCAGGAGGAATTGCCACAGGTAGCGCTATGTATGCTACTATGGCGCTCGGTGCCGAAGGGGTGCAAATGGGTAGCCGCTTTATTGCCACAGATGAGGCCTCTGTACATTCCCTTTTCAAACAAGAGGTACTCAAAGCCAAGGAGGGTGACACGGTATTAACTCTTAAGGAACTCTCTCCCGTACGTCTGCTAAAGAATCCTTTCTACGAGCAGGTAGAAGCTCTTTATCAGCAAAGAGAAGCCACTCCAGAGAATCTCAAACAGTTATTAGGTAAGGGACGAACCAAATTAGGTATGTATGACGGAGACCTTAAAGAAGGCGAATTAGAAATAGGCCAAGTAAGCAGCCTGATAGAGGAGGTAAAAACCGTCAAAGAGGTCTTCGAGGAAGTATTAGCAGAGTTTCAGCAAATCAGAGATTTAATGATTAATATCACTAACCACTAGCCACTAACCACTCGTCACTCGTCACTCGTCACTATTATTGGTTTTATTTTCGTATCATAGAAGGGAATTTGCAGTCTCTGACAGGTATATTTCCATTTTTCTATGATAAAAGGGTAGTTACTACCATCGGCAATGAGCATCTTAGGGCGGATATTACTCAAAAATTTCTCTAAGTGAATTTTAGGATTATTTCTCAGCAATAGGTAATGAGTCGGGTAGGAGGTATCCAAATAGAATTTATCATCAATGATGGTGAGAAAATCTTCTTTAAAAGGGACTATATTCTCTAAGGCCTTATAATGAAGGTTTGACACTTGTTGTTGAGTACAGAAATTCTTAATAAGAGTTTGAGGTACTGACAAAGTGTCAGAAAGATAAAAAGTAGCTTCTCTGCCCTGCTGTAAAGCAATAACAGTCTTTTTATATTGGTGAAAGACAATAAGTTGCTCCTTTTTTGCACTTTCATATTTCAGATGAAAGAAATAGGTCTGCAAAGACAGTAGCGTTAGAAAGAAAAAATAGACAAATTTTATCTTTCTAGCCCTTAGGTATATGATAGCCCATACAATAGCTAAGTAACACAAGCACAAGCAGATAGTGTCAAAATACACATCGCGAATAACCAGCTGTTCCACCGAAGCTATATAGCCTATGATATGGTTCATCAGCGAAAGAGCCTTCTCGTAACAGACTAAAAGCCAATAGGGGAGTAGCTGTATACTGGCCAAAAGGACAACGCCTATTCCTACGGATAAGATAATTCCTAAGAGGGGTAAAATAAGTACATTGGTTACTAGAAACAATCCCGCAAATTGGTGAAAGTAGTACAAGGAGAGTGGTAATACACCTATCTGTGCAGCGATACTCACCTTGATAATGTCCCAAAAAAAGTTAAGAAATCTATTTTCAAATCGATACTTGTCTCCTAGCGGTAAAAACAAAGCAATAGAGAGTACCGCCATATAACTCAACTGAAATCCTACCTCAAAAAGAAAAGTGGGTTTGCAAAGCAGTAGTATAAAAGCCGAAAGTAGCAGACTATCATAGCGAGCTCTTCTACTTTCTGCCAAATAAGCAATACTATAGCCGCCAAACATGACTACAGCTCTCAAAACAGAAGCAGAAAATCCTGTAATAGCCGCATAAGTAAGTAAAGAGACTAAGAGAAGTGCTATTTTTACCCCTTTTCTATGTGCAGGTACTACTAAAGAGATAAAAAGCGTTAGTAAATAGGTAATAATACCTATGTGAAGCCCTGAAATAGCTAAGATATGGACAGCTCCCGCATTGATATATTGTTGGTAGAGCTCTGGAGTAATATCCGAGCGAACCCCCAAGACTAAGGCTTTGAGTACCCCCACAGTCTCTTTAGAGAATGTATAGTGGGAGAGGGTAGCTGCCAAGTAGCCTTGTAGCTGTTTGGCTTTTATAAAGGGAGAAAAGGAAGGAGCATCCTTGATTTCATAGCAGGTAGGGTAGCCCTGCCAATAGATCCCTTGATGTTCCATATAGCGTTTGTAATCAAACTGATAGGGATTTTGAGCAGCAGCAATAGGGGAGAGCTTACTATGAAAGAGAATTGCTTGTCCTAAAGCATTTTCCCTTAGGGTATCCTTTAGGTAAAGTACGAGTTTCCCTCTATAATTTGCCGTTTCTGTAGGTTGTAGCGCAACGATCACCTGCCTATTCTTGATGTGTTCTATCCTTCCCACAAGGCTATATGCTTTCTCAGGGGAGAGCTTATGTAGGTAATGCTTGCTATCGTTGGGTTCATAATGTATATTGTAGGCCAAAATACCCAAGCTCATTCCTGCTAAAAATACGGTCTCTTTTAGGAACTTTTTTAGTCTAAAATGGCAGTAATAAATACCCCCTACTGCTATTCCGCTGAGCAGCAGGCTCATGGCTATTCCTATCTTATTGAGTAAGTCTTGTCCTATAATACCAAGGATCATACCCAAAAGAAGGATACACAAGGGAAAATTAAAGGGAGTAGGCTTCATCTGATATACAAAAAAGCCAGTTACCCCTTAGGATAACTGACTTGTTGAATATTATTTTTTACATTCCGCCTCATCGGGGAGCTTTCCACAAAAACTGCAAGGCGTCCCTTCAGGGTTCAAATAAGGACTTTGGCTGGCACAAGTACCGGAGAATCGACCTCCTTTTTTGCCCCATATTTTTATTGCCATGCCTACAACACATAGGCCTAAGATAATCAATACGATGACAAATAGTTTCATATGATATATATTAAAAAATTAAAATCCTATAGTATATAAGTAGTATTGATGAAGTTGGACGTTTCTGTTTTTAGTAAGTTTTCAAGGATTTCATTATTATATGGATTATCCTTAGAAGCTACAAAAGTACGTATAGAGAACGAGCGAAGTGCATCATACACACTAAGAGTACCCACAGCCGAATCCTTGCGACCTGTGAAAGGAAAAACATCGGGACCTCGCTGACATAAGCTGTTGAGGTTCACCCTGCATACAAGGTTTACCATAGCATCGATCAGTGGTGCCAATGTATAGACATCATGTCCAAAGATACTCACCTGTTGGCCATAGTGAGAGTCGGCAATCTCTTCTCTTACTTGGTCGCTATCAGTAAAGAAACGTACAGGTACCACAGGGCCAAATTGTTCTTCCTGATAGACACGCATATCAGGGCTCACAGGAGCAAGTACCGCAGGGAAGATAAAGTTCTCACAACGCTCACCACCTTTCTTGTTGAGAATCTTAGCTCCTTTCTCTAGGGCATCATCTATAAGGTCTTGGATATATTGTGGTTTATCAGGCTCGGGTAGGGGAGTGAGTTTTACGTTCACCTCCCAAGGGTTTCCAAAGGGGAGTTTGTCTACCTCCTCAGTGAATTTGGACAAGAAAGCCTCTTTTACATCCTCATGTACATAGAGTATTTTCAAGGCGGTACAACGTTGCCCATTGAAGGTAAGCGCTCCTGCCACACATTCTTTTACAGCAAGATCTATATCTGCATCGGGTAGGACAATGGCAGGATTTTTAGCTTCCAAGCCTAGTACCAAGCGCAAACGATTCTTGTGAGGGTGTTTGTCTTGTAGGGCTATAGCCGAGCGACTATTACCTATAAGTGCTAAAACATCTATGCGGCCAGTTTCCATAATAGGAGAGGCTATTTCTCTACCGCGCCCAAAAACAATATTGATAACTCCCTTTGGGAAACAATCTCTAAAGGCTTCCAATAGAGGGGTAATAAGCAATACGCCATATTTTGGGGGTTTGTAGATAACCGTATTTCCCATCAGCAGTGCAGGAATCAGCAGCGCAAATGATTCATTAAGAGGGTAGTTATAAGGCCCCAAACAAAGGACAATTCCTAAAGGGCCACGACGAATATGAGCATAGATACCATCTTTTTTTTGGAAATTGGCACTATCACGATCTAATTTCTTATACTCCTCCAAGGTATTGTATAAGTATTCTATAGTGCGGTCAAACTCTTTTTGGCATTCAAGAATTGTTTTACCAATCTCCCACATCATCAGGTGTACCACCTCATCACGCTTGTGCTGGATCTCTTTGGTAAAGCGTTCCAAGATCTCTACACGATCTTTTACACGCATGGTAGCCCATAGACCATTGCCCTTTCCATAGGCATTTGCTGCTGCTTCAAGGGCTTCAAGGGCTTCTTTTTCAGTCAAGTGAGGAACACTTCCTACCAAGGTAGGAGCATATTGTTCTGTGGAGGAAATGGTGGAATACACCTCATCACAGGCTCCTTTCCACTCTCTGAGTTCTCCATTTATAAGATAAGTCTTATGATGTAAAGGGTTACAAACATAAGCCTTAGGTATAGGTTGAAATTCGTTCATTATTTTATAGTTAAGTTGTTTTATACTCTGCCTTTTAGTGCATCAAACACCCAAGCAATAGCCAGGAATCCCACCCCAGTGGCAGCAAATCCCCAGCCAGCTACATCTTCATAACGGAAGATACCCAGCCCTATGAGTATTAATCCAAAGAGGATCATAATCAAGGTAGCATATCCTAAAACAGAATTTTTATTTAAACCCATAATAATCAATATTTTAAAGATACTATTTATATATCTCCCTCAGAAGTAGATTTATTTTTTATACTCTTGATGAAGTCTCTACCAAAAATAATGCCAATTCCTACAGCGACACCCAAAAATCCCCAAATGGCAATAATCATGCCTCTTTTAGGTTTTGATTTTTCTAAGGGAATACTGACAGGTTCTATGTCAATAAAAGCTGGGGTGTCCTCTTGTAGTTTGATTTTTTGGTTTTCAAGCTGCTTGGCCAGTTCTATATATACATTATTGGCCAAACTATATTCGGCTTGTAATTGTGTTTGGCGGGTCATAGGTACCGCAGTGATAAGACCTCTATTACTATCTTGGAAAGCTGCCAATCTCATTTGTTTTTCCTTAAAGTTCTTTTCGGCCTCTTCATACTGTTTTTCTATAAACTCCAATTGGCTTTTAGCCTTACGAGTTTTGAACTCTATGATAGTCTCTTGTAGTGTTTTTTTAGCCTGACTTAGCATCTGAGCAGCAGCTACAGGATCACCCATGGAGAAAGAGAAAGAAATAGTATTGTCTTTCTCGTTATTAGTAATTTGGAATTGACTATTTAATAAGGAAAACAAATCTCTTTCTTCAGGAGTAATATTATATACTTCCAAGGAATTTTCAGTAGTTTCTATAGGAGCAGATACTATTTCATCTTTGGAAGAAAAGGTACCTATGATAACTCCTGGTAAGCCAATAGTATATCTCTTTACTATATCCAAAATATTAGTTTTTTGGTACTTATGACAATATTCCTTATAAGTGATAGGAGCATTGTCTTTGGGAGTTTGGATAGTAACTTGTACCATTTTCTTTTGAAAAGGGATACTTTTAGCAATACTTGTATAGAGCTTAGGAGAAATCAGATCTCCAGAGGAAGAACCCAGACTAATACCAGCTAAGGAAGCCAAGCCTGATAAGCCTCCTCCAGAAGATCCGCTATCTTGAGCTAGAACAATGGAGGTAGCAGTATATTCCTTTTTAGAAAGAATAGCAATAAAAATACCTATAAGTAGGAATATGATAAAATATTTTAAAATAGTTTTCTTTCCATTCCATATTTTTAGCAATAGGGCAAGCAAATCTATCTCATCATCTTTTTGTATCTCTTGTTTCATATTTCTATTATTTGAAAGCGTTGTAAATAAGTATAGCTAAGGTAGTTATTGCGGTCATTATACTAACTGTTTCAGCTGTAGAGACTGGTTTTTTCTCTGGTTTTTCAGGAACAATCACCAATGCTCCAGGGGTTACTTTAGGGTAGCTTCTAAAGAAAAGGAAGCGGTTGGTGCCTTTTACATCTCCATTGGCATATACTACATAGACTGATTTTTTCTGAGCATTGTCGGAGAATCCTCCTGCACTATTGATATAAGATCTAGTAGATTTTCCTTTTTCGTAACGCACTAAGGAGGGAGCAAGCACCAATCCCTTTACCTCAACGGTTTGCTTTTCAGAAGGAACAATAAGTACATCCCCGTCTTTTAGGATAAGATCTTGATAGGAGTTCTTATTCTCCATGATTTTTTTAAGATTGATACCTACACGGTATTCAGATACTTCAGAGGTATTTTCTTCCTCTTTAGTTTCAATAAGAGTGAGATCCTTGTCCGTCTTTTTAAGTTTCTTAAGTTGTTTTTCTTGGGCTTTTTGATCTTTTTCGTCTTTATCTTTCCTTCTTACTAACGTGGCACCTTCCACATAGGCATAAGGAGCCAATCCACCAGAGCGCTCTATAAGGCTTGAGATACGCTCTTCTTTAGTAAGAATAGTATAAAAACCAGGGAAAGAGACTTCTCCCTCTATCTTAACCACTTGTTGGGGTATATAGCCCTTTTGATAGCGGACGGTTACTATATCATTGGGTTCTAAGGCCATACTTTCCCCTCCTTCTTTAGAGAGGGATACAGTATATACTTTGCTGATGGTCTTGAAATTGGCATCATTCAGTTGGCGGGCTACCTCCACTTGTGTTTGGTCAGCGCCTTCTATAAAGCCGCCAGCCATGATGATAAGGTCGACAGGGAGTAGTCCCTTGGCATAGGCAAACTTCTGTGGTTTGCGCACAGCCCCTTCTATACGTACCATAGGCTTGGCGATGAGACTATCTCTGCCATATATATGCAGACTGTCATTGGGTTGTAGGGCAATACTTTGTTTCTTTTCTAAGAGATCTTTGAGAGAAAAATTAAGACTTTGCTTATCTACATGGTCTATAGAGCGGAAGAGAATAGCACGATTCAGATAAGCTTCTTCCCTTACACCTGCAGCTTTTTGTATAAGGTCTAAGACGGTCATACCTTCTGAGTAAGCATAGTTGCCTGGTTGATATACCGCCCCTGTAATACTGATTCGGTTGTGATATACATCGGAAAGCTTATGTACTAGGAGTTTGTCACCTGCTTGCATAGTAAATTTGCTGGCTTCATTATAGGGGACTTCCTTTACTTCGCGCTTGGCACCTATGATACGCTCTACTACCATTACATCTTTGTAGGCATTGGATTTGAATCCTCCAAAATAATCCTCTAAAGCAGAGAGTTTCTCACCATCTTTGACTTCATAGATACCTTCTCTTTTGACAAAGCCGATTACCTCTACTTGGTTTTTATAAGGAGGCACAATGATGACATCTTGGTCATTGAGGTTGATATTCCCTTCTTGGGAACCCTTGAGTAAGAAGTTGTAAATATCTAAGTGGGCGATGGTTTTTCCTCCACGAACCACTTGTATATTTCTAAAAGAACCATTTTCAGTAGGGCCTCCACTGGCATAGAGGGCATTGACTACTGTAGAAAGGGCACTAAGAGAGTAAGTGCCAGGGGCTTCTACTTCTCCTATGATATTGACTTTTACGGTACGGATATTGGCAATGGAAACACCTGTATATACCTTAGCGTAACTGCCTTCAGGAGCGGAGATACCTGCATATATCTTACGTAAAGCGGTATTGATACGTGCTTTAGCTTCTACAAAGTTGAGGCCTCCTACATGTACCTTTCCAGCCATAGGGAGAATGATATTACCTTGATTATCTACCTTTTGGGTAGTGCTACTTTCGGCAGCGCCCCATACCTCTACCAAGAGTTCGTCTCCTGTATTGATGATGTAACTCTCAGGGGTAGGTACATTGATCGTTGGGGTAAAGGAGATTTTAGGATTTTGGAAGAAATCGTAGCCAAAAACTCTACTTTTTTTCATAACCATGATAGAATCTCTTTCTTTTCCTGTACGGCCAAATACTTCTTGCTCAGAAGAGGTAGGCTTACTACTTGGGGTAGTTGTTTTCCTTTTGGCAGTAGTAGAAAGGGTCATGATACGTTGTCTGAGCTTAGTAATCTGAGAGACAGGCACGCCTTTTACACGAGCAGCAGTCTCTAAGTCAGTGATGGAGTAGCCTTGTGCTTGTGCTTTTTCCCAGAAGGATTGAATTTGTTCGTCAGAGAGTTGATCTACATTGATATAGGCAAGTTGCTCTAAGTTAAGATTCTGTACTTGTGCAGAAAGTGAAAGGGAGAAACCTACACTTAAAAGAAGAAAAAATAAGATTTTCCTAATCATTGTTGGCTGTTTTTAATCAGAGTGCAAATATACTTCGTTTATCTGAGAAAATAAAATATTTTAAACATTAATTATTCATTCCAATTTCGCAAGTACTTTTAAATAACAAATAAGCACTAAAATATATTTTTAAAATATTGATTGTCAATGAGTTTATATGATAGGTAAAAGTAAATTTTGATGATAACAATATCAATAAAATGCGGGTGTAATAATTAACAATTAACAATTAATAATTAACAAATGTTTTCACTATCTTTGCCGAGTAAATTGCTCTTATCCTTTGTTTATCATGGAAGAAGTGTAAAGTTCCCTACTTACTATTGGGAAAATGGCACAGAGCCTCTTGAAATGTGTAAATATATCTATTTATATAGTAATAAAAACCTGAAATATCATTTACTATATACCCCTGTGGGTACTTATATTATAAAATAATCCTCATAAAAGAGCAAAAAAACCATGACTATTCAGAATTTTGATAAGTTTGTAGATAAAATCTTGGTAAAACAAGGCGAAGAAGCCTTTGAACAAGGTAAAGTATCTTCCTTAGAGGAACTAGAGGACGGCCTATGGGTCGCCTCGGTAGAGGGAGCTACTACTTATGAAGTGGAAATACTACTGCATAAGAATACCATCAGGGAGACTTCTTGCTCTTGTGAGCATAAGAAAAAAGGTGTTTGCTCGCATATGGTAGCTGTTTTCTTGGCTATAGAGGCTAAAAAACAACAAGAAGCAGCCAAAGGAAAACAAGGAACTAAAAGTAAGAGAGATAGCCTTAAGAGTTTATTGGAAAAAATATCCCGTACAGAGCTGGAGGAATTTATCAAAACTTATATGACTAAGAATAAGGTTTTCAAAAGTGATTTTGAACTTTATTTTATAGATAAAAATGAGAATAACGATTTTGAAAAGAAGATAACAGAGATTATAGACCAAACCATCAAGCCTCGCTATCGTGGTGGTGAGCCTCAAAATCTACCAGACCTGAACAAAGAAATTAAGAAACACCTTAAAACTATTAATACCTATATAGGAAATAGTAACTATCGTGATGCTTTTATATTCGCTAAATGTCTTTTTGTCAAGTTACATGAGATAATCGTTAAGTCAAGCTATCTAATTAATACCTTTATCAGTAATACTAATAAGGTACTAGACGTTATTATCTTCTTAGCAGAGGATGAAAGAGTACCACTAAGCCTAAAAGAGGTACTATTTTCTTTTCTCTTAGAGCAGATGATTAAAAATGCAGAACTTTATGAAGATTATTATGATAACAAACTTCCTCAAGCAGGTAGGAAACTTAGTATTACATTACAAAAAGAGGAAGATTATTTACAAGCAATAGATAAATTACTTGATAAAAATAGAATATCAGGTAATATAAGGAGATTTTATACGATTGAAAAGATAAAATTGTTATCAAAATTAGGAAAACAAAAAGAAGCAGATAAAATCATAGATAAAAATATAGCACATCCTTTCTTTAGAAGGATGAAAGTAGATATGCTTATAGATAAAAAGGATTATAAAGCTGCAAAAACATGTCTAAAAGAAGGGATTACAGAACTAAAACAGAGATATGGAACAGAAAATATTGTCAGAGAATGGGAAGAATTGCTATTACAGATAGCTAAAGAGGAAGGAGACTTTGATACTATGCGGAAATATTACAAGAAATTTGCTTTTTATGGAGATGGAGATAGCCAATACTATGATAATTGGAAAAGCACTTATACCGCTGAAGAATGGAAAAAGGTAATAGGTGAAGAAATAAAGAAATAAGAAACCTACTATAATGAGAAAAAGAAGAGATTGAGTGCTTATAAGGATATTACTGTCGTATCTCCTATTCTTTTTCTTATCTACCAAAAAGAAGATATGTACGAAATTCTATGGGAAAAGGTAAAAAATACGGATATACCTACGATCCTAAATTATCTATATTATCTGAAGAAAAATCATGATACTGAAATCATGGACAAACTTTATAAAGATGTGGTTGCTTATGCAGAAAATGCCTATTATCGTTCTGAATATGAAAAAGTAGCTTCGTTTATTTGTAAAATGATAAAGGATGCACCTGAAGAGAAAGAAAAAATAAGAAAATTAATAGAAAAATTGAAGCAGCGGCATAAGAAAAAGTACTCTTTTGTACAAATCTTAAATGAAATAATTATAGACTATAAAATATAATCCTATGAAAAAGCCTCCTTTTTTAAGAGTTATGACCATCGCAATGGTTATACTATTGGCTATTTTAGTAGCCTTCTCCCTATGGATGTTCCGTACAGATAGTTCGGGATATGCCATTTTCTATGTTGTCCCTATAGCGCTATATCATTTTTTCTTTTGCCTGATGGTAAATCTGTTAGGATATAATATATATAAGAAAAACCAAACGGGAATTATTATTTGTTCTATTGTTACCTTTCCTTTTCTTTTTCCTTATTTTGATACCTCATCATTCTTTGAATTTTGGTTTGGAATCTTTGGTATGCTGGGACGTATATCGGAAATATCAATGTTATTTTTGGGTATTTATGTATTTATATATCCTAAATTATGGAAGATATTAGCTGCTTCCGGAGTTATTCTTATAGTTTGTA
>CAURXJ010000034.1:0-16764 GCA_963528845.1 uncultured Capnocytophaga sp. | reverse complement strand
GAATCGACATGTTCCAAGGTATCGGTGGATGTAACTGTACCGAGAGATAGTTTGTCTTTTGTAAAAATGAAAAGTAGTATTACCCTTAAGAATGTTCGTGTATATGCCTACCATGGCTGTTTGCACGAAGAAGCACAAATCGGGAGTTGGTATCAAGTAGATATGACCGTATGGGCGGATCTTTCCCAATCTATTGAGTCCGACAAGCTTCAGGACACTATTGACTATGTGCGCCTGAATCGTATCATAGAAGAGCAGATGGCTATTCGCTCAGCGCTTTTAGAACATGTAGCCGGACGTATATTACAAGTGGTAAAGACTGAATTCCAGAATATTATCTCTCTTGAGATAGAGGTGGCAAAGATAAATCCTCCCACAGGAGGGGATCTAGAGCAAGTGAGTGTAAAAATAATTTCTTAATTATTTGTGCAGTTCAAAGATTTGTCTTACATTTGCACCCTGAAAAAAGGCATCATGGCCGAGGGGCTAGGCAGAGGTCTGCAAAACCTTCTACAGCGGTTCGAATCCGCTTGATGCCTCAATATTGAACTTTAACTGAATCACTAATTTTAAACCGCATTACAATGACCAACGTATTAGATAAATTTGTACAGGACATCAAAGCCAATGTACCCGGCTTTATAGCTGTTTCTGTTACAGAAGTAAAATCAGGGGTCTCTTATGTAGCTTCTTCCGCGGATCCTAATTTTGACCCTAACTTGGCTTCTGCTTACAATCTTGAAGTTGTAAAAGCTAAAATGAACGCTCTTCGTGTTCTTGGCTTGGAAGGAAAAGAAAAAATAGAAGATATCCTCATTACCCTAACTAACCAAATTCACGTGATAGATGTAGCGCCTAATGGTACTTATTTCATTTATTTAGTAGTGGATTCTTCTAAAGCAAACTTAGGAATTACTCGTTCTTTGCTTGCCCGCTACAAAAAAGACCTACAATCTATCTTCTAAGAAGGAATTTTCACAACGAAAACTTTTTAGTTAGTTGATAATTAAGAAAAGAGTTTTAATACAAAAAAGGCTTCCCAAATGGAAGCCTTTTTTGTTGTGAAGAATGAAAAGCAAAGAATGAGTATGTTATATCACATCTGTAAGAACAAAGTTAGCGAGCTGGTATAACGGCGTATGTGAAGCAATTCGCCTAATAAGGCGGCGAATTAGCTCTTTTGTTCTTCACTCCTTACTCTTCGGTTTTCTATCAAAAAAAGAGTGAAGAACTACCCTAAAAGTAATTCTTCACTCTTCATTTTTTGTTTTCACTATTCTTATCGAAGGCTAAGATCTATTTTACCGAGTTCTCTCAATTGATCATCGAATACATATACTTGATAAGTACCTCCTTCATATTTCTTAGTAACAGAAGAGATATATTCGCATACATCTACAGGATTTCTCTCATAAAGGAATCTTTTTACAGCACTATAGTTAATGGTTTTATCTCCTACAGTAACAGTCTCATTATCCCCTAAAGTAATACCATTAGGGCTTACTACCTGTACATAGAAAGTACGATTACCTACAGGAGCGATACGGTTTACCCCAACAGTGTAGCACACTTTGATCTTGTCAGTAGCACCAGAGCGCTCTTTTTCTACATAGCGACCACCAGATTTTTCTTTTACCCCATTGGCAGTAAGGCTCTTAAGGCTAAGGATAGATCCTTCGTCGATCACCTGGCTGAGTTCGCGCGCTTTCTGAGATACAGAGTCAAGCTGTGAGGTACGTACATTCAAGGCAGAAGCGGTACTATCACGCTCTTGAGTTACTTTTACATTGTACTTACGCAAAGAGTCATTGATGGCCAATAAGCGGTTACGCTCTTTTTTAAGCACATTTACCTGATCACGATACTTGAAGAGAACATTGATGTCTGCTTTCATATTCTTCAAGGAATCGATGTACTGAGCGATACGTGCTTTCGCATCGGCAAGCTCATCGGCATTCTGTTTGGATACAGTTACTGCTTCATCGTAGTCTTTTTGCAAAGCTTCAAGTTCTTTGACTACTTGATCGCGTTTTTCCAAGATTGCTTCTTCGTTTTTCTTGGCTTCGTTAGACTGATAGAAGGCATATCCTCCTGCTCCTACAAGCCCTAATGAAAGAAGGGCAATGATGAGTCCTCCACCTTTTTTCTTCTCTGGGAGTCCTGCATTTTGTAATTCTGCTGACATAAAATGTAATTTTTTAGTTCTTTTAGTAGGACAAAAGTAATAATTTTTGATTAGCTATAGTGAGTATTTAATAGTTTAACTTTTTTTTAATATATCTCTCCCGATCCGATAAGCTCTTCTTCGAGGTACCAAGAGGCAAATTGCCCAGAGGTAATAGCGCTCTGTGGGGTGTCAAAATGAATATATAACCCACTGTTTGTCAGGTACAAATGTGCTTTCTGTAGTGGCTGGCGATAGCGAATACGCACCTGAAATTCCATGCGCTGACCAAGGGACAATGCCAGATCGGGTCTCACCCAGTGAATATCTTCTTTTTTAACAAATAAAGCACTTCTCAAAAGTCCAGGATGGGTGTTTCCTTCTCCTACATAGATGATATTTTTCTCTGTATCAGTATCAATGACGAACAAAGGTTCTGCCGTACCCCCTACATGTAGTCCCTTACGCTGTCCTATGGTGAAAAAATGGGCGCCTTCGTGCTTGCCTACTACTTTTCCGTCTTGGGGGGTATAATGGTATTTTTCCGCGAGAAATTTCAGCTCGTCCTCATAACATTCAAAGCATCGAAGCATTTGCTTGTTGTGATAGCCCGCCCAAGTAGAAGGGATCTGGATAATATCTCCCTCCTTTGGGGAGAGTTGTTGCTGTAAGAACTCAGGCAGACGTACTTTGCCAACAAAGCAAAGTCCTTGAGAATCTTTCTTTTCAGCTGTGACAAGGCCTAATTCTTTAGCAATGGCGCGAACCTCGCTTTTTTGTAGGTCTCCAATAGGAAAAAGGGCACGGCTGAGCTGCTCCTGAGAGAGCTGACAGAGGAAATAGGATTGGTCTTTGTTGGCGTCTTTTCCTGCCAAGAGGCGATATATAGGTTTCCCATCTACTTCTATTTCTTCCTTACGACAATAGTGACCTGTAGCCACATAGTCAGCCCCTAAGCTCAGGGCAAGGTCTAAGAAAGTAGCAAACTTGATTTCACGATTACAAAGTACATCGGGGTTAGGGGTGCGCCCACGTTCGTATTCTCGAAACATATAATCTACAATACGCTGCTTATAAGGCACACTCATGTCCACGGTTTGGAAGGGAATCCCTAGTTTTTCAGCGACCATTAGGGCATCGTTGCTGTCCTCAAGCCATGGGCATTCGTTGGAGATGGTTACCGAATCGTCATGCCAATTTTTCATAAAGAGGCCAATAACCTCATAACCTTGCTTTTGGAGTAGGTAGGCGGCCACACTGCTATCCACCCCTCCACTAAGCCCTACTACTACACGTTTCATATCGTTCCTTTCTTTTTATGATTTTTCTATGCAAATGGCGCCCCATGAGTATCCTACCCCGAAACCAACCAATTGTATTTTATTCTTTGCTTTTTCAGGGTATTTCCTTAGGTGTTCCAGAAAAGCAATGGGAATAGAGGAAGAAATAGTATTGCCATAATAGCGCATCTCTACGACGAATTTCTCCTCAGGGATCTCCATATCCTCCCGTACCTTGTTCAGTATGTGGGTATTGGCCTGATGGAAGATAAATAAGTCTATATCTTCTTTGTTCAATCCGTTGATTTCTAAATTGTTATACACTACCTCGGGGGTGCGTTTTACGATGAAATTAAAAATCTTCGCTCCCTTCATATCAATGAAGTTGTCCCAATCATCAGGGTTTTCATTGCGAGCAGAGCGTGTTCCTCCGTTGCGAATAATAAGGTTCTCAGCACCCATACCATCAGTTCCCAAGGTAGGTTTCCCGATCAGGTATTCCCCTTCAGTGGAGACGAGTGTAGCGGTAGCCGCATCCCCGAAGATACTCAAGTTCCCTTTGTCTTTTGGGTGTACATATTTAGTATAGGTATCCACCGTTACTAAAACTACATTTTTGAAATTGCCAGAGGCAATCAGACTACTGGCCACAGATAATCCATAGATATAGCCAGAACACCCTTGGTTGATGTCCAAGGCCGCACAGGTAGTAGGTAATCCCACTTTATCTTGTACAATACAAGCTGTGGTAGGGAGGATATGATCAGGGGTTTGGGTACAGAGTAAAAGAAAATCAATGGTGTTTTTGTCCAGGTGATGTTCTTCTATAAGAGTGAGCACTGCTTGTGCTGCCATATCAGAGGCACATTCGTCCTTATCGGCTATATAGCGCTGTTCGATTCCTATTTTTTGTAGTATCTTTTCACTATTCCATTCAGGAAATTGCTCAGATATAGTGTCATTGGTAAGCGTATTCTTAGGGAAATAAGTGGAAATAGCCTTGATATAACTTTTCATTATTCACAAAAGAGGGTTTATTGGATATTGTTATAAAATAAAAAAGTCATTCACTAAGGAATGACGCTTTATAGTGGTGGGAAGAGCAGGATTCGAACCTGCGAAGGTAAAACCAGCAGATTTACAGTCTGCCCTCGTTGGCCGCTTGAGTATCTTCCCGTTTTCGGGCGCAAAAGTACATACTTTTTTTTAGCTGTGCAAATTTTTATATGTCTTTTTCCAAAAACTTTTTAATTTTTTCCACTTCTACTCCTATATCTCCAGCTCCAGCTAAGACTAAAACTCGCGAGGGATGGGATTGTAAGTAGTTGATAATATTGTCTTTAGTGACTAATACCTTATTAGGATTATCTATTTTGTCCAATAGCCACTGGGAGGTAATTCCCTCTATAGGAAGCTCTCTAGCAGGGTAAATATCCAAGAGAACAACACGGTCAAACTGAGCAAGACTCTGGGAAAAGCCGTCAGCAAAGTCGCGAGTACGGGTAAAAAGATGGGGTTGGAAGAGGAGGGTAATCTCCTCATTGGGGTACATGGTGCGTACTCCATTGTAGAGGGCATTGAGCTCAGTAGGGTGGTGGGCATAGTCGTCGATAAAGACTTGTTCAGGGGTATTGATGATATAGCTAAAGCGCCTTTTGACCCCTTTAAAGCTGGCTAAGGCATGTGCCAAATCGGCTAAGGGATAGCCTGCCTGATGGGCTACTGCCACTGCAGCCAAGGCATTGAGTAGGTGATGCTCCCCAGGGCGGAAGAGAGTGCAGTCTTTGACCTCCTCACGATTTCCTGTTTTAGGATCTGTATAGCTTAGGGTAAAGAGGTAGCCCCCGTTTTGTATTCTTATCTGGGAAATCTCATAATCACTTCCATCAGCTATGCCATAGGTAAGACCTGCGAAAGGCAGTCCCTTGCGGACAATGAGCTTACCCCCTGGCTTGAGACGATGGGTAAAGTCTTCAAACCCTTTTTGGAACTCTTCCGCTGTTCCGTAGATATCCAAGTGGTCTGCATCTACAGCAGTGATACAAGCTATAGATGGGCTTAGGCGCAAGAAAGAGCGATCGAACTCATCGGCTTCTACCACTGTAAGTTCCGTTCCCTTACAGATAAAGTTACTTTGAAAATTCTCACAAATGCCCCCTAAGAAAGCACTAACAGGCGCTTTGCACTCCACCAAGATATGGGCTAAAATGCTGCTGGTGGTCGTCTTGCCATGGGTACCAGCTACTGCCAAGCAGAAACTATCCTCAGTGATAAGCCCTAATACTTCCGAACGCTTGCATACTTTGTACCCATGTGTTTGGAAATAGACAAATTGCTTGTGTTCTTTTGGGATAGCAGGGGTATAGACAACCAAAGTGTTTTCAGGAGTGTAGTCTTTTGGGATAAAGTCCAAGTCCTCTGAAAAGGTAATAGCGATGTCCTTTTGGGAGAGCATCTCAGTAATATCCGAAGGGGTACGATCATAGCCACGCACCTCTTTTCCTTTGAAGCGATAGTATAGTGCCAATGCTGACATACCAATCCCTCCTATGCCTATAAAGTAAATGTATTTCATTGGTAATAAATTGATTAGATGATGATCTAATGTGCTAATTAATAGACGCAAAGGTAAGGATAATTTTTCAATTGGTCAATTTGTCACGGGGACAAATTTTGGAATTATTTTGTCTCAGGCAGGTATTGCCAATATCGCTTAGGCATGCTTCTGAGTTGGTAACGGGTGTTCTTACGCTCTGTGATATTGATATGCTGGAAGTAGGTTTTCCAGAGCTGTTCATAGCCATCGGAGAGTTGGGAGGTTTTTCCAAAATTCTTGTCAGTAGGGGTAAAGGAAATGACCTCCTTGAGGTCATAGTAGAATCCATAACCTCGCTTGGGGTCAAAGAGTACCCACTCTTGGTCTGAAAAACGTGCTCTGAAGTGGGGAATCACCAAGGGTAATACATCGTACTGTGGTACTATTTTGGCAAAGTAGAGCGTGCCTACCTGCTCAAAACGAACAAATTCTTTTACTCGATGTACCTCACGCCCTACACTCTTAGCTGCCTTTTGAATATGGACAATAGCCTCATTAGCATAGTTCTCTAAGACATTTCCTTCGGGGTATTGGATCATTAGTCGAATGGCCTGCAAAAGGTGGTTTTCTATTGCGTTTTCTTCGGATAGGAAAGCCCTAAGTACGACAGCCACTCCCTCTCTACCCCATATAGTTTTGATCTTGCTCAGCACGCGCTGGGCTTTGGTAGCATCAGTATATACCCTCTCCTCTTCATCCCATAGGGTAGGGGTATGGCGATACTCAGGAGTGATAATCACTTGTGAATAACGCCTTTCGAAGGTTATAAAGATAGCTGTAAGAAATCCCTCAAAGGAACTATCGTAGAGTAAATGTATCAATGTGTTAATTCGTTAGTGTCCAATTCGCCTATTGGCTAATTGGGAAAGGGTATCTCAGGATCATATATGTTTTTCTGTTTGCTTTGGCTGTTGGCGATGATAAGGCGACGCAGTCTCAGACTATCCATAGTCCCAGCCAAGGGCTGAGCGCCACTGCAAGTGATAAAGTACTTAGCACGACTTAGCAGGACTCCCATCTGTTTCAGGGAATAGTAGGTAAGGCGTTGGAAGGTACGAGCCGAGAGTATCTTCTGTACGGATCGCACTCCTACCCCCGGTATACGTAGAAGCAGCTCGCGAGGTGCAGTATTCACATCGATAGGGAAGAGGTGTTGGTTACGTAGTGCCCAAGCCAACTTCGGGTCTATCTCCAAGTCAAGAAAAGGTTGTGCAGGATCGAGAATTTCTCCAGGTGCAAAACCATAATAGCGCATCAGCCAATCGGCTTGGTAGAGACGATTCTCTCGTACTATAGGCACTTGACTATAGATAGAGGGTAGGCGACTGTCCTGAAGGACAGGAACATAACCAGAATAGTATACGCGCTTGAGCTGGAACTTATCGTACATATAGCTGGCTACATGGATGATTTTCTGATCTGTTTCTGCTGTAGCGCCAATAATCATCTGGGTTGTTTGTCCAGCAGGGGCAAACTTAGGGGTGTGTTTGAATTTTTTTCGCTCCAAGGCAGTGATCGCCAACTCATTCTTTACATGTTGCATAGGAGCGACCATTTGCTTGTGGTCTTTTTCGGGGGCGAGTAGCTTGAGCCCTTCCTTGGTAGGAATTTCAAGGTTGATAGAGAGACGATCCGCATAGAGTCCTGCTTGGTGTACCAGTAGTTCACTTGCTCCAGGAATCGTTTTCAGGTGGATATAGCCATTGAAGTGTTCCTCCTCTCGTAGTTTTTTGGCTACCCTTACTAAGCGTTCCATAGTCGTATCGGGATCTTTGAATACACCAGAGCTTAGGAAAAGCCCCTCTATATAATTTCTTCGATAGAAATTAATGGTAAGATCCACTACCTCCTGTACAGAGAAAGCCGCACGGGCGATATCGTTCGAGCGGCGAGAGACACAATACACACAGTCATAAATACAGTGGTTGGTCAGCAGGATTTTGAGTAGGGAGATACACCGCCCGTCTTCCGTAAAGGAATGGCAGATCCCCAAAGGGGCAGCATTGCCCAATTCGCCTTTTTTCCCCTTACGTGTACTCCCACTACTAGAGCAGGAAACATCATACTTGGCTGCATCGGCTAAAATGGCAAGTTTTTCTTTGATACGTTCAAAATCCATGTTCAGTGGTTAGTGGTCAGAAGTCAGTTGTTAGTGGTCAGTTGTTAGTTTCTGATGACTGACCACTGACTTCTGATTACTGATTACTGTTTGCAGTTATTACAAGGGCAAAGTCTTTGGGTAAGTTCAGGGAAGCGAACAAACCCAGTCACCCAGATAAGGGTCTCAATTCCTGCTTGTAGCCCAAAAGGTTCCTTGATAACCAAGTGAGTGGCTATAGCTCCTGCCATATAGCAAGCCATTAAGAGGAAACCTACCACTGCAGTACGAGGTATCCAAAAAAGTAAGGCAAAAAGCAACTGTAATCCGCCTAAGATAAAGAGGGTTGTCTGCCCACCTACCAATTCGGCCATTTTTACATTTTGTTCTCCCCCTGTGAATTTCATAGCTCCTGTGGCTACAAAGATAAGTGTTACCAATCCTGAAAGGATGTAACCCGCGATTTTTCTTTTCTTACAGTTCATAATATATGTTCTAAATTCAGGTGCAAAGATAGGCGTTTTTTTTAAAAGGAAAATTAACTTGAGGTAATTAAATTCAAAGTTCCTTTGGTCGCTCAATAGAGAGTTGTTGTTCTATTGGGGAATATACTATTATTGTTTGGTGTAAGTGCCTTCTATGCGTCCATTATGAGTTGTTTTTATTTGGTGTTCATTTACTTTTTCAAAAAGGAAAGTATGTGAAAAAGTGTTGATTTTGTAGCTGACCTTATAGGTGTTGTCATTTTTTTCGTCTTTTATATCGCTAACAGGAAGGTTTTTTTCATTGAAACAGTTTGTGTTCCCTAAGGTTATCTGACAAAAATCTTCAGCTTTAAAGGCATAACCATATTGTTTGTTAGCAGTTGTCCAAGAGCCTTGAATCCACTTTGGAGGTGAGAATTTTCCTACAGAAATATTACCTCCTTCTAAGCTATTGCTGTCATCACTTTTTCCGCAAGTTACTACAGTTAGTGCGGCAACTAATAAAAGAAATGTTTGTTTCATTGTTTATTGTTTTTATGATTATAATTCGAACAAAAGTACTATTATTTTTTGAATTTGCATACTCTTCAGCGATTTTTTTCTTTTATATAAATGCTTACTTCCTCAGTCGAAAGTTTGCGTAACTGTTCTGAAGTGCAATCTTTGTATTTAGGTGTTGTAAACAAAGGCTCTAGGTTACAGTGTTTTTGTTTGTTTTGCTGTAGATAATCATTCAGCTCTACTATAGAAGGAAAGATTTTGTATTGTTTTCTTTCTTTACCATCTGTTATTTCGTAAATGCTACAAGCACACCGATGTATTATTTCGGCAGCACGTAAATATAGTTTGGCTATTTCAAGCGTTTTAAAAGGGAAAAGTGCGCGAAATCGTCCTTTATCATCTACATCTGCGCAGATACACCTACCACAAGTACCGCAAATATACTGACGATGATGTAATAAACAATCTTCAGAATTTAACAATGGAGTAATGCGCTTATCAACAGCATAACACTCCGGACAAATATCAGTGGTTTGCATAGTTCTAAGGTGTCATTTGTAATAAGTTGCTGATTTCCTCAGCGTGTGTACGGCAGTAGTACATAACAAACGAAATGAATGGAACAAAAAGTACAATGCTATATAATAGACCTTGGGCGAATCTCTTGTAATTATCCATGCGATAGAGTATATACCCTGCCCAAATGAGGTTCAGTGTCATAGTGATATGTGATAGTTGCGCAAAGATATTAGCTCCACTCCATGTGAAAGTAAAGAGTCCCATAGTTCCAAAATAGTACATCGGTAGGAAGGCAAGAGCCAGCCAAGTACTATTTTTGTTGTATAGGAAGACTATAAAGCCAACTAAATATACCAGACTACTAGGAGAACAAGCGTTGTAGACAAGCCATTGTACAAAGTTTACTTTCAGGGTGAAGAAAAAGTAACCACTCCCTGAGAGAGTGAGCAATAATAGAAGTATTGCTAAAACAATTCCGGTGATTTTTTCTGTCTTTGTCATGATAAAAAGGTTTTAGGAGTTATGGAAGGTTGTTAGCCTATCTCTCTTGTGGTTAAATAATCGGGATATAAACTTCTGTTTTTAGTTTCTCTTCAGGGGTACGACGAGAGTCATTAAGGTATTTCTCAAAAGTAGGTTCCTCACGTATTTCGTATTCACTATCGATCACCCAGCGCATGGCAGCATCATAGACAGCTGAGAGATGGGTATAACTCCCTTGATAGAAAAAGACAGCATACTTGCCTCCGGCCAAGGTCTTGCAACTTACCTCACCTTCAGGATCAGCATGCTTGTGAATGGACAGACTTACCTCGGAACGTTGCAAAGAGGCTTCGGTAATCTTAGGATCATCGTATGAAACACATATCGACTCAATACCTTTGGTAAAGAGTTTTTGTGATTTCACTACTGCCCATAGTTGTTCATAGGCCTTGCCATAGTCCAAAGTTCCATATTCGCCCGTGAGGGCTACATAGATAAGGTTTTTAGGATCGAGTTCCATTATTTTAGGAGCTTTGAGAGCCAAATCAGGATTGATAATTTCTTTTTTCATGATGTAAATATCTTTGTTAGTTCTGTACTGAGTAGGGGTGATACCATATTGGTTTTTGAAGGCTTTGGAGAGTGCAGCAGGTGCCTCATATCCTATATTGAAGGCTATATCCTCTATGGAGAGAGCCGAATATCGCAACAGGCGTGCTGCTGCCTCTATTCTCAGGCGGCTGATATGTGCTCCAATGGATTCTCCCTTGAGTGCTTTGAAGACACGATGAAAGTGAAATTCGGACAGGGCAGCTACCTCAGCGAGGGTCTTCAGGTCTAAGGATTCATCTAAGTGATCGTTGATATAAGCAACCACCTTATTGATACGCTGTATGTAGTCGTTGTAAGTAATAGTTCGCATGGAAGTTAGGTTTGAGTGTCTGAGCACTGATTCATGCGGCAAAGATACAGTGATTTTTAGCAAAATACTTTTCCTATCTTGCTAAAAAGGTTCGTTCTTAATCGCTTTTTTTATATAGCGACTGAGAACGAACCTTAACTGATTAATAAGAAGCTATTATTTTAGAAAAAACTAATTTGTTGTTAATCCTCCATCAACAGCTAATATAGTGCCTGTGATCCATGAGGCATTCTCACTGGCGAGGAATACTGCTGCTTGGGCGATATCCTCGGCAGTACCGATGTGTTGCAGTGGGTAAATCTCCTTGACCATTGTCTCAAAGGCGGCTTGTTTTTCTGCTGTGAGTGCTTGTAGATTACGATTGAATTGCGGAGTAGAGATGCTTCCAGGAGCAATGGCATTGACACGTACTCCTAAGTGACCTACCTCAAAAGCCAAAGCCTTGGTAAAGGAGTTCAGAGCTCCTTTGGTAGCCGAATATACAGTGGTGGCTCTATTGGGCAGCATACGATGGGCAAAGTAAGAGGATATGTTGATTACATTTCCTTTACTACGGGTAAGAGCCGGCAGCAACCCTTGAGTAAGGAAATAAGGCGCCTTTACATTGAGATTGAAATGAGCTTCGTATAAGTTGTTATCCACCTGTTCGAAGGGGACAAACTTTCCTAAGCCTGCATTATTGACCAATATATCTATAGAAGGAAACTGACTCAAAATAGTTTGGCTTACTTGAGTAAGGCTATCCATAGCAGAAAGGTCGGCAGCAAGTGTATGTGCCTGTACAACGTGCTCATCCAGTAGCTCTTTTTGTGCTTTTTGAAGCTTTTCAGGATCTTTTCCTATGAGTAAAAGATTTGCTCCATTTTGTGCAAAGGCTTTGGCTATTCCTAAACCAATACCATCACTTCCGCCTGTAATCACGGCATTTTTGTTTTCTAATACTTTCATTTTGTTAATTATTTTCATTAAATGTAGATTATTTACAAAGTACAAAGGTACAATAAAAATTTGTATATTTGCAACCTGTTTCGTAGATTATTTACAATTAATGACAAAAACTGAGCAAAAAGAACCTAAGGAGCTACTATTAGATTTTGATTTCCTTAAAAAGCTGGTGGTAGGAATAGGAGAGGTATCGCAAATAACAGGGATACCTACCCGACAGATACGTTATTGGGAAGAAAAAGGGATTCTCAAGAGCCTTACAGAGGAGGAAGGAAAAAATCGTCGCTATGACTACCTGAATATCAAAAAAATACTTCTTATCAAGGAACTTCTCGATGAGGGGTATACCTTGGATGCTTCCGCAGAGAAAGTAAAAAAACGTATGGAGATGATAGAGGAAATGCTCACCAAAATGAGTCAAATATGTTAGTTAGTAGTCAAGCCAATGAGAGTGATAAGTAAACAAGAAGCAATTCAGATAAGAATGCTAAACCAACAGCTGCTTTCTCCCCTATACGAAAGACCAGAAGATATAGTAGCTTGGCAGGGGGCTATGCAAGCGCAGGACTATAACTATTTTCGTTGGGCGATAGGGATACGGCAGCGGACGCCACAGTTAGTTGGGCTCCAAGAGGCATTTGCTAAGGCAGAGCTCTTGCGCCTTCACCTCTTGCGATGTACGGTGCAGGTGGTTAGTCATACGGATATAGGTTGGTTGCTTCCCTTGTGTAAAGAACGGAATTTGCGGACCTTGCAATCGTGGCATAAGAGTATCAATGTCTCGTTTCCAGAAAGTTATTTTGAGGAAATAACCCGAGCTATGCAGGAACTCTTAGCAGGCGGTAAGTCCTTACCTAAAAAAGCTATCGCAGAGAAACTTACCACCTTGGGATTTTTACTTGATGATAGGCTATTGACTTCCCTATTAGTTCGTATGGAAATAGAGGGGCTCTTGTGTTCAGGTGAGATGCAAGGGAGAGAAGCCACTTGGGCTCTGCTCTCAGAAAGAGTACCTATAATATGCTCGCTTACTCCAGATGAAGCACTGAAGCAGTTAGCATTAAAGTATTTTAGAAGTCATTCGCCTGCCTCTTTGGAGGACTTTGTTTGGTGGTCAGGATTGACCAAAACACAATGTAGGAAAGCCTTAGCTCTCATAGCTCGAGAGATAGAGGAGATAAAGATAGAGGAAGAGATGATGTACCTATATCATAAAACTCTTGACTGTCCCGATTATGCAAAAATGGTGCTTTTGCTTCCGCCCTATGATGAGTATCTGATAGGTTACAAAAGCCGCTGGGTAGCCCTTGAAAAGAAACATACTGCCAAGGCACACAACAACTTTGGTATCTTCAATCCGGTAATTCTACACGAAGGTAGAGTAGTAGGTAATTGGAAAGCAAGTATCGATAAACAAGCAGCAAACCTTACTATAGATTTTTTCGCAGAAAAAAGCAAAATAGGAAAACGGAACTTGCAAGGGGCGGTAAATCAGTTTGTAGAATTTTGTAAAGTAACAGCCAATAGGGCATCATAGATTCAAAATAACAAGGAGACAAACTGAAATCATTGATCATTAATCATTAACCATTATTTTACGTCCATTCTATACATTTTATGGCAGGCGACACAGTTGCCCAAGAGTTCGGTTACTTGTTTAGAGGTATGCTTGGAGTCAAAGTTTTTTTCAGCACTCTCGGCAATTTGGTCAAACTTGCCATGAGTATCAAGGCCTAAAGTCTTGAACTCCACAGGGACAGAGGCAAGCAGGCCTGCAGGCGCATGTCCTGCTACTGACCCCCCTGAAGCGCGCGCTACTTTGGCAATAAGAGCAGGATCGCTCTGCTCTATACCGACATTGATCTGATGAAGTGCTTCTACAAAGGTACGCATCTCGTGCATAACGAAGTCCTTGTTGGACTGGCTTACAATGATACTCACACGAGTGTCATCGGGGAGGGTTACTGTGTTGCCAACAAACATCTTCCTGATCAGTACTACATTCACCCCTACCGAAATCACTAAAAGGGAGATAAACAAAATTCTTTTTATCATCTTAGGTTTTAGGTTTTTGAATGAAGATACAAATTTACGAATATTTTTGAAAAGACCAACTACATCATGGTATTTTTTCTTTGGATTTTCGAGAAAAACGACAAATTATTTGTTTGGATTTTTTTGTTTTTGTATTTTTGTGCGTTGATATAGTGTGTTTTATGTGAGAATAAAAATAGTTTAGAATAAATAACAAATGAAGAAGAAATGGGAGAATTTTTATAGGGATACAAAGGAAGAAATGTTGCAGGTAGTGGGTAATTCCAATCTGCCTTATCTTTTATTGTTACAAAAACACACCTCACAATTGCAGGATTGGATACTAAGAAGTCATATAAATCATTATCAAGCAAGTTTTCAGAGCTATTCTTTGCAGAAGTTTGTCTTGATGGAGATGCCCTTATATCAGTTAAATTTTGATTGGTGTTCTATAAGCGAAGAAGTCTATGGCTCTTTGAGGGAGGAACCTTCTTCTTTTGAGATATTTGCTTCCACAATTTATTATCTATTTGACTTCCTGCTCTCTTATAATAGCCTTATAGAATGTCCCCAGTATCCTAATAACCAGTTGTATTATACAAAATTAGCAGAGGAAGTGATTTATGAATGTAAATTTCCTCCTTTGCTATATGATTTGAATTTTAATAGTATTCATACCACAGTGGAAACAGCGTATTGTCCTGTGAAAATATTGCAAGAAAAAGGATTTTATCGAGAATAGAAAGGCATAGAAAATGGTCATACAAATAAAAACCGATTATATAATCTCTCCAACAAAAGGGGATTATGCTTTGATTGATCATATAGAAGCTATTCCCTCAGTAGCTTATTGTTATAGGGCACGACTCATAGAAAATTCGTTGAGTGAGGCGCTGATTACCTTATGCAAAGAATATCAAGAATGTATTGATGCTTTTAGTATCCTATTGGCTGATGAGATAGAACAAGAAATAAGCGAATATCAGTTGTGCCTAAAATACAATAATAGTAAGTTGTTTGATTTGAAGGTATATGACCATTATGTAACTTTCTCTACAAAATACCGAACCGCAGACGGCTTATTAGATGATTACAGATGGTAGTGAGCGCTGATTGCCCCAGATAGCTGGTTGCTCCTGCTAATAATATCTTTTCTGTTTTCATTGGGTTAATCTTCTTCTGCTAAGTCTAAGAAATCTTCAAAATATTCCTCAAAGGAATCAAACATGGGCGTAGGTTTGTCAATTTCAAATTTCCCCTTATCATTGCAATAAACCTCTGCTTCGAAGACCTCCGCATCTTTCAGGCGTACCCTATTAGAAACTTTATATAAGGTTAGAAACTCGTCCACCTCGTAATGTAGTACGATAAAATCCTCTGAGAGATGTAAGTCCTCTCTTAGTTGTTTAGTTAGTTCCACAATAGGATAAGATATACTGTCTTTTTCTTTGTAAATACCATTGATATACACATCGCCATAGTTGCAGGAACCACATTCTGAAAGAAAATTTACATATGCTTCAGGAAGCAATATGCCCAATTCCTCTTCTATATGCTTAATTTCTTCAGCATTAGCCCCTAGAGAATACTCAAATTCTCCACTCTGTTTTAATCGTTTTAGATAATATCTATCAGCTGATGAATTTATAGATTCAAAAAACGCCTTTAACCGATGCTTACCTACTTGCATAGGAGCTACAGCATCCATTGCCATAATGGTAAGGAAAAATTCTATAGCACCATAGATATTTTTAGGGAGGAGGTATTTGCCCATTTTTAGGATCAAACGCCTTACCCAGTCAGGTAAATAACTTATATTGGCAGGCTTATGGAGTACCTCAAAAGCCAAACGCGCTATCTCCGTTTGTGTAAAAATCTCTGCTCCTCCTACATTGACTTCCCGTTCATAACCCTCCAATTGGGCGACACAGACCTCGGCCAAGTCCTCCCCATGAATGGGATTCATAGCATATTGTCCTTTGCCAAATAGGTGTATTTTGTCCTTCTTCGCCATTTTCAAAAAGACAGCCATATCACTATAAAAACCGCTGGGGCGTATGATACAGAAGTCTAATCCACTGGCCTTAAGCGTATCTACAAAGCGCTCTTTAGCAGCTCCAATGGCTATATGTCGCATGGCTTCTCCCTTGAATACGGATACATATATGAACTTACGTACACCTTCGCGCAAGGCTTCATCGAGTAGGTTCTTGTTGGCTTGGAAGTCTACCTGCTCATAGGTAAGTCCATCTTTTTGGCGGGTAATCCCTACAGTAGAAATCACCTTATGTACCCCTTTACATACCCCTTGTAGGGTGTCAGGCTGGGTTACCTCCGCTTCTACTACCTCCAATAGCGGGTGTGTGAGTAGGGCAGGGGAGAGCTTCGATTTGTTGCGTACCACAATGCGGGTCGGGTATTCTTCTCTTAAGAGTGCAGCCAGTATATACTGACCTAAATAGCCAGTTGCTCCTGCTAATAATATCTTTTCTGTTTTCATAGGGTTAATCTTCTGCTAAGTCTAAAAAATCTTCAAAATATTCCTCAAAAGAATCAAACATAGGAGTGGGTTTTTCGATTTCAAAGTCTCCCTTATCATTGCAAAACACCTCTGCTTCGAAGACCTTCGCATCTTTTAGGCGTACCCTATTAGAAACTTTATATAAGGTTAGAAACTCGTCTACTTCGTAATGTAGTACGATAAAATCCTCTGAGAGATGTAAGTCCTCTCTTAGTT
>CAURXJ010000033.1:0-18071 GCA_963528845.1 uncultured Capnocytophaga sp. | reverse complement strand
ACGAAGCTACCCCAGAACAATTAGCGCTCATCCCTGAGGGCTTTCATAACAATATCCTATGGAATATAGCCCATTGTGTGGTCACCCAACAGCTGCTGTGCTATAAGCTCGCCGGAGTGCAACCTCATGTGTCGGAGGAGTTGATTAACACTTACAGGAAGGGTACCTACCCCGATGGGCATATCCCAAGCCAAGAGGAAATTGCTACCCTTCGCCAGCTACTGACCTCCACCCATGACCAAATCATTGAGGACTATCAAAAAGGCGTGTTTGCTGGGAAAGACTACCCTGTATATGAAACCTCCTTTGGCTATACCCTCCATAGTGTAGAGGAGGCCATTCTCTTTAACAACACTCACGAGGGTATGCACATAGGGACAATATTGGCTTTGAGGTATTTTGTGTAGAAGACTAAGAGGCTCAAGTACTACAAAAATCAATGGACAAAGCAGTGACGGGAGTGACTCTCCCTGCTTATGAAAGTAACGTGTTACAAAGTCAAGACAATACCCTGTGAGGAATGAGAAGAGGAGTGAGAGAGCAACAAGCAAGCTCTCACTTCTTTGTCTTCTCCCTTGTATCCTTTAGTTCATAGCGGGTTACCTGCATCTGATTGCCATTTTTGTAGGTAATCTCCTGCATAGTTTCTCCTTCTGGGTTGAAGTACTTCCAAGTACCCTCTTTTTGGTTGTGTAGGTATTGTCCTATTATATAAGGATTGCCCGATAGGTGGTATTCCTTATAAGTACCCTCGCGGCTACCTTCCTTGAAGTTGATTTCCTTTTCTAAGTTTCCTTTTAGGGAATAGTACTGCCAGAGACCATCCTCGTAATCCTTCAGGTAGTTGCCCTTAAGTAAGGTACGCCCGCGCTCGTCATATAGGATATACTTACCCTCACGTTTTCCATTTTTAGAAAAACTCTCCTCCTTGACCTGTCCGTTAGGATAGAAAGTCTTCAGGTGGGCAGGGTAGTTATTCTCATAATTGCTGTCCTCGAGCAATACTCCCAGATCATCATATAGTTTGTAGGGTCCATGGCGCTTATCTCCCTTGAAGGTAGCTAGCTCACGAAGCTTGCCATTCTCATGGTAGCGCTCACGTACCGATGTACCATTGGGCTTGTATTCCTGTCTCTCACGTAGGGTGCCATCCTCAAGTTTTGTTTCCCACTTACCTACAGGGACATCCTCTTTGTAGTACTCAGTGATATATTGTTTTATTCCACTGCGGCGGTCATAGTAGCGCATATACCACTGTTTGCCATCTTTTTTACCCATCTTGTAGTGTTCTATCTCTATAGGCTTGCCATCCTCGTCATATTCCTTCCATTCTCCATCGGGTTTGTCAGCCTTGTAGTGTAAGTCCTTGACTACTTTTCCATCGGAGAACTCGCGAAAGCTTCCTTCCATTTGGTCGTTTTTGTAGAAATATTCCCTCCTGAGCATCCCACTACGAGTATATTCTCTATAGAATCCAGTAAAGATTCCAGCGGTGAGTTCTATCTCTTTTTTTACTTTTCCATTAGGATGATATTCACGGCTGACCCCTGTCAGCTGTCCATTCTTATAGCTTCTTTCAGCCATAATTTTTCCGTTGCGGTCGTAGTATTTGGCGATGCCGTTGAGTTTTCCATCCGAAAAAGAGGCTTCATAGTATTCCCCATTGCCCTGAGAAATCTTATAGGCCCCATTCAGGGGTGACTTATCCTCATAGAGGCTAAAGAGACTCTCCATACCAAACTTTTTTTCTTCTATATCACTTTGGTTTAAGAGTTTTTGCCCATATCCTCCAGCGAAGGAAAATAGGAATAAGGTGAAAATAATCTGTCTCATAAGAAAGTTTTATGAATTTTTGAGTGTACAAAGATAAAAATAATTTTCAAAATAACCATATATTTAGAAAAAATTAGTATCTTTGCGGCAGTATTAGTACATTGTCTTGAGTATATCTTTCATAAGAATCTAGATAAAAGAAAAAAGTTGACAGAGATACTAAAAGAAAAAATTACCATAAGAAAGTGCTTAAAGGAGATAGTATAGGGATATTTTAGGCATTGGATTTTGTAAAAATAGGGGATAAAAATATTAAAATTATCCAAGAAGAATAGAAATATTTCCTCGTTGTTAATAAATATTTAAGGAAGGGAAAGTTAAGAAAGTGTTTTTTTATAAATCATTGATTATAAATATTTTGTTGTTTTTCTAATTATACTTAATTATATACTATGGTATAAATGAAAAATGGTTAATAAGTTTTTATGAAAAAAAGATAAAAAAAAACGTTTTTTTATTTGTTTCTAAAAATATTTTTATATCTTTGCGCCGAATAAATAGTTAGACTTATGAGTACACCAGTGAATAAAGAAGTTGCTTGGGACAAGACCAAGACAATTATGAGTAAAACCGATGCAAAGGGCACTATAGAGTATGTAAATCAAGTGTTTATCGATGTATGCGGTTATTCAGAAGGAGAGCTAATAGGCAAGCCTCACAATGTAATTCGTCATCCTGACATGCCTAAGACAATATTCAAGATTCTATGGGATAACATCCAAAAAGGGATTAACTTCCATGCAATTGTTAAAAATATGGCTAAGTCAGGGGAGTATTACTGGGTGATTACCGATTTTGATATTATCCGAGATCCAAGTGGACAAATCATCAATTATATGGGGCGTAGAACTTCTGTTCCTTCTCAGACTATAGAAAAGTATATAGCACCCCTTTACCAAAAAATACTACAGGCAGAACAAGCCGGTGGTGTAGAAGCTGGAGAAAAATACTTTGAACAATTCCTCAAAGATCAGGGAAAAGATTACCTTACTTATATAGAGGATGTAATATTGGAGTTTAAATAAGTCCAAAAACTTGTAAAACTAATCGTGAAGAATTAAACAACAAAGGGAGGTAGATGTAAGTGTCCTATACAATCTTCCATTACAAAGACAAAAGATAATTAACAAAAGAAGTGTTAATAACTTTTTTTAAGAATAATTACCATTCGAAATCTTTGTAACTTTTTGAAAATCAATATGCAGTAAATTCTTTAAAAAGATAATTGTATAAAGATTTTTTAAAAATAGAAGGAATTTGTAAAAAAAATAGTGTAGGACAAATAAAAATGCCTACATTTGCCATCCCGAAATAATATTGTAGATTATGATATTGAAACTAAAAAAAGTAGCACTTATTGTAATAGGTTATCTGGTGGTATCCTGCGGTTCAGGTAATGACCGAGGAGAGCTTGTAGGTGTAAAAGGAGGGCAGTGGAAACAGCCTAAACCTTATGGGATGACACTTGTGCCAGGTGGTGCTTTCGTAATGGGTAGCTCAGATTATGACAAAGCTCATACAGAGGATGCTACTACGAAGACCGTAACAGTGAGTCCTTTCTATATGGATGATACAGAAATCACCAATGGAGAGTATCGCCAGTTCGTCAACTGGGTGCGTGACTCTATCGTTCGTCGTAAATTGGCTATCATGGCAGAGGAAAGTGGTCAGTCTGCTGGTGGGGAAGGTATAGGACAATATGCTTTCCTTGATACTGATCAGGAAAAACTCAATGCTTATGATAAGTATATGTACGAAAATTACGGAGATAAGGACAATCCTGAAAAGCGTAAGATTAATCGTAAAGTAAAGCTTATCTGGGATAAGGAAAAATATCCTGACGAACATTACGTAGAGGTGATGGATACTATGTATGTACCTATTGAGGAAACATATAATGGTCGTCGTCCCTTGGATGTAGATAAGCTCGTTTTCAAATATCAATGGATGGATATTGAGGCGGCTGCTCGTTCTCACAAAAAAGGTCGTAAGGACTTTATCAAAGAAGAGATCGTCAAAATATATCCTGATACTACAGTATGGATTAAGGACTTCAACTACTCCTATAACGAGCCTATGCATAATGACTACTTCTGGCACTATGCTTATAGCGAATATCCTGTAGTAGGAGTTACTTGGAGACAAGCTAAGGCTTTCTGCGAATGGCGTACCTTATATAAGAACTCTTTCCAAAAAGCTAAGAAGAAAAAAGATGTGAATGCTTTCCGTCTTCCTACAGAAGCAGAATGGGAATTTGCTGCTCGTGGTGGCTTAGAGGGTGCTACTTACCCTTGGGGAGGTCCTTATACAGTGGATAGTAAGGCTTGTTTTATGGCCAACTTCAAACCAACTCGTGGGGACTATGCCGCTGATAACGCTCTCTATACAGTAGAAGCTAAGTCTTACCACCCTAACGGATACAATCTCTATAACATGGCAGGTAACGTATCTGAGTGGACTAATACTTCTTATGATTCTAACTCATACGAATATATGTCCTCAATGAACCCTAACGTGAATGACCAAAAGAACAAACGTAAGGTGATCCGTGGTGGTTCTTGGAAAGATGTGGCTTTCTATACACAGGTGGCTACCCGTGATTATGAGTATCAAGACTCTGCCCGTAGCTATATCGGTTTTCGTACCGTACAGAGCTTCATGGGTGTTCAGAGAGTGGATACTAAAAAAGGTAACTTAACCAACATGAGATAGTGAAAAATTAAAAATTAATAAATAAAACAAAGTATAATTAAATCAAAGAAAAAATGGCAAATTCATCAAAATCGTCAAAGAAAATCATAAATATGGTTTATGGTTTGGGAGCATCTGTTGTAATCCTCGGAGCTCTATTCAAAATTCTTCACTGGGAATTACCTTTAGGATCTATTAAGCTTGGGGGTGGTACTCTCTTGGCGATAGGTCTTATCACAGAAGCAATCATCTTCGCTATTTCAGCTTTCGAACCTGTGGATACAGGGTATGACTGGTCTCGTGTATTCCCTGAACTAGAAGGAGGAGAACCAAGACAGCTTAATTTCAGTGGAAACGCACAGCTTCCATCTAGAAATGATCAAGAAACTCAAGTACTTAGAGAATCTCTTTCTGAAAAATTGGATAATATCCTAAGAGAAGCTCATATAGATGCTAACTTGATGAACTCATTGGCTACTAGTATCCGTAACTTCGAAGGAGCTGCTAAGAATATCGGCCCTGCTGCTGATGCTGTTGCTTCTACTCGTAAATATGGAGAAGAGCTTACTACAGCGGCTGTTCAATTAGAGGCTTTGAACTCTCTTTACCGTATCCAGCTTGAAAGAACTGAACTTCAGGTAAATGCTCAAGAAGGTATGGTAGATAACCTCAACTCATTGAATGCACAAGTTAATTCATTTAAAGAACATTTGAGATCTCTCAATACAGTATATGGTGGAATGCTTTCTGCAATGGGTGGTGCCAGATAATTCTAAATTAGTTAATAATCATTAAAAAAATTTAGAATATGGCAGCAGCGAATTCACCACGACAAAGGATGATTAACCTGATGTATCTGGTTTTCATCGCGATGATGGCTCTTAATATGGGCAAAGAGGTACTTAGTGCGTTTGGACTTATGAACGAAAAGTTACAAACTGCTAACGAACGTTACCAACTTACCAATGAAGCAGCCTTTGCAGAATTAGAGAGAAAAGAACAGGAAAAACCTGAGGATTATAAAGAGGCTTTGGAAAAAGCACGTCAGGTAAGAGAACTTTCTAATGAGTATTACGCTTACTTAAACACTCTTAAGGAAGAAGTAATGTCTCAGGCAAGCAACAAAACAGATTACCAAGTGATGGACAAATCTGATTTTTTGGATGAGAAGTTCTTTAAAACAGACGGACTAAAACCAGAGGGGCAAAAATTCTTGGATGAAATCAACAAGTATCGTACCCAATTGGTGAGTCTATTAGGAGCTAAAGATGAAGCCCTTAAGAAAATTATTGAAGAGCGTTTCTCTACAGGAGAGAATAACAAGGTAAAAAACCGTGAAGGTAACACTGTTGGTTGGGTTCAGTACAACTATGAAGGGTTCCCTTATATAGCCTCTGTTACTAAGTTCTCTCAACTTCAATCCGATATCCGCCAGACAGAACAAGATTTCTATAAGGCTATGCTCGGTGAAAAGATGAAAGACGAGCTTTCTATGAAGCACTATACTACTTTGCTTGAACAATCACGTGGGGCTTACTATGCTAATCAACAGTTTGATGGAGCTATCGTACTTGGTCGTAAGGACAACTCTACCAAACCAAAACGTGTAGAACTTACCCTCGATGGAAGAAAGCTTTCTGAATCTGAAGTGGAAGTTGTAGAAGGAAAGATCAGACTTAAAGTGAATACTGGTAACGTAGGTGAGCACAAGATCGCCGGTACTTTGTACTACGAACAAGATGGTCAAGAAACTCCAGTAGAGGTGGCTCAATCATTCACTACTATCCCTCGTCCAAACGAAGCAGTAATCTCTGCTGACAAGATGAATGTAGTATACCGTGGAGTTGTGAACCCTATGACTATCTCTATGCCAGGGGTGCCTGATAATCAGGTGACAGCTTCAGCACCAGGACTTTCTCGTAAGAGTGGACCTAACTATATCATGAAACCTAACGTAGGTTCTGCTGAAGTAACTATCAATGTGACTGGTACTATCGAAGGTCAGAAATTCTCTTCTTCTAAGAAGTTCCGTATAAAAGATATTCCTAAACCAGAAGGTGCTATCTTACGTACTACAGGAGCTGTGAAATTGGCTAAGGCTAATATCTTAGCTGGAGAGCTTTCCGTAGCATTTAACGACTTTGACTTCGACCTTTCTACAAGAGTGAACTCATTCCGTATCTTAGTTCCTGGTCAGCCAAGTGTGGTCGTACAAGGTAACAGAGTAAGTGCTAGCGGTCCTGCAGCTGCTGCAGTGAATAGAGCTAAGAGAGGGGATATCATTCAAATATCTGAAATACGTTACTCTGTATCAGGATATAGTGGTACTCCTAAACCAGCTACTCCAATATCAATTGAAGTATTATAACAAATTATAAGATTATGAAACAAGCACTAAAGAATATCCTGACGCTATCTTTTATGTGGATAGTATCTTCAACTACTTTTGCTCAGGTAAATATACTCAATGCAAAAGTTCCTTCTGAAATAGGTGAGAAGACTGCCGCTCAACAGGAATCTGACAACGACGTGCCACTTCCTTATGGCTATGTAGATGATCGCGATATCATGTGGTCTACTACTACTTGGGAACTCGTTGACTTGGAAGAAAGAGCTAATTTCCCACTACTATTCCCTATTGATACTATGGAAATTGGTGCAGATCGTCGTTCCTTGTACGATGTACTTCTTAGAGCGATGAAGGAAAAAAGACTCACTGAGACTTATGTAGATTCTTATTTTACTGAGAAGAGAACTTATGATGATCTTAAGTATAGCCTTTCTAAGGCAGATACTTTGGATGCTGGTTACGAAATCCTTAACCAAGGATTGCCTCTTCCTCCTGAATATATTGTACGTACCGACCTTACTTCTCGTGATATTGTACAATACAGAATCAAGGGGTTGTGGTACTTCGATAAGCGCCAAGGAGAGCTTAAGTATCGTTTGTTAGGAATTGCACCAGTAGCTCCCGATGTGAGTGTGTTGGGAACTGATGATGCACAGTCTAACTTAGTAGAACTTTTCTGGGTATGGTATCCTGCCGCAAGAAATATCTTGCACAAAGCAAGGGTATTCAATCAGTTGAACTCTGCTAACCGCGTCTCTTTTGACCACTTGCTCAATGCTCGTCGCTTCGTAGGGGTTATCTATAAGGAGGACAACGTATATGGGGATAGGGAAATCAAAAAGTACCTCCCAGACAATGCCTTATACCAACTCTTGGAAGCAGAGCGTATCAAGCAGCGTATCCGCGACAGAGAACAAGATATGTGGGTTTACTAAATTATATACAAAAAGGCTATTCGTAAGGATAGCCTTTTTTACCTATTTCTTATTATCCTATTTCCCAAATTTTGAACCTCGATTTCCTAAGTCAATATTTTACAGAAGTACACTTCGCCAAAGGACAGCTCATCACTCGTGTAGGTGAGGTGGAGAACTCTTTGTACTATTTGAGCGAAGGGATTGTACGTTTCTTCTATTATAATTCTACGACCGATAAGGAAACTACCGTAGATATCTTGTTCCCAGAGAGTTTCTGTCTTTCCTACACTTCTTTCGTCAGGCGAGAACCCTCTTTGCTCTCCATAGAAGCGCTCAAGGAGGTTACAGCCTACAAGATTGGTAGAGAACACCTCGATCATCTTATACAACAACAGGAATACCTCCAGATAAAAGTCGATATATTGGAGCACTTGCTTATTGAGAAAATGCAACGTGAAGCTCAGTTTTTATTGCAATCTCCTGAAGAGATCTATCTCAATCTATTAGAAAAGGATCCTAAGCTGATTCAGAATATTCCCTTGAAATACATTGCCTCTTATATAGGGATTACCCCTCAAGCCCTCAGCAGAATACGCAAGCGTATTTTCTAAGGAGTTATTTTCTCATGGAGTTCCTTTAATAATTCTTCCACAAGCAAGAAATGAGCTCTTGGATATGTGTCTCTTTCTCGTAGGATTGTATTCAGGTGAGATTGTAATTTCATACAAAGCTCTGTCCCTAAGGTAGTGTACTTTAAATCTTCTTTCAGCAAATGAGCCAAATTATTATAGTTTTCATCTTCTAATGTGATAATAAGCCATTCTACCTTGCCAAAAAAGTCTCTGGAGATATGTTCTTGGTAGAAGGTGTCAAATAGTTCAAAGAAAGCATCTAAAGCCTTTTCTTTGGTTTTGAACTTATAGAAAAGTATACTTGCCCAGCCTCTACTATCCCTAAGATGATATTTCTTGCGTAACCAATAGTAAAAGTCTTTATAGAGTATATTTGCTTTTACCTCTTCTTCTTGATTGCGATAATACCAACCATTTAGGAAAGCATTTAAGCAGAATATATCGTGTTCGTTAATAAATAATTCAGGACGAGGCTTGATAAGGTTAATGAGTTCTATGATGTTCATTTTCTATCTACTTGTTTTTCTATGTCTAACCTTTTGCTGCGATCCGCAAAGGAAGAGGCGATATTTCCTTCAAAGTTACGATTTTATTTTTAAACTACCAAAAGCATTTATGAACCCAAGTTCATTTTTTCTACATTTTTTCATCGTTACTTTGCATTGAAAAACAAAGACAAATAAAATGAACTTCAAAATGTTATCTATTACTTTTATGATGGCGCTTGTTGCCCTAAAGGGTCGCGCCCAAGATTCCGATTACATGACCCTTATCAAGGCTGCTACCCAAGCACCTTCGGGTCATAATTCTCAACCATGGTGGTTTGAGACTTTCGACCACAGCATAGTGATCTCTCCTAACTTCGAAAAGGCGCTCCCAGCAGTGGATAGTCAGCACCGAGAGCTCTTTATCAGCTTGGGGTGTGCACTGGAGAATCTCTG
The DNA here is from genome assembly GCA_963528845.1 of uncultured Capnocytophaga sp. GTDB lineage: Bacteria > Bacteroidota > Bacteroidia > Flavobacteriales > Flavobacteriaceae > Capnocytophaga. The sequence continues at coordinate 8,707 of CAURXJ010000033.1, read as the reverse complement.
CACAAAGGCCTCTGAGCTACATTATCGGACTCAGGTAAGCCTTAGTGAGGAAGGAGTGATTACTGTGGAACTTCACAAGTCCAATACTGTTGTTCCTGATCCCTTGGCTGCTTTTATTGAGAAGCGACAAACCAATCGTTCTGAGTATGAGGACAGGCGTATCGACCCCGCTCTGTTGCAAAGTCTCATTGACAAAGTATATGAGGGATTATCTCCCTTTGAGGGAGTAGGGATGTTTCATGTCTTTGCCAAAGACACTCCTCTCTTTGAAAGGTTTACCCAAGCTGTCCTACAGGGTAATACCGTACAGATGTCAGACCCAGCTTTTAAGAATGAGCTCCTCTCATGGATTCGTTTTAACAAAAAACATTCTGAGAGTACCCATGATGGATTGAGCTATGCGGTGTTGGGAGCACCTAACCTACCTCGCTGGGTCACTGAGCCTATTGTACGGGGAAGCTTGAAAGCAAAAACTCAAAACAAAACGGATCTGAAGAAGATACAATCCTCTTCCCATATGGTACTACTCACCACCGAAGGGAATGATATTCGTACTTGGATACAGACTGGCCGTACTCTCGAACGTTTTCTGCTATTGCTTACTCAGGCAGGTATAGCTCATGCCTACCTGAATCAACCCTGTGAAGTGCCTGAAATAAATCTAACACTGCGTGAGAATTTTCCTAAGGAAAATCTTTATCCTCAAATCCTTTTACGCATTGGTTATGCCAAACCAGTAGCTTATTCTAAGAGGAAAGATATCAAGGAAGTGATGCTCAAAAATTAATTTTTAATGTCTAATGAAGAACACTATATTCTATTGCAACACTTTGTCAAAGTCTAAGGGCTTTGACAAAGTGTATAAATTATTAGCTTGTCTTTACCTATTACCTATTTTTGTCTCTGCTCAGGTCTCCTTTAAGACGGATATACTGGGCAAAGAAGGTCTTTTCAGAGAGGAACTCTCCCTACAGTTGCCTATACATCTTGATTCGCTTGCCAAGGATCCCTATAGGCGAATAAGTGTTTGGACAGTGGGAGGCAATATGGTTTCCCAACAAATGAATCCTACCGAGGGACTACCTTATCAGACAATGAACCTTAGTGCTAATATCTTGCACTTGCGACCACTGGGTACTCGTTGGTCATGGCTTACGGCTGTAGGATTGGGGACATATACTCCTGAAAACAGACTTTCGTCCATTGCAATTGGTGAAAATGTGGTTGCCAATGGTGCCTTGCTTTTTATCTGGCATAGCAACCAACACATGCAGATAGGGGCAGGAACACTTGTCAATACCCTTTTGGGATATCCTATGGTTTTTCCTACTGCTTTTGTAGAATATCAAGGAGAGCAGTGGATAGGATGGGCTAAAGGTAATTTTTTAGAAGGAGGAAAGGGAGCTATAGGCTATCGTTTTAGTGAACCCTTTTCGCTATGTCTCTTGGCTGACGCTTCTATCTACGCAGCTTTCTTGAGAAAAGAAGGCAAAAAAGCAGTCTTCTTTACCCAACATACAATTGTGGGTTTACAACCCAATTTCAGGGTAGGGAAGTACCTGCATATCCCCTTGGTTATAGGGGCAGACCTTATGCGTATGGGTATCTATAAAGAGCGAAAGCTGAGCACTTTCTTTACCCAAACTTTCGAGGGAGCCCCCAAGCAAATTTATAGCCCTGCCCTCTACTTCTCAGTAGGGATAAAAATAGTGAATTAGCAAGTTTACAAAAGAGATAAAATGTTAATTATTTGTTGTCTATTATTTATAGTTCATTATTTGTTATTAATTTTGCTCTTTAATAATAAAAAAAATAGAATAGCAAAAATGAAAAAAGCCTTATATATACTTTGTGCAGTAGTGTGCATTCTATTGGCTGTATTTTTTTACTTTAAAATGGCTGGTAAAAGCTCAGAGAAGACCTCTCGCTTTGATATTCCAGAAGAAGCAAGAAATATCATAGCTGAGAAATATATTGCTATCATGGCAGATAATGGGATGACAATCAATGAAGGTAAAAACCCACCTGATATTCAGGGGATTTTTGCTACAGATTCATTGGAGTTGTTCTATACTAGTTTGGAGAACGATTTAGCCATAGGATACAAAGTCCCCAGTTATCGTTACAAATTCTATGGGCAAGATGGGATACAAGTGAAAACCGATTATATACAAGAAGCTCCTTCAAGTGATGACAACGCTACAGGAAAAGGTACTGCCCTCTCAGGATCAGGGAACAAATTTACTGCCTATATAGAACAAAAAGGATCTGCCAAAGGGGCAACTTATCGACAAGCAACGGTACTTTCGGGGGAGATAACCCCTCAGGGAATTAAGGATTTCCAATGGGGATTCTGTATACTTGAAAAAGAAGATCCCGATAACAAACTTATGCAAGTAGGAGGTGTCCGTATTTGGAAGGATAAAGGGAAATTGGCAAAGAAGAAAACAAAGTTTCCCTATGGAGACTGATTAGTGTTCAATTGTTAATTTTTTATTACTAATTATCAAACATTGATCATTAATCATTACCTTTGCCCCCCACTATAATAAAAAGAGAACAAAGAATGAAAAGAACAATCTATGTATTTTGTGTGGCAGTATGTGCCCTATTTGTAATGGTTTCTTGCTCTAAATCAGAGGATAATGCAGGAAACAACAACAAAAATCTGAATATTCCAGCCGAGGCTAAGGCTATTATCCCTGAAGAGCTTATAGGGAAAATGAAAGCTAATGGAATGACTATCAATGAAGGGATGAACCCTCCTAATATCCAAGGAATTTTTGCTACAGGTGATTTAAAGATGACTTATACCAGTTTAGGAGATGATGATGGCTATTCTGTAGGACAAGAGATCCCCAGCTACCGCTATAAGTTCTATGATCAAAAGGGAACAAAAGTAAAGACGGATTACATCAATGAATGGATCACAAGTACTGAAAGAGCTACAGGAAGGGGTACTATTATCTCAGGAGAAGGTAACAAGTTTACTGCTTATTTGGATGTAAATATTACAAATGGTGAAATAAAGAGTAGAGATGTTTCTGTACTTTCAGGAGAGATTACCCCAGAAGGGATTAAGGATTTCCAATATGGTTTTCTTAAAATAGAGAAAACAGGCGATATAATAGGAAGAGTAGTACCAGTGGGTACCATACGTATCTGGATAAGTAAGGATAAGTTGGCCGTAAAAAAACAAGAATATCCTTATGGAGATTAAGTGATAAGTTGATAAATATCATATATAACCGTTGAAAAATAAAATAATTTAAGAGAAAAAGATGAAAAGAACCATTTATGCGCTTTGCACAGCGATATGTGCTTTATTTACAGTAGTATCCTGCTCACGATCAGAGGATCCTAGACATTTTAATATTCCTCAAGAAGCAAGAGAAATTATCTCAGACAGACTTTTAGAGGAAATGGAAAGCAATGGAATGCAGATTAACGAAGGGGATAATCCACCTGATATTCAAGGAATTTTTCAGACAGGTAGTTATAAGTCGATATATACAAATGTGAAAGGAGACATGATAGGGGAAACATATTTGCCTTACCGTTATAAATTCTATGAACAAAATGGGATAAAAATAAAAACAGATTATATAGCGGAGGGCAATAGGAGATTTGATATTGCTACAGGGGAAGGGACTATTATTTCTGGATCAGGGAATAAATTTACAGTCTATATGAAGGTAAAAGGTAATAATGATGGAGCACTATACAAAGAAGCAAAGGTGTTTTCAGGAGAGATTACCCCAGAAGGGATTAGAAATATCCAAATGGGACTTTGTATAGTTGAAAAAGATGATCCTAAAGGAGAATTGATCCCTGTGGGTGGCATACGTGTTTTTAATAATGAAAGTAGCTTAGCTGTAAGAAAGCAAAATTACCCTAGAGACTAACTCATGAGTGAATGAGTCAAATTAATATCGTGTATAACAATTAAAAGATAAAAAAATGAAAAGAACCATTTATGCGCTTTGCACAGCCTTATGTGCTTTATTTGCAGTAGTATCCTGCTCCAAATCAGATGACAACAACGGAAATCAAGGAGGAACTCAGAACAATAGTCAAAATCAACAGGCTACTAGAAGTAATAACTTCTCTAATGAAGTGAAGGCAATTGCTTCTCAAGAGTTTATCCAAAAAATGAGGGATGGTGGTGCTACTATCTACGGAGGAACCAATCCTCCTGCAGTAGAAGGATCTTTTACCACTGGAGCATTAGAGCTTATTCATAGCAGTTTTGGAATAGATAAGGATCCTTTAAGAGGTCGTTTTGATGGATTCTTCTATAAGTTTTATGGAAAAAATGGGTCTAATATAAAAGTAGACTATAGCAACCATTCTGGAGGAACTTATGCAGCTCAAGGAGTGAAAGCCGCTATCTCAGGAGAAGGGGATAATTTTACTATTTTCTTTATAAACAAGGCAGGAGATTTACATGCTATTTCAGGGACATTTACAGGAGATGCTATAGAAGGGTTTCAAGAGATAGACTATGTTAAGATTGGTACTAACACTTCTCCAGTAGGCACTGTACGTGTTCTTAAAAGCAAGGATGGTCGTGCTGAAAAGATACAAGGATTTTAATGAGCTAATTTAGCTAATTAACAAATTAATAAAACTTCCCTTTACCAGAGGTAAAGGGAAGTTTTTATTTGTTTTTTGTCATTTACTATCATCGTAGTTCTCTTATTGCAGCCTCTACCGCTTGGTCATAGAGGATATTTTTGTGATGATAAGCCTCTTTGTAAGCCTTGAACTGGTTGTAGAGCTGTTCTTTTTCACTGCGAGAGGTCTTGCGAAGATTTATTTTCTTATAGGCGGCCATCAGGCGGTAGTAGTCTATCACAAAAGGGCGCAAGACCTTATCCTTGTGGAACTCTTCGGTAAGCTGTAGCACCTGATCATAGTTCTTACTCTCGAAAGCCTCCTTGAGTTGCTGCATCTGTCCCCCTTCGGCACGCTCTATTTTCTGAACGATAAAGTCCAATTCCGTAGGTGGATACTGCTCTAAAACCTCTTCTACAGCCGTGAGTGACCTGGCTTTCTTGTTCTTCGCAGTAAGAGCCTTGTAGGTGGCGATATCTGTGCGGAGGCTGGACAGACGGTTGTAGTCGAACTTGACAATATTTTCACTATAATCCTTCTGCAAAAGGGCAAAACGCGCCTGTATAACCCAGTAGAGTGCCTCGGGGGTTTTCGAAAAATCCTCTCCCTTGAGCAGATCTACTACCTGCTGGTAGTTGCCCTTGTGGTACTCTTTATCGGCCAAGGAGAGTTTCTCCCTGAGGGTCTGTGCCTGTAAGAGCTGAGGAAGTAATAGTAGGAATAGGTATAAAATTCTTATAGTCATTATTTTATTTTTTGATTCAGCCATTTTTTGTACGCTTCTCTAAGGGCTTGAGCTTGAGCCTTGTGAGGGCTGAGGGTACTCATATCATCATAATATTGGAAAGAGACAGCCTTACTTACCTTGGGCAGTGCTGTTTCTATAGCAAGCTGTTGGCTTACCCTATCAAAAGAAGCAGGGGTAAAAGGATATTCTCCTGTAGGAGAATAGAAGGTCTCCAGATCAGTCCAAAAAGCTCCTTTGTAGTTCTTGTTTTCCTCAAAAAGTCCCTTTTGGGCACTTTGGTAATAAGCCCCTAATTGGTCAAGTGTTACGTGCTTGGCTCCTACACCATCCTGTAACATAATGATTTGTAGGTGGCTCTTAGCCAATTCTGCCATGAAGTGCTGGAGCTGAGCAGCAGAGGTAAGGGAACTGTTCCAAAAAGCGGCGATAGAAACAGGTTTGCGATCCCACTGATGGATGCTATCGGCAATAGGATTTACCAATACCTCTCTAAAAAGGGCTATTTTTTCGTCGGAACCATAAGCATAGGGTTCAGGTTCGTGAGGGATATACCATCCCTTGAAAGCAGGATGATTGCCAAACTGGATATGCAGTTCTTTGGCTAAGGCAATACAGCGTTGGGCATTAAGCTCCAGCCAAGCCCTATCGGTTTGGTGCTGCCAATAAGAATCGTCAAAGAGGAGTCCTATATGTACTTCTATCCCTTGTCTTTGTGCGGCCTCAAGGAGTCGTGCCAAGGTAAGGCGGCTCTTCTGAGAGGTGAAAGTATTGGCTGAATCGAACCAAGTAATATCGTTATACGCATTCTTGAAGGCCGTATATTGCACGATGAGGGTATGGATTCTTAGCTCCTTGAGTTCGGCGAGGTACTGCTCCCATTGGGAAGGGGACCAGTCATCTTTTCCAAAGAGCTGGAGGAAAGTTCCTGTAAGGAAAGCCTCTTTGGAAGTGGGCTGTCCTTCTTCCTTTTTAGGAGTAGGGAGCTGATTGTCGGAAGAGGCCTTATTACAAGCCGTTAGCCATAAAAAGCTGCTAAGAATAAAGGGTAAAAAATACTTTTTCATAGAGTGCAAAAATAAGGATTAATTTTAATATTCAACGATTAATGTTTATCTGTAAATTGTTAATTATTTGTTATTAATCATTAATTGTTGAACATTAATCGTTACCTTTGCCCCCGATTTTGAGAACGAATTGTTTAACCTTAATAAAAATAGCAGAAGAAATGAAATATATCAAGTTACATATTACCGTAGAATTACCTTTGCACAAGGTAACGCTTCGTGGCGTATTAGCTTGATGTAGCATTACTCTATCATACAACAAAAGCCCGGAGCGACAGCTTCGGGCTTTTTGTTGCTACCTTCTACAAAAATCCCAAGCAAATATCGATTTAATTATTAATTGTCAATGGTTAGTCTGATTACTGACCACTGACAGCTAAAAACTGATTAGCATGGGAAATCTATATATTACCCCCGAAGGCCTCTCTCGCCTCCGCAATTTGCGTTCTCGTAAGCGCATTGCTCGAGAAGACCACGAGAAGTTTTTACGCGCGTGCATCAAACGCCAAAAAGCACTCTTTAAACAACGTCGTGAACTGCCACTTGTGCCACTTGAAAAACCTTACCAAAAGGGCTATGTGCGTTTCTTTGTACTGAGGGAAGATGTGCGACAAGGCAAGCAAGCCGACTTTTTTGCTACGCTCTTAGAGAAGATCAACACCTATCAATACGCTGATAATCGCAAGTTCCAAAAGAAGAAAAAGCGCCGTGGCAAACGCGTTTACATAGCTCGCAAACAGGAATTGTACACTTTTAGTCAATGGGAATGGGAAAGAGCCATTGAAAGGGAAAAATTCACCCAAAAAGAACGTGCCTATTTTGCAAAAATAGAGTGTTTCAATCGGCAAAAAGACCGTTTTGAAACCTATTACGAGTTTACCGAGGCGTGGCGTTTTGAGTTGCGCGTAAAACCTAATATGATCACCCACTACCGTCCGGTAGATGTAGCCATAGAACGAGAACTCGCCGAGCTTGATAAGATCATTGATGATTACAACAACTGGAACATCATTACCAAAAAAATATATGGGCATAGCTATCGCTATTCTTGGATGTACTATGAAAAGCGCTATAACCCAAAAGAAAAGTACAAACGCACCCCGCTGAAAGAAATCGCAACCCTTAAGTATCACACCTCAGCAATGGAAATTGGGGAGATGCTTTTAGATTGCAAGCCGTATGTACAATTATAAACAAAAAGAAAAAATGGAAGAAAAAATCATACAAATCACCGCAGGTCGCGGTCCCTTAGAATGCCAATGGGTAGTGGCGAAAGTGCTCAAGACTTTCCTGCAAGAAGCTACTCAAGCAGGCATCAGCTATACCATTCTCAGCCGTGAGGAAGGCGATGCCAATCTCACTGTAAAATCGGTTACCTTGCAACTCAAAGGCAAGGAGTTAGCATCGTTTTTGAAAAGTTGGCTCGGCACCGTGTGCTGGGTAGGCAAGAGCACCTTTCGCAAGTTTCACCAGCGCAGCAACTGGTATATAGGTGTTTTTGAACTCGACCAACTGCAACGCCAGTCTTTCTCGGAGCGCGATGTACAGTTCCAAACAACTCGCTCGCAAGGCAATGGCGGACAGAATGTGAATAAGGTAAATTCAGCAGTACGCGCTACCCACCTGCCTACAGGTATCAGCGTATTGGCACAAGATTCGCGCTCGCAACTGGACAACAAGAAACTCGCTCTTGCCCGCCTTAAAGAAAAACTCGCCGAAATAGAGCTTCAGCAACTCGCCGAGCAAGCGCAGAACCATTGGAACAATCACACCCAAGTGCAGCGTGGCAACCCTGTACGCACTTTCAAAGGTACTGATTTCAAAAGCACTTATGTAGAAAAAAGCTATAAAAAGGAACGCGCTGCTGCCAAGAAGGAAATTAGGGAATTAACAGATTAGCCAATGTTGTTAGACCTTTGCCAAAGTTGAAAAGAATTTCAGCAACCCTCCAAGTTATTCTGAGTTTCTCCGAGATATCAGCATCTCTCAAAAAAAATAAACTTTATGACCGGAAGATTCTACCAAGATACCCATTTCAACCTTACGATGCTCAATGGTTTGTCCATAGAGCAACTCAAGGTATGTGTAAATCCTGATGATGGAAATGTTTTAATCGTCTATCTGAAAGCGGAAGAACAACCTATTTTTCATTTCTTTTTAGATGTGGGTATTGCTTTTTGTGAGTGTTGGAATGAGTATGAAGTAGATGAGGACGATGATGATTATCGCTTTGATGACCTTACGGAGGCTTGGCAACTCAAAGGCAAACACATTAGCG
>CAURXJ010000032.1:0-19479 GCA_963528845.1 uncultured Capnocytophaga sp. | reverse complement strand
GAGGTCATCAATCGCATACAAAAATCTAAACTCTTTACGCTGAAAAAAATGTATCAACACGACCTCAATCAAGATGGTTATAAAGATATCTTTCTTGTTTTTGAAAATATTATTGATCCTGATAGTTTTTTGGTAGATCCCATTGTTATTTTGTTAATTCATCAAGGAGGTGATAAGTACAGATTCTTTCACAATGAAAAAATCTATCCAAGTATAGAAGGTTTTTTCTTCAAAAGAATTGCTTTTAAAGACAATTTTTTCACCATTGAATTAGACACTGAAGTACCTGAGAATTATACCGCTGAAAAGTATATCACTTTTAAATATAGTAAAAATAAGATTCTTCTACACCGATTTGGAGATATCACCTATTGGTGGGATGAGAGAAAGCCTTCTAATGTTCAAGCAACACAAAAAGACTTTGGAGAAATCCTTTTTGAAGATTATGATCCTGAAAAAATAAACGAGATAATATATGAATCAAGAAAGATTTAAAAAATGAAAACAACCTTTCTCATATTATACTTATTTCTGTTGTTAAGCACTTGCCAACAACAGCAAGTTCAGTACGACAATAGTGTAGCTACGGTTTAAATCTTAATAAAAACACCTCTTAGAGTGTTTCTAAGAGGCGTTTTTTATAATTACTTGTTAGTACTACTGCTCCTGCTGATGTTACTTATTGTGTGTTGTGACTCTAATTTAACTACCTATTGTGGCTTACAACTTGTTTTCTTTGAGAAAGAAAAGTGAAGAGTGGATAGCCGCTCTTCACTTTTCGTTTTTCACTGTTCACTTCATTAGTGTTTGAAATGTCGTATACCTGTCATCACCATAGCCACTTGATGGGTATTACAGTACTCTATACTTAGATTGTCTTTGATAGAGCCTCCTGGCTGGATTACACTGCGAATCCCCTCGTTATGAGCTATTTCCACACAGTCAGGGAAAGGGAAGAATGCATCGCTGGCCATAACAGCTCCCTCAAGGGAGAACTTGAACTCTTTAGCCTTTTCGATGGCCTGCTTGAGGGCATCCACACGGCTAGTTTGTCCTGTTCCAGAGGCTAGAAGTTGTTTGTTTTTAGCCAGTACAATGGTGTTGGATTTGGTGTGTTTGCATATCTTAGAGGCAAAAAGTAGGTCTTCCAAGTCCTCAGCCGATGGTTTCTGGTCTGTAACATAAGAAATATCAGAGACAGCATCAGTTTTAAGGTCCCTATCCTGCCATAGATAGCCATTGAGGCAAGAGCGAAGGGAAGTTTGTGGCAAAGAGATCTGCTTTTGTACCAGTAGAATACGGTTTTTCTTACCCTCAAGTAGCTCCAAAGCCTCTTTTTCATAGTCAGGAGCAATTACCACTTCACAAAATAGAGGGTTGATGGCCTCGGCTGTTGCCTTGTCTATAGGGCGATTGGCGATAAGAATCCCTCCAAAGGCTGAAACAGGATCGCAGGAAAGGGCAGTATTATAAGCCTCCAATAGAGTAGGGCGTGTGGCAATACCACAAGTGTTGTTATGTTTTAGAATAGCAAAGGTAGGGTCTTCATGTGCAAATTCGCTCATAAGGTTTACCGCTGCATCTACATCTAAGAGGTTGTTATAGGAGAGTTCTTTGCCATGTAGTTTGGTGAAAAGAGCATCAAAATCGCCATAGAACACCCCTTTCTGATGAGGATTCTCTCCATAGCGGAGTACTTGCGCTTTGTCTTCGCTTACTCTGAGCAGTTGGGCGGAGTGATCAGCATTGAAGTAGTTGAAAATAGCCGTATCATATCTTGAAGAAGTAGCAAAAGCATGTAGGGCAAACTGCTTTCTATCGGCAAGAGTGGTTTCTCCTTTGCCTTCAGTGAGAACTTTCAGCAGGGCAGGGTAGTCTTCTTTGGAAGACACACAGAGGGTATCGTTGAAGTTCTTAGCGGCAGCGCGGATAAGGGAGATACCTCCTATGTCAATCTTTTCAATAATATCTTGTTCATTCGCCCCATTGGCAACGGTTTGCTCGAAAGGATACAAATCCACGATTACTAAGTCTATCTGAGGAATATCGTAGGTTTGCATCTGTTCTTGGTCAGAAGTATTACCTTGTCGGTTTAGGATACCCCCGAAGATCTTAGGGTGTAGGGTTTTGACTCTTCCTCCAAGGATAGAGGGGTATTGGGTAATATCCTCTACCGCTACCACAGGGATATTGAGGGATTTGATAAAGGCTTCTGTACCTCCAGTGGAATACATAACAATACCTAAATCATTCATTTTCTGGATAATAGGCTCAAGACCATCTTTGTTAAAGACAGAAACCAAAGCCGAATGGATGCGTTTTTTTTGTTCCATTACTTTATGAGATTTGTTTGACAAAAGAGAGCACAAAAGTAATTATTTTTTGATAGAATTGCAAATTTTTTTATTTGTAAATAAACGAGAAGTTTTGATAATTATCATTGATTTTTTCAGTTAAAAAACTTTTTTAATCAAAGAAAAAAACGTAATATAGCCCTTGATTAGAGAAATGTAATTTTTATGGAAACAGAATACTATACCCCAGAAGAAAGCAAAGAAATTGCCAAAAGATATAAAGACCTCTTACGTGAAAGCTATCAGACCCTCAGCGAAGAGGATAAGAAGCTGATTCGTAAGGCTTTCGATGTAGCTGTGGATGCTCATAAGGAGCAGCGCCGCAAGAGTGGAGAGCCTTATATATTTCACCCCATAGCCGTGGCTAAGATTGTAGCTTACGATATAGGCCTTGATGCGGTATCTATTGCCGCGGCCTTGCTGCACGATGTAGTGGAGGATACTCCTATTACTATAGAAGAGATTGCGCGAGATTTTGGTGATGTGATTGCTAAGATCGTCAAAGGTCTCACCAAAATATCTAGTCTTAGCCGCGATACCGATGTTTCCTTACAAGCGGAGAACTTCCGCAAGATGCTCCTAACGCTTAACGATGATGTGCGTGTGATTCTTATAAAAATAGCCGACCGTTTGCACAACATGCAGACCATGGATGCCATGCCTACCTACAAGCAACAGAAAATAGCCTCCGAAACACTCTTTATCTATGCGCCTTTGGCACACCGAATTGGGCTGTACAATATCAAGACCGAGCTGGAGGACTTGGGACTTAAATACACCGAGCCTGAACAATATTACGCGATTTTGGGTAAAATGGAAGAGTCCAAGGAGGAACAACTCCAGTATATCAAAGAGTTCTCCGAAACGGTCAAAACAGCCTTGGACAAGGAGAAAGTAGATTATTACATCAAGGGACGACCCAAATCCATTTACTCTATCTATAAGAAGATGGTGGCCAAAAAGATTCCTTTTGAGGAGGTGTATGACAAGTTTGCCATTCGTATTATTTATAAGAGCACGCCTGAGAATGAGAAGTTTTTGGCTTGGAAGATCTATTCTATAGTTACCGATTATTTTCGTCCCAACCCTACACGACTTAGGGATTGGCTTTCCTCTCCTAAGAGTACAGGGTATGAGGCCTTGCATATTACCGTAGTAGGGCCTAAGAACAAATGGGTGGAGGTACAGATTCGCAGCGAGCGCATGCACGAGATTGCTGAGAAAGGCTATGCCGCTCACTTCAAGTACAAACATGGTCAGCAGAATGAGCGGGGTATAGAACAGTGGCTCAACCGCTTGCAGGAGGTTTTGGAGGATAGCGAGGCCAATGCAGTAGAGTTTGTCCAAGAGTTCAAAATGAACCTCTATGCCGATGAGATATTTGTCTTCACCCCCAATGGAGAAATAAAATCCTTACCCAAAGGGGCAACTCCGCTGGATTTTGCCTTTAGTATCCATACTGAAGTGGGGATGCACACCCGTGGGGCTAAGGTCAACGGAAAGCTCGTTCCGCTAAACTACAAGCTCAGAAGTGGAGAACAGGTGGAGATTATCACCGCTGAGAATGCCTCGCCCAATGCCAACTGGTTGGACTATGCCACTACCACTAAAGCCATAGCCAAAATCAAGGGCGCACTCAAGGAAAACCGAAAGAAAATAGCCGAAGAAGGAAAGGAAATACTAAGACGCAAACTAAAGCAGCTCAAGGTAACATTGGACGAGAAGGTGACCAATGATATGGTCGCTTATTTCAAAACCAAAACAAGCCAAGATGTCTTCTATCAAATGGCCACAGGAGAGATTAACAACCAGATGCTCAAGAACTTTGTCTCCAGCAGAAGCACGGCCTCATCTTTCTTTAACTTCTTTAGGAAGAAACCTACTATCACCATAGCACCTGAAAAGTCCAAAGATGCCCATGACTATGATATGATTGTCTTTGGGAAGGACGAGCAGGTTTTGGATTATAGCTTTTCCAAGTGCTGTACCCCTATTCCAGGAGACGATATCTTTGGTTATATAGCCGTCAATGGCGGAAGTATTAAGGTACATAAGAAGGATTGTCCCAATGCGCTCTCCATGTTCTCCAACTATGCCTATAGGATTATTCCTGCCAAGTGGATAAAATCCACTGAGCGAGAGTATGAAACTTCTATTAAGATTATAGGGGTGGATAGGAAAGGCTTGGCCGCTGAGATTACTAACCTAATTTCCCATAAGGGAATAGGTATGAACAACATACAACTCATGAGCAAGGGCGGTATCTTTGAGGGAGAAATTACCCTTTTGGTCTCCAATACCGAGGCCTTAAATTCCCTCTTGGATAGTCTTAAAAAGCTCAATGGGGTAGAGAAGGTGTTTAGAGAATAATTAAATCAAAAATATGGAACAGTATTTTAAAGTGCGCTGGAGCTGGTGGGTGAGGATTACAACCGTTGTAGTAACAGTGGCTCTCTTAGGACTGATTAATTATAGTCTGAACAAGTTCATGATTGATAATGATGATTATGAGGCGCTGTTAATATCTGTAACCATTTTTATCCTCTATGGAATTTTTATGATCAATGCGCCTATTTCAGTAAGGCTAACTACCCAATATTTTGAACTCAAGAAAGTACTGGGAAGTATAAGGATAGAGTATGCGGCTATTTCCTATATAGGACGTTATAGACCTGCGCTTTCGGATATGAAAATGTTTGGTTCAGGAGGATTATGGGGTTTTGTAGGAGTGTTCCGCAATTCTGATATAGGTAGCTACAATGCTTTTATAGGGGATATGCAGCAATCCTTTCTTATAAGAACAGTAGAAGGACGGGTATATGTCTTCAGTGTGGAAGATGTAGATGATTTGATAGCTTCTATAAAGCGAGTGATTAGATAAAAAATAGGGAAAGATTCGTCTTTCCCTATTTTTTAGTTATAAAAGTTCTTATTTACTGCGTTGGGCAGCTAAAATAATTGCATTGTAAGCATTTACTATCTTACCAGATTTGCTAAGTTCAGAGAAAAACATGCGCTTGGCTTCTCCTTCCTCGCCTCTACCTCCTACAAGTACTTCTTTTACAGTAGGGGTAAGTCCTGACTCCATAAGGATTTGCTTTACTTCACGAGCTTTTAGTTTAGGGAAGTAAGCACGGATAAGGGCAGCTACTCCAGCTACTTCGGGTGCCGCCATAGAGGTGCCGTCCAAGAATTTATACTTGTTCTCAGGTACAGTAGCATAGATTTGTACCCCTGGGGAGAACAAATCCACATTGTTCTTACCGTAATTGGAGAAAGAAGCTACCAAATTCTCATTATACTCATAGTTGAGTGCCCCAATGGTAATCATAGTATCGGTGAATTCTTTTCCGTTTATATTATCGTCAGGGAAAGTGAGTTGTACATCAACGTTTTTGGTATCATTACCTGCGGCATTTACAATGAGTACATCTTTCTCAGCAGCATATTTTAGTGCATCATATACCCACTCCTTATGTGGAGAGAACTCCTTACCGAAAGAAGTGTTGATCACCTTGGCACCATTGTCAATAGCATAGCGCAAAGCAAGGGCTACGTCCTTATCGTACTCATCACCATCGGGTACGGTACGTACGGGCATGATACGTACATGGTCAGCCACGCCATCTATGCCTATGTTATTATGGCGTACGGCAGCGATGATCCCAGCCACATGGGTACCATGTAAAGCGCCTTCGGCAGTAGGGCCTATCACATTGTTGTTACCATATATCTTGTCAGTGATGTCATCGGGATTGTCATTAAGCACTTTTCTTGGGTTGAACTCCTTGTTAAGCCCGTACTTGAGACGGTCTTCGTAGTGCTTGATTCCTTCGGAGAGTTCCTCTAGGGTCTCTTTTACACTTACACCATTGCTCAATAGGTATTTCATACCGCGTACAGCACCTAATAGCTGTAGGGAGGAGGCATCTATCTTATCCAAGTCTTCCTCAGTATATTCCTTTTTACCTAAGTGCTTTTGGATAAGGGCATCACTTTGAGCGATTCTTTCCTTTATTTGAGAATAGAGTTCTATTTTCTCGTTGGCATCTTTGAACTCTTTGTCGTATTTTTCCTCAGCACGCTTATAGTCAGGGCTATTGGTATCACCTTTTTTGAGGATACGTACATATTCTAAGTTATCCTGATTGATTTCTCCTAAGAAGTTCCAGCCATGTACATCATCTACAAAGCCATTATTGTCATCGTCTATGCCATTGTTAGGGATTTCTTTTGGATTTGTCCAGATGATAGACTTGAGATCTTCGTGGTTGATATCCACACCAGAATCCACCACCCCTACAATCACGGTTTGGGCTTTTCTTCCTTTAAGAGCATTATAGGCTTTCTCGAGGGAGATACCGGGGTATCCTGTGGAGAGCAGGTCTCGGTGAGGCCAAGTCTTTAACTCATCTTTGCTTGGGTTTTCTTTTTGGGTTGGAATGTTCTTTCCTTCCAATGTTTCCAAGGGCAAAGAGGCAATTTTGGAAGTTCCTCCGCAAGCAACTAAAATACTTGCAAAAGCCCCTATGGAAATAGGTTTGATTATATTCATAAATATATTTTTTAAAAACGTCGCAAAAGTACTATTTTTTTCTGAGATACACGCTAATTTCTTAATTAAATACTAAACTCAAAAGAAGGTTGGGTTTTGTCATGGAAAAAAGGTAACTTTGTAATATGGAACTCAAAGAAATAATACACCAAACCCTTTCTTTCTTGCAAGAGGAAAAGGTAATACTTTACCCCACTGATACCATATGGGGCTTGGGCTGCGATGCTTTTTCACTAAAAGCTATTCAGCGTATCCAGCAGATCAAGCAAAGACCCTTGGCTAAGAGTTTTATACTCTTAGTCTCCTCAAAGGAGATGCTAGAGCGGTATGTAAGGGTACCTGCGGAAGTAGTAGCATTCTTAGCTCGACAAGAACGCCCCACTTCGGTTGTCTATACAGAGGTATATGATAAGCATCTTCCTATAGCTGAAGATAATTCGCTGGCTTTCAGAATAGTACAAGATGATTTCTGCAAGCAGCTTATAGAAGCCTTTGGGCGTCCGCTTGTCTCTACCTCGGCCAATATAAGTGGAGAGCCAAGTGCAGCCACTTTTGCTCAAATAGCCCCCGAAGTACAGCAGGCGGTAGATTTTGTTGTGCCCTATCACCAAGAAAATCACTCTAATGCCTTAGCTTCACAGCTGGTCAAGTGGCAAGATGGGCAAATTGTATATATAAGACGATAAGAAAATAAATTTTCAGTAAAAAGGCTGATTATTGAAAAAAAATAACTATATTTGCACCACTTAAAATTTTTATTTTCCATGAAGAGAGACCAACAAATTTTTGATCTTATCCAACAAGAAAAAGAAAGACAGCTCAGAGGTATAGAACTGATAGCCTCAGAGAACTTTGTAAGCCCAGAGGTGATGGAAGCCGCAGGTTCTGTACTTACTAATAAGTATGCAGAAGGCTACCCTGGCAAACGCTATTATGGAGGTTGCCAAATAGTGGATCAGGTAGAACAATTGGCTATAGACAGAGCCAAAGCCCTCTTTGGAGCAGCCTATGTGAATGTACAACCCCATAGTGGTTCGCAAGCCAATGCGTCTGTATATGCTGCAACTCTTGCCCCAGGGGATAAAATATTAGGTTTTGACCTCTCTCATGGAGGACACTTAACTCACGGCGCTTCTGTTAACTTCTCTGGAAAGCTATACCAACCTTTATTCTATGGGGTAGAGAAGGAAACAGGCCTTTTGAACTATGACAAAATAGCTGAAATAGCTCAAAAAGAAAAGCCTAAGATGATAGTGGCAGGTTATTCTGCTTATTCAAGAAATATTGACTTCAAGCGCTTTAGAGAAATAGCTGATAGTGTGGGTGCTTTCCTTATGGCCGACATAGCTCACCCAGCTGGGCTTATCGCCAAAGGTCTTCTCAATGACCCTATTCCTCATTGTCACTTTGTAACTACTACCACTCACAAGACTCTTCGTGGGCCAAGAGGGGGTATGATTATGATGGGTAAGGATTTTGAAAATCCTTTTGGTCTTAAAACCCCTAAGGGTGAAATCCGTATGATGTCCTCTCTAATAGACCTTTCTGTATTCCCAGGAAACCAAGGAGGGCCTTTGGAACATGTGATTGCGGCCAAAGCTGTATCTTTTGCAGAAGCCCTATCCGATGAGTTCTTGCACTATGCTATTCAGGTACAGAAGAATGCCAAGAAGTTGGCTCAGCTCTTAGTGGAAAAAGGCTACAACATCGTCTCTGGCGGTACCGATAACCATCTGATGCTTATTGATCTTAGAAACAAGAATATCAGTGGTAAGGAAGCAGAAACAGCTCTTGTGAAGGCCGATATTACTGCTAATAAGAACATGGTACCTTTTGATGATAAGAGTCCTTTTGTAACCAGTGGTATCCGCTTAGGTACAGCTGCTGTTACCACACGAGGCCTTAAAGAAGCCGATATGGAAGTGGTAGCAGGCTATATAGATGAGGTTATCAATAATGCCAAAGATGAAAAACTCTTAGAAGCTGTTGCCCATAAAGTAAACAAATTCATGCAAGAGAGACCACTCTTTAATTACTAATGACAATTGACTAATGACAAGTGCTTCATAATTAGTCACTTGTCACTTGTCATTAGTCACTAGTTGTTTGTCATTAGTCATTATAAAAAAGTTTGGTTGTTTGAAAAAAAAGGTGTATCTTTGCACCCGCAAATCAAAGTTTGTTCGGGATGTAGCGCAGTTGGTAGCGTTCACGTATGGGGTGCGTGAGGTCGCTGGTTCGAGTCCAGTCATCCCGACTATTTTTTTAATCTACTTTTATAACGAATGTTTCACAGATACATAAAGATTGCTATAGCAGTGCTTATCTTCGCATTTGCTATTTATCAATTTACCTTAGGAAATATTGGTAATGGGATATTCCTTATACTACTTTCGGCTTTTCCTATATTGTTTTTCTTCAGAAATGAGTTTTTGCTTCTAGCTTTCCTAAGACTGCGTAAGCAGGATATGGTAGGAACTAAAAAGTGGCTTGATCGCATCAAAAATCCTGAAACAGCTCTGATTAAAAAGCAAAGAGGCTATTATAACTATCTGTATGGGATTGTCTCTTCTCAAACCAATCTTACTCAGGCAGAGAAATACTTCAAGACAGCGCTCAAATATGGACTCAATATGAGTTATGATGAGGCTATGGCAAGGTTGAGCTTGGCGGGCATAGCTATGCAAAAAAGGCGTAAACGAGAAGCCCAAGAGTACCTTACCCAAGCTAAAAAGTTAGATAAGCAAAATATGCTCAAGGATCAAATCCGAATGATGCAAGAACAACTCAAAAGGATATAATATTTTTCTAATTCTATTCTAACTCCGCAATATATGAAAAAAATTACGATAACCACCCTCTTATTTCTATTTATATTCCCTTTGTGTACTTTTGGACAAACAGCACCATTTTCAGTACAAAAAATAGGAGAAAAAGGAAGTCCTATTTTATTTATTCCAGGGCTTGCCTGCTCAGCAGAAGTGTGGCAAGATACAGTTAAGGAGTTTAGTTCTAATCATATCTGCTACCTCTTTACTATGGCAGGATTTGCAGGGGTTACTCCAGTGAAAAATCCAAGTTTGGAGAATTGGGCAGAAGCTATCATTTCTTATATCAAAAAGGAAAAAATCAAGCAGCCTATTATTGTTGGGCACAGTTTGGGGGGAATGCTTGCTATGAAAATAGCAGCAAAAGAACCTAAACTACTTCAGAAAATAGTAGTGGTAGATGCGTTACCTGCGCTTGCAGCTCTCTCCAATAGTGATTTTAAAGTGGATCCCAATAAGGATTGTTCTCCTATAATTAAAGAGTTTGTGGATATGTCAAAGGAAAAATTTGAGCAAACACAAAGGTCATCTATGGTTTATTATACTGAAAATAAAGAGAAAATTCCTCAAA
The DNA here is from genome assembly GCA_963528845.1 of uncultured Capnocytophaga sp. Taxonomy (GTDB): domain Bacteria; phylum Bacteroidota; class Bacteroidia; order Flavobacteriales; family Flavobacteriaceae; genus Capnocytophaga. The sequence goes on along the minus strand of CAURXJ010000032.1, from coordinate 9,171 downwards.
TAGTACAATGGAGTGTAGATTCAGACAGAGAAACTATCGCAAAAATGGTCTGTGAATTATCTAATACTGATCTTAGGGAGGAGATACAACAGATACAAGTGCCTACTTTAGTCTTATTAGAGTCTGTTTTTAGCTTTTCCAAAAATAAGATAGAACAACAATACGCAAAGTTACCCAAAAAGGAACTTAAATATGCAAATAAGGGACTCCATTTTGTTATGTATGACGATTATGATTGGTATATACAACAACTAAAAGAATTTATTCAATAAAAAGTAAGTAAACAATACACTGAAGAAGAGGCTGTCCTTCGTCGACAGCCTCTTTTTTGTAGCATCTACTCTTGGAAATACTTTGATTTGGTGAGTATGAAGAGGTTTTCATCCTGAACTCCTATAAGTTCATGCTCTACATTGGCAGGGATATTATAGGTGTCTAAGGCCTTTAGTAGTACTTCTTCTCCATTGATCAAAAAGCGTACTTCTCCTTTGACCATTACAAGGAAAGCAGGAACATCGGTAGTATGCTTTCTAAGAACAGCACCTTTGCCCAAAGCAACGGCTACTTGCTTGATACCTTCACCACTTTTGATTACCAAGGCAGTATGCTTATCGGTACGATAGGTGAGCATATCCATAAGGTTCTCTTTCTGTAGCGACTTGAGAAAAGCAACTCCTTTGCCATTTACTGCCTGAATGTTGTGCTTAGCAAGGAGTTTTTTAGCCTCTTCAGAGCGCTTACCACTCCTACAGAAGACGATGATATTGGTTTTTCCTTGGAATTGAGAGAGTTCCTTCTCTATATTTTCCAAAGGAATATTCACTGCATGTGCGGCACTTCCTGCCTCAAACTCTTTTTCAGAACGCACATCGACCAAGAAGGCATCCTTCTCATTGACAAGGGTAGCCAAGGATTTCTCTTGCGCTAAGGCGAGTCCTGAGAAGGAGAGCGCCACTAGCGAGAGGAGTTTATTTATTTTCATAGGATAAAAAATTAAAGATTATTTTGCTCTTAGTTTCTGCTCCCATTTCCAAGCCGAGAGCAGGGCATCTTCTAGGGTCTGCTTAGCCTTCCAGCCCAATACTTCATTGACCTTATGGGTATCGGCATAGGCAGCAATGACATCTCCTGCGCGGCGACCTACAATCTTGTAAGGGAGGGATTGCCCGCTTACTTTTTCAAAGGCCTTGATAACCTCCAACACGGAACTTCCCTTACCAGTACCAACATTGAATACCTCATAGTTGCCTTGTATCTTCCCTTGAAGAATATACTCAAGGGCAGCTAAGTGTGCTTCGGCCAAATCTACCACATGGATATAGTCGCGAATACAAGTACCATCGGGGGTAGGGTAGTCGTCCCCATATACAGAGAGAGATTCTCTTAAGCCAATAGCCGTTTGGGTAATATAAGGAATTAGGTTTTGAGGCACACCATTAGGCAACTCTCCAATAAGGGCAGACTCATGGGCTCCAATAGGGTTGAAATAGCGTAGGGAAATGGCTTTGATAGCAGGTACTACGGCACAAGTATCACGGATGATTTCTTCATTGACCTGTTTAGTATTTCCATAAGGGCTTTCAGCTTGCTTGAAAGGGGCATCCTCGGTTACGGGGAGCTTGTCGGCCTGTCCATATACAGTACAAGAAGAACTGAAGATAAAGGCCGTGTTTTCCCTTTTTTGGAGTTCTTGAAGGATATAGATAAGGGAAGCAATGTTGTTCTCATAGTACAAAAGAGGTTTTTCTACACTCTCGCCTACAGCCTTGGAAGCTGCAAAATGAATCACTCCATCAATATGGGGATAACGGCGGAAAAAGTCTTGTACTTTTTCCTTTTCTCTGAGATCTATTTGCTCAAAAATAGGTGTTTTTCCAGTGATTTTGGCAATTCTATCCTTAACTTCAATAGAAGCATTGGACAAATTGTCTATGATAATCACTTCATGACCAGCTTGTTGCAGGGCCACTACAGTATGAGAGCCAATAAAGCCCAAACCACCTGTTACTAAAATGGTTGCCATATTCTTAATTTAGTTAGTTACTTTATTGTGAAATGATATGTACATCTCTTTGAGGGAAAGGAATCTCAATACCTTCCTTATCAAAGGTTAATTTTATCTGTTCTATGAGGTAAAAACGAGTTTCCCAATAGTGTTCTGTCTTTGACCATACACGTACGGTGAAGTTTACAGAACTATCCGCCAATTCATTTACATAAACCACGGGAGCAGGATCTTGAAGCGCAGTAGGACAACTTTTGATAAGTGAATAGAGAATTTCCTTAGCTTTTTTAAGATCTGAACTATAGCCAATGCCAACAATAATATTATCTCGGCGGGTTGTATTTTGAGAATAATTGATAATATTATCTGAGAACAGCGGTCCATTAGGGATAATGACACGTTCGTTTCCAAACTTGATAAGGGTAGTATAAAACATACCTATGCGCTCCACTGTGCCTATATGTCCCTTTGCCTCGATAGAATCACCTATGCGGAAAGGCTTGAGTATTAGGAGCATGATACCACCAGCAAAGTTGGACAGAGACCCCTGTAAGGCCAAGCCTATAGCAACGCCCGCTGCGGCCAAAGCTCCTAAGAAAGAGGAAACAGGTACTCCTACCTTTTGGATAACGGTTAGAAAAAGAATGATATAGAGCACCCAGCGCAGTAGTTCATTCACGAAGTTCTGTATGGTAATATCCACCGAACGAGCCACCATCAGGCGTCTTACGAACTTTCGTATCAGGCGGCATATCCATACCCCTACAAATAGGACAATGATAGCTCCTATTAGGCTAGGTAAGAAACCAATAATTTTGTCCATGAATTTCCCAAAAAAGGACTGAAAATCATTTAGATATACATCTTTTTGTTCCATAGTGTAAAGTAATAAATTAAGAGACAAAAATAAGGATTATAATTGTACCTAACAAATATAATCCCTGTTTTTTACGTTAATGTAGTATAAAAATCAAGTATGGCTATTCCATGGTTTTGAAAAAGTCGGTAAACTTATCCGAGAGGGTTCTTATGATATTCTTCTTTTCAGGCTTGTGTTCTTCCTCTTTTTCTTTTTCCTTTTCAGGTTCCTGTTCCGCTACAGGAAGTACTACAGGTTCTACAACTGCGGGCGCTTCCTCCTCTGGTTCTATAGTAGCTATAGGTTCCTGTATAGGGGTCTCACTTAGTTGGGAGAAGTCGATGCGCTGTCCCTCACTATGTTCGCGCTCTATGCCGTCCAATAATAGCCCGATGGCAGTGGCATAGATAGGAGAGGAAAGCTCGGTAGGGGTATTGCTAGCTAAGTGCTCATTGGGGTGACCAATACGGGTAGGTAGGCCTGTGAGGTATTCCACCAGTTGAGGGAGGTCTTTCAGTTCGCTACCCCCTCCAGTGAGTACAATCCCCGCGATGAGCTTCTTGCGCGGTTGGTCATAGCCATAGTTTTTGATTTCATTGAAGATAGCTTCAATGATCTCTTCCATACGACAACGAATAATACGAGCCAAGTTAGTAACTTGAATCTCTTGAGGCTCACGTCCTTTGAACATTTGGATATTGATTACCTCATTTTCTTTGGTATATTCAGGCCATGCAGAGCCAAAACGGATCTTGAGCTGCTCGGCTTGTTTGTCAAAAACATTACAACCTTCCCTGATGTCCTTATCTATAATATTGCCACCAAAAGGCACCACTGCTGTATAGCGGATATAACCTTCCTTGAAGATAGCCAAGTCGGTAGTACCCCCCCCTATATCCACCAAAGCTACCCCTGCTTCCTTCTCTTCCTCACTTAGTACAGAAGCCGAAGAGGCAATAGGTTCCAAGGTAAGTCCTTTTAGGGCAATTCCCGCCTTGGTTACACAGCGTTGTATGTTCTTGATAGGGGCTACTTGTCCTGTTACAATATGGAAAGTACCCTCCAAGCGTGATCCCACCATTCCTATAGGGTCATGTATATCTTCTTGATTATCAACCTTGTATTCTTGAGGAAGTATATGAATCACTTCTTCACCAGGGTATCGGTTCTTACTGCTCATCACACATTGGCAAAGTGTTTCCAAGTCCTTAACGGTGATAATCTCCTCAGCATTCTCGCGTGTGATATAGTCAGAGGCCTCATTGCTCTTGATATGTTGCCCTGCAATACCCACATAAGCCTCCGAGATGATCACTCCAGCTTTGGCTTGTGCCTGTGCTACCGCCTGTTCTATAGAATCAATTGTTTTTCCTATATTTCCCACCATTCCACGGAAAATACCTTGGCTCTTGGCTTTTCCATAACCTAAGATCTCCAACTTACCATATTGGTTCTCACAACCAATGATTGCCACAATCTTAGTAGTTCCTATGTCAATCCCTGCAAAGTATTTTCTCTGATTCATTTTATTTTCTGTTTTCATTTCTAATAATATCTAATCTGTTATTTTGTGTGTTTTTAAATTCTTTTATGAATATTTTTAAATCCTTACTCATTTGCTTGTTCTATAGCTGTCTGAGCTCTGTGGCAGACCACTTGATTGTTATATTGCAGATCTATTCTTGTGTATTTATCTAAGAAATGATCCTTAGCAGCTTTTTTATAAAAGGCTTTTAAGTTATTGAATTTCAAAGGTATATTATCAGCCTTTCCTAAGCAAACAGAGAAATCAGCTCCTCGGAGTCTTGCATAGAAAGCACCCTTGTTGGCGGTCAGTTCTATAATGTTTTCTTTTAGAAAATGATCTGTATAAATATGTTTTAGAATCAGATGTGCGTCCTCCCACTGTTTTTCACCTACCCCACGTACAATAGGCACACGAGCGGAAGTGGCTTTGGAAAGGGGCATCTGCTTGCCCTGCATATCCATATAATAGAACTGATTGTTGGAGATAATCCTCGCTATCGGTTCACGCTGCTTGACCTCCACTTTGAGTATCCCGTCAATAGTGAGATAAATATCGGCACTTTCTACCATGGGATCAGCATCCAGTTTTTTTTCTAACAAATTTATTTTCAGCTCCTTGAGGGAGTATTCTTCGGCATTCTTAGTAGAAAACAATAGGCTCTCAATCGCATCGTTAGTAATATATTGTACTTTGTCAAGTGGTGCTTGGCGGTTGATGATTATTTTCTGTACTTTGCGAATATTATTTCGGTGGTTAGCAAAAGATTGGAATAGTATTGGTAAGAGAACAATACAGCTGATTTTGAGGATAATAAATAATTGCGTTTTTTTATTATTCATCAATGAAATAACATATAATCTATAGGGCAAAGATACTAATAAATGCACGCAAATAGTCATGGGAAAAGGGATTTTTTATTAACAAATAGGGGGCGGATTTTTTTTAGAAAAAATTCACTATTAGGGTATTCATATTTTTTTTATCTTTGCAACCATAATTATTTTATGACCCTATGAAGTTTCCACAACCTTATACATTAGAACAAATAGCCACTATTATCAATTGTCCCTTTGTGGGAGATAAAGCCTTTCCTGTACTGGGTATGAATGAGATACATGTGGTAGAGCAGGGCGATATTGTCTTTGTGGATCACCCCAAGTACTATGACAAAGCGTTACAGTCTAAGGCAACTATAGTGTTGATTAACAAGGAAGTACCTTGTCCAGAGGGCAAAGCGCTGCTTATTTCCGATGATCCTTTTAGGGATTTCAATAAGCTCACTCAGTTTTTCAAACCTTTTGAAAAGGCCGATACACTGGTTGCTCCTACGGCTAAGATAGGCCAGCATACGATTATACAGCCTGGGGCTTTTGTAGGCAATCATGTGGAGATAGGAGATCACTGCCTGATTCATGCCAATGTAACCATATATGATGGTTGCAAGATAGGAGACCATGTAACTATACATGCAGGTACTATCCTCGGTGCCGATGCGTTCTATTATAAGAAACGGCCTGAAGGTTTTGACAAACTCATCTCAGGGGGGCGCGTGGTGATAGAAGATCACGTGGACTTAGGGGCGCTCTGTACCATAGACCGAGGTGTTACAGGCGATACCACTATCAAGCGAGGTACCAAGATAGATAATCATGTACATATAGGCCACGATACAGTAGTGGGGCAGGAGTGCCTAATCGCCTCCCAAGTGGGTATTGCAGGTTGTGTGGTAATAGAAGATAGGGTTACCCTATGGGGACAGGTAGGTATCACCAGTGGGGTTACTATAGGTGAAAAAGCAGTAATTCTCGCTCAAAGCGGCGTTACCAAATCACTCGAAGGAGGGCAAACCTATTTTGGTTCTCCTGCCGAGGAAGCCCGTAAGAAATACAAGGAATTGGCCTCTGTAAGAATCCTTGCTGAAAAGCGTTAGTACTAATCAGCATCAGGGAATGAAGAAAGTACTTATCATCACCTACTATTGGCCGCCAGCAGGGGGGCCAGGGGTACAACGCTGGGTCAAATTTGTCAAGTACCTACGTGATTTTGGTATAGAACCAGTGATCTATACCCCCCAGAATCCTACTTACCCTATACTTGACCCCCATATGGTAGATGATATCCCTGAAGATCTGACCGTCCTAAAAACTAAGATTTTTGAGCCCTATGCTTTGGCCTCTCTCTTCTCTAAGGAGAAGACCCAAAAGATAAGTGCAGGTATTATCCCTACTAAAAAGCCCTCCCCGCTTGACAAACTTCTGCTCTGGATACGAGGCAACCTCTTTATTCCCGATGCGAGGGTGCTGTGGGTACGCCCTTCTGTAAAATATCTGTCAAAATATCTATCTGAGAATCATATAGATACCATTATTACTACAGCTCCTCCTCATAGCTTACACCTTATAGGGCTACGTCTCAAGGAGCAGTTCCCCGCCTTGCGTTGGATAGCCGATTTCAGAGACCCATGGACAACTATAGGTTACCATTCGCAGCTAAGACTCACTAAGCATTCCGCACAGAAACATTTGGCCATGGAGCAAGCTGTTTTGCAAACTGCCGATACCCTGATTGTAACCAGTCCCAGTACCCAAAGAGAGTTTCAAGCCAAGACCTCTCGCCCAATAGAGGTGATCACCAACGGCTATGACGATGACCTTCCTACAGAACCCCCATCGGTTTCCCCTCTTTTTCTGCTCTCTCATATAGGCTCCTTACTCTCCGAGCGCAATCCCGAACCTCTTTGGCAGGTCTTGAGCGAGATGATAAGGGAACAGGCCGACTTCAGGCACGACCTACGTATATGCTTGGCAGGAAAAGTAAGCGATGAGGTACTTGCCAGTCTTCAGAAGTGGCAGCTTACCGACTATTTAGACTTAAAAGGCTATATCTCTCACGCTGAGGCCATAGCTCTACAACGCCATTCACAACTTTTACTCCTTTTGGAGATTAACCACTCCAAGACAGAGGGTATTATCCCAGGGAAACTCTTTGAATATATGGCTTCACAGCGACCTATACTCGCCTTGGGGTATAAGCAATGGGATGTCAAGGATATTATTGCACAAACCCAAACAGGCATCACCCTTTCCCTGACCGACACACAAGGTATTAAGCAAGCCCTCACTCATTACTATGCGCTCTATAAGACTCAGCAGCTTCACACTCACCCAACCTCCCTTGAGACTTATCATAGAAAAAACCTTACTGAAAAGCTTAGTGAACTAATTTTAAGGGGGGAGCGCCTTAGCTAGTGTTAGGTTAGAGATGCAATTTAGAGAAGCGCTCCTTATAGGCGACTCAATCAAGGTGATTCCCTTGTACAAGTCTTCCTTAGCAGCTGAGCGCTGGAGGCAAACCTTGCGGGGTTTGCTCGTATGTTTAGGACTTTTATCGTCCTTGACACAGGGGCGCTGACGACAAACCTTACGGGGTTTGCTCGTATGATAGGAGGCTTTGGCAGTAGGATGGTTAGGCTCTTGCTGAGAAGTCCTTAACTTTTTCTCCCTAGGAGAGGAGGCTGCTAAGCAGGTACTGGCTGGAGTGTCTATATTGGCTTGGGTGGATTGCTCACCTGCTTCATTGTCATGGGGTTCTCCCTTACAGGCAGGCATTGGCAAATCAGACGTTAGACATTGAGCCGCTGGCAAATCACACGTTGTGAGCGTTGGCGTTGCATAAGTAGGTGCTGTTTGTTTTTCACTCTTCACTTTTTGTTTTTCACCTCTTTGCAGCCATCCTTCTAGACGCATAATAAGGCGAATAGCTGCGATGCTTTGGCTAATGGTGGCCACTATGGTCTTCCCATTGCTTTCTATCGGCTCACGACGAGCGTATGTCCAAAGTATATCTAAAGCCTCTTCCATAATTATAAGTGGTTAGTGGTCAGTAGTCAGTCTATTGCAACTAACGACAAATGACTATGGACTAATTGCCCCTATAGCTGACCACAGACATCTGAATAGTGAATAGTGAAAAATTAAAAGTGAAAAACGAATGGCTAAGTAACTCTATTCATTATTCACTTTTTACTCTTTACTTAACTGGTGCAAAGTTACGATATCACAAAGGGCAAAGTCAAGGGAAAGGCTTATGAGAAGTAAGAATTTATACAATAAAAAAATATGTTAAGTACTTAACAGAAGTTAGTGGTCAGAAGTCAGAGGACATGACACAGTGGTCAGCCTATTGAGATTAATCTCTTATTCCTTATGGTACTACATACGAATTGTGTTAATTATCTGTAAAAAAAAACTTGTAAAGCTTGAATTTAGTAAGAATATTGTTGTGAGTTACTTTCAAATTCGTAACTTTGTGATCTCAAACAACAAAAGTAGAAGCAAGAGGGAACGGTGGAAGTTGTGAGTTGCTTTCAAATTCGTAACTTTGTGACCTCAAACAACGCTATGAAGTTAGGTTACAACAACTACATAGTTGTGAGTTGCTTTCAAATTCGTAACTTTGTGACCTCAAACAACTCGTATATACAGGGGATAGTCGTAATATGCGTTGTGAGTTGCTTTCAAATTCGTAACTTTATGACTTCAAACAACGACGATGATGAACTGTTCGAGCGATTTCAGTTGTGAGTTGCTTTCAAATTCGTAACCTTGTGACTTCGAACAACCGGCTCTCATGTCTTTGTATCCCGATTGTAGTTGTGAGTTGCTTTCAATTTCGTAACTTTGTGACTTCAAACAACAGACGTTCAAAGAGGATAACGAGACCTACTGTTGTGAGTTGCTTTCAAATTCGTAACTTTGTGACTTCAAACAACACCGAACA
>CAURXJ010000031.1:0-22671 GCA_963528845.1 uncultured Capnocytophaga sp. | reverse complement strand
AAATCGAACCTACGTTAGTTATTGATTAAAATGAGTTACATTACCTTTAAAAGCAAGCTCATAGAGCAAAAAGTAAAGCAATATCTGAAAAAGAAACACGAAGACCTTCTTGTAAAAGAGGAGAGGAAGGTGTTAGTCAAAGAAGAAGGAGCGCCTTTGATTACCAAAATGCTCATTCATAACGATGATTTGCACTCGGAAGACTTAGCCGACTTGCAAATGTTCCCCAATATAAAGGAATTAGAGTTGCTATCGGACAATATTACCGATTTAGAATCCTTACCACCCTTGGAGAAGCTACAAAAACTCTATTTGAATGTCAAGGCAACAGATTATACGCCTCTCGCTAAGTATAAAAAACTGAAAAAAGTAGAGGTTTATGACAGTGGCGTGACTGATATAACTCCTTTTTGCGAACTTTCCAAGCTAAAAGAATTAAGATTATCGTGCAATAAGCTCTCTTCTTTAAAAGGAATCGCTAAATTACAAAACCTTACCGAACTTTGGTTGGATAGAAACCAAATCACCGATATATCCCCTTTGGCGTGGTTGCCCAATCTTGAATATTTGCAGTTAGATAGGAACCAAATCAGCGATTTATCTCCATTGAAAGCCCTTAAGAAGGTCACCACCTTATATTTGTATCACAATGAGGTAAAAGACCTTTCCCCTTTGAAGCATCTATCCTTGGAGGAATTGAACTTAGAGCAAAACAAAATAGAAGACCTTAGCGATTTGGTAGGTATGGAGACCCTTAGGAACTTAAAGATATGTTTTAACCCTATAAAAGACGCTTCTCCTTTGCTGAAAATGCCTAATTTAGAGTTTGTTTGTACAGATGCAAAGGATATCTACTTACCTTTAGAACGTTACCTCGGTAAAATTGTAGTAAGAGAAGTCTTTGGAGGGCAGTATCCGAACTTTGAAGAAGCAGACATCTATATATTTAGTAGAAAAGAATGAAAAAAATGACCTTATTAGCCTCTTTGTTAGCCCTATTCTCTTGCAAAAGTTCCCCAGAAGAGCGTAAAGCCACAGAAGCCTTTGCGATACAATCCCTACTTACCTATGAATATTGTGGGGAAAAGGATGGTTTTCAGTATTTCTTATTAGGCAACCAATGGGAGCGTAAAGTGTTCAAAATAAAAAGCTCAGAAATACACATTGATCCTCAATATGCTTTTTACGCTGATCCCTCTTTTGAGCCTAAAATACCTATTACCCCCGTTGAACAAGAAAGAGTCTTTGCCGAAATCCCTATGAATGGACAGAAACTCTATTTGTATAAGAACTATATTGTACCGCGTTATTTCCTTAGTTGCTCCGACCTACACAAGAAGGGAAATACCCATCCCACCTACCTATATGATGAGGTAAGCCAGCAGGACGCCGAAGCGCGCCAAGAAGAACGCGCCTACTATATAGGTTATTACCAGGGCGAAAAACTCATTCGTTACCAAAAAATATATAGGGGTGAGGTGCTTATGGAGAAAAGATTTTAAGTATAAAAACTTGAGTAGGAATGAGACACACAAGCATTTTTGTGGTATGTTTTCTCATCTCTAAAAAAGGAAAGATTATCGAAGATAGGATTATACGTAAAACCACTGGTTGCGAAGAGTGTGATACTTTAGTGCTAAAGACACTTAAAAAAATAAGAAAAATGAAAGCCTATTCTTTTGATAATAAAGCAAATACAGTTTCTAAAATTACTATTCCTTTTGGGAGGGTATGGGAATAGATCATTGAAGAAATATCAAACCCTTATAGTACGTAAAAAATGAAATTAAAAAAATATAGTAAAAAAATTTATAGATTTCTCGTTATAGCAGATATTATTTCTGTGTTATTTCTATTCTTATATCTTTGTTATTTGAAGAAATATATGAATGATTATATGTACTATATTTTGTCTATATATATTCCTACCATAGCTATTGTAGCTTTCCTTATATTTTTCATCTGTAAAGTAAGAAGGATATTATCTTTGTTTTTTATTCTATTTAATATTCTTATTATTTACATTTCTATTAGAAATATTATAAGAGTTCTCTATGGGTAGCAGATTTTCAATAGGTATTTTTTTATTAGCCTCCTTATGGATTGTATTTCCTTGTATAGGATACACACAAGAGAAAGACACTATTCCTTCAATGGATATTGAGGAAGAGGAGTCTATAAATACGACTTGTTTCCCTTCAATGGAACAAAAACCTATGTTTGTACAATGTAAGGACGTGAGTGTAAGAGAAAGAGATAGCTGTTTTTATCATTTCTTCTCTGAGTATCTAAAGCAAAGTATCCTTAAAAGTCCTTATGAGGAATTGGAGGGAGGAGTGACCATCCTTTTCAGTGTGGAAAAGGACGGAAGTATAGAGCTTGTCCGCTGTGTGACTTCTTCTCTGTATATAAGAAAAGAGGTACAACGCACTATGGAGCAGTTCCCCAGACTGATTCCTGCACAACAGTGGGGAAAGCCTGTACGCTACTTCTATCGCTGTAGCATTAGGTTTGATTAGTTTGTATGGTTTTCTTCTTTGCTTTTTTCTCTGAAATAGATCTAAAAAGCATAAATAAGGTGCTGTAAATAAGTGTAATCGCTATATTGCAAATAAGCAAATATACATCCGTCATTACATGAAAGGCATCCCTGAGGGCATGCCAAATACCCCACTGGCTATCTGATCCTAAAAGGAAAACGGTCATAAAAACCATTACATAGCAAGCTATAAAGGTATATAAGACAACATACTTAAACGCTTTTACATGGAAGGTCTCCAATAGTTTCGTATATCCTATGATGACAATAAAAGAGACAGGCAACATGCCGAGTAAAAATATTCCTGCTCCTACACTATCAGTGATTCTAATAGCAAGAAAAAAGGCGAGTACAGAGAGGATAAGTGCTATTATAAAGGCATAGATTATTTTCATATTTTCTCACCAGACTATTTCTTCACTTGCCCTAAGCTAACGGTAAAAATCCCAAAATCATCAATCAGCATGCTTTCTTTCTTTACCCCATGGAGGGCGAAAAGCCCGTCCAATTCTCGTTGGCTACGGCGACGCATCACCCAGTCTTTCTCTTGGTGGCTCTTGAGAACAAAGGCGATAGTCTTGAGCTGCGGGTGCCATGGCTGCCCTGTGTAGACTATATAACCATTATCGGAGATAGAAACTACTCCTTTGATGGCCTCGGCTGCCAAGGCGTTGTCGCCAAAAAGCTCAAAAATACCTGAGATAATGGTGATATTGGGCGCATAATCCAGTTTGCGGTAAGTGTCAGCCTCAAAACAGCTATAATTGGTAAAACGGATGCCTTGGTAGCCACGTTCTTTGATGATTTGTTCGCCTTTTTGTATGTTGGCAGGTAGGAATTCGTTGATGACAATCTCCACCTCAGGGTGGCGCTGCTTGATGTCAAAGAGGTAGTTACCCACTCCCCCAGCGATATCCAATATTTTCACCTTTCGTCCTTGGGCTTGTAGTGCTTGTATGGCTTTTTCTACTTGTTCTAATAGGTGTCCCTTGCGTATACGTACTCCACGCCAGCCTATGGCATTGAGATAGCTCTTGTCCATCCAGCGACCTATACCCCATTTGCCTTGGGGCGTATTCTTATATACATAATCCATAGAAGCTCCGGAGTCGAATCCATGGGTAAGGCCTACCGTCATACCATCACTGAGGTGTCCAAACTTACCCAATGCCCATTTCTGAAAGCGGTAACTCCATCGTTCCCCATTGGGAATCAGCTCATATTGCATAGTCTCAAACTCTTTTTGGGTAAAGAGGTCTGGAGCCAGTGTAGGGGGAGCAAGGGGTGTCTGGAAAGCCTTTTGAATAAAGCGTTGTAGGATTTTGTACACTTCCTCTCTGCCTTGCTCAAAGAGAATTCCATGGTGGAAGCCTTCTAAGGTGATAAACTCTTTTAGAGAGGAGGATAGGTTTACATAGAACTGTTTCTGTTGTCGGTTAATCACCACAAAATCTTTTTCTGCAGAAAGTAGCAGCGTAGGGGTAGTGATCGCAGCAGCATCTTCGACCAATCGCTTGCCGGCATTGGCAAGGTCGATGAGTAGTTTCCCATTGATAGAGCGGGTGATAAAGCGGTCATTATCATAAGCGCGCTGTTGCTCTGGGTCTCGAGTAAGCATCTTAGACTTTACATAACTCTTGACAATGAGCTTAGGATTGATCTTTAGCATTAGTTCGATGGCTTGTTTTGCCAAAGGAACAATAAGATTAATCTCAAAGGCAGGTGCCAATAGCGCCATACCCGCGATACGTGGGGCGAAATCATGCACCCAAGCCGATGTAATCACCCCGCCAATGCTATTGGCTACCACAAAGATATCTTCCTCACGTACTGCATAGGATTGTTGTAGGAACTTGGCAAAGGTGTCCAGATCCCTTACTGAGTCCATGAAAACTGGTGATACACCGGCTTTGGTATGTCCGTGTCCACGCATATCAAAAGCAAAGATATTGTAAGAGGCAAAGAGAGGATGTGTGGCAAACTCCTGCAGGCGCTCGCCATACTCATGTCCTCTATGGATTACGATAAGGGTCTTTTGTCCTGGTTTGTAATTCCACTCATAGAAGAAGATCTCAGCCCCTTCATGACTTTTGAAAAAACCTGTGTTCATGGTATAATGATTTTGATGCGACAAAAATAAATAATTATTTTCTAATCACCTAATTTTTTATTAAAATTAGTTGTTAGTTTGCATCCACTTAGCTTTTCTATACATAATCAGCGATAGCAGAGGCTTGGGTAGAAAAGAGAGTAGGCACATGAGCCACTTCATGCGCGTAGGGAATAGGTGTATAGGCTTCTTCTGGGCAATAGCATGGCTAATTTCCGCTACGGCTTGTGCCTCACTTACTACAAAGGGTTTTTTGGATAGGTTGTTTTGGTTCAGGTCGTGTAGCTTTTGGGTAGCTACATACCCAGGAGCAATGGTTGTGATATGGATACCGAAGGGACGCAGGGCACGCCTATAGGCCTCGGCTATTTGCAGAACACTACGCTTGGTCTTGGTATAGAGACTGGAGGAAGGGTAGTCCAAAATCCCTGATATAGAAGCCAATAGAACGATTTGTCCACCGCTATCCCTCATGAGTTCTCGTCCTATTTCCAAGGTGTTGATAGCCCCTATGATGTTGGTTTGTAGCATCGCCACCGCCTGGTCGTAGGAGATCTTTCCTGCTACATCTTCGGCATAGCTACCTGCACAGTTGATCAGTAGGGATAGGGTAGAGGAGTTGATAAATCGATGTATTACGCTGGTTAATAGTTCTTTGTCTATGACATCAGCCTCATATTTCTCGAAAGGTAATTCTGTAGAGAGCTTGCTAAGATCTCTGCCACAGACCCCTACACGATGGCCTTTTTGTTGGTAGAAGGAGGCTAAGGCAAGACCTATGCCAGAGGTGCCTCCTATGATAAATACATTCATGAGCTAAAGGTGTTAAGAATAGTCTGATAGCCATAGTCCCATTGTTGGTCTATTTGCTGAAAGTAAGTAGGGTAGTCCTTGGGAAAACGAATACCAATGCTTAGGCGTTTCCAATCTATATATTTCTCTGAATAAAATCCTTTTAGAACAGAGGTAGCCCTACATGTATCTACCCATAGAGCAGGGTAGGAGGCCACTGTAGCCAACCGCTCATTGCCACTAAAGCCTAAGACGGCACGCACCAAGGCTTCTTCTGTAGGGGAGTAGGCCTGTTTGCGCTCAGCTATCACCTCTGTGGAAAGGGTATAGGCCAGTTCCATAGGGACAAGGTCAATAGCTCCGCCTGCATAATGGGAATCTTGATAAGCCACAGGTGCTACATAGAACATATCGGAGATCGAAATACGAGCCGCTCTAAGTATAGGCATTTCGGTATTGAGTAGTATATTAGAAGCTACTGCCGAATGAATATAGTTGGGCTCGGTATGTTGTAGCGCCGAAGGAGGGATCTTCTGGGCGGTCTGAGGGTCGGTAAAGAGTACCTCTTGGTAGAGCTTTCTTCCCCCCCGGGACGAGCCACACTCATGGGGGGCAAAGAGCATCTTAGCTCCTATGATGATAGTAGGTAAGGTAGCCGAAAAAGATACCTTGGACAAAGAAGGAAGTAAGGCAGAAAGATCCTGCGCCATTTCTACTAAATAGCGCTTATATACATCTTCTACAAAGGGAGCGGGGCGCTTGTCATAGCGCTTTTGCAGGGCTAAAAATCCCAAACGATGCAACTTACTATAGGGGGTAAGGGAAAGACTTAGGATAAAGTGGTAAAACTCCTGAGATTGCAAATACGCTTTTCGCTCCTTGTCGGTAGGGAAAGCATTGATTACCAAAGCTGCAAAAGCACCTCCACAAGAGGCAATCAACAGATCAGGCGCTTTGCCTATCTCACACAGAGCTGCATACATACCATTGTAGAGGGCAAAGCGGGTACCACCCCCTGAGAAGAGCAAACAGCTGGAGAAGGGGCTTATCGAAGGATCCATAAGTAAAACCAAATACAGTTGAACAATAGACTATCTATACGATCTAAGAGCCCGCCATGTCCTGGGATAAGCGTGCTTGTGTCTTTGACCCCTGCTCTTCGCTTGAGGTAGGAGAAGGTCACATCGCCCCAGAAGCCGCAGAAGCTAAGGAAGAATCCTATGAGCCCTAAGCTCAGGAGCGATATAGGTAGGTCAAGCAAGCTGCCTATAGCCATACTCAGTATAGGGGAGAGCAGTAGGCCACCTAAGAACCCTGCTATGGTTTTGTTGGGGCTTATTTTGGGTAGGATCTTGCGCTTGCCAAAGGCCTTGCCTGTGAGGTATTGGAGGATGTCATTCAGTTCGGTGACTACCACCAAGAAGATCACCCGCAGTACCCCTTGGGGTTCCATACGCAAGAAAATCAAGTGAGGGTAAGCAACCAAAACAATCAGAAGGGAGATGGGGAGTCCTAAGGGAATTTGCCTAAGGAAACAACTTAGGATAAGCCCTATACAGACAAAGATACCAGCCCCTATCATATAGTCAGGATAAGCGGGACAGCCTATAAGTAGTATTCCTTGTAATAAAGGGACAGCAATACGCCAGTAGGTAGTCTCGTACCTAAAGAGCCTTCCCAGCTCGGTCATCCCTTGGAAGCTCATCCATAAGCAAAAGAGGTACATGGTATAGGGGTGGGAGATAGCCACGGCAAAGATACAGATCATGACCCCCCAGCTGCGGATACGCAGTGGTACATCGGCATATTTACTATTGGGCATCGGCATAGAGTCCTTTTTTTAAGCGGATAAAAGTACTCAGGAGCAACAGCGCAATGATGATGGAGAAAATCACCTGAGAATAAGCTGTTATCCCTACTCCAAAGTAAGAGAGCAGTCCATAGATACCCACCAGCAGAGCGCGGTCACTCTTGCCCATAGGTCCGTCATAACGCCTTTGGCCACCTAATACCTTGCCCATGATACCCGCAAATTCGTTAAGAACACTCAGTACAATAAAAACTACTATTAAGTAGAGGCTTTCGGGGTGGTATTTTAGCAAAGGGAAGAAAATAAATACATCGGAGATGACATCCCCCAGTTCATTGAGAACTTCTCCCAATCGGGAGGTTTGTCCAAACTCGCGTGCCATCATACCATCGAGGGCGTTGAGTATCATCCTGATAAGTAGTCCTATTGGCAATGCCAAAAAGAAAAATGGTACAGCAGAGGCTTCCCAGAAGAGTACTCCAATACAAAACGAGAACACTATAGCCACCACTGTAATGAGGTTAGCGGTTACTTTCTTTTGGTGTAGCCATACCAACAAAGGGTGTAACAATTGTTGGAATTTAGGTTTTAGCTTATAAACGGAAATCATATACCAAAAAGATTAAGGTTTTCTTTGGTGGGCTTTGATAAATATCTCATAATCCTCGGCGGTAATTCGTCTGTAGGAATAAGCGGCATCTGTAGCTGTTTTCTTCAAGGAAAGTTGTCCATTCCTAAAGGAATATTCCCAAGGAGAGGACATTCCCTCCACCGAGAGTTTTCCAACCTCTGTTGGGGTGTAGGTGTATTCTATGATTTTTGGATAAGCTAAGGTACAAGTGTTCTCCTGCAAAGGAACCCAACCTATTCTGGCTTCTGTAAAGAGTAGAATTTCGTCCTCTCCACAGGAGGCAGTGTGCTCCCGCTGCCAATAACCAATCAAAGTATTGGTACTCTTAGGCGGAGGTGCTACCTTGGGGGAGTTATCCTTTTGACAGCCTACAAAGATAAAGGTAATGATAAGAGGTATAAGTATTCTCATGAGTTAGTTGTCTGTACTTTCCCTTTGCGGAGTAGGGGAATTGTCAGTGGTTAAAGCGCAAAGGTACAAAAAGTAAAGAAAATTGACAAGAGATTTTTTTACTTTTCGCCCTATATTGGTCTGTGAGGACTCACAGATTATGCTTTTGATTTTTTCACTTAATTATCTGCTTAAAAAAAGTTGGAAACTTTTTTTGTTTATTAAGTTTTTTGTTTTACCTTTGCGCCCTGAAACAAGGAATTAAGATCCTTAAAGAGTTCACTTAAATATAAAATTTAGAACGATGAAGAAAATACTTACCGCAGTTATTATCCTTGCCTTAGTAGGTTTTATGGCATATCGCTTGTATGCAAATAAGGAAAAGAATGCACAAGAAGTGGCTATTGTAGCCCAGAAGGAAGCTCAAGTGGCGGTGCGTGCCGCCAAGGTAACCCAAGAGAATGTATCGGATCTCTTTACCGCCAATGGGACTTTTGTAGCCGAACAAGACCTCAATGTCTCTTCTGAGACAGGGGGGCAGATCGTGAAGATTTATGTAAAAGAAGGAGATTATGTAAAAGCAGGACAAGTACTTGCTACCACTAAGGCAGATCGTACCAATGTACAACTGGACAATGCTAGGGCAGTGCTTGAGACCGCTAAGTCCGATCTGAAACGATTCGAAAGTGCTTACCAGACAGGGGGCGTTACCGCACGACAATTGGAGCAAGCTCAACTACAAGTTAAGAATGCACAGGCTAATTACAATTCAGCAGCCATCATCTCTGGCGATACTTCTGTCAGAAGTAAAATCAGTGGAATTGTAAGTAGCAAAGAGGTAGAAGAAGGTACTCTCGTTAATCCAGGACAGCCTCTTTTCAATGTAGTGAATATAGACAACCTTAAGCTCAAAATCACTGTAGATGAGGCACAAGTAAGCAAGCTCAAAGTAGGACAGACTATTGAGGTAAAGCCCAGTACCTCCTCAGAAACTGTGGAGGGAAAGATTGTTTTTATAGCCCCTAAATCCAATGGTGCTCTTAAGTTCCCTGTGGAAATCTTAGTAGCGAATAAGGACAAGAAGCTCAAGGCAGGTATGTATGCCAGTGCCCAGTTTGCCGGACAGACAGAAGCTACTACCGCCCTTGTCGTGCCTCATAGTGCTTTTGTAGGGAGTGTAAGCCAGAACAAAATCTTTAAGATAGTTGCTGGAAAAGATGACCAAGGACAGGCTGTACCTAAGGCAGAATTGGTTACAGTAAAGAGTGGCCGTAACTTCGGTGACAAGGTAGAAATATTAGAAGGACTTGTAGCAGGCGATCAGGTAATCACCAGTGGACAGATCAATATAGATAATGGCACTGCGGTGAAAATAGTTGAATAATTAATTAGTTTAGTAAATAAGAATCCAGAAAAAGAGGTGATGCGAAAGTATCGCCTTTTTGTTTGCTGGAATTTTATCTAAATTTATTATCTTTGTCCCGTAGAAATAACCTCTTATGAAAAAATATCTATTCTATACTTTAGCCTTAGTGGGATGTTGGCTCTTACCTATAGGAATACAGACCTTAGTGAGTGTTTTCTATGAAAAATACTTCACTTACACCACTATACATGGAGTTTCATGGGGATTGTTTGTCTATTATGTATATTATTATTTTAACTCTATAGGGTTACTGCTCGCCTTTTCACTATTCCAATGGAAAAAAGGATTGTTCTTTGTACCTTATGGATTACTTTCTTTAGAAATATTACAGCATTTTCCCTATCGTCCTTTGAGAACTTTGCTTATATGGGGCAGTATAAGTATAGGCTATGTACTATTATTCATCCTATTGAACCGAATTAGAAAAACAAATCAAATTCAGAATGAAAAAGATATTTAACAAACAAAATAACTTCCTTTTTGCCTTAGTGGGCATGATCCTCTTGGCGAGAATTATCCCTTATCGAGATGAATACAATTCGACCTTTAACCTAAACCGCTTTATTGATTGGGGAATTTGTATCATCTTCTTGCTTTACGGACTGAAACTCAATATCAAAGAGGTATTTCGGGATATAAAGAACTGGAAACTTCACCTGTTGGTACAGCTGGGCACTTTTGTTCTCTTTCCACTCTTGGTAGCCTTGTTCTACCCATTGGCCAAGGGCACAGACTACCAGTTGGTCTGGCTCTCTATTTTCTTTTTAGCGAGCTTGCCCTCTACCGTATCCTCCTCTGTGGTAATGGTTTCTATTGCCAAAGGCAATATTACCTCGGCTATATTCAACGCCTCCATATCGGGACTGATAGGGATTGTAGCTACACCCCTTCTCATGGGCTTTTTCTTAGAAAACACCTCGGCTGAGGTGGATCAAGGAGAAATTATTCAGCAGTTATTACTCAAAGTACTGCTTCCTATCGTACTGGGACTCCTTTTGAACCCACTTTTGAAAAAATGGGTAGATAAATACAGCAAATGGATAGGGCAGTTTGACCGATTTATCATTTTACTCATTGTATATGAGAGCTTTTCTGATGCTTTTGTCAAGCAGATATTCCTCTCGGTATCTCCTATGGTCTTTGTAATCATTGCAGGGGCTTCAGTAGCTTTGTTTTTTATAGTGTACGAAGTCCTCAAAAGGCTTTCCCATGCCTTGGGATTCAATCGGGAAGACACCATCACTACCACCTTTTGTGGGTCTAAGAAGTCGCTGGTACATGGAAGTCTTTTTGTGATGGTCTTAGGGATCCCCGAAACCCAAAAAGTACTCTATCTGCTCCCTATCATGCTGTACCATAGCTTTCAACTCTTTTATGTTAGCTGGCTGGCGAATCGAATTGGGCAGCAGGGAGTGAAGAGTGAAGAACGAAGAGCAAATTAAGTGAAAAACGAAGAGTGAAAAATGCCCTCTGTCGTTCATTTTTTACTATTCGCTTTTAACTCTTCACTGAAACCAAAGGACTTGCCGCTAATCAGGGGTTGTATAACGACTTTTTAGTAGCAGGGCTGGCATGGAGTTTTTTCATTAACGCCCCAGAGTGGGGCCTGAATGTACACCTCTTTCGTTGAGGGAGTGGTGATAAAAAATCATTAATTTTTGAAACATATTAAAATGCAAAAACTAATTACTCCTGAAAAATCTCCTATGATTTATTGTGATCGTTTTGATTACACCCTAAGTGATAACTTAGATTTGGGTGGAGGGCGTGATGTAAGAGATTATATACCTGAGGAAGAGTTGCTAAAAATATGCCGACCAGTATTTACTCTACTTAAATTAGTTAAAAGTGAGAGTTATATGGTTGACTATCTCTATTGGCTTAAGCCTACTGACCTTGATGAAATAGATGAAAAGGTACGGACAGATACTTATGAAGATGCTGACTTTAAGTACTCCATAAAAGCCTATTTCACTCCTATGGTATGGTGTTTTCATTGCAATCAAGTTGTAGGAAAAGCATTGGTTGTGGGGCACCAAATATATCCCTATCATTTTGATATAGACTATGAAAAAAAAGAACTGACAAGAGGTTTTACTAAGAAATGTCCCCAGTGTGGAGGAGGACTTACCCTCTCGGCATTGCATTTTTTTAAAGAATGATTAAGCATATCCGTCTATTTATTAATAACAAAATATTAACCCTATGTTAAAAGATATTTTAAACTTTCGCAGGGCAGTGCGCTATTATGCGCCTACGCCCATTAGTGAGGAAAAGGTGCGAGAATGCCTTCAGCTCGCTACGTTAGCTCCTACTGGTTTCAATATGCAACTGTATGAGTTGTACCATATTACTGATAAGGCTTTGTTAGAAAAATTAGCAAAAGCCTGCTTGGGGCAGCTTACAGCAACGACGGCACAACAGATGGTAGTTTTCGTGACTCGACAGGACAAACACCGCCAGCACGCCAAGATGATTTTGGAATTTGAGCGTGGTAATATACAACGCAATAGTCCGCCCGAAAGGCAAGCTAAGCGTATTAAAGATAAAGAGAAGCATTATAACAAACTAATTCCCTTTGTCTACAGTCGTTTTCTTGGCTTGTTAGGTGCTTTCCGCAAACTCTCTGGGGTGATCGGTTGGTTTCGCCCTATGGTGCGAGAACTCTCTGAAGGTGATATACGTGTGGAAGTACATAAAAGCTGTGGGCTTGTAGCACAGACTTTTATGCTAGCCATGGCAGAGGAAGGGTATGATACTTGTCCGTTAGGGGGGTATGATAGCCATCGTATTAAGAAACTGCTGCACCTACCTTGCGGGGCTGAGGTGAGTATGGTCGTCACTTGTGGAATTCGTGAAGAGCGTGGTATATGGGGTGAAAGGTTTAGATTGCCTTTCGAGGAAGTGTATAGATATAATATTTAATAATTTAATAATTCAATTATGAAAATCAACACTTTAATTCTCATTCTTTTACTTGCCTTTCATTGGGCAAATGCTAAAACAGAACCTGTAACTATTCAGGGGGCGGTGGGAACACTTCATGGAGTGGTAACTACCCCTGATTCTGTGAAAAAGTCTCAGAAAATCCCTACTGTGATTATCTTTCATGGACTGACCAGCAATAAAGATAAAAAGCTATATACGACTTTAGCAGATAGCTTAGCCGCACATGGTATTGCCTCTGTACGGTTTGACTTCAACGGACATGGGGAAAGTGAAGGAGATTTTAAGAAAATGTCGTTGGACAATGAGTTAGAAGATGCACGACGCATAATGGTATTTACTAAAAAACTACCTTTTGTAGGTAAAATAGGCTTGATAGGACACTCGCAAGGTGGAGCTATCGCTATGCTTTTGAGTGCTGAGTTAGGCAAGAAAAGCGTCAAAGCATTAGGACTATCGGCTCCTGCCTCTACGATTCACGACATACTATCACAAGGAGTGTTGTTTGACGCTACTTTTGATCCGTTGAATGTCCCTGAAGAGCTTTCCTTTTTTGGAGGAAAAGTAACGGTAGGGAAAGACTATATTCTCTCAGCACAACGCTGTAAACTTATTCAGAAAGCGAGTACCTACAAAGGTAATGTATTGGTCATTCACGGCACCGGTGATCGAATGATATCCTATACCTATAGCGAGAATTTGCCCTTTTTCTACAAACATTGTAAGGTAAGTCTTATAGAAAGAGGAGATCACTTGTTTACTGCCAAAGAAGCGCAAACAGCAGAGATGATGACACAATTTATGCTGAAAAACTTGAGATAATGAGTTAAAGAGTAATATGTTAGACAAATATAAGTACTTGTATAGATACATTAGAAGATGTTATGGATATGATAGTAGGTTGGTATCCGATTAGAAATATTAATTTTGAAAATAAAGTAAAGAAAACATGAATCTACTTACTAAAAATATAAAGCGCAATGGCTATATTGTCATTATTTGCTATATCATACTGGTTTGCTTTTATAATGTATTCAATTATATAAGGAAACCAGGAATGCCAGAGCTACATTCTTTTTCTTGGGAGGGGATACAAGCTCTTGTAGAAACTTTCGCCGTTCCTATGATGTTGCTCTTTGAGTCCTATGAGTCAGGGGATTGGGTGCTAAATACCCTCAACAAACTCTTAACTATTGCTCCATTGCTATTTTACATAGTTGTTCCTTCTATCCTATATAATCAAGAAGGAGAAAATAGACTACTGAATCGCCTTTCTGTTAGGAGTTATTTCCTTCTAATTGATAGCATTACATTTGTCATATATGGATTGCTGGTATTACCTACCTTAGGTATAGGTTTATCAGGAGTAATAAGCTATCCTTTGTATATATTTATGCTCTTTATAAGAAAAGCTCAACATAAGCCCAATATAAGAAAGTTATAGTAGCAGATTCAACTAATAAAGGTAATTTTATAAAAACAGAAGAATTCCATAAATCTCTAAGTTTCCCAAATTTCCCACTTATTAACTTTAAAGAATGATGCAAAGAAATATTATTTACATACTACTTTTTATACTATTTTGTCAATGTACAAGCACCATAAGGAAAGATATAAAATGGATTGCAATTACAGACATCTATGAAGAATTTGGTATAAATTCTTATGATATAGAATTCGAAGAGTTCTATTTTGTAGATGAAAATACATTAATTTTATCAGGTTTTAAAGGGATAGGCACCCCTTCTCGAACAGGTGTTATTTTTATATCAAAAGACTTAGGAAAAACATATCACAAAATAGAATTTGTTAATGAGAATATTTATTTCATTTCAGTATCTAAAGACTATTGCTTAATTGAAACTGAAAAAACAGACAATCAAAGAAATGCCTATTTGTTAAATAATTCAAATTTAAAGTATGAAAGAATAGGAGAATATGATAGATCTATTTTCTCTTATGGAGCTTTTAATGGGAAAATCTTAGAATGTATATCCTATGATATTTCCAAGTTTACAGATATAGAGACACATAAAATATATAATATACCTGAAAATTGGCAACATAAAAAATATCGATTACACTCAGATAATACATTATATTATGTAGAAAACAAGAACTTATATACTTACAATCTTCTCACCCAAAAGGAAGCAGTAAAAGTATTGTCTCAAGATTATGATGTTCTGTCAGTGAAAAACGATGATATTTTTTTGGTGAAATTTAATTTTTTTAAAAATAAAGCTACTTTGTACAATTTAGAAGAAAGGGAAATATATACTGAATCTGAAGAAGATATAGAACATTATAAATATAAAGATTTTATATGCCATTATAAATCTTCCACTCCTCATATAGTACTAAATTACTCTTTTGATAAAGGGAATCATTGGTATTCTTATGAAGCGGATAACTTTTTTGCTGCTTCCCGTCCTATCGCTTATTATAAGGATAGATATATCGTATTAAAAGGAGGCATATATCGAAATTCCGAGAAAGAAAAAGGAGGAGGAAGAATAATGGTAGGAGAATTCGTAAAATAAAAGAACTGCTAAGCATTTACAAATGTTTAGCAGCTTTATCTTATTCTTCTTTCTCTTATCAAATACACTAATTCAGAGTTGATTCTTTTTTCATTTTTTCCTGCAATTCCTTTGGAAATATAGCATGCTTTAGGAGTTCTTCCGCAAGGGCTAATTTTTTAGGAAACATGATAGCCTCTACTCACTGCTGAAGACTTATTACCGACCACTTCCCTCTATTTGGAATCCTACTTCGGTGATGCCTTGTAGGTTTTCTACCCCTTTTTCTTTTCCTAAGCTACGATCAGCCTGCTCTATACGGAAAGTATAGGTGCCTTTGGTAGGGAAGGTAACGCCTTCCTTATACCATAGCTTGCTATCTTTGATAGTAGCTCCCTCTCCTAACCATTTGCCCTCAGTGGTAGTCATCTCATATTCCAAAGTATCCACAATGACTTGGTTATTGGGGAACTCCATCTTGGTAATGAGAAAGATATTGCTATAGGGATAGTCATTGTTATTCCTTAGCATGATAAAAAGGTTATGCTTTTGTAGCGTATCAGTAGCCTCATAGCGAAAAGCAATAGGCTTATTAGCAGCCCACCCTTGGGGGAGGGTCTGGTATTCACTGTATTGTATATTCTCTCCACAGCTGGCCATAAGGAGAGCCCCTACTAAGAAAAAGAAAAACTTATTCATCGGACTTAGGAGTGGTTTTGTTAGGTTTCTTAAAAGGTTTTCGGCTACTTTTCTTAATATTGGTAGCTTGTGGTGCTATCTTTTCCTGTTTTTGAGCGTTGTTGATAGCTTTTTGAGGGTTGTTATTGAAAGGTTTCTTGCTTTCAGGTTGGGGTTTTCGTCCCTCAGGATTATTTCTTTTCTCTTTGGCTACAGGAATTACTTTTTCTTTGTTGTTATCATCCCTTTCTTTGTCAGGATTTGCCTCAGGAGCAGTGTCGTTGGCAGCAGTATTTTTACCCCCTTGTTTCTTTTTGTTTTTACGTTTTTTAGGTTTTTCATCAAAGCGGGTAAGGCTTCCCTCTTGGGAATTATCGATAGGGGAAACCTTCTGGGTTGTATCTTCCTCTTCTGTGATATATTCCTCAAGGCTTGGTACTGTCAGCTTCTGTTTGTTCAGTTCCAAGATTTCTTTTACCTGATCCACAGTAAGTTTGTGCCAGTTGATGAAATCACCCTCATAGGTGAACCACATTAGGCGCTTAAAAATATCTACTTTCTGGCAAGAAGCAATTCCCTTTTCGGTGAGTAGCTTGGTGTCAGTACGAGGGAAGTCGCGCAAGGCCTCGAGGTAGCAATCTAGTTCGAAATTCAGGTCACACTTGAGTTTTCCACATTGTCCGGCAAGTTTCTGAGGGTTGAGCGAGAGCTGTTGGTAGCGAGCGGCAGAAGTCGTTACGCTTCGGAACTCAGTAAGCCAAGTAGAGCAACTGATTTCTCGTCCGCTGGAGCCGATACCTCCCAGGCGAGCAGCCTCCTGGCGGTAACCTATCTGGCGCATCTCGATACGAGTGGAGAACTCCTTGGCCATATCCTTGATCAGCTGGCGGAAGTCCACACGTCCTTCGGCAGTATAGTAGAAAGTTGCTTTAGAGCCATCTCCCTGATACTCTACATCGGAGATTTTCATTTCCAAGCCCAAGGCAATAGCCAGCTCACGTGAGCGCTTCTGTAGGGCGACCTCTTTGGCACGATGATCTCTCCATATCTCTATATCGCGCTCGGTAGCCTTGCGATATATCTTTGGCAGGGTAGGGGAGAGGGCATCGGCCTTCTTCTTGCGCATCTGGATACGTACCAGCTCTCCAGTGAGGGAAACGGTTCCTATATCGTGCCCTGAGATAGCTTCTGTAGCTACCATATCGCCTATTTGTAAGGGAAGCCTGTGGACATTGCGAAAAAATTCCTTGCGACTGTTCTTGAAGCGAACCTCTACACAGTCGAAGACCTCTTGTCCTGCAGGTAGCGGGATATCAGAGAGCCAATCATATACAGAGAGCTTGACACTTCCGTAGTTATAAGCGGTAGTGTTGTGAGAAGGTGTATCGTTGTAAATCATTAATATTCATTATTTTATAATCTCTAAAAGGAGAAAATATCCCCTAAAAGGATAGGAGTTTTCCTTTGGAGAAAACAGAGTGTTTTTTAAAAGGACAAAAATACATAAAAAAGTCAGAAATAAAAAGTTAAAAAGCAAAATCCTTTTTTGTAGGATATTTTTTTTGTGAATAAGGATAAATTTTTCGAGGAAAAGCCGTATATTTGCACGCGTTTTTAATAAAGATAAATTAGAAGAAAATGGGAAGAGCATTTGAATTTAGAAAAGCCCGTAAATTCAAGCGTTGGGCTGCAATGGCAAAAACATTTACCCGTATAGGAAAAGATATTGT
Source organism: uncultured Capnocytophaga sp. (assembly GCA_963528845.1). GTDB lineage: Bacteria > Bacteroidota > Bacteroidia > Flavobacteriales > Flavobacteriaceae > Capnocytophaga. Next base: position 5,097 of record CAURXJ010000031.1, on the reverse strand, counting down.
AATGGCGGTAAAAGAGGGGGGACCTCATCCTGAGACGAATGCCCGCTTACGTGCTATTATGCAAAATGCAAAGGCAGCGAATATGCCTAAGGAAAACGTAGAACGAGCCATCAAGCGTGCAACAGAAAAAGATACAGCCAACTATAAAGAAATTCTTTTCGAAGGGTATGCTCCCCATGGGATTGCCATTCTTATAGAAACAGCAACAGACAACAACAACCGTACAGTAGCCAATATCCGTAGCTATTTCAATAAGTGCAATGGTACCTTGGGTACTTCCGGATCGGTGGAGTTCATGTTCGACCATACTTGTAACTTCCGTATCAATGCAGAGGGGATAGACCCAGAGGAGTTGGAACTGGAGATGATCGACTTTGGAGCAGAAGAGGTCTTTGTCGATGACGATGGAATCCTTATCTATGCACCTTTTGAGAGTTTTGGAGCTATACAAAAGGAATTAGAGAGCCGTAATATAGAAATTCTGTCTTCAGGTTTCGAACGTATTCCTCAGATAACCAAGGAACTTACCCCAGAAGAGCAAGCCGATGTGGAAAAACTTTTGGAGAAAATAGAGGAAGACGACGACGTCCAGAACGTCTACCACACCATGAAAGAAAGCGAAGAATAAGGAGTAATAACGGCACCTTTTCTTGAGAAAAATTAGTTATAGGGATATTTATTTTTGTAGATACAAAGATAAAGAATCCCTATCTTTATTATATAAGAACTTTTGAGATTGGACGAATTATTTTTGTATCTTTGCCAAAATAATTTCACTTACAGATTAACAATTCAACACATTGACAAATCTTAGTACTCTTCTCCGTGACGAAGCACCGTTCTTCCTGCATCTCACTGCCGAACATCTCCTTATCTCGCTATCAGCCATAGTTATCGCTACCATTGTAGGGGTGTTATTGGGTATCTTTATCAGCGAGTACCGCAAGTATGCCGCTTGGTTCTTGGGGGCAGTAAATATGCTCTATACTATCCCCTCTATCGCCTTGTTAGGTTTCTTTATTTCCATTACAGGGGTAGGCAACCTTACCGCCCTTATCGCCCTGATACTCTATGCCTTGCTGCCTATTATCCGCAGTACCTATACGGGCATTACGCACATCAACCCGCTTATTATCGAAGCTGCCGAGGCAATGGGTAGCACCCGCTGGCAGCTGCTCTATAAAATCAAACTCCCCTTAGCCCTCCCCGTGCTAATGTCGGGCATTCGCAATATGGTTACTATGACCATTGCGCTCGCTGGTATCGCCTCTTTTGTAGGGGCTGGCGGCTTGGGCGTTGCTATCTATCGCGGTATCACTACCAATAATAGCGCGATGACTCTGGTAGGCAGTGTGCTAATAGCCCTCTTAGCTTTGGGGCTCGATTTCTTCTTGGCAAAAATAGAAAAACGATTAGTAAACCGCGAAGTAGCCCATAAGCGCAACCCTCTAAAGCTGGTAGGGGTAGGGGTATTGGCACTGCTTATCACGTTGTTCTTTGTCCTTTCTCCCAAAAAGACAAAAGATATTCACATCGCTACCAAGCCAATGACCGAAAGTTATATATTAGGGCAAATGCTTGCCTTGCTTATCGAGCAGGACACAGGGCTCTCGGTACGTCTCACCAATGGGGTTGGGGGCGGCACCTCCAACATTCACCCTGCAATGCTACGTGGAGGTTTTGATATCTACCCCGAATATACCGGCACTTCGTGGGAAGCAGTACTCAAGCACAAAGACCCTTACCAAGACGATAAGTTCACTATCTTAGAAGATGCCTACAAAAAACAATACGGCTTAGAATGGGCAAATTTATATGGCTTCAACAATACCTATGGCTTAGCCGTCAGCAAACAAGTAGCACAACAATACCAGCTCAAAACCTTCACCGATTTGGCTAAGGTGAGCCACCAGCTTATCTTTGGGGCTGAATATGATTTCTTCGAGCGTGAGGACGGCTATAAGCAACTCCAAGAAGTCTATGGCATCCACTTTGGCAGAGTAATAGATATGGACATCGGACTAAAATACCAAGCCATACGCGATAAGAAGATTGATGCTATGGTAGTATTCACTACCGATGGACAGCTTTCTGTAAGTGAGGTTGTTGTACTCCAAGACGACCGCAATCTATACCCTTCTTATAAGGCAGGCACGGTCGTACGTACGGAGCTACTCACCACTTACCCCGCCCTACGTATCACTCTAAAAAAACTCAATAACCTCATTGATGATGCCACGATGGCGCACCTCAACTTTTTGGTAGAAACCGAGAGAAAACGACCTGAAGAAGTAGCTAAAAACTACCTGCTACAAAAAGGACTTTTACACCCACAACAATGATAACATTCACCCACATATACAAAAGCTATAACGGCAAGGAAATCATTCCCGAGTTCAACCTCACTATTGAAAGCGGTACTTTCCTCACTATCATAGGCACTTCAGGCTCTGGCAAAACCACCGTCCTAAAAATGATAAACGGATTGGTATTACCCGACAAAGGCGAAATACATATTAATGGCAAGAATATTTTAGCCGAAGACCTCATTGCCCTACGTCGCAATATAGGTTATGTAATTCAGGGGAATATCCTTTTCCCACACCTTACCGTTGCCGAGAATATAGCCTATGTACTCCACTTAAAGAAGTACTCCCAAACTGATATAGCGCACATTGTCACCGAAAAACTACAACAGGTAAACCTTCCCCCCGAACTTGCCAACCGATTCCCTCACCAGCTTTCGGGCGGACAGCAGCAGCGGGTAGGGATTGCAAGAGCCTTGGCTGCTAATCCTAACATCATACTAATGGACGAGCCTTTTGGGGCGTTGGATAGCATCACCCGCCAGCAACTCCAGCGAGAACTCAAAACGCTACATCAGCAAACAGGGGTTACCATAGTATTCGTTACCCACGACATCACCGAAGCTCTCACACTTGGCACCAAAGTATTAGTGCTAGATAAGGGTATCATTCAGCAATACGACACCCCCGAAATGATAAAACAACACCCTGCTAATGAGTTTGTTAAACAATTAGCAAACTGACACATCGGCAAATTATCACATTATACAAATGAAAGCAATTGTTATTTACCAAGCAGGCGATGCCCATCAATTACAAGTAGAAGAACGCCTTATCCCTACGCTCCAGAGGATTGCGTATGGGTCACGACTATATCGCCACAGCCCAAACGCTTCCTATTTATGAAACTGCTAAAGAATATAAAGGCGCAGTATTAGTTATTCACGGCACTTGGGATGTGATAGTTCCCTATACCTATGGCGAGCGCTACCACCAAGGGTATAAGAATAGCCAATTAATACTCCTTCTCCAAGTAGACCACAGCTTTACTTCTGAAGAAGCCCGCATCAAAACTGCTACCGAAATCACTGAATTTATAAAAAAACATTAGAAAGAACTTTAGCTATGTTTTTAAAAAGTATCATAGAAAAAATATCCAATATATTGGGTATGACCACACTAAAAAAGAAACCTACTTCCTGCTGGGTCTTTTACACCAAAGAAGAATGCATCGGAGGCAGTCCCTATCCTTTGGAAGACTTCCGAAAAATAATGAATAACTATACCCAACTAAACGACCATAATACCGAACTGCTACTTAGGAAAATCCATGAAAAGGATACCTCAGGGATGATTTCCATTTGTTTGGAGGAGAACAATTCTCTCTCAGAAGACTACTCTTATTTTATTCCTCAAAGTATTATATTTGAAGATATTAACGAAAATGTACGCTATGCTATCTGTCGTGTTAAGGACAAATGCGAGTGGGTGCGATATGCTTATTTTATCTCCAACAAAAAAGGTCATAGATCGTATGATTATATAGGAAAAAACGATCCTGTAACCGATAGTAGTACTATCGAACGACTTGAAAAACGCCTTGCTGTTTATATAGATTTACAAAACGCCTTGTTGAAAAAACAAGAAGGCAAAGGAGAAATAGCTCCTCAAAACATTCAAATATCCAAAAAGTTCCAGAAAGAATGGCTGTCATTGGCTGACTTACTCTCCATTCCCTCTCACGCTGCCAATAGAATCTGTATGAGTGTATTAGGCGAAGAAGATCTATCTGATGCTTTCCTTTCCGAGATGATAGCCTCAAACTACTTGCAGGTAATTGATTGGAAAACAGAAGCAGAAGATGTTATCTATAACTATAATCTGCTAAGTAAACAGCTAAAAGGCAAAGAAATAGATTTGGAAATAGACAACAACACGCCTCCCGATAAGGTGTTTCAGCTCTTAGCAGCAAAAAGTGAATTTGCTCTTTATGATATAGATATAGGAGGCGACAGCTATATCATAGGGCTTTGTCCAAAAGAAAATGCAGAAGCTGCACAGCGTCAGTACGGAGTATTGTTTTCGATGTTAGAAGATGAAGCAAGTGTTCTCTTGATATCTTAACAAAGCGATAGTTTATAAAAAAGCATTAGAGATAAATCCCTGCTTATAGGATAGCCTACAAGTAGGGATTATTGTAATTTACACATTAACTAATTTGCCAATTATTTTTGTATCTTTGTCTTTTCAATAAATCTCCTAAATAAAATGAACACTTTCGTAGCCTTAGACTTTGAAACCGCTAATCAATACCGCAGCAGTGTTTGCAGTATTGGACTTGTTTTTGTAGAAAACAACGAGATTGTCGATACTTACTACCAACTGATAAAACCAGCTCCTAACTATTATTCCCCCTTCTGTACCCAAGTACACGGACTTTCGCAGTACGACACCGAAAAGGCTCCTCTCTTCCCTGAAGTATGGGCAGAAATACTACCAAAAATAAAAGATTTACCCCTCGTTGCTCACAATAGTATGTTTGATGAAGGCTGTTTGCAGGCTGTATTAGCTTATTACGCGCTCCCACAGCACACTAATCCTTTCTTTTGCACTTTGAGAGCAGCGCGCAAGAGCCTCCCTCAGCTTGTAAATCACAAGCTAAACACCGTATCCGCTTATTTTGGTTTTGATCTCAAGCAACATCACCACGCTTTAGCCGATGCTGAGGCTTGCGCGCATATCGCTTTGGAACTTTTCAAGTGAGATTTTGCCATTACGATTAAAAAATTAT
>CAURXJ010000030.1:0-22734 GCA_963528845.1 uncultured Capnocytophaga sp. | reverse complement strand
ACAAGAAGCCTACTGCCGAACAGCTCAAGGGGATTGAGGTGATGCTCTTTGACCTACAGGACGTGGGGGTACGTTTCTATACCTATATCTCTACCCTACACTATGTCATGGAGGCTTGTGCTGAGAATTATATCCCTTTGGTGATACTCGACCGCCCCAATCCAAACGGACACTTTATGGATGGGCCTGTACTGGAGCCTGCCTACAAGAGTTTTATAGGCATGCACCCTGTCCCTGTGGTCTATGGCATGACCATCGCCGAATATGCCCAGATGATTAACGGAGAGAAATGGCTCAAAGGGGGCTTGCAATGCAACCTGAAGATTATTCCACTAAAGAGTTATGACCGCAAGGCCATCTATCCGCTCCCTGTAGCGCCTTCGCCCAACTTGCCCAATGCAACAGCCGTAAATCTCTATCCCAGCCTATGCTTCTTTGAGGGTACTCAAGTAAGTATGGGGCGCGGTACCAAGTGGCAATTCCAGATTTATGGCTCTCCTTACTTGGAAAAAACAGCCTTTACCTTTGTTCCTAAGCCCAATGCTGGAGACAAAAACCCAAAATTCAATGGGCGTACCTGCTATGGGGAAGACCTCACCCAGACCCCTCCCCTCTCCCAGCTGAACCTCTCTTGGCTTATCAAGGCCTACGAGCAAACCTCTGGGGTCAAAACGCCTTTCTTTACCTCTTCTTTTGACAAATTAGCAGGCAACAAAACCCTCAAAGAGCAACTCCTACAGCACAAAACTGAAAAGGAAATCAGGGATAGTTGGCAGAAATCCCTTAAGGACTTCGCTAAAATAAGACGAAAATACCTGCTCTACCCCTCTGATTTCTAAACTAATCTCGTAGGGGCAAAGTCCGCGAAAGCGGAGCATGTGAGGCGATTCGCCCTTACTTCACTAAATTTGTGAAGAAAATTATCAAAAAAATAGCCGCTATATGAATTTTATTTTTTATTTTTGTGCCATCAAAAGTAGGTGTTTGTCCCATACAGCACCTTTTCCACAGATAAGCATCTGTATCATAAGAACTTAAGTCTTTATGTCACATAAATTCAAAGCAAGTCAAATTGCCCAAGTCCTCAATGGAACACTTGATGGCGACCCTGAAGTAGAAGTCTATAAGCTGGCTAAAATAGAAGAGGGTAGCCCTGGTGCCATTACTTTCTTGTCCAATCCTAAGTACCGTCCTTTCATCTATACTACGGCGGCCTCTGTGGTAATTGTAAAAGATGATTTCCAGCCTGAACAACCGCTACAATCTACCCTCATTAGAGTGGCTGATCCTTATTCTGCTTTTACTCAACTACTCGAATTCTATAACCAAATGCGTATCTCCTCCAAAGTGGGAATAGAAAGTCCTGTCTCTATTGACCCTTCTTCTTCTCTTGGGGAGAATGTATATATAGGGGCTTTTACTGCTATCGGGGCGCACTGCAAAATAGGTAATAATGTAAAGATATATGCCAATACTACCATTGGTGACCATGTAACTATTGCTGATAACACAATCATTTTCAGCAATGTAGCTATCTATGCCGACTCAGTTATCGGAGCTAATTGTATCCTCCATTCAGGAGTAGTTATCGGAGCTGATGGCTTTGGCTTTGCCCCTCAGGAAGATGGTTCTTACAAGAAAATCCCCCAGATAGGCAATGTTGTCCTAGAAGACAATGTGGAACTTGGTGCCAATACTACTATTGACCGTGCCACCATGGGCTCCACCATTATACGCCAAGGGGTCAAGATTGACAACCTTGTACAAATCGCTCACAATGTGGAGGTTGGCGCTCACACAGTGATTGCCTCCCAAGCGGGAGTTGCTGGTTCTAGCAAAATAGGTAAACATTGTAGCATAGGCGGACAAGTGGGGATCGCAGGACACTTTACCATAGGAAACAATGTCAAGATTCAAGCCCAATCGGGTATCGGCCGCAATGTCAAAGACAATGAAGTAATACAAGGCTCCCCTGCCTTTACTTATATGGATTACAATAAGTCTTATGTGGTCTTTAGAAAACTTCCTGAACTGCTTAAGAAAATTGACGAATTAGAAAAGAAACTCAACGAAAAATAATATAACTTAAATTACGTAATTTAAAATAATTTGCTTGTGAAACAATATACATTAGCAGCCCCCGTTACCCTACAAGGAAAAGGGCTTCATACTGGAAAAAATGTAACCCTCACACTCAAACCTGCCGCCGAGAATACAGGTTTTGTATTCGTACGTGTGGATTTGGAAGGTAGCCCTATCATTGAAGCCGACGCGGCTTATGTAACTAGCACCGAAAGAGGTACCGTATTGGAGAAAAAGGGAGTAAAAATTCAGACTTGTGAGCATATCTTAGCCGCTTTAGTGGGTATGAACTTGGACAACGTCTCTATCGAATTGGATGCTCCTGAACCACCAATCATGGACGGCTCTGCCAAATACTTTGTAGAGGCTATTGAGAAAGTGGGCATTGTGGAACAACAGGCCGAACGCAACGAATATATAGTACGTGAGGTCATCTCTTACAAAAACGAAGAAACTGGCTCTGAGATTACGGTCATCCCTGCCGACGAATATCAGGTAACCACCATGGTAGATTTTGGCACTAAGATTCTCGGCACTCAGAATGCTTATATGAATACCCTTTCCGAGTTCAAGGACGATATCGCCTCCGCGCGTACCTTTAGCTTCCTACATGAGTTGGAAGTACTCCTAGACAGAGGCCTTATCAAAGGGGGCGACCTGAACAATGCTATTATCTATGTGGATAAAGAGCCTTCTGCTGAGACTATGGATAAGCTTAAAAAGGTCTTCAACCGCGATAATGTAACGGTAAAACCTAACGGAGTTTTGGACAACATCACCCTGCACTATTCCAACGAAGCTGCCCGCCATAAGCTCCTTGATGTCGTTGGCGACCTTGCTTTAGTGGGAGTGCGCATCCGCGGAAAGGTGATAGCCAACAAGCCTGGCCACTTTACCAATACTCAGTTCGCTAAGAAATTGGCTAAAATCATCGCCAATGAGCGCAAAAATGACATCCCTAAAGTAGATATCAACCAAGCACCACTAATTGATACTGTGGGCATCATGAAGCTCCTCCCTCATCGTCCTCCTATGCTCTTAGTGGATAAGGTATTTGAACTTTCAGACAAACATGTGATCGCTACCAAAAGCGTAACCATGAACGAGCCTTTCTTCGTAGGACACTTCCCTGGAGCACCTGTTATGCCTGGGGTACTACAGATTGAGGCTATGGCGCAAGCCGGAGGGGTGTTGATCCTCAGCACCGTTCCCGACCCTGAGAATTACCTGACTTACTTTATGAAAATTGACAATGTCAAATTCAAAAACCCTGTGCTCCCTGGCGATACACTGATATTCAAATTGGAACTACTCACCCCTATCCGTCGTGGTATTTGTCACATGCAGGGCTATGCCTACGCCAATGGCAAACTCGTTACCGAAGGGGAACTCATGGCCAAAATTGTAAAACGTGACGAAAACCAACAGTAATATGATGTATCCCTTAGTCAATATACACCCCGAAGCCAAAATCGCTCAGAATGTAGTGGTAGAACCTTTCTCTACCATCTGCAAAAATGTGGAAATAGGCGAAGGGACTTGGATAGGCCCCAACGTTACTATTATGGAGGGGGCACGCATCGGGAAGAATTGTAAGATCTTCCCTGGGGCGGTCATCTCTGCCATTCCCCAAGACCTTAAGTATAGGGGGGAAGAGACCACCACTCATATTGGAGACAACACCACCATTCGCGAGTGTGTGACTATCAACAAGGGAACCATAGACCGCATGCGTACTGTAGTGGGTAACAACTGCCTCATTATGGCTTACTCCCATATCGCACACGATTGTATCGTGGGGGACAATTGTATTTTCTCCAATGGCACCACCCTCGCCGGACACGTAACCGTGGGTGATTGTGCTGTAATGGCTGGTATGACGGCTGTCTATCAGTTCTGCTCTATCGGAAGCTATGCTTTCGTTACTGGGGGTTCCTTAGTAGGTAAGGACGTGCCTCCTTATGTCAAGGCCGCCCGCAATCCACTCTCTTATGTAGGGGTCAATTCCATTGGGCTACATCGTCGTGGTTTCTCTACTGAAAAAATCCGAGAAATACAGAACATTTATCGTATTCTTTTCCAAAAGAAACTCAGCACCTCCCACGCCTTAGACTATATAGAGGCCGAAATGGAAGCTACTGTGGAGCGCGACGAGATCCTACAGTTCGTCCGCCGTTCCCAACACGGTATTATGAAGGGTTATGCAGGTATAACCCCAGAGGAAAACGATAAAACTTTTTAGGCTATGGTAGGAACTTTAGTTATTCAACCTCCTAAAGGTATGTCTTTAGAAGAAGCTAAAACAGCTCTCAAAATGCTTAAGTTTAAGATACTCTTGGAAGATACCTCAGAAGTTGACCCTACTAAAATGTCAAAAGAAGCATATTTTGCCATGATTGACAAAGCGAGAGTTGAGAAAAAAACAAAGGCTTCAAAACAAGAACTTATTGAAATGCTTAAAGAAAATCCCGTTTGGGTTCCTTTTTATGACATATAACAACTGTACCAGTTGATAAATGTCATCAACTAAGGCAGCTAATCATAAAAATAAAAGGCTTCCCCGTGAGAAGCCTTTTATTATATCCTAAAAATATTGTATCTTTGCTTTCTGATAATGATCTATCATTAATCATTATCGGCGTTAATCATTAATCATTATGTATAATTCTGCTCCTTTTTCGCATTTTGCGCCCACCGACTACCACCCTGCTATTGAAAAAGCAATAGCCGAGAGCCTTGTTGAAATAGCCCATATTACTCAAAACCAAGACCCTGCTACTTTTGAAAATACAATAGCGGCTTTGGCTTATGTAGGTTTAGATCTTGACCGACTCACGGCCATGTTCTTCAACCTCAATAGTGCCGAGACCAACAAAACCTTACAGGCAGAAGCCCAGCGTATCTCTCCCCTACTCTCCGACTATAGCAACGATATCCGCCTGAACGAAGCGCTCTTCAAGCGAGTAAAAGCCGTGTATGACCAGCGTGGAGACCTCTCGCTCACCGCCGAACAACAAACTCTTTTAGAGAAAACCTACAAAGGGTTTACCCGCAATGGGGCTAATTTGTCGCTTAATGACAAAGAACGTTTGCGCGAAATAGACAAGCAATTGGCTTCGCTCAAGTTGAAATTTTCCGAGAATGTACTCTCTGAAACTCAGCACTACCAATGGGTGATTACTGACAAAGAACAACTCAGTGGATTGCCCGATTTTGTCCTTGAGATGCTCGCCCAAGAAGCTAAAAAACGCCATGTGGAAGGTTGGGTTATTACCCTGGATATGCCTATCTATACCGCTGTGATGAAGTATGCCGATAACCGCGCCCTACGCCAAAAACTCTTCACCGATTATCACAGTCGTTGTGCAGGAGAGAGTGCCTTTAGCAATGAGGCCAATGTCTTGCGTATTGCCGAGCTACGCCAAGCCCGTGCTACCCTCTTGGGCTATCCTTCTTATGCGGCGTTCGCCTTGGAAGAGCGTATGGCAGAAACTCCCGAAAAGGTGATGAGCTTCCTCAATGAGCTGTTAAGCAAAGCCAAACCACAAGCGCTCAAAGAGTTAGAACAGCTCAAAGCTTTCTCTGGCCTTACTGACTTTGAGCAGTGGGATTTTGCTTACTATGCGGAAAAACTCAAGCAGGAGCGTTACCAGATTGACGACTCCCTGCTCAAGCCTTACTTGGCTCTGGACAAGGCCATAGAGGGTATGTTTGCCGTAGCACATAAGCTCTACGGACTTCATTTCTCCCTTACCGATGAGGTAGAGACCTACTACCCCGAAGTGCAAACCTACAAGGTAACCGATGAGAATGGCCATTACCTCGCCCTTCTCTATACCGATTTTTTCCCCCGTCCTGGCAAACGCAATGGGGCATGGATGACCTCCTACAAAGAACAGTATATTGATAAGCAGGGCAATGATTCCCGCCCTCATATATCCATAGTGTGCAACTTCACCCGTCCCACCACTTCTGCCCCTTCTTTGCTCACCTTCGGCGAGCTAACAACGCTCTTCCATGAGTTTGGCCACGCCCTCCATGGCATGCTCTCCAAGGTTACTTACCCTTCACTGAGCGGTACCAATGTAGCCCGTGACTTTGTGGAACTCCCCAGTCAGCTGATGGAAAACTGGTGTTATGAAGAAGAGACTTTGAGACTTTTTACCTCGCATTATGAGACGGGCGAGCCTCTGCCTATAGAATGGGTACAAAAGATAAAAGAAGCCAGCGCCTTCATGGAAGGTATCCTAAGCGTACGCCAGCTCAATTTTGGTTTCCTTGATATGGCTTGGCATACCTACCCTCATTTGGAGCGCTTGGAAAGTGTACGCCCTTTTGAACAAGAAGCCACCAAGGCAACCCAGCTCTATCCCCCTATTGAAACCATGTGTATCTCCCCCGCCTTCTCTCATATTTTCAGCGGAGGCTATGCCGCAGGCTATTACAGCTATAAGTGGTCGGAGGTATTGGATGCTGATGCTTTTGAAGTCTTTAAGCAAGCTGGCATCTTCAACATAGAAGTCGCTACCCGCTTCCGCCGAGAAATCCTTGAAAAGGGCAGTAGCGAAAAGGAAAGCCTGCTATACAAGCGTTTCCGTGGCCAAGACCCCACAGCCGATGCCCTTATCAGAAGAGCATTTCATTAATAAAAAAAGCCTTGCAAAAATTGCAAGACTTTTTTATTTGTCGTCGTAATGACCAAAAGCTGTAAGAATTTTCACTTCCCTTTCTTCTTCTAGAATTTCATATACCAAACGATGTTTGTCATTAATTCTTCTTGACCACACTTCCCGCTCTCCATAGCCTTTTAGTGCTTCAGGCTTTCCTGTGCCTTTCTTAGGAGATACCCTTAATTCCTTTAAGAATGCAGCTATCTTAGCAAGTATCTGTTGATTTCCTCCTTTGGAAAACTTCTTTATATCTTTCAGATATTCATCAGAATAGGTTGTTACATAAGTTTTTTCTTCCTCTTCCATTACCCTAATAACATTTTATCCATTTCTTCATCACTAATGTATCTCCCTTTTTGGGTGCGAGCTTTGTCTATTCTTCTAAAAAATTCTTCCTTAGACATTTTAGTATCATCTTTATCTATCGTTTTTTTGGCTGTAAGTGCTTGATACTTTACTTTAAATTTTTTAAAAAGCTCTTCAAACAAATGAAAATCAGCTTCTTTTATCTCTACTCTTTCTAATACTATGGTGCTCATGATGATTCGTTTTATAAGGGCAAAGATACAAAATATAATTGAACTTAAGATTCTCTTTTTTTCTTTTCATTAGCTTTTCCCATCCAAATAAAATAACTATCTTTGTCCCTCAATCACTTTTCCCCCTATGAACGATTCGCTACTTTCCGCTATTAAGGCTCATGATTTTGCTGCCATACATGATATTTGCTTGGCACTTTCTGAAGGAGAAAGACAAGAGCTAAAGAGTTATCTTGCCCGAAAAAACTTCAACTTTATCTTTCGGGAAGTCCTCGAAAAAGAGAAAAGATACCATTTCTCTAATAAGGAATTAGCCATTATCTCATACACTATTATGTGTGTGTGCAATACCTTAGAGGAGGTAAGAAAAATAGAACTTTTCCAGAATATAGAACCTTATGTAAAGGGGAATTACTACTATTTTCTATCTTCTTTAGAAGACGAAGTTTTATTAGATTTCGTTCAAACTCCACAAGGGGCTTATATGATAGAAGGTATCCAGCTGATGTATAAAGATAATCCTTTGGAGATGTCTTTTCAAATACTTTGGTCGGTATACAAGGCTGGGTATATTCCTCTTAATGAGGGTGTTTTTATACAAAGAATGTATGACCTCAATTGGTTTAAGGCAGACGAGCATCTTACTAAATACCTGTTGAAACACCCAGAAACAGTTGTTCTTTTCCCTTCTGTACCAGCGTATATCCAAGATACTATATTTGCTACTGAGGAATGGAAAAAAATATATCATACGCTAAACGAAAAAGGATATTTCACTAACAGAAACTCTATTCTCCACGCTTTTATAGAAGCCCTACTCAACCCTTGGAAGAAAAATGTGTTGGATATGTATTGCCGTTGGATAGAAGCCCTCGAACCCTCCCCCCAAGAGCTTTTAGCTAACCAACACACCCTTTTTGCCCTCCTTAGTAGCGATAAAACCTCGGTAATCAACTTTGCCCTCAAGCTCATCAAACAAATAGCCAACGAAAAAGACTTTGATTTTCAAGCCTTTGCCGACAACTTTATTCTGTGTTTTGCTACCCAAAAAATCGCCAAATCTCAACTCATAGGTTTAAATATCTTAGAAAAACACTACAAAAAACAAGCTCCTACCCATAGAGACTACCGCGACCAATTGGCGGTACTCTTCACCATACCCGATACAAAACTCCAAGAGAAAGTCGCTACCTTGCTTAGCACCTATTTTAACAACGAAGGTCTCTGTGAGGTCATAGCTCCTTATCAGGATTACCTAAAACCATCTGCCCTCCAGCTCCTCCCTGCCTTTGAATTGTCTGACGCGTCCGACTCTTCTGAAAGTCCCGAACCGTCCAATTCACCCGAAAGTCCCAACCAGTCTAATACCCATCCTCAAAAAATCGCCTATGCGGCTCGCCCCCTAGAACCTAACACCTATCCCCTAACCCCTGAAAAACTTCTCTTTCTCATTGGCGACTGTATCCGTGAGCGCTCGCCCCTTGTTTTAGATCTTTTCTTTGAGGGCTTGAACCAGTTACAAGCGCAGATCCCCGCAGATTTCTCTCAGCAGATAAGCCCCTACCAAAAGCAGTTGGGCAACCAGCCTTTTGAATTTACTACCTACCGAAAGTGTATGCGCTGGGTGATCGATGTCTGGGAAGGCAAAGCCTCTCTCTCCGATGATATTTTCGGCGGAAAACTCTATAATCCTACGCCGTTTCTCCGCGAGAAGACCAAGCGACTGCTGCTAAAACTCAAGCAAGGCAATACCTTGCCGTTTGTCAGTACCCCCACTCATAGTCCTTTTTACATAGACCCACAGGTGTATTTAGAACGCATCGCACAATATGAGAAAGCTCGCAAAACCCCTATGTGGGAAGATGTAGTTGTGGGGCTTAACCGCCTGCTCCCCTCCGAGATTACAGAAGCACAAAAGCAATTAGCCCTTTCCCTCACAGGTGAGTATGCCCCTGCCTTACAATATTACTTTGAAGTAAGCAACGCCATAGCCGTAACTGATGCTACAAGGGTGCTCTGGGGACAAGTCTTACGCTTAAAAGACATTGATGGGGTATTTCCTGAGTTGGAAATCCCACAAAAACCCAACTTACAGGGCTTAGTACGTCCGTTTTATCTGAAATATGAAGTAAAACTCACCAAAATAAAAGGGTTAGAACGAAATAAAATCATTTTGGAAGACGATTGGGATAAAAAACATAGTACTTATTCGCTCTACAATGACCTCGGAGCCAATTATTACAATGTATCTCCTATGAGCAAGGCAACAGATGAAGATATTGATTACCAACTCAGCCTGAACCCTCGCTATATTGACGGTTGGCTGTGCAAATACCTACTCACTTATGCCCAAGGCATGGAGGGCGAGAGCCTCACCGAAGCCACCCGCGTAATGAGTTTGCTACTTGAGTACCACTTGCCTATCTATCACGGCGGTTGGCTGATGGTAGCTACTTGTCTTTTAGCTGAAAGAAAAAACCTGCGCGACCTCACTACTGAATATATACTTTTAGCACTCCAAAGAGGGGAAACGCTCACCTATCTCGCCGAGGCCATCGGGACACTCTTAGCCCATAAGTACGCCCCTATCAATCGTTTTATAGAGTTCTTAGATATCCCCACCCGCGACCCTAAAGTAAAGGCTTTCCAAAAAGCAGTGGTAGAAGCCTATTTGCCTTTGGCTGAAAAACAAGAAAAGAAACCTACCAACCATAAGAAATTAGTAGCGTTCGGTTGTTAATTACTATTCACTTTTAATTTTTCACTTATGAAAGAAATATCACAAGGAGAAATGCTCCTATACCAAGATGAAAATGGTAGTACACAAATAGAAGTACGCCTTGAAAATGAAAATGTTTGGCTCACACAAGCACAGTTGGTAACTCTCTACCAATCAAGCAAAGCCAATGTAAGTGAACATATCAAACACATCTTTGAAGAAGGTGAATTAGAAGAAATGGCAACTGTTCGGAAATTCCGAACAGTTCAAAAAGAAGGTAGCCGAGAAGTTACTCGCGAAGTAGTCCATTATAATCTTGATTTGATTATCTCTTTAGGTTACCGTATTAAGAGCCATATTGCTACAAAATTCAGAATATGGGCTACTCAGCGACTCAAAGAGTATATCATCAAAGGCTTTGTTATAGATGATAACCGTTTGAAACAGAATGCAGGAGGCAACTATTGGTATGAACTTCTTAATCGTATTCGCGATATTCGTTCCTCCGAAAAAGTGTTGTATAGGCAAGTGCTTGATTTGTATGCTACCAGTGTAGATTACGACCCTCGTACTCCTGAATCTATTACATTTTTTAAGATAGTACAGAACAAACTACACTATGCCGCTCACGGACATACAGCCGCTGAGGTAATTTATGAACGTGCCGATAGTGATAAACCTTTTATGGGACTTACTGTTTTTGCTGGAGATCACCCTTCACTAAAAGAAGTAGTAATTGCTAAAAATTACCTAACAGAAGAGGAACTCAAAGTACTCAATAATTTAGTTTCTGGGTATTTTGACTTTGCCGAAATACAGGCAATGAAGCGAAAACCGATGTATATGGCTGATTATATCAAGCAATTAGACAATATTCTCTCAGCAACAGGAGAAAAAGTATTACAAAATGCAGGACGAGTAAGTCATCAAGAAGCTATTGAAAAAGCAACTACTGAATTTAAGAAATATCAAGTCAAAACCTTATCAGCTGTAGAAGAAGATTATCTAAGAACCCTAAAGTCTTTAGAGAAAAAACTAACAAATTAACTCTATTTCAATAGCCTGACCTCGGTGCGATAATCTCTATTCACTATTTAATTTTTTACTTATGAAGGAAAACTTACTTTCCGCCGTTAAGGCACACGATTTTAATGCGATACGTACTATTTGCTTTGGTCTTTCTGAGGAGGAACGCCTAAAACTAAAGGTGTTTTTCCTTGATACGCCCATCACTCAAATGTATGATATGCCCAAAAGTTGGGCTAAGAATGTGCCTAACGATCATATAGTAATGGCTTATGCCTTTATGTGTTTGAGTGATCAAAGAGAAGAAATACTTCACTTTGAGCGAAAAAATAATATCAGTCCTTGGTATGTAAAAGGGGTGTTTTACGATTTCCTTTCCACAGCTTTTTATCCAGAGCTTTTAGCGCTTATCCAAGCACCTCAAGGGGCTTACTTGAAAGAAGAATTACCCCAAATGTATCGAGAAAATGCAGAATATATCTCTTTTGAGATGCTTTGGGTGCTGTACAAATTGGATTTGATACCTTTTAATGAAAAATTGTTCGTTGAAAACTTTTATCACAAGAATGTTTCCTATCGTGAAGAACCTTTTTTCATCGATTTGTTATTACAATACCCTGAAATAGCTACCCAAATCCTTGCAGCTGCCCCAAAATATATCTATACTTATCTATATGATACTGAATATATCTTGGCAATGTATCACATTTTGGCTAAAAATAACTATTTCACAAATCGAGATATTGTAAAGCAATACCTTCAGGCTTTGTTAAACCCTTGGAAGAAAAACATCCTCAATGCCTATTGCCGTTGGATAGAAGCTATCAACCCTACTACTGACGAAGTAATTGAAAACCAGTATATTCTATTTTCAATACTCAGCTTAGGCAATACAGCCCTCATCAACTTTGCGATGAAGCAACTGCAAAAAGCTGCTAATGCTTCTGCTTTTGATTTTCAGTCCTTTGCGGATAACTTTACCTTGTGTTTTGCTATCCCTAAGATAGCCAAATCACAGCTTATAGGTTTGGATATTTTAGAAAAATACTATAAAAAACAAGCGCCCACTAATACTGAATACCGTGAGCAACTGGCTGTACTCTTTACTGTGCCTGAGGTGATATTACAAGAGAAAGTAGCAGGACTTTTAACTACTTACTTTGCAGAAGAAGGATTGGCGGAAGTAGTGGCGCCCTATAGAGATTATTTGAAGATTCCTACCCCTGTTTCTCTCCCCCAAGAGGAGGAACCCCTTAGTAAGGAGGCCTGCCAAGATAATATTTCATCTTCATTTGAGGAGCGTTTTCCTTTGGAGGTTGGCAAGCTTCAAGTACCTACTACTGCTGATGCCTTGTTGTTCTTATTAGGGAATTGCCTTCGTGAGCGTACTGCGGGGACTATAGACCTCTTTTTTGAGGGGCTTGTACAGCTGCAAGAGAGCCTTCCTGCTAATTACACTAAAGAGTTGGCTCCTTACCTTAAAAAACTGATGAAAAGTCATTATTTGGATAGTGTAACAACCATAATAAAGGGCTTTTTGTACTGCTATTCGCATCAAAAACCTCTTGAAATACCTTCTTATCAATACACTTATGAGGAGAGTAATGCTTTGAGAGAAAAACTTGATGAAGCCGCTTTTGAGGAGTATCTTCTTTGGGGTAGGCTGTATAATCATAAAACTTTTATGCCATTCCTCTTTCATAAGGCACAACTCACCTTGAAATATCTTAATGAAAAAGAGGTATTGCCATTCCTTTCGACCCCTACGCATGAGCCTTTTTATATAGAAGCCGAAATATTTGTAGATAAACTACTACAATATGAAGCTGTGAATAAGCAGCCAGACCTTCACGACCTTATAGTGGCTTGTAATAGACTGTTATTTAGAAATGTTTCGACAGCAGCCAAAGCAAAAGCCCAAAAACTCAAAGGTACGTATGCCCCTGCTATTCAGTATTATTTAGGTATTACTGATAAAATACAACCAAATGAAGAATTCTTACCACTTTGGACGCAAATCACTCGTATCAAGCACCCCGATAGAGAATTTCCAGAATTTGAAACCACTTCAGCTAAAGAGATTCCCAGTGTATTAAAACCTTATTACATAGGTTATGGATGGACAAAATGGAGAGACAGAGATATGTTTACCTTTCATAATTACGATATAGGTTATGATGAGAAAAGCGAAAAAGGCTATTGGATAGAGCACTATCGGAACTCTTTTTCGCCCCTTTACTACAATGCTTGTGGAGGTAGTACCCCCCTATCGACAGAGGTGAATTACCTATTGAGTTTGAACCCTCATTACCCTGATGCTATTCTCTGCGGTTATATAGCCAATAATGCTTATGGGGCAGAAGAAATACGCAATATGCAGCTACCATTAGAAGCTATTTTGCGTTATGATTTGCGTGTACGCCATAGCGGTTGGCTATACATAGGGGCATGTTTGTTATACGACAAGCGTCCATCGCGAGATTTGGCTTATGAATATATACTTCAAGCCCTTACAAGAGGTGAGGATTTGCATTATGTAGGACACTATTTAAGTGATGCGTTGGCTATGCATTTTAGTCCAATCAATCGGTTTGTAGAGTTTTTAGACCGACCTACCCGTGACCCTAAAGTAAAGGCTTTCCAAAAGAAAGTTGTCGCCCTTTATTTAGAAGAAGCGAAAAAGCAGAACAAACTCCCTCGCAATCACAAAAAATTAGTAGAATTTAGTCATTAGTCATTGGTCACTTAATTATGAATAAAGAATTAATCTCAGCCCTTGAAACAAAAAACTGGGCAGAAATCCGCCGTATAGCCTTTGCTCTGCCCGAGCAGGAAAAGGCACAAATCAAAAAACAAACCCAGTACAAAGATTGGGAAAATATATTCGAGGAAAAGCGTCTTAGTTACGAAATCAAGTACATCATCACCTATCTGATGATGTGTGTTTGTAATAGCGTAGAAGAACTGCTTAGCATAGAAGAGCAGCTGGATTTCACTTCTATAAAGAGTTTTCATAGACGTATTAAGTATCCTCTTTTCTTTTTGAATTCCCAACACTCCCAAGCCTTTATGGAGCTTATCCACTCCCCCGAAGGGGCGTATATGATAAAGGGAGCCCAACTGGTTTTTGAGCTATCCCCACGTAGTTTTTCTATCGAAATACTCTTAGCCCTCTACACAGAGAGTATTATCCCTTTCCATGAGGAGATTTTTGTCAAAAACTTATATGATATCGAGTACTACCGTACAGAAGAAGCCAAAGCAGCTGAAGTACTTCTCCAATATCCTGAGTTGGCAACGCGTGTGATTCCTCATACGGCTAAGTATATAGATTATACCCTTAGAAGCAACTTGGAATGGCAAAAAGTCTTTAATTTGCTTTGTAAGAAAAACTATTTTCCTGATAAGAGCTTTATAACCAGCTTTATAGAAGTACTACTCAACCCTTGGAAAAAGAATGTATTAGATATGTACTGCCGATGGATTGAGGGACTAGTACCTAGCGATGAGGAGTTGCTCCCAAGCCAACATACGCTCTTTGCCTTGCTAACTTTGGACAAATCATCGCTTATCAACTTTGCAATGAAGTGCATTGCTCAAATAAGCACCCATCCTGATTTTGATTTCCAAGCCTTTGCCGATAATTTTGCACTTTGTTTTACTGTGCCCAAAATCGCTAAATCCCAACTCATAGGAGTAGAGATCCTAGAAAAATACTACCAGAAGCAAACTCCTACCCATCCCGAATACCGAGAGCAATTAGCGGTACTCTTTACCGTGCCTGATACCCAACTTCAAGAGAAAGTCGCCAGTCTCCTCACCACTTATTTTGGAGGAGAAGGATTAGCAGAGGTAGTAGCACCCTATCAGGATTACCTAAAAGGAAAGGCTCAAGACCTCATTACAACTCTAAGTCTATCAGAAAATTCTGAGAACTCCCAAACTGCCTGTGTGTATCACACCTCCCAAACTGCCTGTGCGGCTCACACCCTAACCCCTATCACCTATCCTTTGAAACCTGAAGACCTCCTCTTCCTCCTCGGCGACTGCCTACGCGAGCCTGCGGCTCATACAATAGATGTCTTCTTGGAGGGACTGATCACTTTGCAAGACGACTTCCCCGCTGATTGGGCTAAGTCTCTTTCACCTTATATCAAACAACTCACCAAGCGAAAAGGCAAAGAAATCCCTACGGATATGATCCTCTTAGGAGTCCTATATACGTTAATTGACCAACGTCCCTTAACTCTTCTCCCCAAATGTAGCTATACATGGGAGGAGATGAATCAAAAGCGCAAAAAGCTCTCCGAAAAAGAGTTTGAAACCTATACAAGGGATTATTACTTAGACAAGGCTCGGCAAGTCCTACCATTCCTTTTCCGTAAGGGGCAAATGGTCATTGATGCTATCCTCCAGCACTGCAACCAGCCTTTGCTCTCTACCCCTACACATCTGCCTTTCTATATAGAGGCGGAGGTATTGGTTGATAAGCTCTTGCAATACGAAGCGCAAGGCAAAGCCCCTGACCTCGACGATCTCATTGTAGCCTGTAACCGCTTGCTCTTTAAGGAGGTTTCAGTAGCAGCCAAGGAAAAAACAAAACAACTCAAAGGGGATTATGCTAAAGCTATTCAGTATTATTTAGGTATTACAGATGACATACAACTAACCGAAGACCTTCTCCCGCTTTGGGCACAAATCACCCGCTTAAAACACCCCGATAGAGAGTTTCCAGAGTTTGCTACCACTTCAGCTAAGGATATTCTGGGGGTAGTAAAACCTTTCTATATCCGTTATGGTTGGGAGAAAAGAACTTATGCCAATGGTGAAGTAGGCGAAGAGTTCACCTATCACTGCAATCATTATTACAAATATGGCAAAGATAAAAGCCGTCCTACTCTTTACAACTATTACAATGCTAATGAAGGGAAATGCACTTCGGCTCAAGAGGCAGAATATAAACTAAGCCTCAACCCACACTATCCTGATGCGATATTATGTGCTTACATAGCGCTCTGGGCAACAATGAATGAGGCTGACCAAGTGCGCGATATGACCCTACCCTTGGAGGCTGTACTGCGTTACGCCCTACGGGTACGCCACAGCGGTTGGCTCTATATAGGGGCGTGTTTGCTCTTTGAAAAACGTCCGTCACGGGATTTGGCGTATGAATATCTCTGTCAGGCCATCGCCCGTGGGGAAGATCTCACTTACTTAAAGACTTATCTCGCTCAAGTATTGGCTTGGGACTACCTGCCCATTCCTCGTTTTATAGAGTTCTTAGACCGCCCCAATCCTCCAGCAGTGAAAGCCTTTGGGAAGGAAGTAGTAGCACTCTACTTGGAGGAAGTGAAGAAGCAAGACAAGTTACCGAGAAATCACAAGAAAATGACAAGTATAGTGACTAACGACTAATAACTAATGACTAATGACAAGTAACTAATAATTAGTTACTTATCACTAGTCATCGGTCATTGGTCTCTGATTACTAATTACTCATTTTGTATCATATTAGGATTGGATTCCATTTCGGCTTTAGGAATTTGGTAAATCCATTTTTCACTTTCTGCGGGTACTTCTACCTTGAGCAAGTGGTTAGAGCCTGCCTCATAGCGGTTAATACCTGTCTTCCAGCGTTTCCAATCGAAGAAAGATGTACCCTCTCCCCATAGCTCTATACGACGTTGTAGGCGTACTTCCTGGCGAAGTTGTTCTTGAGTGGTAAGAGCAGAAAGGTCATAGGCTGCATCGTCTCGGTTGTCCTTTACCAAATATTCCAATGCTCCTTTTGCTTCATCTAAGAGGTTGTTTTCTACCAAGGCCTCTATATAGAGTAAGTAAGGATCTTCCCTACGAAGGTAACAATAGTCGCTGGTAAAGTCGGTATTGGTTACATACTTCACATTGGCATACTCAGGCAAGTGCGGATTCATGGCTCGGTACTTAGCTGCTATATCAGGGAACAAGGTTTCGTTGATATACAACTTCTTACGTACATCCTGATCCCCTATTTTAGCATAGAGATTACTGTAAATAAGTCTGAAAGATCCCCCTCCTGCATAACTTTCGGGCATACTATTGTCCATATGGGCATAGAAAGAATCCCAATAGGTGTTAGTCTCTTGGGTGATATCAAATCCCCATAGCCAAGAGTTCATACTGATATCCCATTTCCCTGCCTGTACGTCCGCGCTGGGGGTAAGCGAAGGTCTATCCCCTTCAGTAGCAATCAAGGCATAGCGCTGTACCTCTGTCCAATTTCCTTGGCAGGCATAGATTTTGGCCAAATAGGCAGCCCCTACTGCCTTGTCTGCATCTGCTTTATTATCAGGGGTAATCTGAAAGCGATCATCATCTACCACTATCTTGAGATCGCTAAGCATCTGGTCATAGACCTGTTGCACTGTAGCACGAGGGAGCTTGTCGTCCCCAGGGTTAAGCATAAGGGGCACTCCTAAACTTCCCTGATTCCCTACATAGGTCTTGGCAAAGGTATTTACCAAATAGTAATAAAAGATAGCGCGCATGGTCTTAAGCTCCGCATATTTTTGGTATACCTCTTGCTCTGTATTTGTATTAGGAGCTGTAGGAAAATAATCGGCCAATACGGTATTGATAGAACTGATCTGCTTGTACAAGAAATTCCAAACAAAGGCAGGACGACGGAAGTTGGCTTTCTTATTGTCAAAGTTATAGTCAAAGATAAACCAGCTACGAGAAGCCTGTACAAGGTCTAAGCCTGTATGGTCAAAACCTGCATCTACTGCCTTGAGCCCAAAACCATCGTGGTTGGAATTCTGTTCAGCAGCATTGTTATTATAGATTCCTCTGAGTTCTATCTCCAAGAGTTGTTTTTTATTTTTTGCATTGCCTTGAAGTTCTTTTTTCCTTTGGTCGGTCAAATATTCATTCACCTCTGGATCAAAAAAATCCTTAGCACACCCTACAAACAAAACAGAGAGTAGGGCCATGGAAGCTATTTTCTTTATTTCTTTTTTCATAGGTCAAAATTTTAAAAACTAACAGATAATCCCATAGAAACGGTACGAATAGGGCTATATACCGCATAGGTATTGGTTCCTGCTATACTTGCACGAGGATCTAAGCCTTGGCGTTTGCTCCACAAATACACATTATCGGCAGAGATATAGTAGCGCAATCTGCTCAATTTTAGTTTTTCAGTTACCTCAGGAGCAAAGGTATAGCCCAAGCTCAAGTTTCTTAAAGAGAGATAAGAGGCATCTATAAGAAAACGATCAGAAGTGGTTACTATATTTTGGCTATTGAATTGTAGGCGAGGTACATCGGTATTGCGGTTCTCTGGTGTCCAGCGCTTGCGAATATCGGTATGCCAGCCTCGACCATTCCCACCTGTCTGCATAAGTCCTAAATACTGAGAATCATAGAACTTACCACCCAACTGGTAAGAGAATTGCAAGGCCAAATCAAAGTTATAGAAATGCAGCGTAGTACCGAAACCTCCTTGCAAATCAGGTATGGCGCTACCTGCGTACTGCAAGCTATTGACCGACTCATAATCAGCACTTTGCTTTAATTCAAATTGTCCTGTTGCTTGATTCTTTATCCAGTATTGGGCATCTCCATTGTCAGGATTTACCCCTGCCCATTTGACCATATAGAAGTCGTAGATACTTCCTCCTTCTTTCATAATCTGGTTGCCACGAGTAAAGCCTTTTTCTCTGAGTTCCTCAGGAAGTCTTGTAACTGTATTCTTATAGTGCAAACCGTTGAAATTGACAGTCCAAGTAACCCTATCGGTCTTCACTGGAGTTAGCCCTATGGAGAACTCAACCCCTTGATTCTTCATATCCGCCACATTTCGA
Source organism: uncultured Capnocytophaga sp. (assembly GCA_963528845.1). Taxonomy (GTDB): domain Bacteria; phylum Bacteroidota; class Bacteroidia; order Flavobacteriales; family Flavobacteriaceae; genus Capnocytophaga. Next base: position 3,854 of record CAURXJ010000030.1, on the reverse strand, counting down.
GGTTCGGAAGTAAAACCAGTAGAAGCAGGTACAGGCATATTGAATAACAAGTCATTGGTCTTCTTATAGAAAAAGTCAGCTTCTATAGTTAGGCGGTTATCCCATAGGGCAGCTTCCACCCCTGTATTGAAGTTGCCACTCTCTTCCCAAGTAATATTTCTATTACCTTTGTAGAGTGCCTTAAGCCCTGGATTTTTACCATCAGAACTCACACTGTACAAGGACATATAAGGGGTATAAGAACGCACACGGGACGAATTGGTAGAAGGCAAATAGATATAGTCATTACCCTGCACCCCATAGCTGGCTTTGAGTTTCAAGCTATTGATAAAGCTTACCTTTTCCAAGAATTTCTCATTGCTCAAGAGCCATGAGCCACCCACTGACCAGAACGTACCCCAGCGATTTTCAGGCGCAAATACCGAAGAAGCATCGCGACGTAAACTGGCAGAGAGGAAATACTTCTGTTTGTAGTTTCCGTTGAGCTGGCCAAAGTAGCCTTCCACAGCATAAGTACGGTCATAGGACGAAAGAGCTGTGGTCACTGCTGCATTGTCAAAGGCGGAATTGCTCGGATCCACGAAATTATTCTTGGTTCCTGACATAGTACCCAAGCGTTTTTTATAGGTTTCGTGTCCTAAGAGAGCTTCTAGAGCATAATCAGTCCAATCCTTGTTATACCTTAGGAGTTGGTTGAAGGTCATCACTATATCATTAGAGCTATACTTAGTAGAAGACCCGTTATAAGTCTTTCCTGCACCTCCTATAGGAGTTGTATATTCGTTGGAATTATAGAAATCCCCATAGAAATTTCCTGTAGTGGAGAATTTCAATCCCTCCACAATACTCATATCCAAGGAAAGTGCTTGGTTGAAATAGTAGTCCTTATACAGGTCAATATCCTCATTCTGTGTAGCTACAGGGTTGGTATTTTCGTTATACTTACGTGATTCCCCAAAGTCATACTCTCCTGTAGGATTGCCATTGGCATCATGCTTATATACAGGATAGATAGGAGCTATATTACGTGTCCAAGAGAAAGGATTGGAATAAGAGTTTTGTTTCTCTGTCCCTTGTTGTTGCGTATGAGAGAGCATGGAAGAGGTATTAACCTTGAGCCATGGAGCTATTTCTCCTTTGTAAGAAAAGCGCATGGTATATCGGTTAAAATAAGAGTTCATATTGTACCCCTCATCACCTAAATAACCAAGGGAGAAATAGAAACTATTGAACTCTGTTCCTTTGGTTAGGCTTAGGTTATGTTCCTTACGTACGCGAGTGTTGAACAAGGCTTTTTCCCAGTTGTTAAAATCAGCATCCTTGTAGCGCAGTGTAGCCTGTGGGTTGAGCTTTCCGTCGGCTCCCACTAGTTGGTTATCTGGCACATCATAAATATTGTAGCCCCTTCCCACATTAGGAATAAGGTTTTTGGAGGCAAAAGCCGCAGCAGCAGCCGCATCTCCTCCCCCTCTAGCTTGGAAATAGCTTTGGTTATAGAGTGCATTCCAAAGGGTCTGGTAATATTCGGCAGGAGACTTGATGATGTCATACTCAGGAATACCGCGATAGTTGAACCCTACGCGTGTATCCACTTGTATGGAGAGCTTGCCTCGTGCTCCTGATTTGGTGGTGATGATCACCACTCCATTGGCACCACGTGCCCCATATAGAGCAGAAGAAGCCGCATCCTTGAGCACATTAACCGACTCAATATCGTTGTTGTTAATAGCACTCAAGCTCCCTGCGAAAGGCACCCCATCTACAATAATGAGAGGGTTACTGTTGGCATTGATAGAACCAATCCCACGGATACGGATACTACTACTCTCCCCAGGTTGTCCAGTAGAAGTAGAGATCTGCACCCCAGAGACACTCCCTTCGAGCGCCTTAGCCACGTCGGTAGTTTGTTTGTTTTGTATTTCTTCGGCTTTCACGGTAGCCATAGAACCTGTAAAGGATTTCTTATCGGCAGTACCATAGGCTACAGCTACCTTCTCAAATCCTACCAGTTCCTCTACATCGGGAAACATCACCACTTTTAGATGGGTGTTTTTCCCTACTTTCACCTCCTGTGTTGTATAACCCACACTTGAGAACACAAGCACATCATTTCGGTTCACTTTTAGTTCAAAGTTACCGTCATTATCCGTGGCCACTCCCTTGGTAGTCCCTTTGACTACCACAGAAACGCCCAACATACCTGAGCCTTCATCGTCCTTGACATTCCCTTTTATTTTCATCTCTTGGCCTAAAAGCCATAAAGGGAAGAAGACTAAAATCAATAGTAATCCTTTTTTGTTGTTCATATTCCAGTTGTTTAACAATTAAAAAATGCTTTGGTAGTGCTTTTTAAATAGGTTATTGACAAATATTTGTTTGTTATTAGCGTTTTTATAACTTATCCAAAAATCCACAAAACCTATTTAGGAGATAAAAATACGTATTTATGCCACAAAAGTACGTTTTTTCTTGGATAAAACAAACAAAATACTCCTTTTTTTTATATCCAATACAAAAATATTTTTGTCAAACATATTAACTTATTGATTTTCTTATGTCTATCTTTTGATGTTAATAATTCAATAAGTTAATTTATTTGTTTACTAATTTGCTATTTTGCCAATTATATCCTATATTTGCACTCAAAACCAAAAAATCAACACTCAAAACTAAATCATGCTTGTACTCTCTTTTCTCTTGTCCTATATAGCCCCCTTACTGCCTGGAGAATATATCCTCCCCTCCGAGCAGATCAATGTGATTGCCTTGGACACTACCGATGGAAAAACCTCTTTCTACAAGCAGCAAGGAAAGGCTTTTATTGCGTATGAGTTGGCATTTAGGACTGAAAAAACCTATACAGAACACAATGCTTTTAACCGACCTTATAAAACCTATAGTGCTTTTTGGAAATCACAAAACAAACCTCTCTCCTTAAAAACAATTTCAAAGAACAAAATTCTTATCTATACCAAAGCTATTCGCCCTACCTTATATAGTGATTTTCAAGGGAAAGTATGGACTGTCAAAACCAATAAATCAGATCTTACGGATATTATCCGCTTCTTAAACCCCTCTACTATTGCGTGGCAAGCTCTAAGAGAAGGTAAGGAAAAAGGAGCCTTTAGCTATCAAATACCAACGGCTCAAGGCACAAAATCTTTCCTAAGCAATCCCACTATAAGTAGAAAGCGTGAATACTACCTCTATGACTTTGGCGTACTTACCATGGACTTTGGCGCTGGCAAAAGAGCCTACTTTTATTGCCCTCTGATAGAAAACCCTGATATGGAGAGAGACCCACCTATCTATAGCTTTATTCCACTTGAGGAGCAAACCCTCACTTTCCCCTATTATGGCCGTTTGGAGGAGGTTGCTACGGAGGTTAATTATTGCATTGATTTAGACCATAATCCCATCAATTCCTTTCAGAAAGTCTGTGAGAGAGGCAGGTGCAACCTTATCAATCACTTTGGACAAAAGTTACTCCCTAAGTCCTACCCTTATATATCTACAAATGGCTATATCATCATAGCTGAAGATGGCAAGGATATAGACATCTATAACGGGTATCATCAAAAAATGAACGTAGGGACTGTAAAAGCGGCTCATTTCTATGACAAAGGGGTGGAAGTGCTTAACGAACATGGGGTTAATTATTACAATGTCTTTAGTCAAGTGGTAAAAGAATTCCCCAATACAAGTATCCCCATGTGTGGTATAGGAAGCTGGGACTATTCTCTTACAAGGTATAAGGATACAGGCTATAGCCTTGAAAGAACTTTTGGAGCTTATAAGCACCTGCTTACTGACCGCTCCCCCGATGAGGAGGTACAAAAATTAGAAGCTATCAA
>CAURXJ010000029.1:0-23411 GCA_963528845.1 uncultured Capnocytophaga sp. | reverse complement strand
ATGTTCAATGTTCAATGTTCAATGTTCAATGTTCAATGTTCAATGTTCAATGTTCCTCTAATCAAAAAGGCAAAAGTACGAAATAAATAGGAGAATATCACGAAAAAATAATGATTTTTTTTGTACTTTTGTCTTCTCTAAAGAACCTTCTAATCATGCCTCAAGAAAGTGCTTTTGTCCGATTACTACTTGCCCTGCAAGATATACCCTATGGGGATTTTACCCATAAGCTTATCCCTACCCTCTCTCGTGAGCGTATCATAGGGGTACGCCTGCCTGCCCTACGCAAAGTAGCCAAAGAGCTCACTAAGCAACAGCCAGAAGCTGTAGCGCTGTTTCTCAACTCACTTCCCCACTACTACCATGAGGAAAACCTCTTACACGGCTTTCTTATAGAACAAGTGAAAGCCTTTGACAAGGCTATCGCCTATACGGAAGCCTTTTTGCCTTATATAGATAATTGGGCGGTGTGTGATACCTTTTCTCCTAAGCTCTTTCAGAAGCACCCCAAGGAGACCTATGCCCATATCCTTCAGTGGCTCAAAAGCCCACAGCCCTACACCATTCGCTATGGCATAGGGCTGCTGTTGTCCAATTACTTAGATGACTACTTTGAGAGTGAAATGCTCTCCCTCGTTGCCAGCATCCAGTCGGATGAATACTATGTCAATATGATGATTGCTTGGTACTTCGCCACTGCCTTAGCCAAACAGTACGAAGCAACCCTGCCTCTTATTCAAAGCCAAACCCTCTCCCCCTTTGTTCAAAACAAAACCATCCAAAAAGCCCGCGAAAGCAGGAGAATAATGCAGGAGGTGAAGGATTTTTTACTTCAATATAAATTACCTACAATATGAATCTCTGGCATATACAACTTCACCCCACTGGGGCTACTACTTGGACAACCGAAGACACCCGTCGTATTCTCACTACGGGCTATATAGGTTGCTCAGGCAAGGCGGTACAGACTTTCGAAAAGCTCCTTGTAGGCGACTTAGTATTGGTACGCTATGGAGGGCAAGTAGTAGCTTTGGTCGCTGTGGAGGATACACCCCGCTTATTGCGAGATTATGAAAAACACTCCTTGCACTGGTTCTCCCATGGCTGTCGGGTCAAGGCACTTGCCTACTATGACCACTTAAAAATAGGCGGTCAAGGCTGGTACCTGCCCACTACGATCCAACAGATAAAACCTGAGAATGAGATAGCCTATACCTTTGTGAGAGGTTTGTGGGAAAAGACAGACACTCGCCTGCTCTTTTCTGTAGATTTCAACGAACTCTTGGAGTATGATCTGGTACTATTTTCTCAAAAAGACGCTCGAGAGAATGTATGTGGAGAGCTGATATCCTTATACGAAGGTTTGAAAGTAAATATCTATATGGGCGATGGAGACGACAAGGATAACCGTGATGACCTTGTTGCCTCGGGCTATGTAACGGCAAACACTACAGAGTACTATCCTTATGTAAAGTGGTGCTGCCGAATAGATGAAAAAGGTATTTGCAGTGAGTCTGAAGGAAAGTAATTTTGAAACTTCTTAACTTGGGAAAAATATAAATCCCAAAACCTCTCTTAATTCAGATAAAAATAGTATTTTTGCCCCTTGTAAATGATATTTATATATGTCTGAAAAACATCACTACAAGGGGCTTACTGATGCCCAAGTTGTTGAAAGTCGCCAAAAATATGGCGAAAATACCTTTACTGCTGTGGAGGGGGAACCACTCTGGAAACAGTTCTTAGAGAAATTTACCGACCCTATCATCATCATCCTATTGGTGGCGTTGGTCTTTTCTTTTGGAGTTTCTTTCTACGAATATACGGTACATGATACGGGTATCCATGCTTTCTTGGAGCCTGTAGGTATCCTCTTTGCGATTCTTTTAGCCACCGGAGTCGCTTTCTATTTTGAACAAAAAGCAAACAAGCAATTTGAAATCCTCAATCAGGTCAATGACGATATTTACTACAAGGTCATTCGCAATGAACGCATCACTCAAGTGCTAAAGAAGGATATTGTCGTGGGGGACATTGTCATCATTGAGACAGGAGAGGAAGTACCTGCCGATGGGGAGTTGTTGGAGGCGGTATCTCTTCACCTGAACGAATCCACCCTTACAGGGGAACCCCTCGTACACAAGAGCATTCTTCCAGAGGACTTCGAGGCAGAAGCTACCTATCCTACTAATTATGTATGCCGCGGTACTTCGGTAGCCGATGGACATGGTATCTTTGAGGTGAAAAAGGTGGGAGATGCTACCGAATATGGGAAAGTGTTCGAGGGGGTACAGATAGATGATTCTGTAAAAACACCACTCAATGAGCAGTTAGACCGTTTGGCAGATCTCATTACCAAGGTGAGTTACGGAATTGCTGCCCTTGTCATCGTAGGAAGACTTATTGTTTATTTTGCAGATCCTACCCATAGTTTGGATAACCTTGATTGGGTGTCTTTCGGAGGGTATCTACTTAATACTGTGATGATTGCTATTACGGTAGTAGTAGTTGCTGTGCCGGAGGGGTTGCCTATGAGTGTTACCCTGAGCTTGGCCTACAGTATGCGTAGTATGATGGCTACCAACAACCTTGTACGCAAGATGCATGCCTGCGAGACCATGGGAGCTACTACAGTAATCTGTACCGACAAAACAGGTACACTCACTCAGAATCAAATGACTATCTACGAAACATACTTTAATCAGTTCCCAGATAGTTCTTTCGCCGATCGACTTATCGCCGAGTCTATGGCGGTCAATTCCACTGCTTATCTTGATTTTTCTGATAAGGAAAAGCCCAGTGTACTGGGCAATCCTACCGAAGGGGCACTTCTTCTTTCGCTCTATGGCAAGGGTATCAACTACCTGCCTATACGTGAGGAAAGTGAAGTGCTACAACAGCTTACCTTCTCCACCGAGCGTAAGTATATGGCGACGCTCATCTATTCACCTACGCTAAAGAAAAATATACTCTATGTAAAAGGGGCTCCTGAGATTGTGATGACTTTCTGTCAGGAGGGCGCAAGACTAAATTCGACCCTCTCCCAAGCTGATTTCGAAGCTAAGTTGCTCCAATACCAAAACCAGGCGATGCGCACCATTGGCTTTGCTTACAAGGAAATAGACGATCCTAAAGCGATCATCTCCGAAAATGGCAAGTTAGTAGTCAAAGGATTACATTTTATCGGTATCACAGCTATTTCTGATCCTGTTCGTGCAGACGTGCCTGCAGCTATTGAGGAATGTATGCAGGCGGGCATTCAGGTGAAGATTGTAACAGGGGATACCCCAGGTACTGCCAAGGAAATTGCTCGACAGATACGCCTATGGGACGAGAGCTGTACCGATCGCAACCATATCACAGGAGCTGAGTTTGCCACTATGAGCGATGCTGACCTCTTGGAGCGTGTGAGTGACCTTAGAGTTATCTCTCGTGCACGTCCGTTGGACAAAGCGCGCTTGGTGAACCTGCTCCAGCAAAAGGGCGAAGTAGTAGCTGTAACAGGCGATGGGACTAACGATGCCCCTGCACTCAAGGCGGCTCAGGTAGGACTTTCCATGGGCGATGGTACCTCGGTAGCTAAGGAAGCCAGTGATATTACTATCTTGGACAACTCCTTTAGTAGTATTGGCAAGGCGGTGATGTGGGGGCGCTCGCTCTACTTGAATATTCAGCGCTTTATTCTCTTCCAGATGACGATCAATGTGGCTGCGTGTATCATTGTGCTCATTGGGGCTTTCTTAGGGGTAGAATCACCTTTGACTGTAACCCAGATGCTATGGGTGAACCTTATTATGGATACTTTTGCTGCTTTGGCTTTGGCATCCTTGCCTCCAAGCCACCGTGTGATGCATGACAAGCCTCGTCCACGCAAGGCAAATATCATCAGCAGTGCCATGGCCAAGGGGATCTTCGGGGTAGGTGGATTCTTTGTATTACTACTCTTCGGATTTATACAATATTTCAAAAACGAAGATATTACCAGCTTGACACAATTCTCTTTAGGGGACTATATGAGCCACTTCTTCCACTTTGGAGCACCCAAGGGAAGCCTATCGGCTTATGAACTTTCGTTGTTCTTTTCCATTTTTGTATTCTTACAGTTCTGGAATATGTTCAATGCCAAAGCCTATCGTACAGGAAGGAGTGCTTTCCATAATATAGGTAAGAGCCAAGGTTTCTTAATGATTGCTGCTGCAATTGTCTTAGGACAAGTATTTATCACTACCTTTGGGGGAGGAATGTTCAGTGTAACTCCATTGCAATTAGTGGATTGGGCTATTATCATCGGAGCTACCAGTATAGTACTTTGGATAGGAGAAATCCGTCGTTCAGTTGCCAAAGGTCAGTAAACAGAGGCCAGTTTAATAATTAACAATTAATAATTAATAATTAATCATTATTTTTTGTATCTTTGCGCCTCAATAATAGAAGGGGTCTCATAGTTCAACGGATAGAATAGAAGTTTCCTAAACTTTTGATCCAAGTTCGATTCTTGGTGAGACCACTTTTTCAAAAACTATCTTGATACTTTTTCAGGATAGTTTTATTTTTTCTCCAAATCTATTTTGTTAAGAAGCCCATTGATGATAAGGGCGAACAAGGTCCCAAAAGGAAAAGCTAATAGGGCTACAGAAAGAAAGGCACAGGGGAAGAATAAGGGAATATATCGCTGTACAAAGTAAAAAACTTCTTGATATGCATAGCAAATCCCCCAGATCACAGGATAACGGATACCAGTAGGGGAGAGCTCTTCTTCTCCATAGAGGAAGAATCCTATAAAGAAAATGATAAATACCAATAGCAAGAAGGCCATAAGGTAGAATAGGGAAAAGTCTTTTAGTAGCTTACACTTCATTTGTTTGGGTATGGGAAATAAAATCTAATATTCTTCGGGCAAAATTACGAAAATATTTTTGGAGAAAAAGGTTTCTGTAACAAACATCTGTGTATAGGTATTCATTTGTTATATCTTAGAGTGTTCTGGGAAAAAAATAAAAAAAGATTAGGAAGATTCAGAAAAAAGGTGTACCTTTGCCGCTGAAAAATAATGGGGGATTGGCGCAGCTGGCTAGCGCGTTTGCATGGCATGCAAAAGGTCACGGGTTCGAATCCCGTATTCTCCACTTCTACAAAATATAAATGACCAATGACTAATACCTAATGGGATTTGTCATTGGTCATTTACCATTGATCATTATGTTAGGTTCTATTATAGGAGATATTGTAGGTTCTCGATATGAGTTTGCCAATATCCATACTACAGATTTTGAGTTATTTACTCCTTATAATGATTTTACCGATGATACGATATGTACCATCGCCATCGCTGATGCACTGCTCCATGGAAAATCTTTCAAGGAAAGCCTACTCTATTGGTGCAGGAGGTATCCTTCGCCTATGGGATCTTATGGAGGGCGTTTTGGTCAGTGGATACGTAGTGAAAATCCACAACCATACAACAGTTTTGGCAATGGCTCAGCTATGCGTGTCTCTCCTTGTGGTTGGTTAGGGAGCATGGAGCAGGTGCTTAGCTTTGCTCGGGAGAGTGCCGAATGTACTCACAACCATCCTGAAGGGGTCAAGGGTGCTGAGTGTGTCGCTTATGCTATTGCTTTGGCTCTTGAAGGAAAATCCAAGGAGCAGATAAAAGAAAAAGTCTGCTGGCTCTATGGGTATGACCTCTCTATGACTTGTCAGGAGCTTCGCCAAACATATCGTTTTAATGAAACTTGCCAAGGGACAGTACCACAGGCTATCATCTGCTTTTTAGAAAGCCATGACTTCGAGAGTGCCCTTCGCCTTGCCGTCTCCATAGGGGGCGATAGTGATACCCTTGCTGCTATTACAGGCGGTATTGCCGAGGCCTATTATGGTATCCCTAAAGAAGTTGAGCAGAAAGCTCTTACCTATCTGCCTGAGGAGTTTAAGGATTTGATCAGGGAGTTTAGAGAAAAGATAATAAGACGAATCAAGGGGTAAAATATTGCAGTCTATTACTTTTTAAGACACAATTTGTGTCTTGGCCTATTAGGGCTTTCACAAGATTATATTTCTTCATCAAATGATTTCTACAATAAGAAAAAAACATGTCATTTTTACATGTTTTAATTAATTGATAATCAGAAAAAATTTATATTTTACAATTTAAAAATCTTAAAAATATGACAATTTGTCAGCTTTTAAGGTTTGGAATACTTCTTGATAGATAAGGGACAAAGAGGGGAAGAAAGTGAAGAATTAAAAGAACAACCTAATTCTTTAATTTCTAAGAACCTCTCTCCTTTAATAATTAATTCTATAACCCTTAAATTGTAAAGAAAATGAATTTTGACAACTATACTATCAAGTCCCAAGAGGCTATCCAAAGAGCTCAGCAACTGGCTCAAGGTCTTGGGCAACAAGATATCCAAGTAGAGCATATCTTCAAGGGTATCCAGGAGGTGGACAATAACGTACTGCCTTTTGTACTTAAAAAGTTGCAAGTGAATACCGCTACACTCTCTCAAGCGGTGGATAAGGCTTTGGCTTCTTATCCTAAGGTACAGGGAGGTCAAATGTCGCTCTCTCGTACCGCAGGAGAAGTACTTCTGGAAGCAAGTAATATTGCTAAGAAAAGGAATGATGAGTATGTCTCCATAGAGCACCTGCTCTTGGCTATTTTTAAGGTAAAAAACCAAGTAGGACAAGCGCTCAAGGAACAGGGAGTGACTGAAAAGGAATTTGAGAAGGTCATTACCGAGCTTCGCAAGGGCGAGCGTGTTACTTCCGCTTCAGCAGAAGATACCTACAATTCACTCAATAAGTATGCGAAGAACCTAACCCAGTTGGCACACAGTGGCAAGCTAGATCCTGTCATTGGGCGTGATGAGGAGATTCGTCGTGTACTTCAGATTCTTTCCCGTCGTACCAAGAACAATCCTATGCTCGTAGGGGAACCTGGGGTAGGGAAGACAGCTATTGCCGAAGGACTAGCACACCGTATTGTCAATGGAGACGTGCCTGAAAATCTAAAAGATAAGACAATCTATTCCTTGGATATGGGGGCTCTTATTGCAGGAGCGAAGTACAAGGGAGAGTTCGAGGAACGACTCAAATCGGTAGTAAAAGAAGTGACTTCTTCCGATGGTAATATCATTCTTTTTATTGATGAAATCCATACTCTTGTAGGAGCAGGTGGAGGAGAAGGGGCTATGGATGCCGCTAATATTCTAAAACCAGCTCTGGCACGTGGAGAACTTCGCGCCATTGGGGCAACAACTTTGGATGAATACCAGAAGTATTTCGAAAAGGACAAAGCCCTCGAGCGTCGTTTCCAAAAAGTGATGGTCGAAGAGCCTGATACCGAGAGTGCTATTTCCATTCTTCGTGGTATCAAGGAAAAATATGAAGCACACCATAAGGTACGTATCAAGGATGAGGCTATCATTGCAGCGGTGGAGCTCTCTGAACGATATATTCCTAACCGTTACTTACCGGACAAGGCTATCGACCTGATGGACGAGGCGGCTGCTAAGCTTCGTATGGAGATCAACTCCAAGCCTGAGGAGCTCGATGTACTCGACCGTAAGATCATGCAGTTGGAGATTGAAATAGAGGCCATCAAGCGTGAAAATGATGAGGAAAAACTCCGCATGCTCAATGCTGAGGTAGGTAACCTAAGGGAAGAACGCAATGCTCTCTTTACCAAATGGCAGGGAGAAAAGACCCTTGTGGACGAGATACAAGCCGCCAAGAACAATATAGAAAACTATAAGATAGAGGCCGAGCGTGCCGAACGTGAGGGTAATTATGGTAAGGTGGCCGAACTCCGTTATGGGAAGATAACCCAAGAGGAAGAAAAGCTCGAAGCGCTCCAAAAGGAAATCGACAAGCATGAGATGACCATGATCAAGGAAGAGGTTACCCGTGAGGATATCGCTGAGGTGATTGCCAAATGGACGGGAGTGCCAGTGACCAAGATGATGCAGGGCGAGCGTGAAAAGCTCCTTCACTTAGAGGAAGAGCTTCACAAGCGCGTAGTAGGACAGGAAGAAGCCATCGCGGCTGTTTCTGATGCTATCCGCCGTAGCCGTGCAGGCTTGCAGGATCCTAAAAAACCTATAGGTTCTTTCCTTTTCTTAGGTACCACTGGGGTTGGGAAAACCGAGCTTGCCAAGGCCTTGGCCGAATATCTCTTTGACGATGAGAATGCCATGACTCGTATCGATATGAGTGAATATCAGGAAAAACATGCGGTGAGCCGTTTGGTAGGAGCACCTCCCGGATATGTAGGGTATGACGAAGGTGGACAACTCACCGAAGCCGTGCGTCGTCGCCCTTACTCTGTAGTCTTATTGGATGAGATAGAGAAGGCACACCCTGATACGTTCAATATTCTTTTGCAGGTCTTGGACGAAGGACGACTTACAGACAATAAGGGGCGTACGGCCGACTTCAAGAATACGATTATTATCATGACTTCCAATATGGGTAGCCACCTCATTCAGGAAAGTTTTGAAAAATATAAGGATACAGAGGAAGCCACCGAGAAGGCAAAAGAGGAAGTACTACAATTGCTCAAGCAAACAGTACGTCCTGAATTTATCAATCGTATAGATGATATAGTAATGTTTACACCTCTTACTCAGGACAATATCAAGCAAATTGTACGCTTGCAGTTGGGTGGTATCATCAAGTTAGTAGCCCGTGAGAACATCACCTTGGAGGCTACCAATGAAGCGATAGATTACTTAGCCGAGCGTGGATATGATCCTCAGTTTGGAGCACGACCTGTAAAGCGTGTTATCCAGAAAGAAGTAATGAATGCGCTCTCCAAGGAGATCCTTCAAGGAAATATCAAGGCAGGTAGTCTGGTATTGATAGATTCCTTTGACAATGGTCTTGTCTTTAGGAACAAGGATTAGATAAATAAGCATAAATAACAAAAGCACTTACAATTATGTAAGTGCTTTTTCTTTGAGGTGGTCCAGCTTGGGCTCGAACCAAGGACCCCCTGATTATGAGTCAGGTGCTCTAACCAGCTGAGCTACAAGACCTCGCTTTTTTCAGGGTGCAAAAGTACAACCTTTTTTGCAGATATCAAAATTTTACGCCTATTTTTTTATAAAAATAGTGTAAAACATTGGTTCTTACTTATCTAAAAAATCTTCTAAGCAGGAATCCCGCTGCTAAGGAAAGAAGGCTCTTCTGCTTGTTCACAAAGGCTTGTCTGAGTTCTGTGACAGAGTCTGAGAACAACTGAGAGATAGAGAGATTTCGTACAAGAGTCTGATAGTCAGTCTTTAGGCACATCAGGTCTACGTCCTTTTTAAGCTTTAGGGCGTGTAGGTCTTTTTCTATTTCATCCAGTGAGGTGTATTTTCTTTCCATAGTACTATTCTTTGAAATATATTTCAGATAATTTTCCTAATATAGGCTTGTGTATAAAACTCTTTCTCCATTTGTAGATAACAAATAGAATGATAAGGAATACACTTCCCATGATAAGGAATCCTAAGGCCATACTACCGAGCCATTCTCCTAAAGCAAAAGCAGAGGCACAAGCTAAGAAAAACGCAATGATTAGAACAAAGAGGGCTACCACAAATAGGCTTACAAAGCCCATAGTGGACTTGGCTATGATACGGAATATATATAGCTTGTAGTACTCTGAATGGGAATTCAGGGTCGACTGTACCTCATCGGGGAGGGTCTGTGCGGTTTCCTTTAGTTGCTGTAGTGCCATAATTGAGTTGCTTAGAGATTATTTTTGATATTTAGCATTGGCCTTTTTTAGGTCTTCGAGTTTGCGCTCTAAAGCATTGATCAGTTCTTCTGCTTTATAGCTGGACTTGGAAAGAAGCTTTTCTACATTTTCCTCCAAGGTGCCTTTGAATTTGAGCTTTTTCTCCTTCAAATCCTCATTCAGGTGAGTAAGACGATCTCTGAGATTGTCAGAAACTCCTTCTAAGGACTTGCGGATACGCTTGCGTGTTTTCTTTCCTTCGTCAGGAGCAAAAAGAATTCCTACTCCTGCTCCGATAGCAGCTCCTACAAGCAGAGCAGCTAATGCATTTCCTACTTTAGACATAACGATAATATTTAATATTCACCGCAAAGTTACATTTTTATTTCTAAATAAAAACATTTTAAGGTGTTATTTTTTTCAAAAGAAATATTTTTTATAAAGAATTTGTATATATTTGATTTTTAATAAGTTATACATTGTGAATAAAAACTTGTCAATATTAACATAAAAAGAAATCGCCATCTGAGAAAAAAATAGTAACTTTGCCCTGCAAAAATTCTTAGATTGTATCTTGTGAAAGAGAACTATGTCAAGGATGGATATGGGCTAAGAGAATGAAAAATATATGTCTTGGTTTAAGAGAAAAACAAAGGGGATACAGACCGCCACAGAGGAGAAAAAAGATATTCCACAGGGATTGTGGTACAAGTCTCCTACTGGGAAAATTGTAGAAACAGAGGAGCTTGCTCAGAACTGTTATATAAGCCCTGAGGATGGCTATCATGTTCGTATAGGCAGCAAGGAGTATTTTGAAATTCTTTTTGATGGCAAGTTCAGTGAGTTGGACAAGACCATGAAGTCCAAGGATCCCTTGGATTTTGAGGATACAAAGCGATACAAGGACAGGCTCAAGGAAGCTCAGAAGAAAACGGATCTCTACGATGCTGTGCGCTGTGCAGTAGGAGAGTCAAAAGGGCGTGAGATTGTCATTGCTTGTATGGATTTCGACTTTATCGGAGGCTCTATGGGAAGTGTCGTAGGGGAGAAGATTGCCCGCGGGATCGACTATGCCATCAAGAACCGATTGCCTTTTATGATGATCTCCAAGTCCGGAGGAGCTCGTATGATGGAGGCTGCTTTCTCTCTGATGCAGATGGCTAAAACTTCCGCTAAGCTCGCTCAGCTTGATGATGCCGGCTTGCCTTATATCTCACTTTGTACAGATCCTACTACAGGTGGGGTGACTGCCTCCTTTGCTATGCTGGGGGATATCAATATAGCCGAACCTGGCGCACTGATAGGCTTTGCAGGGCCTCGTGTGGTAAAGGATACCACAGGAAAAGACTTGCCAGAAGGCTTCCAAACAGCAGAGTTTGTACAAGAGCATGGCTTCTTGGATTTTATTGTCAATCGTAAGGAGCTCAAGGACAAGGTGAACTTGTATATAGACCTTGTGATGAACCTTCCAGTAAGAGCGTAAATATTGTCCAAACCTTATTTATAAAAAAATGCGTGATTTCTTCTTTAGAAGTCACGCATTTTACTGTCTATAAAGATAGTAACAGGGCCATCGTTGCACAGGCTTACCTGCATATCGGCTCCGAATACTCCTGTGGCAATTTCCTTTCCTGATAGTTGTTGTAGGGTATGGACAAACTGCTCATATAGAGGAATTGCCCTTTCGGGTCTTGCCGCTCGAATGTAGGAGGGGCGGTTCCCCTTCTTTGTCTGGGCATATAGGGTGAATTGACTCACTACCATTAGGGCACCACCTGCTTCCTGTACCGAGAGGTTCATCACCCCATTGGCATCGTTGAACAGACGGATTTGAGTTGTTTTTTTACAGAGAAAATCAATATCCTCTTGGCTATCACTCTCTTCTATACCTAAAAGCAGAAGTAGCCCTTGGGAGATCTGGGAATGAATCCTTCCTCCAATGACTACTTGTGCTTCTTTGACTCGCTGGATAAGTAAGCGCATAAATAACGGTCAATTTTCAATTGTTAATTTTCAGTACTAATAGGAGTCATTAATCATTGATCATTAATTAGGGTTTTCCTCGAAGAGGTCAGCTACAGACCAGTAGCGGTCTCCAGAGTCATAATTGACAGTAAGCACCACTTCATTAGCTTTGATTTCAGGGAGTTTCTTAGCGATAGCGGCTAAAGAAGTTCCAGTGGAGATACCTGCCAAGATACCTTCTGTTCGGGCTAAGCGGCGGGTATAGTCATAAGCTTCATCCTTATCAATGGTGATGATACCATCATAGATAGAAGTATTGAGTGTCTTAGGGATAAAGCCTGTTCCGATACCTTGTAGTGGGTGAGGGCCGGGTTTGTTTCCGCTAAGCACAGCAGAGGTGGCAGGTTCTATACCGAATACTTTGGTCTGAGGGAATTTCGCTTTGAGTACTTCTCCAATTCCAGAGAGATGTCCTCCAGTACCAATTCCAGAGATAAAGTAGTCTACTCCTTCGGGGAAGTCGGTCACGATTTCTTGTGCTGTCGTTAGGCGGTGTATCTCAGGGTTGGCAGGGTTTTCGAACTGTTGGGGTACCCAAGAATTAGGGATAGAAGCGGCCAATTCTTTTGCTTTCTCTACAGCGCCTCCAGTACCTTTTTCCTTAGGAGTAAGCACAAAAGAAGCTCCGTAGGCTGAGACCAATTTGCGGCGCTCCACACTCATCGATTCAGGCATTACCAGAATGAGCTTGTATCCTTTTACAGCTGCTACAAGAGCAAGACCTACTCCAGTATTCCCTGAGGTGGGTTCTATAATAGTGGTATCTTTGTTGATAAGCCCTTGTTTTTCAGCTTGCTCAATCATAGCCAAGGCGATACGATCCTTGATACTTCCTCCTGGGTTGCTCTTCTCAAGCTTAATCCAAACTTGGTGTGAAGGGAAAAGCTTGGCCAAACGAATCACGGGAGTGTTTCCGATAGCTCCCAAAATGTTGTTGTACTTCATAAAAATATAATTATAGGTTATGTATTAAGGTTTATATATGAAAAAATATAGGTTCAGGTGATAGGTTTTTTCCTTTGGTAATCATTTCACTTTTGTAATAGATTACGGTATAGGGGTCTATTCCTTCGGTAAGCCATACATTGCCCCCTATAGTGCTGTCGTGCCCTATATGTCCGCTGCCCAAGATGGTTGCTCCAGAGTAGATGACCACATTGTCGCCAATATTCGGGTGGCGTACGGTATCTTTCTTATCCTTGGCTACCGATAGCGCCCCAAGGGTAACCCCTTGGTATATTTTTACATTATTACCAATCACACAGGTCTCTCCTATGACAATACCTGTTCCGTGGTCTATACAGAAATTGTCTCCTATCTGTGCACCAGGGTGGATGTCTATTCCGGTCTTGCTATGGGCAAATTCGCTCCACACGCGGGCTAAAAGCTTCAAATCCTGTAACCATAACTGATGGGCAAAGCGATGTATCACAATCGCATAGAAGCCAGGGTAAGCTATGTATACTTCTTCCAGATTCTGTGCCGCAGGGTCATTGTCTAGGATAGCTTGTGCATCGCGGAGCAATCGGTAGTAGATCTCCTCTATAGAAGAGAAAAAGGTAGTGGTCGCCTGCTGAGCACGTTGGTTATCCCTGAAATAGTCATAGATAATCTCGGAAAATTCCAACTGTTTGGCTTTCAGTCTTTGCTCTACCTCATAACTACATTGGCAAGGTTCTGTATCCAAGGAGAAGAGCAAGCGGTATAGACCATCTATGAAATCCTCTGCTTTTTTCTTTGGAAGCGTATTGGTAATGTTGCTTCGCTGTGCTAATATGAGTTCCGTGAGTCGGTATTCCATTTTCTAATTTAAAAAAATAATCTTTTAATAAAAAAGATAGTAAAAAAATCTTTGCAAAGGTACATATTTTTTCAGAAAAAAAAAATTTAAAAGCATTTTTTTCAAGAATTTTTTTTATTTTATTTTTGTTTTTAGTGAAATAAATTTACAAATATTTGATTTACAATGTTTTGAAGTTTGTTATTAATCATTAATCATTGAGCATTAATTATTTGTCATTATTTTGTACCTTTGTCACGAAAATAGTATACAGATGATACAAGATATTATTACCTATGCTTTAGTGGCATTAGCCATTGTTTTTTTAGTAAAAAAATTCTTTTTCACTAAGAAAAAAAAATGTGGGGGTGGCCCTGATTGTAAATGTGGAGGATAATTTGTACCTTTGCCCCTTGTTAAAAAAAGTATATTCAAATGACAAAGCTTAGTGTAAATATCAATAAGATAGCTACTCTTCGCAATTCACGAGGTGGGAATGTCCCTAATTTGTTGCAAGTAGCTACTGATTTACAAGACTTTGGAGCGGAGGGGATTACCATACACCCACGACCCGATGAGCGCCATATCCGCTACCAAGATGCCTTAGATCTCAAGGAAATAGTACATACAGAATACAATATAGAAGGGAATCCCATTCCTAAGTTTGTAGACCTTGTCCTCAAGGTGAAGCCTACCCAAGTAACCCTTGTCCCTGATGCTGAGGATGCTATTACCTCCAATGCTGGTTGGGATACCCTTACTCATGGGGCATATCTGACGGAAATTGTTGCCGAGTTCAAGCGTCATGGGATTCGCACCTCTCTCTTTGTAGATCCTGTAGAACGTATGGTGGAGGCAGCTGCTAAAACAGGAACTGACCGTGTGGAACTCTATACAGAAGCCTATGCTCGAGAGTACGCTCGTGGCAACAAGGAGGGCATTCGCCCTTATGTACAGGCTGCTGAGCTAGCTCAGAAGGTCGGGTTGGGGCTCAATGCAGGGCATGATCTTAGTTTGGACAATTTACAATATTTCAAAGAGCAGATACCTGGCCTTTTGGAAGTCTCCATAGGGCACGCCCTCATTAGTGAGGCTCTCTACTTAGGCCTTCAGAATGTGGTGAGTATGTATCTGTATCGTCTCAAATAGTATAATAATATGGAGCTTATTAATTCTCAAATAGTAGGAGAGGGAAAACCGCTAATTATCCTTCATGGTTTCTTAGGCATGGGGGACAACTGGCGTACCCACTCCCTTCACTTTGCTGAAAAGGGGTATCAGGTACATGTGATTGATGCTCGTAATCATGGGCATAGCTTTCATTCTCCTGAATTTTCGTATGCTCTTATGATGGAGGATCTGATTCGCTATATGGATTATCACCAGATCGCCTCAGCACCTTTCATTGGGCATTCTATGGGAGGGAAGACCACTATGCTCTTGGCAGTCACTTATCCTGAGCGGGCTGAGCGTATCGTGGTGGTCGATATGTCGCCTAAGTACTATCCAGTGCACCACAAGGTCATCTTGGATGCCCTCTCTACCTTGGACTTTTCTCAGATCAAGACCCGTGAGCAGGCTGATCAGCAGTTAGGCAAGTTCATCATAGATGTCCCTATACGCCAGTTCTTGCTTAAGAATGTCTATAGAAAGACAGCAGATCAGTTGGCCCTGCGTATCAACCTACCTGTACTGCGTGAACGTGTAGCCGAGATAGGTACAGCGCTTCCGGTAGGAACTGCCTATCAAGGGAAAACACTCTTTTTGATAGGAGGAAAGTCTCACTATGTATTGCCAGAGGATATGCCCCTGATCATGCAACATTTTCCCAAGGCTGAGGCTGTAACCATACCCGATGCTGGACACTGGGTACAGGTGGAAAAGCCTAAAGAATTTTTCGAGATTACTTATCAATTCCTACAAAAATAATCACAAAATGAAGTATATAGTCAATCTGATTATTACCAGTATTCTCATATTGGGGCTGAGCAAGGTATTACCTCATATCCAAGTAAGGGATTTTTCGGATGCCTTGTTATTTGCCTTGGTAGTGGGAGTACTCAATATATTTCTAAAGCCGATCTTGATAGTACTTTCTTTACCTATTACTATGATCACCTTTGGATTGTTCCTCATTATTATCAATACCATTATTATAATATTGGCAGATAGGCTTATTGAGGGAATTCATATTGAGGGATTTTGGTATGCTGTACTTTTTAGTCTCTGTCTCTCAGCGGTACAATCTCTTTTGCAGGGCAATAGTCAGTGATTAGTCCTTACTAAATCGAAAACCTAACCTTCCTCTGAAATTAACAATTAACGATTAACAATTATAGAGTAATGCATAAATATTTTCTTTGGTTGATACTTACCTGCTGTGCCATCACGAAGGGGTGGGGGCAGTATAATGAAATAGGGGTTTTCTTTGGAGGAGTGAACCCCATTGCGGACATTGGTTCTACTTATTATGTCTTTCCCACCAAGCCCGCTATAGGCTTACTCTACAAGCGCAATGTCCGTAAGCAGCTCTCTCTACGTGCCGATATCAAGTGGTTTGACCTCTGGGATAGCGACCGTAGAGCCACCACCGATGCCCGCCGTAACAGGGACTTTGCTTTCCAGAATCGCATGGTCGAGATGGGAGCAGGTGTGGAGTATGATTTTCTGCATTTCGATACCCATGAGCCTTTTAAGCTTCTTTTTACCCCTTATGTACATACAGGCTTCTATTATTTCAAGATGGATCGATTGTATTTTGACGATATTACCACCCCTAGTCAGCATGCCAAGTATCAGACCTATCCAGAGCGTGATGAATCATGGGCAATACCTTTTACCTTGGGAGTCAAGACTCGCCTATGGGGATCCCGCTTCTTAGTAGGCGCAGAAGTGAGTATGCGCTATACCTTTACCAACAATCTTGATGGAAGTAAATCGGGCAAAGGGGTACACTTCGGCAACCTCAATACCAACGATTGGTACATGGTATCAGGACTATACCTTACCTATACCTTCGGAGCTAAAAAATGTAATTGTTTCGAATTTGCCAAATAAGATATAAATTTTTTCAGGTTTGCCAAAAAAATCATATCTTTGCACACTTGATAGTAACTTGCAGATAAGCCAATGGATATAGAAAGTAAAATGCTCCCCCGACATTTGGCAATTATCATGGACGGGAATGGGCGTTGGGCAAAACAACGAGGCAAACAACGCATTTTGGGGCATGAAAAAGGCGCTAAGACCGTGCGCGAAATTATACAGGAGGTAACCCAGTTAGGGATTCCTTACCTAACCCTCTATACTTTTTCTACAGAGAACTGGAAGCGCCCCAAACTGGAAGTGGAGGCGCTTATGCACTTACTATCTCGTTATCTTAAGAAAGAGGTGGAGATCATGCAGCAGAACAATGTACGCCTCAATGCTATAGGGGATTTAGAAAGCCTGCCTTCCAAAATCCAAAAGGAACTCCACAAAGCTATGGAAGCTACTAAGGGTAATACCAAAACCTTGGTAAGCTTGGCTTTGGGATATGGAGGACAACAGGAGATCCTCCAGATGGTACAACACATAGCTCAAAAGGTACAGCAGGGCGAACTCTCCTTGGACGAAATCACTGCTGAGAGAGTGCAAGCGGCTCTTTATACCAAGGAGATTCCTCCCGTGGACTTGCTTATACGTACCAGTGGAGAATGTCGCATTAGTAACTTCTTGCTCTGGCAAATAGCTTATGCTGAGCTCTACTTTACCGATGTCCTATGGCCTGACTTTTCTTCAGAGGAACTACATAAAGCACTTTTTAATTATCAAAATAGAGAACGCAGATTTGGAAAAACCAGTGAACAACTTAGTTAGTATGAGAAGAACTTTCATATACATTTTTGGGATACTTTTTCTCCATACCGCCTATGGGCAACAAGAGGAAACCCATCAGGCTACTACTGTGAGAGATACTCTCCAGTCGGTGGCTGTTATTGATACCCTCTCGCAGGAACAGAATCTTACCGCTTTGGAAAAAGGTAGAGATTTTGTCATTGGGGGCATAGAGGTCAAAGGAGCTAAGCACTACAATGCACAGACTATCATTGTTGCCTCTGGACTGAAGGTTGGAGATAGGATTACCATCCCCAGCGAACGATTTACCCGAATCATTCATAAGCTTTGGAACTATCAGGTATTCAATGATATAGATATATATATAGCCAAAACAGAGGGGGATAAGGTCTTCTTGGAGTTTGTCATTCAGGAGATTCCTGAACTCACTGAGGTCAAGGTAGAGGGGATTCGCAAGAGAAAAGCAGAGGAACTCCTCAAAAAGCTTGAATTGGACAAGACTCATTTGGAATCCAGAAAGAAGGTCAATGAGAGCCTCATCGCCAAGACTAAGTCCTATATCACTGATAAGTATCGCAAGGAAGGTTACCTAAATACCAAGGTACATATTACTACTTCTCCAGCGGATTCCTTGGGTACCAAGGAACGTATGCTTATCCGTATAGATAGGGGTAACAAGGTGAAAATCAATAGTATATCGTTTGAAGGAAATGAAAAATTTGCCGATAGCAAGCTCCGCCGCAAGATGAAAAAGACCAAACAACGCTTCTTCGGACGCTTCTGGAAACGCTCTAAGTATGTGCAAGATAAGTACAACGAAGACTTAGCTTCCTTGATTGATTTCTATAAGGAAAACGGATATCGTGATGCGCGTATCACTCATGATACTCTCTATGATGGCAAGGAGAATATCAACCTAAAAATATCTTTGCAAGAAGGGAAAAAATACTATTTTGGTGATATTAAGTTCCTCGGGAATAGTGTCTATAGCAACCAGATGTTGGATCACATATTAGGACTTAAGAAAGGAGAAATATACAATGGTGTACAGCTACGTAATCGTATCAATGACCCTAAAGATCCTGATGCCAATAGTATCTCCAATCTCTACCAGAATACAGGGTACCTCTTCTCTCAGATCAATCCTGTGGAGACTTCGGTAGTGAATGATACGATCAATTTCGAGATACGTATCCATGAGGGGAAACCGGCTCACTTTAATAATATTACGGTAACAGGTAATACCACTACCAATGATAAGGTCATTTATCGAGAATTGCGTACACGCCCAGGGTATCTCTATTCCAAAGAAGATGTAATCCGTACCGTACGAGAGCTTTCCCAGTTGGGGATATTCGATGCACAAAGCATCAACCCTCAGATCAAGAATCCAGATCCGAACTCCGGTACAGTGGATTTAGAGTATGTGCTCAATGATACCAGTTCTTCCAGCCAGATACAGCTGCAAGGAGGTTATGGCGGGGGAGGCTTCATGGGAACCCTTGGGTTGAACTTCAATAACTTCTCTATACAGAATATTTTCGATAAGAAGTCCTATAAGCCCCTCCCTATGGGAGATGCCCAGAAGTTAGCTCTCAATGTCAGTGTAGGGCGTGCTTATAGGGTGGCCAGCTTCTCCTTTATGGAGCCATGGATGGGAGGAGAGAGACCCGTTCAGTTCTCCATAGGGTTCAACTATTCTGTGAGCTATGACTATAACTATTATACCTATGATGTGGATAAGAGCAAGCGCTTCTATATCACAGGGGTTACTTTAGGATTGGCCAAAAGGCTGAGAGTACCTGATGATTATTTCCAATTGGCTCAGTACGTCAGCTACAACTATTATGACCTAAGGAACTATAACACTACGCTCTTTACTTTTGGGAATGGACATTCGAATGCCTTGGCTTATACCGTATCGCTAAGTCGTCGCTCCAGTGGGCCTAACCCTATATTTCCTTTGGGAGGTAGTGACTTTACCATTACAGCCAAGCTCACTCCCCCTTACTCTCTTTTCAATGGGGTAGATTACAAGTCCCTCATGGAACAGCGTGCTGTGGCGGAGGCTAACAAGAATACTAACCGTATCGGGGAGATAGACCAAGAGCGCTTTAAGTGGTTGGAGTACTATAAGCTGCGATTACAGGGTAACTGGTATCTCAATCTCGTAGATAAGCTCGTACTGCGCCCTGCTGTGGATTTTGGTTACTTAGGATACTATAACAGAGATAGAGGTACTGTACCTTTCGAACGTTTCTTAGTAGGAGGAGATGGAATGTCCTACAACTCTTTAGAGGGTAGGGAATATATACAAATGCGTGGTTACCCAAACCAATCTCTCTCCTCACGCGATGGAGATGTGATCTATAACAAGTTCTCTTTGGAATTACGCTACCCAATTACCCTCAAGCCTATGGCTTCCATCTACGGATTGGTATTTGCAGAAGGGGCGAACTCCTTCGGAAGTTTCTCTCAGTACAATCCGTTCGATATCAAGCGCTCTGCTGGTTTTGGAGTACGTATCTTTATGCCTATGCTTGGACTCTTAGGGTTTGACTTCGGATACGGATATGATGGTATCAACGGACAAACCACTCCTCATGGTTGGGAGACACATTTTATCTTTGGACAACAATTTTAATATAAGGTAATAGGTAATAGGAAACAGGTAACAGATGTCCTATTACCTATTATCTATTACCTTTTACCTTATTTTATGGAAGAACACCCTATACCACTACAAGCCCCACAAGGGGAACCTCAAGAGACCATTACTCGTATCAGTGGGATGTACCAGAATTGGTTTCTCGATTATGCCTCCTATGTAATCCTCGAACGTGCTGTCCCCGCCTTGGAGGATGGCTTTAAGCCTGTACAGCGTCGTATCATGCACTCTATGGATGAGCTGGAGGATGGTCGCTATAACAAAGTAGCCAATATAGTAGGGAATACCATGAAGTACCACCCTCATGGCGATGCTTCCATAGGGGATGCTATTATTCAGCTTGGGCAAAAAGAATTGCTGATCGATACCCAGGGAAGCTGGGGGAATATTCTCACTGGCGACGATGCTGCTGCTCCTCGATATATCGAGGCTCGCCTTTCCAAATTTGCTCTGGACGTCCTCTTTAGCCCTAAGGTTACCCAGTGGCAGAAGAGTTATGACGGCCGTAATGACGAGCCTGTACACCTACCTGTGAAGTTTCCCCTGCTCTTAGCCCAAGGAGCAGAAGGAATTGCCGTAGGACTCTCTACCAAAATCCTACCTCATAACTTCAACGAACTCATTGATGCTTCTGTACTTTACCTCGAAGGAAAGCCCTTTGAGCTGTATCCCGATTTCCCTACCGCAGGGATTATGGACGCTGCTGGATACAATGATGGTATGCGTGGAGGGCGTATCAGGGTACGTGCTCGTATCGCTCAGAGGGACAAATCTACCTTGGTCATCACCGAGATACCTTTTGGCACCACTACCTCTTCCCTGATAGATTCTATTCTCAAAGCCAATGAAAAAGGTAAGATAAAGGTACTTAAGGTAGATGACAATACCGCTGCCAATGTAGAAATATTAGTACACTTGCCCAAAGGAATTTCTCCAGATAAGACTATCGATGCACTCTATGCTTTCACCGATTGTGAGACCTCTGTATCTCCTCTATGCTGTGTGATTGAGGGGAGTAGACCTCTCTTTATAGGGGTAAGTGATATCCTAAAGAAAAGCACGGATAGGACAGTAGAGATTCTCAAAAAAGAATTGGAGGTCAAGCTCGATGACCTTGAGCAGAAGTGGCACAATGCTTCCTTGGAGAAAATATTTATCCGTGAGGAGATGTATATTGACTTCAAAAACTATAGTGATAAGGAATCACTCTATGCCTACTTATATAAGCGCTTTGAGCCTTTTGCAGAACAACTCCTGCGCCCTATCACCGATGAGGACTTGGAGCGCCTCACCCAGATTCCTATGATTCGTATCACTAAATATGATACTTACAAGGCGGAGGAAAATCTCCTCAAGATAGAAGAGAATATAGCAGAGGTGAAAGATCACTTGGCTAACCTCATTGCCTTTGCCATAGACTATTTCAGAAATCTCCAAAAAAAATACGGAAAGGGCAAAGACCGTAAGACCGAAATACGTCCGTTCGATACCATTGAGGCAACCAAGGTTGTCGTGCGCAATCTCAAACTCTATGTCAATCGAGAAGAAGGTTTCGTAGGGACATCCCTCAAGAAGGACGAATATGTAGCTGATTGTAGTGATATAGACGATATAATTGTCTTCACTGCCGATGGAAAGATGATTATCACTAAGGTTACCGAAAAGAGCTATATAGGCAAGAATATTGTTCATGTAGGGGTATTTAAGAAGAATGACACCCGTACAGTATACAATTTGGTATACCGCAACGGGAATGATAAGATCTCCTATATCAAGCGCTTTACCGTTACAGGAATTATCCGAGACAAGGAATACGATGTGGTAGAACCTCATAAGGACTCCCAAGTACTGTATTTCTCGGCTAACCCCAATGGAGAAGCAGAGGTGATTTCTGTCATACTTCGCCAAGCAGGTAGCGTGAAGAAGCTCAAATGGGATATCAATTTCGCCGATATCCTTATCAAAGGAAGAGCCTCTCGTGGAAACATCGTAACCAAATACGCCATCAAGCGTATAGAGCTCAAGGAAAAAGGCGTTTCTACCCTCAAGCCACGCAAGATATGGTACGACCCTATCGTACACCGTCTCAATACCGAGGGGCGTGGAGAGCTACTCGGCTCCTTCAAGGGTGAGGATAGGTTGCTACTTATCAGCAAGGATGCCATCGTCAAGACGGTAATCCCTGACCTCTCCCTACACTTTGACCCGAACCTGCTGATTATAGAGAAATGGAACCCTGAAAAGCCTATTTCAGTAATCCATTACGAAGGGGAAAAGGAACGCTATTTTATCAAACGCTTCTTGGTGGAAAACCCTAACCGAGAGGAACTGGTTATCTCCGATCATCCTAAGTCTCAGTTGCTCTTTGTCTCCACCCAGTGGCGCCCTATGGCCGAGGTAGTATTTACCAAGACAGGCAGAGAGCGTGCTGAAAACCAAATAGTTAATATAGAAGAGTTTATTGCTATCAAGGGTATCAAAGCCATTGGTAACCAGCTCTCTACCGAGCGCATCAAGGAGATTGTCCCCTTGGAGCCACTTCCATACGAAGAACCCCAAGAGGAGGAAACCGCTACCGAAGAGGAGGAAACTGCTACGCCAGAGGTGATACAACCTGATTTGTTTAGCGGTTTGGATCAGTAGTCAGTGGTCAGAAGTCAGAGACTGAATGCTACCAAAAAAGGCAGTTTGGCAGAGGTAATTATATAATTCAACTCATTCAAAAACAAACAAATGAAATGACTGATGGCAAAGAAAAAACGAACCTGGACAAGTCTTAGAACAGAAATAGCACAATTAGTGATTCAATTGCAGATTTCTTCAGAGGATTTTCGCCCATTAGGGATAGAAGAATGGAAAGTTGTAGAGACTCAGATTTATAAGACATTCTGTAAGCATCAAAGAGGTAGGTACTATTGGCTTTGGGAGGATTTCTCTCAAGAAGCGGTTGCTTTTGTTCCGCCCCATAATCCTGAAAATTATCTTAGTGAACTTATTGATGCACAGGAAGAAATATTCTTTATCTTTGCGGAATCTCAGAATGATAAGTTTTGGTTTTATGAAGGGAGGATAACTCCAGTACTCCCACTTATAGGAGAACTTCGTCATTATGATGAGTTTTATTTTGTTTCTAAGAAATACGAATGGCTTATAGCTATTAATCATCATGATGCTCTTATTGCTATAGGCAGTAAAACAGAGACCTTGAAAAGTATTATCTCATAGAGGAATAAACCAGTCCAAATTAGAAATCTCAATTCATCACCACGCTGGTGGTGAATTGTAAAACATTGATAGATAACAATTAAGTGAGTTCGATGTAAGCAAAATTATATTTTTTCTCCCACAGATTCCACGGATTTTCACGGAGAGAA
>CAURXJ010000028.1:0-27278 GCA_963528845.1 uncultured Capnocytophaga sp. | reverse complement strand
CAACAAGTTTTTTAATTGACCAAATGTTTTTTGAAATATTTTTAAATTATTTTTTTAAGTGGTTGAAAATCAATACGCATTAATCCTTAAAGAAGGATCTGAATAGGAGAAAATTGGCGAGAGTCTGCTTCCCCCTAACCCCCGAAGGGGGAACTAAATGGGAGAAAATTGGTAAAAAGCAGCTCTTTGGCTAATTAAAAACCCCGCCTTCTTAGGGAAAAAAGACGGGGTTGCACATGGAAAACGTCTTGTGATAGGGAAATAAATCATTCTGCTTGAGATAAGCGATTAGAATTCTCTAAGAATACCGCCATACATTGTTCTAAGTTGAGTACGACCGTCCTTTAGGGTAACTAACACATTATCTCCATCAAATATAGCTCTTATAGCTTCTGCATTTACTACTATATCTCTTATAATTCCTCCTCCATTTGGATTAATTAGCTTTACATTACCATTTTTGAAAGTAGCTAAAATATATTTCTCATCACTACTTAAAATAGCATCCACTACATCTGTTCTAAAAGAAGCTCTAATACCTCCCTCAGAAGTGCAAAGTTCTATTCTTCCATTTTTGACTCTTACAAACATTTTTCTATAATTTTTGATTATTCATTATCGTACTTAGAAATCATACTAGTTTCTTTAATTTTTCAAATTCATCTTCCGTAAGTCCCTCTTTGTCTAATCCTTGTACCAGCCAAAGACCACTATTTCTAATTTTCTCAATAGGTGAGAAATTACCTAACCACTTATCAGAGGGTTTTATCTCCCCTTGATTAGCAGCTTTGGAAAGGGTTGCGATTATTCTTTCTTCCCAAAATAGCCTTTCTTCTTTAGTCTTTACTTCAAAAACAACAAAGGAAAGATTTTCATGAATATAAGTACTTATCCTTTTTTCTAACTCTTTTTCCAACTCAAGATTAAGCAACTTTGCATATTTTTCTTTTCCTTCTCTTGAGGTTGTATCATACTCCCACTCCTTACTATAAGGATTGTTCTCTTTATGTAAAAGACTACGACCAATATTTTTCCTAAAGATACTTCGGTTCTTGTTCTCTTTCAGAAAATGTTGGTTTAAGCGAGAAAATAATTGATTGTCCCCTGTATGGGTTCCTACCCTTATAATTCTATCCATCCCATGAAATGTTTCTCCCTTTTCGAAAATAATATAAATGCCATTAGATGGAATTTCTTTTTTCTTCTCTTGAAAAGGAAAGGAAAAACGTTTTTGCTGGTTAAATAATTGATGTAATCTTACTGCTAATGATTCCATAAATATACTATTTGAGTTGTTCACTTAAGAATTGTAGACGCTCCCCTATC
Source organism: uncultured Capnocytophaga sp. (assembly GCA_963528845.1). Classification (GTDB taxonomy): domain Bacteria; phylum Bacteroidota; class Bacteroidia; order Flavobacteriales; family Flavobacteriaceae; genus Capnocytophaga. Next base: position 25,952 of record CAURXJ010000028.1, on the reverse strand, counting down.
TTCATACCTTCCAAAGGTGTCTCTATATGTTTTAGTGCTGCCTTAATAGGTGTAAGATAGTTCTTCCCTGCCAATATAATAAACTTATCCTTTCCTACATTAGCTACCTTTTTTAGCTGTGTGATAACTTCATTCCCCCAAGCGGTTCTTTCTTGTTTGTTCATTGTATTAAGCGTAAGGTTATAGGGCTCTATCTCAGCATCAAGGGCAAGTAGATGATGCTTAGCGGAAAGAATATAAATACTATCATGTTTAAGACTTTTGGCGTAGACCAAACTCTTTACAAACAAAGCACTCTGATAAAGTTTTTCTGCTTTTGTTTTTTGTGCTCCTTTTTTGGAAACACAAGATATAAGGATTATGGTTTTCATTTTCTTTTCTTCTTATTCAAGTAATATGTACGGATTTCTCCATATAAAATTCTACCTTTTTTATATATATAGCAGAGTATCTTATAGCTAAAAACAAAAATATAATAATAGAAATAAAAGATGAACATAAAAAAGCCAGAAATTAGCCCCCAAATACACCCCCTTTTCCCTCTTCCACCTCCTGAAAGTTTTCCTGCTGTTGTTCTCATATCCAGCCCACCATCTGATCTGTATCTTATTCCCATTTTATCTATTTAAAAGTTAATACGAACTTAATCAATCTATATATCCAATAGAAAGGATAGAAAGGAATTTTCCACCAACGAAATTTCTTTTTTTGAGAATCTTTATATTCTTTTGTTCTCTTATCTACTTCACCATCTTTTGTTAACTTTACTGCCATCTTTTCAATTATATCTAATTAAGTATTCATTTTCTTTTTTTACCACTTAATCCCCCAAAAAGTAGTTCCAAAATCTCGGCTCCTATTTTTCTTTGTATGCCTCCTAATGTAGTAGGGAAGCCTATTTTGTGGGAGGTATTGGAGCGAAGACCTGTAAGCCCTATGGCTCGTTTCCAAGAAAAAGAAAATCCTGTCCCTTTCAAAATCTTACTAAGTATTCCCATAGTTTTTGAATGTTAGTAGGGACGAATTTAAGGTTCGTCCCTATCTAATTATTTTAATAGACTAAGTAATTTACCTACAACTCCTTTCTTCTTATCTCTTGCTTTACGAGCTTTTTCCATTCTCTTAGCTACTTCTTTTCCTTCTTTGGTACGTAGATCTATTTTACCATTAGCTTTTCGTTTCAATCCACTGGTAGCAGACTTCTTGCCTGCTTTTTCCTTTTCTTTTTCTTTTTGCTTTTTAGCAGCAAGACGAGCCTTTTTAGCTCTTTCTACCATTTCTTTGTATTCAGTAGTTCGTTTATCTACTTTTCCACTTGCGGTTTTCTTTAACGCCATTTTCTTCTAATTTACTAAGGTTAAACAATCATTAAGCTTCTATTTCCAAATCTTCTGCATTTTCCACATATGCGTCGAATATTTCACTAGCTCTTTCTTCTTCTACATTAAGTACATCAGCAAAAGCAAAATAGTTTTCCATTTCGTCAGCAGTGATCACTCCATCACAAGCAAGCACATCCAAGGTGACAAGCAATACAGCTTCTTTTTCTGTTGCTTTTACTTTCTTAGCAGCCTCTTCTAAATAAGTATCAAAATCATCCTCTTCCAATTTTTCAATTTTTTTGAAGGCTGCTTCTACTTCCTTACCAAGATCTTTAAGTTCAAGTTCTTCGGCTAAGCCTTCTACGGTTTCTTTCTCAACCTCTTCATACACTCCTTCTACTGAAATAGCAGCAGCTATAAACGGAGCAATTGTTTTTGAAGTAATTCCCATATTTTTTTATTTTAAATTATTTAATTACAATAAATTCTACCCTTCTATTCTCCTGAGCTTCTGGGTTAGTTACATCTTTTAACTGAGTACTCCCTAATCCTCTATAAGACAATCGACTATTTTCTATCCCTTTTGAGATTAAGAAATCTACTGCAGCTTTAGCTCTATTAGCAGATAGTTTTTGATTGAATTCTTCATCTCCTTCGGCACTTGTATGCCCTTCTATTTGAAGCTTTATAGACGGATTTTCGTTAAGTAACTTTACCAAATCTAATAAAACTGTTTTAGAAGATTCATTAAGATCATATTTTCTTTTTTCAAACTGAGCTGCATTGAAGTTTTCTTTTATTTCATTTACTTTAGTCTCTACTACCTTTTGAACTTCTTCTACTTTAGGTTGTTCTACTATTGGTTCTGGATTATTTTGTTCTTTCTTACCTATTGCAAAATAAGCTACAGCTCCAAAAACTAATAATCCTAAAAGCAACCATATCCACCAAGGGATTCCTCCCTTTTTTCCTTCATACTGTATGGTGTAACCCACACTATAATCTTTACTATTCTTAGGAATATCTCCTACTTGAGCCGTAATACCATATTTCTCAGCTTTTTTCTGCAGTTTCGCAAGGCTGGGAGCTGTCCACATCTTACAGAAAGCTACTTTTGTCCCTTTTACCTTGAGCCATTCTCCTTCTTGGGTAAAACAAGCTTGGTCTTTTTGAAACCATTCCCAACCATTCTTTTTTTCATTTTCGATTTCCTTAGTGGTATAGAATAACTTATCTATCCCTGCATCAGGACATACTTCACTCTTACTGAAAAGATTATTCAATTCACTAAGTGAAGTATTAGGGTAAAGTTCTAAATATGCTGCAATAATTCCAAGTGCTGTTCTGTTTTGGGTTCTTCCTGTTACAAAAGCTTTTCTTGCCATTTTCCTTATTTTATAATTGTTATTTTCTAAATTTGTTAAAACTAACTTTGCCAAAACTTATTTCTCAGCAAAGTTAGTTACTTTGCTATCGGAGTGCCTCAATTACTTTACGCCCAAATTGCTGTGTATTCCAGCTATCTTCGTAAGCAATCTTGTACTTGTTAGCTACTGTACGTAGACCTTCTTTGGTACTGCCTTCATACTTGCTTCCACAGATGACAGAACCATTGGCATCTATATATACACAATAGGTATCATCAGCAATAGCTTTGGCACCATCTCCTACGGCATCTATTAATTTTTTACCAAATTGACGTGTTGTCCAGTCTTGGTCATATTCGAAACCGTATTGATCGGCTATCTCACGCAATGCTCCTTTGGCATTGTCGTATCTGTTGTATACATCAATTGACTTGTTGTCATAAACCGCTACTATATATTCTTCAGTAGCTACTACTTCTTTGTATTGCTTTATCATAAAATATATAAATAAAAATTAGTTACTTCTTTTTTGCCTTTGCCAAGTTAGCTTTAGCACTTTCTATTTGTCTTTTCAAATTTTCTATTGCCCTATCATGAGAGGCCGCTTTATCTATCTTACTTTTTCGATAAGCTGCTTTAGAACTTGCTTGTGAAGTTCCTTTTATAAGTGCTGCATAATGTGCATTATCCCTCTTCTTACTTTCTTTTTCTTTATCCAATTTTGCTCGCAAGTCTATAATTTGCTTTCGGTAATATTCTACTGACATATAACAATTTTTAAATTATCTTTACCTAATTATTTATTATTTTTACACTGCAAAATTACTATCCTGAGGAAAAACAAAAAAATCCAATTTTATCCAAATTAAAGATAAAAAAATGTCCAATTCTGTCCAGATTTTCTATTTTTTTTGTATCTTTGCCTCCGCTTATAAAAATATAAAGCTATTTAAGTAGTAGAAAAAACTATGCAAAACGATTATAAGACTCACATTATCAGATTACAAAACGAAGTTAATCGCGTCTTTGGGAAGGTGGTTACTTCCGTAGCAGACTTTGAACAATTGGCTGAACAAGTACATCTCTCTCCACAAAGCCTACGCCGCTTCTATGGGAAGATCGATAAGGATAAGCAGCTAAGCCGCGCCAGCCTAAACCTGCTCTGCGCCTATATTGGCCTACCAGACTGGGAGAGTTTCTGTAAGGGAGCGGTGGCACAGAGCGTAGATTCTCATCGCATTATCAACGCTTTCTATGATACAGTGGCTTTCTCCAATGCAAGCTTCTTCGATGCCCGACTCAGGGATACTCACGAGACTTATGCCGAACTGATTCTCCAAGACATCCCCTATGCCTACACCTTTCTCGATCGCTATCGCGCCTATCCCAAGATCACCCAATCCCTATACCCATGGTTTCCCTACTACGACCGTATGGCGCAGAGCGATTATGTCCACCTGATAGAAACCTACCTAAAAACCAAGCCTTTGGATCACCTTATCGTGTGTCAAAATTCTTTTCTATCATATGGTGCTTTTTGTAGTTTTGAAATGGGGGGGGGGAAATATTATAGAAAAATATACTAAAGAAGCGGATAAATATATAGAAAGTGTATGGCGAGAGTATCCTGATAGCTTTTTTCACTATCCTGAGACACGCTATACCATTGCCAAAGTAGCTCAGGCGTATCTCAATCACAATGAACAAGAGGCTATTCGAGTGGCAGAAGCAGCCTTAGAACGAAATCTTAGGGCTAAGCCGCTCCATGTGTTCGACGAGTATTTCCAAACACCTGATATCTTGGTTTCCAAGCTCTGCAATGCACTAATATGGATGGGAAAGATTGATTTTGCGATAGAGGTATATTCTACCTATTCGCAGGAGTTATTTCTGAGCAAGGATCCTGTGGAGCAGCAATCGAAATCATTTGTTTATGAGCGCGATACCAATTTTGCTGCACAAACAGTAGATATGCTACGTCTGTTTGACCCAAGTATACCTGCTTTGGAGTCTAAGCGGCAACCACATTGGAAGACCAAGCGTTATGAGCAGGTGCAACAGTATCTCATTGCCCTCAAGCAGTGTCCTCCGACTAAGCTCTCCCAAAAGCGTATCCTCAAGGAACACTTACGTACGCTGGCGAAAGAACTGAATTATGGAGTCATAGAAGACCTTATAAAAGTCTTTTCTTAATGAGTAATGGCCAATAACAAATCCTTATAGATATTTGTCATTGTCCATTATCTTATATTCCTTTTTCTTGATTTATCTCGGTAGTATCTCAGCGGTAAGTCCTGCTTGGGTGAGCTTGCTACAGCGGGGAAGGAGGTCTTCGTAAGAGCCTTCTTTTACGGGGCATTTGCCAGAGAAGTGAACCAATACCGCACATTGTTCGGCCTGCTCGTAGGTATGGTCACATATTTCTATAAGAAGCTCTATCACATAATCGAAGGTATTGTAGTCATCGTTGTAGAGCATGATTTGGTAGTTATCGGCTTGCTGGGTGAGGAGCTCTTCTTGGCTCTCTTTTTGGGGAGTAGGTTGTGTCTGTGGCATAGCTATTGTTTTTTCCCTTTGTTATTCTTCTTACTGCTTTTTTTCTTATCTCCAGCACGGAAGAAAGCGCGCTTAGCAGCGCGTTCTTCAGCCTTTTTCTTGGAGGTATCATGTGCTTTAGCAAATACCTTATCATTGATCATTACCTTGGCTTGGAAGTACTTGGTACGCCCCTTATAGGTAGGATCTTCTTCGGAGACAAAAGCAATAGTTTTGTGATACTTTTGAGCCCATTCGACCATGAGAGACTTATAACTGATGACCTTGTTCTCCAGATCGCGCATGCTCAGGTTGGTATCTATGAGTATACGGTGAATAAATTCGGTAGCTTTGCTATACCCTCTATCCAAGTAGATAGCTCCCACGAGCGCCTCCAACAAGTTCCCCGCAATATTGCCACTGAGGAGGGTACGCTTATCGGCAAGGAGATATTCCCTCAGGCGGAGGTCTTCTCCTATTTGGTTAAGATTCTCGCGCCTTACCATACGGGTGCGCATTTTGGTCAGGTCGCCCTCATTCTTATCAGGAGCCTGTAGGAAGACAAAGTGAGCGATGACCGCCCCGAGGATGGCATCGCCAAGGAACTCCAAGCGCTCATAGCTGATATGAGGTTGGGCACTATCGGTACGTACTGTGCCGAGGGTAAAAGCCTCTTCGTAGTAATGAATCTCCTTAGGAGGGAAGCCCAGAAGTTGCTCCATCTTATCAAAAAAAATCCCGTCTTTTTTTTTAAAACGGGATAAGAATTTATGAAAGATATTCATCTAATCTATTTTTTTAAATAGCACACATGCATTATGTCCTCCAAAACCAAAAGTATTACTCATAGCGACATTGACTGTACGTTTTTGCGCTTTGTTAAAAGTGAAGTTGAGTTTTTGATCGATATTTTCGTCTGGATTCACGAAGTTAATCGTAGGAGGAATTGTTTGGTGTTCTATAGCGAGTACGGAAGCGATGGCTTCAACAGCGCCTGCTGCTCCGAGTAAGTGTCCTGTCATGGACTTAGTAGAGTTAAGGTTAATTTGGTAAGCATGCTCTCCAAATACCTCTTTCACCGCCTTCGTTTCAGCTATATCTCCTAGAGGTGTAGAGGTACCATGTAGGTTGATGGCATCTACCTCTTCGAGAGAGACCTTAGCATCGGCAAGGCAGTTAAGCATTACGGCCTTGGCGCCCACTCCGTCAGGATGTGGGGCAGTGAGGTGATAAGCGTCGGCAGAGAGACCTCCTCCGGCGAGTTCACAATATATCTTAGCGCCGCGAGCCTTGGCATGTTCGTATTCTTCTAAGATAAGAGCTCCAGCTCCTTCGCCGAGGACAAATCCATCACGAGTGACATCATAAGGGCGGGAAGCTGTCTTGTAGTCATCATTGCGTGTAGAAAGAGCATGTAGAGCATTGAATCCTCCGATACCTGCCTCAATGACAGCGGCTTCAGAACCTCCAGTAACAATAGCATCGGCATATCCTAAGCGAATATAGTTCAGGGCATCTATCAGAGCGTTAGCAGAAGAGGCACATGCGGATACTGTAGTGAAGTTAAGCCCACGAAGTCCATGACGAATAGAAATCATCCCAGGGGCTATATCTGCAATCATCTTAGGGATAAAGAAAGGATTGAAGCGCGGTGTTCCGTCGCCCTTACCAAAGGCAAGCACTTCTTCTTGGAAGGTCATCAGCCCGCCAATACCAGCCCCCCAGATAACTCCGATGCGGTCTTTGTTTTCCTTTTCTAAGTCAAGAGATGAGTTCTTAATAGCTTCATCAGAAGCGACGATCGCCATTTGGGTAAAACGGTCCATCTTGCGCACCTCTTTTTTATCAATAAAATCGGTAGGCTCGAAGCCCTTCACCTCACAGGCGAATTGAGTTTTGAACTTAGAAGCATCGAAATGAGTAATAAGGTTTGCCCCACTCACACCGTTGAGTAGGCCATCCCAATAAGCTTCCAAAGTATTACCAATAGGAGTAATGGCTCCTAATCCGGTTACAACTACACGTCTTGTTTGCATACTAATTGAGGTTTTTCCATTAAAGTTTGTAGTCCCTACATATACCAAACGGGGAGTTGCCTCCCCGTAGAGCATTTTTCAAGCGAGTAATGCTATTGTTTATTATCTTCAATATACTTAATAGCTTGTCCCACGGTTGAGATGTTTTCAGCTTGGTCATCAGGGATCTGGATGTCAAATTCTTTTTCGAATTCCATGATCAATTCCACAGTATCCAAGGAATCAGCTCCCAAATCATTGGTGAAACTTGCCTCAGATACTACTTCGGTTTCATCAACTCCTAGCTTATCCACGATAATAGCTTTTACTCTTGATGCGATGTCTGACATAACTTTAAATTTTAATTTAACTCGTTGCAAAAGTACTAAAGTTTTTTTTATTACACACTACTTTGTTGAAAAAAAAGCGTTTTAATCAGTTAAATACCTGTTTATCAGTATTTTAAATTTAATTTTTTAGCTGTTTTAGCTGTAAAAAATTATTAATTCTTTGTGAAAAAACTATGTAGAATCATTTCATTTAAGCGGATAATTCCTTTTTTTGCTTGCAAAGGCATGAAAAATGAAAAAAAATTTATACATTTGCCCATTATTATTTATCGCTTATGAGATTTCTTTTTCTTACCCTTTCCCTACTGAGTTTTGGGAGAGGACACAGTCAAAACTTCACTATAGATGGGAATGTGAGCAGTCCATACGAAGGGAAAATATACCTATGGTATGGAGACAAGGTAGACAGTACCACGGTGGTGAACAAAGAGTTTCGCTTCAGCGGTGAGGTAGGTTACCCTACGAAAGCTTCCCTTTCGGTAAGTCGTAAGTTCAAGGATACAGGTTTTTTTGTCCTGGAGGCGAGCAATCTTTCGGTGGACATAGCCATAGAGAACCGCCACCAAGTATATATCAAGAGTCTCAATGGGAGCCCTTCGCTGACACAAGTAAAGGATTTTTTAGTATATAAGTACAAGAATGCGAGCCTCTCGAACCTTCCAGAGCTACTAGTGGCACGCCTGGAGACCATCATCAAGCAGAACCCTAAGAGCCAGTTTGCCGGCATGCTCCTCTCGGAACTTATCACCGATAGAGAGATTCCCTATAAGCAAGCCCAAAGGCTGTATAACCTTTTGGACAAGAAGACCCAAGACAAGGAAGACCTTCAGAAGATGGATGTGCTTCTGGGGGCTATGAGCAGAACTCAAGTAGGCAGCCAACTCCCCGATATCTCCTTTGAAACAGAGAAAGGCACTCCAGAGAAACTCTCTTCTGTGAGAAAGAAATACACCTTGGTACTCTTCACTGCCTCGGACTGCATTCCCTGTGTGGAGAACGACCGCCAGTTCGCCAACCTATATAAGGAATATCACCGCTCCCATGGTTTTACCATCTACTCGGTATACCTCGATGGAGAGCGCAACACTTGGCTGGATCACATCCACCGAGAAGGGGTGCGCTGGAGTGCTACCATTGCTCCTAAGAAATTCAAGGACGAGACCCTGAAATCCTTAGGAATCACCGAGATACCCTCGAACTTTCTCATAGATGAGAATGGAAAAATCTTGGCTGTGAACATCACTCCCAAGGGAGTACACCGTGGACTCGATCCCGAGGCAGCAGCCTACGTGCCCGTGCCTAAGAAAGACAAAAAAGGCGCCAAGAAGAATCCTCCTTTGAAACCAGTGAACAAGAATAAGAACACCAAAAAAAGAAAATAATGATAGATCCTCAGTACATTGGCTATTTTGCCTCTGTATGTATTGTCCTTAGCTTCGTGATGAAGAAGGTACAACACATTCGTCTTATCAACCTTGTAGGTTGTTTATGCTTTGTCATCTATGGGCTTATGAATACACCCCAACTATGGCCAGTGATTATTCCCAATGCCCTGATATGTATGGTACAGGTATATTACTTATGGATTAAGAAAGAGGCTCAGTGAGCCTCTTTTTTTTCGTTCCAGAAATCAAAATAGTTAAACCACTGAAGGGGATACTTGTGGATCATCTGCTCCATATTGAGAGTAAAAGCCTCCAACAAAGCCTGAGGATCTCGGCTCTTGACCTGCGCCATACGGGCATATAAGTGATAGTGTAAGCCCTTTTCCTTCATCACATAGACAAAAATGACAGGGACTCCCAAGCGAGAGGCAATCAAAAAAGGCCCTGCGGGGAAGAGTGTTTCCTTTCCCAAAAAAGAGGCCGTCAGGTGCTTAGTCCCCTCGAAATAGCGATCGCCCGTAAAACAGATAATCCCATTGTCCTGAAGTGCCTGATGTATCTCAAAAATATGAGACATATCCTCCTTGACAAAGATAAACTTAGGGGTATACTCCTTGAGAGAGACACTCTCAAGATACTCCTTGATAGCTGAGCGCTCCATATCGGTGGTGACCGTATGTATCTGACATTCTACATCTATTTCCCTAAAGAAAGGTTCGGCGACCTCGAAATTGCCTATATGAGCAGAGATGAGTACGCCCCCCTTGTGCAATGCTAAGAGCTTATGTAGCTGCTCCTGACCATCGAACTCATAGGTGAAGCGATGGCGGAGGTTGGAGAAAATAGCGATTTTGTCAATAATTGTTTGCCCAAAGACATAATAATTTCGGTATACTGACACCACGGCTCTAAGCGGGGTATAGCCTAAGCGATGGCGGAAATAACGGTACAGATAGCCATTGGACGTCCACTGAGAGAGAAAATAATAGAGAGCCACAAAGACAAGCAAGAGATACGCTGAGCGTACCCCCAAGTGCTTGATAAGGAATACAAATATCCTATATCCTAAGACATTGCCCTTGGACTTGCCTTGCCATTTGGTTTTGGAGGTCTCTTTACTTTCCATTGATTTTTCGCTCTAAGGTCGCATAGAAGTCATCAAAAGTGACTATAGGTTTGAAATCGGCTTCTACGAGCTTCACTCCAAACTTTTCTTCTATGACCACCACTAAGTCTACATAGTCTAAGCTATCCAAACCGAGGGACTCTCGGAAGTCAGCCGCGGGCTGAATTTTGCTACCCTCGACTTCGAATTCTTCTACTAAAACCTCATTGATTGTTTTAATAATTTCGTCTCTTTCCATTGTATGTATTTTGAGGTGCAAAAATAAGCATTTTTTAGCAGATATGAAAACAAAAACCGCCTTCCTCGTTTTTCTTTCCTCTGAAGGGATACCTCACCGAAGAAAAAAGTACCCTTTTTAGGTGATTTTTATCTCAATTTCTCAGATAAATACATTTTGAAATACCTGATAACCAATCAACTAAAAAATAATCGATATTTTTTTAAAAAAACTATTGTTAGAATAAAAAAATGTTGTATCTTTGCACCGCAAAACAAAAGCGAGGTCTGGTAGTTCAGCTGGTTAGAATACATGCCTGTCACGCATGGGGTCGCGGGTTCGAGTCCCGTCCAGACCGCTAAAAATTTAGTTGTGTTGTTTTGTGTAATATTTGGTTTTACACAGGTTTATCTAAACCAATGAAAGGCTTTCCTTTGGAAGGCTTTTTTTATTTCCCTAACTCTCCTGGCTGGCACGAGCGGTGACGCATACTCAAGTCCATTTGTTTGGCTACATTCTTCACTTTTCGTTCTTCACTCCCTCACTTTTCATTCTTCACTTTTCGTTCTTCACTTTTCGTTCTTCACTCCCCCGCTTACCACTGTAGTAGTTCCGAGAGAGGAATTTTTCTTTTGGGTTGTCGGCATTCTATGGCACCGGTGAGAGCATCGGGAGCATCGTCATGGGCGTTGCCTCCGGTGCGTAGATAGCCTATTAGGTCGTGGGCAAAGGCAGGAAAGCGCTCCTTCCAGTCCATAGGCATAAGGGTCATGCGCTGCACCGAGGTGGAGCAGGCAAAGATACGTGCGGCCTTGTTCTCCCGCTGGTGAAAGGGGAGAAAGCGGGTGAGAGTGTTGCCCATATTGTGGGAGAGTTCTTCTATATTCTGTGAGAAATAATGGCCGCCGTTGTTGCTCTCTATATGACAACGCTCCACCTGATGGCGCATGAGTAGGTCTGAGAGCAGGCACTCGGTACGCTCCATAGGTTCCTGAGTGTAGAGCACCTCAAGGATATAGTTTCCCTCATCAGCCTCCTTGTAGATCAGTGCACAGAGGTAGTCGTTGCCCGAGTCGGCCACATCGATATACGCCACCACAGGAGCATATACAGGGGCAGACTCATATACGGCAAACTCCTGATAGAGCAGTCCCTCATTTGGCTGAGGGTTCTGCTGGTATAGGCTCTCGAAGACCTGAGGGTTGCGCTCCTTGAGAGACAGGAGCTTAGGGAGGTCATGGCGCTGAGGCCATAGTGGGGCGCCCATCTCTCGAGGGTCCTTGGGCGAAGGAGGGACATTCTGTATAGCAGGGAAGGAAATGACCTGCCACCCTAAGGGATTGTTCTGGGCATCATAGTGTCCTTCCTGCTCGAGCAAGCGCCCCGCCAGGTCGTCCTCATGCCAGCGTGTAAAGACTAAGAGCTGCTGGCTATCGTTGTGCAAGCGCGTAGTGGCTACCGTATCGTACCAGTCGGCTATATTTTGACGAATGGTAGGCGACCACGCGCTGAGGGCATCCTTGTAGAGATCGTCCATGATGAGCACATCCACCGGTTCTCCAGTGAGGGCACCACCTACCCCGAGAGTCTTGAAGCTCCCACGGTGACCTACTATCTCACACTCATCGGCATTGCGGGCATAGGCACGGTGGTTGCTCCTCATCCCATGTGGAGCACCCCCTGCGAGGAAGGTTTGTGGAAACAACTGTTGGTAGCTTTCCTCCTGTAGGATGCGCTGCAACTCACGGTTGAACTTGCGCGCCTTGGTGGTATTGTACGAGACAATAGCAATACGGCACTCAGGGTTGCGCCCGAGCAAGAAAGCCGGAAGGCGGCGGGTGGCGCCCTCGCTCTTGCCATGTTGTGGGGGCATGGTGATCATCAGCTTCTGGATGCGCCCCATGGCAAACTCGGTGAGTTGGCGGTAGTAGGAGTGATGGAAAGCCGCTGGAGCAAAGTAAGGAAGGGTATACTGGGTAAAAGCCAAGAGATCCTTCTGGGCAAGTGCTTTTTTGATAAGCCCCTTCTCCACAGTGGGTTTTGCTATAGGAATATGGATAGGAGGTGATTCCTCGGCGGAGACAGCGATAGCCTCGGTGTCGGTATCGTCCGCATCTTCTTCCTCATCCAAGACTTCTTCAAAGGGATTATCACCCTCCTCGAGCGCCTCGTGGGTACGCTGTAGGTCTTGGGCGATGATTTCAGCAGCTTTCTGAGCGGGTTTGTCCCAGCCTTCCCACTTGCCGAGGGTAGTGAGTGCGGAGATACGCTCGCGTACAGAGGGATAGATGGTTTTTTCTCCTTGTGGGATGGCATCGCCCTTGGCGATTTCCCAGAGAATGGATTCAGCTTGTTTTTTCAAGATTTTAGGTTTTAGTAGTTAGTAGGTTAGAGACATAGGGAAGAATATAGAGGGGGCGATTTGCAAATCGCCCCTACATGTATGTTATCTGTATGTTTCCCTTTGTTCTTCAATTATTTTGCGGCAAAGGTACGATATCACAGAAGGGAAAGTCAAGGGAAAAAGGCGGGAGAAATGAGAAGAGAAATGATCAATGATCAATGATTAATGAACAATGGTTAATGTTCAATGGTTAATGATTAAAATGTATAAGGTTTTGAAAATCAGAAATATTTATCTTCTCTATTACTTTTAAATATACTTTTGTGATTTTTATTAAAAACAATATTTTGCTTTTTTAATTTCAAATATATAATTACAAAATTTCATTATGTTTAGAAATACGATATTGTTGATAAATTTTTATCATTTTTCGTTTGCCTGCATGAAATTATTTTATATTTTTGCAGTGTATTCTAAGAATGTAAAACCACTTAGTGTGTTTGGGATCGAAGAGTATTTGGTATTTGTTGTGTATTTTAAACATCAATCCTATGATATTATGTAGAAACATTTTCCCCTTATCACGTATCTCTGTATCGATAAATGATCAAAAAATAAGCCTTGCTCCTGGAGGACGTGTAGAAATACCTTTGGAGGAGAGCGATTACTATGTCATAGAGATAGTATCCCCTCTGCTGCTTAAGAAGAATAGTAAGACAGTGAGCGATCTACACGAAAATTCTGTCATAGAGATAAAAACCTCCCTACCAGATAGTTACTACTTACTGATGGGAGGTGTATCGTTGGTTATCTGTGTTTTATTCTTTCTCCAAATGGTACCTGCTATTATCTTCGGTATGGTACTACTCCTCTATATATTTCCTATAGTGTATCATACCTTTGTCAAAGCAGATGAGTATTTTTCCATTTGTGTGAAGTAATTATTTCCTTTTCCCTAATCGCAATGCATTGGCAATTACACTCACGGAGCTAAAGCTCATTGCCAAAGCGCCAAGCATGGGAGAGAGCAGTATCCCAAAGAAAGGATAGAGTACTCCAGCGGCGATGGGTATCCCCAAGGTGTTGTACACTAAGGCGAAGAAGAGGTTTTCTCGTATATTCTTCACCACGGCCTCACTGAGCTTCTTGGCCTTGACAATGCCGCTGAGCTGTCCCTTAACCAAAGTGAGCTGAGCACTCTCTATAGCGATATCGGTACCTGTGCCCATGGCAATTCCCACATCCGCTTGTGCCAAGGCCGGCGCATCGTTGATCCCATCACCGGCCATGGCTACGACCTTCCCCTGCTGTTGGAAGCGCTTGACTTGCTGTTGCTTATCCTCGGGGAGCATACCCGCCTTGTAGTGGGTAATGCCGAGCTGCTGGGCTACTGCCTGAGCGGTGAGAGGATTGTCCCCTGTGAGCATAACCACGGTAACTCCCTGCTCTTGTAAGTCCTTGACCGCTTGGGCGGCGTTATCTTTGATCTTGTCCGCTATGGCTACCGCTGCGACGACTTCCTTCTCTATGGCGAGGAAAGAGAGTGTCTGTCCTTGGCGCTGTGCCTGAGCCACTTGGCTAAGCTGTTCCTCGCTCAGGGAGGCACCTATCTCCCGCATCAATCGGTCATTACCGAAGTAGTAGTGCTTACCCTCATAGGAAGCCACTACGCCACGCCCTGCTAAGGCCTTGAAATCGGTCATAGGCAAGGGAGTCACTCCATGTTCCACCGCATAGGCATTGGTAGCCTTAGCCAAAGGGTGTTCGCTGGCCTTATTGACTCCATAGAGAATCGGCCATAATGTCTGCTCCTCATACCCTGCCCAAGGAATGAGTGCCCTCAGACTGGGTTTGCCCTCGGTAAGAGTACCTGTCTTATCTACAATGAGGGTATCGACCTGCTTCATACGCTCCAAGGCCTCTGCATTCTTGATAAGGATTCCCTGACGTGCCCCCTGAGAGACCCCTACCATCACCGATACCGGTGTGGCCAAGCCCAAGGCACAGGGACAAGCGATAATGAGCACCGATATAGCATTGACCAAGGCATACTCCCAAGCATGTTCCTTGGCAAAGACCGCCCAGAGAATGAAAGTCAGCACCGATATGGCTATGACTGTAGGCACAAAATAAGAGGAGATACGGTCGGCCAATTTCTGTATAGGTGCACGACTGGTGGAAGCCTGCTGTACCATGGTGACAATTTGCGAAAGCAGTGTATCGCTACCCACCTTATCGGCTTGCATGACAAAGGCCTGAGCGCCATTGATCGTACCGGCAGAAACTGCTGCTCCTACCTGCTTCTCTACCGGTAGAGGCTCTCCTGTAATCATACTCTCATCGATGGTAGCCTCCCCTGTAGTGATACGGCCATCTACAGGAATCTTAGCCCCGGGTCTTACCCTGAGTAGATCCCCCTTGACTACCTCCTCCACGGGCACCTCCACTTCGTGGTCACCCACGAGCTTTATAGCTGTATTGGGCGCCAACTCGAGCAACATGCGTACGGCCTGTTGGGTACGGTTGTGCGCATTGGCCTCCAAGAGTTGGCCTAAGATGACCAAGGTCAAGATCACCGTAGTTGCCTCAAAGTAAAGCGGTACTGAACCATGTTCCTTGAACTGCTCTGGCAGGCTCTCAGGCACACAGAGTGCGACCACACTGAATAGCCAAGCGGCGGCAGCGCCTATGCCTATAAGGGTGAACATATTGAACCTTAGGGTCTTGATACTCACCCATGCCCGAGAAAAGTACGTCCATCCGAAATAGAAGACTACCGGCAGGGACAGGGCAAACTGTACCCAGTTCCAATAGCTCAGTGGCATGAGCTTATACATAGGATTGTCATGCCACATCCCCCCCATGGCGATGATGAAGATAGGCAGGGTAAAAGCCACTGCCCCCCAGAATTGGCGGCGTAGCTCTTGGCGCTTGTGATCCTCCTGATTGCCCTGCTTGAGGCTTTGGGCAGAGACCTCTTCGACCAAGTCCATCCCACAAACAGGACAATGGCCAGGATGGTCGTAGGTCTTGTTTCCCTCACAGCGCATCGGGCAGTAATATACCCCTGTCCCCTTGTGGGTAGAGGCTTGAGGCTTAGCAGCAGAAGTAGCCTCCTCCAAGGAGGTTACCAAGGTGTAATGAGTACCCTCCAAGGCGGTTTTAAGCGTTTCAAAAGGCACATGTTGGCTCATCTCCACTACAGCGGTTTTCTCCTTAGCATTGGCCACAACCTTGCTGACACCCTCTATAGCCTCCAGACTCTTTTTGACGGTCATCTCGCAGCCGCTACAACTCATGCCCTTTACATAATAGGTGTGTGTCATCATGTCAGTCTTTTTTAATAGTGTAATCAGTACCTTCTAAGGCTTTTTGGAGTGCTGGCAAAGACACTTCCTCTTTGGATTCTACAAAGGCCTTTTGTGCGTTAAAATCTACTTTAACGGCAGTAACGCCTGCTACTTTAGACAATCTTTGTTCTACGGTGGTTGCACACCCAGTGCAGCCCATTCCTTTGATAGTATATACTTGCATGATATTAATTTTAGCACCCTTTTTATTTGCAAATATTGTGCCAATATGAACAGTGAGAAGTGAGCGGGGAATATTAACAATTGACCTTTAACAATTAACAATTACCCATTGACAATTAATCATTGTTTTTGTATCTTTGCCTCTTTTAAAAATACACATTGCTGTTTTGTGAATGGATTAAGCAATTTTTACCCCCTCGTAAGCAAGGCTAAATTTTAATTATAACCTATTGATTATCAAATTAAAAATATTGCTAAGCAATTTTTGAGGGGAAATAAGCAATTTTTTAATATTCCTAAAACCTAAACCCTAAAAAATAATGGAAATTACCAAAGCAAACCGAAAATGGTTAGATAACCTACACCTCCCTCACCCTGTAGTGATTGCAGGTCCTTGTAGTGCCGAGACAGAAGAACAAGTCCTTAAAATCGCCCATGCACTGAAAGATACCGACGTTACTTACTACCGTGCTGGTATCTGGAAACCTCGTACCCGCCCTGGTATGTTCGAGGGGGTAGGCGCTTTAGGACTCAAGTGGCTCGAACGTGTCAAGAGGGAAACAGGTATGAAGACCGCTACCGAGGTAGCCAACAAAGACCATGTACGATTGGCCTTGGAACACGATATAGACCTGCTCTGGATCGGTGCTCGCTCCACAGTGAGCCCCTTCATCGTGCAGGAAATCGCTGACGAACTCAAGGGTACTGACAAGGTTGTCCTTGTCAAAAACCCTGTAAACCCCGACTTAGCCCTCTGGATAGGCGCTATTGAGCGACTTCTGAGAGCTGATATCCAAAACTTAGGGGTTATCCACCGCGGTTTCTCTACTTATGAGAAAACCAAATACCGCAATATCCCCGAATGGCAATTGGTCATAGAGTTGCAAAATAAGTTCCCTGACCTCCCGCTGATCTGCGACCCTTCCCATATCACGGGCAAGCGAGAGCTGATCTTCGATGTCTCTCAGACAGCCCTTGACCTGAACTTCAACGGTCTGATGATAGAAACCCACTGCACCCCCGATGAGGCTTGGAGCGATGCAGCACAACAGGTTACTCCCCATCGATTAGTACAGATAATGAATGACTTACGCATACGAAAAACCTCTACTTCCGAAGAGGACTATGTAAGCCAACTCACTGGGTTACGCTCCCGTATCGATATCTTAGACGACCAGCTCTTAGACCTGCTTAAAAAGCGTATGGACATATCCGATGAGATCGGGCAGCTCAAGAAAATCAACAATGTAGCTATCCTACAGAACCAGCGCTGGCATGAAATACTCGGCAAGGTGATCTTGGAAGGAGAACAGCGCGGTCTCAATGAGGAGTTTATCATACAACTGTTCAAAGTTATCCACCAAGAATCCATCAACCGACAAGAGAAAATAGTAAAAGCAAAATAAGCATGTACCGCCTTTTTTTTGATTTTTCTTTTCACCCTGATTTTCAATTATACTTACCTCAAGCCCTCTTAGCTCAGCAGCGTAGCCATAGCTGGTTTCTGCTCAAAAAGGCCTCGCCTGAGGTAATGAAGAATATCCCCATCCCACTAAGAGCCTCCGAAAAGGAGGCTTTAGCCATTACTTACAGCCTACAACCTCATGTACTTGCGCAGAAATACAACCCTAAGAATCTCTCCATCGAGGAGCTCTTCAAGAACAAATCCCAAAAGAAATATATCCAAGAACAGATAGAGGAAAAAACCAATACACTTCTCTCCCTGATAGCCAAGGAAGCACTATGGCTTACCACCCATTGCCAAAAGGAACAACCTATAGAGCGGCAACTTATTGAGGTTTCCCCTAAGGAGCTACATCCCATATTGGAATTTGAGAAAACTCCAGAAGGGATTGCCTACCATTTGTTCCTCCTTGCAGAAGAAAAGCTCGTCCCCGCTCAGCACCAAATCACCCTACTCAGCCAGAAGAAATCATGGATAGTTATCGACCAGAAGCTCAGCCTCCTTGAGGATATTCCTGCACAGCTGGTCAAGCCTTTTCTGGGAAAGACTTCTGTGGAGATTCCCCAAAGGATGGTTCAAGAGTATTTTGACAAATTTCTCAAGGAAGTCCTCCAAAGGGTAGAGGTATGCTCCGTTGGCTTTGATATACTGACCAAGGACAGTCTGCAGGGCACCTCCCTTCACTTTGTCCACGACTTCCTTTCTGGGCAATACAAGCTCTATGTCGCCTTTGATTATGGCGGATATACCTTCTATAGTAACCAACGCAGGGCGCAACAGTCCCTCTTGGATATTACTCCTGAGGGAGATATTCATATACAACACTTTAGGAGAAACCCCTTAGAAGAAGCGCGTAAAGTACAAATACTAAAAGACTTAGAACTACAAGAAGTAGAAGGGTTCTTTTGGGTGGATGATCCTTATCCCTTTGCTACTTACCTGCACCTATTGCCTTACGGAGAGGTCTTGGAAGCCCAAGGGCTACCCCTTGCTCCTATAGAAATTGAAGGGAAGCAAACCTGTCTGCAATATTTTGATATTCAGCTCAATGAAACCACAGGACAACAGGACTGGTTCGATGTAGATATCTGGATTACCCAAGGGGATTTCCGCTTGCCTTTTGCCTCTCTTATAAAAAACCTGAGGGAGAACAACCCCCTCTATCCCCTACCCGATGGCTCTTGGCTGGTGATTCCTAAGGAATGGTTTGCTCGGTATGAACGGCTGGCAAAGTTTGGCCAAGAACATCAAGGGAAAATACGCCTTGCCAGAAGCCACTATGCTCTCTTGGACACCCTTGCTGAAGCTAAGCCCAAGGAATGGGTCAGCGGCATTCACTATCAGCCATCACCACGCCTGAAAGCCTCCCTACGCCCCTACCAAAGAGAAGGCGTAGAATGGCTCTTGGAGCACTACCACAACCAGATGGGAGCTTGCCTTGCCGACGATATGGGGCTGGGGAAAACGCTCCAGATCCTGGCCATGCTCATCGCAGTACATGATACTTACCCCCTGAAGCAAACGGATTTTCCTACAGATATTTTCCAGTTAGGACAGATGCAGCGCGAGCCCCTCAAGGCACTTATCGTATTACCTTCGTCCTTGATTTTCAATTGGTATGAGGAGATCAAGCGCTTCACTCCTGATCTGAGGTGTACCCAGTACATAGGCAATGACCGGAAAACAAAGGTACGCCGCTTGCTCAACTATGATATCGTGCTAACCTCCTACCCTATCCTTACCCGAGATATTGCGCTCTTGGAGAAACATCCGTTCTCCTTCATCATCTTGGACGAAAGCCAGCGTATCAAGAACAAGAATTCACAGGTATTCAAGGCAATAGATAGGCTACAGGGAACCCACCGCTTTTCCCTCAGTGGTACCCCTATAGAGAATTCTCTAAGTGACCTATGGGCACAGATGCAGTTTATCAACCCCAATATATTGGGAACTTTCGCCCAGTTCAGCAAGTATTTCCTCCCCGAGATACAGAAGAAGCACAACCCTATTGCCTTAGAAGAGCTCAAGACAATTATCAATCCCTTCCTGCTGAGACGTACCAAAGAGCAGGTACTACAGGACTTACCCGATATGGAAGAACAAATCATCTATTGTCCTATGAGTGAGCTACAAGGGAAATGGTACGAACAGGAGAAGTCCAAGGTACGCAACGCCCTCCTACAGGTAGCCCCACAGGGCAAGAATATTCATTCGCTGAACATGCTCATGCGCCTAAGACAGATTAGCAACCACCCCCTACTGGCAGATCCCAAGAGCGACATCCCCTCTGGGAAATATGAAGAGGTAGTCAGCTGCTTGGAACAGCTGTTATTATCTGCACAGAAAGCGCTTATTTTTAGCAGTTTTACCTCTCACTTAGAAATATACCAAAGATGGTGTGACGAGCAGAAAATCAAGTATGCATTGCTCACAGGAGCCACAGCGCTACCCGATAGAAAAGTACAAGTGGAGCGGTTTCAGAAAGATAAAGAAGTACCCTTCTTCTTTATCTCGCTCAAGGCAGGAGAAGTAGGGCTGAACCTAACGGCGGCCTCGTATGTGCTTTTATTAGACCCTTGGTGGAATCCCTTTGCCGAGCGGCAGGCCATAGCCCGAGCCCATCGGTTGGGACAGGAACAGAAGGTCAATGTGATTCGGTTTGTAAGCCAACATACTTTAGAAGAGAAGATTATTCGGCTACAGCAGCACAAAAGGGAACTCTCCGAGCACATCATAGAAGAAGATACCCTGATGAAGGAAGAACTATTAGAATTACTTGAATAAAAAAGCGGCCAAGAGGCCGCTTTGTTTTAAACCTTATTCTTTATGAGCATTACTTCAATAATAGAAATGGCGGTTTTTTCTGGTACAGTTAGCAATTCAGCTAATTGGTTGATCATATCCTTTTCTTCTTCTTCTAAGATACCATCAGAAGTAGCGATATCTACTGCGCAAGCAAAAGCAGTAAGACGAAGTTCAGAAGGAAGACCTTGCACTGATTTTTCTACTAAGCTTCCTGGGCCTTCTTTCTTAAGAATACGGAAAAGCTTATCAAAAAGCTTATCAAAAGCAGAGCCAGTGTAGCTGTCATAGATACGAAGACGGTTCATGTAATTCACGATTTCGTCCCACTCTCCATGGCCTACGTTACCATCGGCTCCTGCCATAGCAAGAGCAATCCCTGCGAAGGATTCTTGTTCGTTTAGTTTCACTTCCTCGGTTACTCCTTGGAAGATCTTTCCGAATAAACTCATAAGTTTTAATTTTAAATATAGGGCAAAGATAAGAAAAAATCTGAACAAAAAAACTTTTATCCAAAATTTTTTTACAAATTAATGATACTGATATTAATTACTGTTGGTATCAATCATTAATCGGTTTGTTTGCTCATCAGGGAAGATGACCGTAGGTTGGAAGGTTTTGGCCTCTTCGAAATCCATAAGAGCATAGGAGATAATGATTACAATATCCCCCTTCTGTACCTTGCGAGCGGCAGGGCCATTGAGGGTAATGGTACCAGAGTTTCGCTCACCCCGAATGATATATGTCTCGAAACGCTCGCCATTATTGACATTCACGATAGAGACCTTCTCTCCTACGATGAGGTTGGCCGCTTCCAAAAGAGCTTCATCGATAGTGATGCTCCCTATATAATCCAAGTCTGCACCGGTTACTTTTACACGGTGGATTTTTGATTTTAATACTTCTATTTTCATGTGACAAAGGTAAAAAATATTTGGATAATTCTTCCGTTTTTCTTTGCTTTTTTGTATATTTGTCCTCTTGAACCTAACCAAATACTATCTTATGAGAAAGCTGCTATTTTTAGCCCTGCTAATAGTAGGCTGTAAGCCCTCCTATGTGACTGAGATTCCGCGTGATACGAATCTTCGCACAGGAATCCATCTAAAAAATCCTAAGCGAGTGGTCATCTTTGCCGAAGATGCCACCTACTATAAGTATGCACAGGAACACCCAGAGTATAAGGAAATTAAGGCACGCATCTCCTCCCTACTTCCTGCTGCTTCAGAGAACTGTTTCTGTGGGATTACCCTACACGGAGGTATCATACGGATAGACGGGGAGAAATCGTGGATTATTGACACAGAGAAGCTGCCCTATATAGCTGCTTTGGTACTGTACAATGGCAAAGGAAAACCCGAGGTAGTACTCGATCCTAAGCAATACGAGAAGCGTCTTCGGCAGATTTGGGGCAGTAAGTCCACTCGGTAAAAGAGCTTCAATAAAAAATCTCTTCCCCACGGGGGAAGAGACTTTCGTATTGTAAAAACTAAGAAAAGAATTATTTTAATTCTACTTCTGCACCAGCTTCTTCTAGTGATTTCTTAAGGTTTTCAGCGTCTGCTTTAGAAATACCTTCTTTCACTTTAGAAGGAGCTCCATCTACTACTTCTTTAGCTTCTTTTAGTCCAAGACCAGTAAGGTCTTTTACTAATTTCACTACTGCCAATTTGTTAGCTCCTGCATTTTTGAGGATTACATCAAATTCAGTTTTTTCAGCAGCAGCTTCTCCAGCGCCAGCAGCAGGGCCAGCAGCTACAGCTACAGCAGCAGCTGCAGGTTCTATACCATACTCATCTTTAAGGATTTGAGCAAGCTCGTTTACTTCCTTAACTGTCAAATTTACTAATTGTTCTGCGAAATTTTTCAAATCTGCCATTTCTATCGTTTTTTAATGGTTTATAAATAAAATTAATGTGTGTGCTATTAACGTTCAGAGAGTGTTTTAACAATACCTGCGATTTTTCCTCCTCCAGACTTAAGAGCAGAAACAACGTTTTTAGCAGGCGATTGCAAGAGGGCAATGATATCTCCGATAAGTTCCTCTTTGGATTTGATAGAAGAGAGAGCGTCCAACTGGTCATCGCCGATGAATACAGCTTCTTCTATATAAGCTCCTTTGAGAAGGAGTTTTTCAGATTTTTTTCTAAAGTTTTTAATCAACTTAGCTGGAGCATTTCCCACTTCGGCATACATCACGGAAGTATTTCCTTTGAGTACAGAAGGAAGATCTCCGAAATTTTTGTCAGAGGCTTCCATAGCTTTTGCTAAGAAAGTGTTTTTTACTACAGCGAGTTTGATATTAGCTTTGAAACAAGCGCGACGAAGGTCGGAAGTCTCCTTTGCATTGAGTCCGGTGAGGTCTGCCAGATAGATCACATGATTGGCTGCTAACTGAGCGGTTAAATCCTCTATTACTACTGATTTTTCTTCTTTTGTCATAATTTTCTCTTTTAACTACTTGTTAGACTGCTTTTGTATCTATAGCTACACTGGGGCTCATAGTACTTGACAAGTAGATAGACTTGATATAAGTACCCTTAGCGGCAGTAGGTTTTAGCTTAATGAGGGTCTGAAGGAGCTCAGTGGCATTCTCAGTAAGTTTTTCAGCAGTGAAGGATACTTTTCCGATGGAAGCATGAACAATCCCTGTTTTATCCACACGGAAGTCTATTTTCCCTGCTTTTACTTCTTGAACAGCCTTACCGATTTCCATAGTTACAGTACCTGTTTTAGGGTTAGGCATAAGCCCACGAGGACCGAGCACACGCCCCAAAGGTCCCAATTTACCCATTACAGCAGGCATAGTAACAATAACATCTACATCAGTCCAGCCGTCTTTGATTTTCTGCAAGTATTCGTCAAGCCCTACATAGTCAGCACCGGCAGCTTTAGCTTCAGCTTCCTTGTCAGGAGTAACGAGCGCCAATACGCGTACATCTTTACCAGTTCCGTGAGGAAGAGTCACTACACCACGTACCATCTGGTTCGCTTTACGAGGGTCAACCCCCAATCTTACTGCGATATCCACAGAAGCATCAAACTTAGTAAAAGAAACTTCTTTTACTTTTTTGCTTCCTTCTGCAAGGCTATATAATTTGTCAGCTTCTATTTTAGATAAAGCCTCTTTGTATTTCTTTGTCAGTTTTGCCATAATCAATCAATTAAAAAGGTTTATCTCCAGTGATTGTGATACCCATAGAACGAGCGGTACCTGCCACTATGCTCATAGCCTTCTCAATAGTGAAAGCACTGAGGTCAGGCAATTTATCTTCAGCGATAGCGCGTACTTGATCCCAAGTGATATTGGCTACCTTTTTACGGTTAGGCTCTCCAGAACCTCCCTTAATTTTGGCTGCTTCCAAGAGTTGAACTGCCGCAGGTGGGGTCTTGATTACAAAATCAAAAGATTTATCTTTGTAAACAGAGATAACAACAGGTAATACTTTACCAGGCTTGTCCTGAGTGCGCGCATTGAATTGCTTACAGAACTCCATGATGTTAACTCCAGCAGCCCCCAAGGCAGGTCCAACCGGTGGCGAAGGATTCGCAGCACCTCCCTTAACTTGTAGTTTAACTACTTTGTGTAATTCTTTTGCCATTGTTCAACTTTAATTTATAATTCTTTAAAATGTATATTCCGCTTTAGAGCGAAGTTTGTTATATTTTTTCTACTTGTGTATAGCTGAGCTCAAGTGGGGTTTTACGACCGAAGATTTTAACAATCACCTCGAGCTTGCGTTTTTCCTCATTTACCTTATCCACATTGCCGGTAAAGCCATTGAAAGGTCCATCGATAACCTTGACAGACTCCCCT
The DNA here is from genome assembly GCA_963528845.1 of uncultured Capnocytophaga sp. GTDB lineage: Bacteria > Bacteroidota > Bacteroidia > Flavobacteriales > Flavobacteriaceae > Capnocytophaga. The sequence goes on along the minus strand of CAURXJ010000028.1, from coordinate 1,674 downwards.
ACTTCATAAGGGATAAGAACTGTATCCACTTTTTCTTGTAGCTCATCTACAATACCGAGCATTCGATTGACTTCGGACTTGCGGATAGGAGTAGGAGCTCCTCCTTTTGTTTCTCCTAAGAAACCAATCACTCCGGAGATTCCCTTAATCAAGTGAGAGATTTCCCCAGAGAGGTCTGCTTTGATCATCACATATCCAGGGAAGAACACTTTTTCTACATTGACTTTCTTTCCATTGCGAAGCTGTGGTACCTTTTCAGTAGGCACAAGCACCTGCTCTACATAGTCGCCATAGCCCAATCGGCTAATTTCAGACTCTATGTAGTTCTTTACTTTGTTCTCTTGGCCACTTACAGCACGTACTACATACCAATTTTTTTCAAGGACTGCCATTTAGAAAATTTTAAAAATCTGAGCGATGAAGCTTTCAAAGAGGAAGTCCACGCCAGCAATGAATAAAGAAAAAATAACGGAGAATATAGTTACCACCCATAGTAGGCGTTGTGCCTCATTGAAGGGAGTCCAGGTAACATTCTGTGTTAGTTCTGTATAAGATTCTTTGATATAGTTGATCATTACGATTCGTTTTGTCAGTTTATAAAAAACTATATATGGCACGGGTGGAGGGATTCGAACCCCCATCAATGGTTTTGGAGACCACTATTCTACCCTTGAACTACACCCGTATAAAAAGAGTTTTGTTGCCAAAACCCTTTTTGAAACATTTAATATTATGAAATCAAGATTTCTTAGTCAAGGATTTCAGTTACCTGACCAGCACCTACGGTACGACCTCCTTCACGGATAGCGAAGCGAAGACCTACGTTAAGAGCGATAGGTTGTAGTAATTCTACAGTAATGGTAAGGTTATCCCCAGGCATTACCATATCTACACCTTCAGGAAGGTTGATAGTACCAGTAACGTCGGTTGTACGTACGTAGAACTGAGGGCGGTAGTTATTGTGGAATGGAGTGTGACGTCCACCTTCTTCTTTTTTCAAGATATACACTTCAGCTTTGAACTTAGCGTGAGGTTTTACAGAACCTGGTTTGCAGATTACCATACCACGACGGATATCTTTTTTGTCGATACCACGGAGTAGGAGACCTACGTTGTCACCAGCTTCACCACGGTCAAGGATTTTCTTGAACATCTCAACCCCAGTGATAGTAGAGGTAAGCTTATCAGCTCCCATACCGATGATTTCAACAGCGTCACCAGTGTTAGCGATACCAGTTTCGATACGACCTGTAGCCACAGTACCACGACCAGTGATAGTGAATACGTCCTCGATAGGCATCAAGAAAGGTTTGTCAATATCACGTTGTGGAAGTTCGATCCAGTTGTCTACAGCGTCCATAAGCTGCATTACAGTATCTACCCATTTTTGTTCTCCGTTAAGAGCCCCAAGAGCAGAACCTTGGATTACAGGACCATTGTCACCATCGTAATCATAGAAAGAGAGCAATTCGCGTACTTCCATTTCTACGAGTTCCAATAGTTCAGGGTCATCCACCATATCCACTTTGTTAAGGAACACAACGATACGAGGAATACCTACCTGACGACCCAAAAGGATGTGCTCACGAGTTTGAGGCATAGGCCCATCGGTAGCAGCAACCACAAGGATAGCACCGTCCATCTGAGCAGCACCAGTAACCATGTTCTTTACAT
>CAURXJ010000027.1:0-29166 GCA_963528845.1 uncultured Capnocytophaga sp. | reverse complement strand
GGTATTGACCAAAATACACTCTCTTAGGAATGATAAGACTCTCACCCCTGAGCACGACCCTCTCTTCTCCTAAGATATCCTCAAAGCAAGCCTCTCTTTTGATAAGAAAATCGACCAACATGGCGGCATCTTGATTCAGATAAGAAGGAAAAGCCTGAGAAATTAGCTGCTTTTCAAACATTAGTTCTTTGTTTTACGTGTGCAAAGATACGATGTCGTTGCGCAATGTTTTTGCACTGGTGAAAGTTTAGATGTTTTTTAACTATTAGAAGTAGAGGAATACAGTAGTTTAGATACCTCGCTAGAATACTACCTCCTCTTTACTTTTCATTTTTTACTTTTTAACAAAAAAAGACTGCCCTTGGGGGACAGCCTTCTTATTAGGTATAAAAATTATGTCTATTACTTTTTCAATAATCCTTCTAAGAGACCTGTGATCTCATCGCTTGAAGGACGTGGTGCATCAGCATTGACGATTTTACCTTCTTTGTCTATGATAATAAAAGTAGGAATTTGGCGGATACCATAGTCTTGGATAAACTGAGACTCAAAAGCATTTTCAGCAAAAAGTTGTACCCCTTTTAGGTCTTCGCTCTTAACGAACTCTTTCCATTCGTCTTTGTTCTGATCTATAGAAATGCTTACAAAAGCAACATCTTTGCCATGGAATTTCTTTTCTAATTCCTTAAGAGCAGGAATTTCTCCACGACAAGGTAAGCACCAAGTAGCCCATATATCTATATAAGTTACTTTACCTTTGAAATCGTCCAAAGAGGTAGTACCTCCATTGAAGTTTTCATAGTTAGAGAACTTAGGAGAAGGACTGCCTGAGGTTAGCTTAGTAGCTACATCATAGGCTTTTTTGGCAGCTTCTTTCACCTTTTCATCAGTTACATTCTTATTGATAAAATCAAATATTTCCTTGTTCACTGTACTATTAGGTGAGATTAATTGAAAAGTCCCCTTGGCCAAATCAGCACGGATATTGTCGGATTTCAAAGCATTCACCTCAGAGATAAATTTCTTTATATTCTCTGCATCATTAGGATTATTAATAATGGTATAGAATTTACTACGCACTAAATCACGATAAGTATCTATGGTGCGGAACTCTTCAGCATTGTCATAGTCAATACCATCTCTTTCTGCATAGAAATCATCAGGCAAAATAGCTTCATTGCCAGAGGTATATCTGTGATAAGTAGGGAATATAGTTAGGTATTCTACGAACTTGTAGTTTGTCCATTTCTCTTGGTTCTTTACAAACTCTTCGTCAAAGCCGTAAGCCTTTAGTTTTTTGTCAAGTTCTGCAAAGAAAGCCTTGACATTTTCCTTAAATTCTTGTGGTTTTTGCCCAAAGAGGTTGGAATCAGCCCCATTGATTCGGTCATTAATAAAGCTATTACGCTCTATTAAATATTGGGTCTGCTTAGTCTGGCTACCAGACACCATAGTCTTGCTCACTTCTTCATTGAGAGTAAGCTCCATATTGGTACCATTGGCCAGATAGAGAGGCGTCTGTACTGCAGGATTCTCTACAAGATAGTAGAAATGATTGTCTCCAATTTCGCGAATGGTATCACGGAAAGTACCATCGGCCTGTACAGGAATCTCCTTTACAACCTCATCATTCTGTAATAGAAGTAATTTTTGGTTTTCCCCTTTGGCATCTACAGAGGAAACTTTACCAGAGAGTACTGCATAATCAACCTTCCCCTCAGCAGCTTTTTCGCCACAAGCAGCGAGCAAACTAATAACAGCTATACTTGTAACAATTTTTTTCATGTTCTTCTTTTTCTATGTTCTAAACTGAACTACAAAATTATAAAAAAAAATTGAAAACACCAACAATAGATAAAAAATAATTTCACATAAACCCTTAACCAATTGATTATCAACAAGTAAAAGTTTTTAACAAAATTATAAAAACTGTTCATATCTTTAAATTGCATAAAAATTAGTATATTTGCTCTCCCTTAGAACAACCCTGTGACAACTGAAAAAACACTTAGTCAGCAGTGGGAAATCCTCACCCAAAAGCTCAAGGAGGATTTCTCTCTGCCTATGCAGTTAGATATAGATAGAATCCTCTATTTGATTGGTATTCAAGAGCTTGGAAAACCTCATGAGGTCTTCTCCAAGGAGGACAAAATCAACCTTATTCATATAGCCACTTGCTGCGTACTAGCTCCTTTTGGATATTACTTTTTGGAGTACAAAGACAAGGAAGGTTGGCCTTTTTATAGAAGAGTAAAGGATCACCTGAGCTTGACAGAACAGGAACAACAAGTGCTACTCAAGGAAGCGATCCTATCTTATTTTAGAAATATTAATTACTTAACCCTTTGACAAAGAACATTTTACTAATTCTTTAAATAATTCACTTATGAAAATACTTACTAATGAGCAAATGCGCGCTGCGGACGAGCGCACTATTGAGGAACAACAAATTACCTCTTGGGATCAGATGGAAAGAGCCGCCAACAATCTTATGGCATGGATCAAGAAAAACCTTCCCAATGATAACCCTTACCATATCTATGCAGGGGTAGGCAATAATGGCGGCGATGGCCTAGCGCTGGCACGCCTACTTTCGCAAGCTGGTAAAAAAGTAAAAGTAACTATTGTTCCTTTCAGCGAAATTCATTCGGCTGACTTTACCAAAAACTTAGAACTGCTTAAGGAAAATTTCCCTCAGGTAGAAATTACCTCTGTCTCCCAGCCTACGACCTCCGAAGACTATCTACAAGCCAACGACAAACACTTCCAACCCATCAAGGGCAAACCCGCTAAGGGCTTTGAAGACTTTGTCGCTAACAAATACAATGGAACCCAGCCTATCACCATTGATGCTATCTTTGGTATAGGTCTCTCTCGTAAGGTTTCCCCTTGGGTACAACGCGTTTTTGAAGAAATCAACCGCCAAAAAGGACTCATCATCAGCATAGATGTACCTTCAGGTCTCTTCTTAGGCGGTGATAGAGAGGACAAAGATGTATTTGTAACTCCTCATGTGGTACTAACTTTCTTTGCGCCTAAGCTCCCCTTCCTTCTTCCCCAGACAGGCCGCTATATCCCCTATTGGGAAGTACTACCTCTGCCCCTCTCCTTTGACTATCTCAAGGAAGTCAATACCGAATACGACTATACTACGGAGAAAGAACTCAAGCGCCTACTACGTACCCGCCACCGCTTTACCAACAAAGGCACCTATGGCCATGCCCTTATCGTAGGAGGCAGCTATGGCAAGATAGGCTCCGCTGTTCTTAGTGGTAAGGCCACCCTTCGCAGTGGTGCAGGCCTGCTCACCCTAGTGTTGCCTAAGTGTGGCTATCAAATCGCACAAACTGCCCTACCAGAGGCTATGGTGCTGACCTCCTCCCAAGAAGAAGAACTTGCCCCTACTGATATTCCTTTCTCTCCCAATGCTATAGGTATAGGTATAGGTATGGGTACTTCCGCCTATGCACAGGGAACTTTAGCCGCCCTGCTTAGAACATTCCCTAATGTACCATTTGTTATTGATGCCGATGCACTTAATCTTGTTGCTTCCAGCGAAGATCTACAGCGTGCACTCCCTAAGAATGCGATCCTCACTCCACACCCCAAGGAATTGGAACGCCTCATTGGCAAATGGTCTGATGACCTTGACCGTCAAGCAAAAGCCAAAGAGTTTGCCAAGAAACACAAAATCATCTTGGTTCTTAAAGGAGCTTTCACCATGATTACTGACGGGGATCACTTCTGGGTGAACTCCACCGGAAACCCTGCCCTTGCCACCGCAGGCAGTGGTGATGTGCTTACAGGGGTGATTACAGGGCTTTTATCTCAGGGCTATACACCACTCAATGCCGCTATTGTGGGAGTATATATCCACGGAAAAGCCGCCGATACCTACGTAAGAAATACCAAGAAGAACACGATGATTGCTAGCGATATCATTGACTTCCTTAGTTAGTGGCAAGTGACTAATGACTAATAATCTACAACGCCGATAATCCTTTTTATTATCGGCGTTCCTCTTTTAAAGACAGAGAAATATGAGTGAATTTGATGAATATTTTGAATGACTATATCAATCAAAAAGTAACTTTTATGCAACAGAAAATAAAGATATTAGAAGACTTAAGGGATAAATTATACCTTTGGAAATCATATAATGAGGAGGATTTGGAAAAAATAACGTCTGCTTTTGAAAGATTCCCAAGAAAAGAGTTTTCTACATTCTACATTCCCATACTAACAGATGCTATTTTGGCGGAACACTTAGTTGCCATAGGGAAAACATTCTCAACCAATACATGTATGCTAATTAATATTATATCAAGTATAGGGAATATGGTTTGGCGATATAAGCTATATCCTTCTGACAAGGTTTTTAATTTCTTTAAGGAAGCTACCTCTCTCAAAAAGGTAAATTACTATGTATCATTAAACATTTCCTCTTTCCCTCAATATAGCTCTTGGAAGGGAAGATGGAACTATTTGATTTTGATGCCTAATATAAGTCCTAAAAAGAAATCAATCGAAAATTTTCATACAGAAGTAAAAAAAATACTATCTACTAAAGAAAAAATCCCTTTCCAAGTAACAAAAGAGTTATTGACTATATTAAAGAACTATATAAATACAACAAAAATGAGTGATTATCTTATAGAAAATTACTTAAATACAATTCACAAATTAGAACAAGAACTTAAATACTCTTATGATAGCGTAATTTTATAGATCATACTTCGTAATATACAGCTAATAGAATCAAAAATACTATAACATAAATAACACTACACTCTAACGTCTATTCTTTTTTACAAAATTTTATAAATGAAAGCATCTTTATAAAAGTACTGCTATATACGCCTCATAAGGTTTTTATTGAATTAACTGAAAAAGATATGGACACCATTTTAAAAACACAGAATAGATAAATTATTGAGTATACTATACAATATAACTCTCATTAACAATCAAACACCTAATAAAATGCTATATACCATAGGCACTTCCAACAATTATCCAAATAGAGCATATGGTACTTTTCAGTCTGTAAAAGGTTCTATTGCCGATTATATTATGTTCGAAGATCCTGAACCTATACACTTGAATATTCGGATTGACTTTAGCGACTTTGAAGCTATTGTCGCCAAATGGGATTGTATATCCATTGATAAAGTCTATATCTATTTGCTAAACAAAAGAGCCATGGATTTCTTTGAAAAACAGTGTCCAGGGACATTTGAGTGGGTGCCTGCAAAGATATATTCCAATAATACCCTGATAGAAACAGAGCACAAGTTACTACATATCACGAATCACTCTAAAGAAAGCACTTTTTTCTATAACAAGGATAGCCTTCGTAGCATATGGGTAGAGGAAGCTTTTATGAAGAAGTATAAGAAGGAGAAACTCAAAGGTTGGACTTTTTATCCAGAAGAATGTTAGTGCCTTATTTAATGCTTTCTAAAGATAATATCTATCAGTACTCCAGTGATGATGACCATACCCCCTATGATAAGAGACGAAGTAAGGGCTTCTCCGAAGAGTCCCACACTGATAAGCACCGCTACGATAGGTTCAAAGGCCCCCATAATCGCCGTAGGAGTAGAACCTATATAGCGTACCGCATACACTAAGGCTACTAAGGAAAGGGACGTAGTAACAAAAGCAAATAAAGTAATGTCTCCTGCTAAGGATAAGGAAGGAATCGCAATACTTCTTCCTAAGATAAGCGCTTTAACTAAGAAATACAGCGAGGAAAACAACATGGAATAAAAAGAGACTTTCACTCCTGAGGCTTCTATACGTACCTTATTGATAATTAAGATATAAAGCGCATATACCAAAGCTCCAAGCAAAGAGATACCCAACCCTATATAGTTGATCACAGCTCCCTCCTTGATACTCAGTACTCCTACCCCGACCACTACCAAGAGTAGAGAGAGTACTGTTGGCAAGGTAATCCTCTCCTTATAGAAGAGTACCAATACCAAAGCTACAATAATCGGATAACAAAAGAAGATCGTAGAGGCTATCCCTGGGCTGAGGTAGTCATAAGCTAAGAATAGAAATTCTGCTGAAAGCGCATAGAGCAAGCCCAAGACACTCATAATAAGCCCTTCACGAAAACTTATACGAAGCCTTTCCTTCTGATAGAAAAGGAATAAGAGAATAGATCCGCTGGCGATTAGGAAGCGGTAAAAAAGAGTGGCATCTACCGAGAATGCTTCCGCTTTCTTGATAGGAATCATAAAAAGCGGAATCAGTCCATAGGTAAATGCCGAGATAAAGGCACATAAGTAGCCTTTGACAATATCTTTCATAATAAAAAGCCACTGTGGCTATAGCAAATCCTTAAAATAAGAGAGGTACCAATCAATGGTCTTGACAATCCCTGTTTCAAAGTTTTCCTGAGCACGCCAGCCAAGTTCGGTTTCGAGTTTGGTAGCATCAATAGCATAGCGACGGTCGTGTCCCGCACGGTCTTTGACAAAGGTAATCAGGTCTTTGTAAGACTTGCCTTCTGCCAAGGGGCGTTTTTGATCTAACAATTCACAGATATGCCCTGCAATAAAGAGGTTATCACGTTCGTTGCGCCCGCCTATATTATAGGTCTCCCCTGCTCTTCCTTTGTGGAAGACTAAGTCTATCCCTGTACAATGGTCTAAGACATAAAGCCAGTCACGTATATTTTTCCCGTCTCCATAGATAGGAATAGCTTCTCCCTGTAGGGCCTTGCGAATAATAGTAGGAATCAGTTTTTCCTTATGCTGCTTAGGCCCATAGTTATTAGAGCAATTGGAAGTAGTTACATTCATACCATAAGTATGGAAGTAAGCCCTGACAATCATGTCCGAAGAGGCTTTGGAGGCACTATAAGGCGAATTAGGCGCATAAGGAGTTGTCTCGGTAAAGAGACCTATCTCCCCCAAAGTACCATATACCTCATCGGTAGAGATATGGTGAAAACGCGCCTCTTTGTAGGCTTCTTTGACTACAAAAGGAGCCTCCATCCAGTGGTGGCGTGCTACATCCAAGAGGGTAAAAGTCCCATGTATATTGGTGGTGATAAAAGCATCAGGATTAGCGATAGAGTTATCCACATGAGATTCGGCTGCAAAGTGAATCACTCCTTGGAAATCATATTGCTTAAAGAGAGACTCTATGAGTTTTCTATCACAGATATCCCCCTTTACAAAAGTATAGTTAGGAGCATGTTCTACCTCGGTAAGGTTCGCCAAATCCCCCGCATAAGTGAGTTTGTCTAAATTTACCAAATGATAATCGGGATATTTCTGTGCAAAATACACTACAAAGTTAGCCCCAATAAAGCCTGCTCCGCCAGTGATTAAAATATGCTTCATCTTATATTAAGGAAGTATTTTGAGACATCAAGGATATTAAAGAATCTCTCCAGTAAGGAATGAAGAAATTGAAATCCGTTTTGAGTTTGTTTTTATCCAATACAGAATAGGCAGGGCGCGCTGCAGGTGTTGGGAAATCTTCTGTTCTACAAGGAATTACCTTACAATCGCTACCGGCAAGCTTGAGTATTTCTACAGCAAAATCGTACCAAGAGCACACCCCTTCATTAGAGAAGTGATATACATCTTGTCTGCCCCTATATAGCTTATTTTCAATCACAAAGATAATAAAGCGCGCTAAGTCTTTGGCATAAGTAGGTGTACTTACCTGATCAAATACCACTTTGAGTTCTTTGCGTTCTTTGCTGATACGCAAGATATTTTTTACAAAATTGTTTCCAAAGGCAGAGTAAAGCCAAGAGGTTCTTAGGATTAAGAAATCAATATCGGAATGTTGCAACGCACTCTCTCCCAATAACTTCGTTTGTCCATAAGCTCCCAGAGGAGAAGTGGCATCAGTTTCTGTATAAGGGGTATTCTTATCTCCTGCAAATACATAATCGGTAGAGAGGTGAATACAAGCGCTCTTGTGTTCTGTACACGCTTGGGCGATATTTTTTACAGCCAAGTGATTGACCAAGTTGGCTGTTTCTTTATCCATCTCAGAACCATTGACATTGGTATAAGCAGCGCAATTGATCACAAGCTCTATGTTATGCTTTTTAAAGAAAGCATTGATCTTGTCTACATTGGTTACGTCCAACTCATTTCTTGTGGTAAAAATATAGTGATTTGTAGCGGACTTAGGTAATTCTTGGTGAATTTCCATAGCAAGTTGTCCACTTGCTCCTGTGATGAGTATATTTTTCATATATGTTTTAATATAATTTTTCTTTGTAATCAAATAACCAAGCATCCTTTAGAAGAGGACTTTGCTTGTCTTTTTCAGACAGAATGATATCTTTTGTTGGAATTTTCCAATCTATGGCAATAGTCGCATCGCTCCAAAGAACACTACCCTCATGGGCGGGTGCATAATAAGCATCACACTTATATTGGAAAACTGCCTCTGGACTTAGCACTACAAAACCATGAGCAAAACCGCGCGGTATAAAGAACTGTCTCTTGTTCTCTGTTGTAAGCTCTACCCCTACATAACGCCCAAAGGTAGGCGACCCTTCGCGTATATCTACTGCTACATCCCATACGGCACCACTAACTACTCTAACAAGTTTAGACTGTGCATAAGGTGGCTTTTGAAAGTGCAAGCCTCTAAGTACCCCATAGGTAGATTTGGATTCGTTGTCTTGCACAAAGGTGGTACTACACACGTTTTCTATAAATCTTTGCTGAGAGAAAGATTCAAAGAAATAGCCCCTCTCATCGGCAAAGACTTTGGGTTCTATGATAACAACTCCTTCTATATCTGTCTGTATAATATTCATTTTTAGCTATTTAGATTTATTTTACTAAGTCTAACAAATACTGCCCATAACCATTCTTAGAGAGCTCCTGGGCCAGTTCCTTGAGCTTTTCCTTACTAATCCAACCTTTTCGGTAAGCAATCTCTTCCAAACAAGAGATTTTCAATCCTTGTCGTTTTTCCAAGGTCTCTACAAAGTTGGTTGCCTCGGTCAGAGAATCATGTGTACCTGTGTCCAGCCAAGCAAAACCACGACCTAAGAGTTGCACTTTGAGTTCTTTTGTTTGGAGGAATGCTTGGTTTACCGAAGTAATCTCCAATTCTCCTCGTGCAGAAGGCTTTATCTGTTTGGCTACCTCTACCACTTTGTTAGGATAGAAATATAGGCCTACAATAGCATAATTGGACTTTGGATCTTTAGGTTTTTCTTCTATTGAAAGAACATTACCTTCCGCATCAAACTCAGCCACGCCATAGCGCTCAGGGTCTTTTACATAATAGCCAAAGACGGTTGCCTTTTGCTCCTCTTGCACATTGACTACTGCCTGAGAGAGCATTTGAGAAAAGGACTGTCCATAGAAGATATTATCTCCTAAGATCAAGCACACATCATCCCCTGCGATAAATTCCTCTCCGATGATAAAGGCCTGCGCCAAACCATCAGGTGAAGGCTGTACAGCATAAGAAAGATTAAGTCCCCATTGACTTCCGTCCCCAAGCAAACGATGGAAAGCTGCTGCATCCTCAGGGGTAGTTATAATGAGTATATCTCTAATACCAGAGAGCATCAGCACCGATAACGGATAGTAAATCATAGGTTTATCATAGATAGGTAGCAACTGCTTGGAGACCCCTTTGGTGATAGGGTAAAGCCTTGTGCCTGAACCTCCTGCCAAGATAATTCCTTTCATACCGAATTTTTCGCAAAAGTAAAATAAAAAAATGAATTAGTAGCCAAGTTTAAGTTTTATTTATGAATAAAATTAAGATTCTTTAATAAGAGGTTAGTCGTTAGTGGTTAGTATTTGGGCTTTTTAGAGTTAGGACTAAAAACAGTAAGGGCGAATTGCCATTCGCCCTTACTACTGTTGTTCTCTATCTTACATCCAGTAAGTAGCAGAATCATGTTTATCTCGTGCTTCATCTATAAGCGCTTTTACTCTTTCAGGAGTAATGCCATAGTAGTCAGCTATCTCTTTGTAATAGCGAGCAGTGTCTTCTTTCCCTCCAGAGGAGATAGAAGTAATCACTTGTACTGGTATCTTCTGAGAGAAATCGGTAGTACTACGTGCTTTCAACTCATCACCAGGAGCATTAAAAGCATAAAATTCTCCTTGTTGATTATTCTTATTTTTAGTTCCTCTTAATACATGGAAAAGACTTACTCTTATATCATATTTTGCATAGGCTTTTCCAGGAGCAAAATAGCCTTTCAATCCCAAAGGATTGTCGGTAAGTACAGAACGTTTGGTACTATTTTTTTCATCAATTAGGTCTCCGATAGGTACTTGTTCAGGATCTGTATCACGATAGGTATAAGTAAATAAAGAAGCTGTATCAGTACTTTCTTGTTGAGTTTTGGTATCGGTATAGCTCTTTACTTCAAAGAAGTGCTGGTGAATAGGGAGCATCTGTGCACTTGTAAACTCGTGGTTCATACGCTCGCCTTTGCTATTGTAATAGACAATTTCCATGGCATAGTGTGCCCCCTCTATCATTACCACAGGAGAGGCCTCGGTTAGTATCTTCCCATCCATATCCTTACGTACCCAGTTTTTGGTCGTTTGATCCAGTTCAAACTTGAACCTTTGCACAGGTGCTATGATACTTTCAGGATCTCCATGGAAGCGTACCCCATGAAGGTGTCCTCTGCGGATAACAAATTCTACTCTAGTGGGATCCTCATGACCTTTGTCCTCTTTTTCATTATTAGGTTTCTGTGGATCTTTACTACATGAGGTAATTGCTACCCCTAAAAGAGTAGCAGCTAGTACTGTCCTTAGTGTGCTTAATAAGTGTTTCATCTTATTGTTTTTTTAATTTTGTTTTAAGTTGTTTGTATAATCAGCAGGTCGGTTGAACTCAAAGGAAAGTTCGTAAGTATTACTCTCGCGCTTATATTTTAGCTTCACAATAGGCGTATTCTTTGCTTTAGAGCTTTCCACAGCAGGCTTATTAGGATTTGCATTCCAAAGGATCTCTGCGTCTGTTTCTTTTAGCTCCTTGTTAGAAAAAGTAGCGTAGAACTCTTCCTTCGTAAAGTTTTTCACGGAATACCCCTTATCATCATTTTCTCGGATATATTGATAAGGTTTGCCACAGAAGAAAGAGATATACTGCTCAAAATACTCAAAAATCTCTTTAGGTTGGTCATTCTTAGCTTCTTCTCCTGTAGCATCTAAGGGAGTGATGGTAATACTATCCACTCCGTCATAGCTTTGATAAGGGCGAATATCTAAATCAAATACATTCGCAAAGCTAACCGCTACTTTATATTTTGCAAAAGGTGCTTCTTGGCGAGTGGCCTCATACACCAAGGGTTCAAAAGGATTGGACTGCTCATAAGCAACATTCCCATTGCTAAATTTGGCTATAAAATCGTCCTTCTTTAGAGCAATACTTTTGTTTAACACTCCTAATTGCAAGGTTGCAAGTGAAAGAGTCTCATTCTCGGTAAAATCTCTTTTCTTCTCTACCTTCAAGACCTCCTTGACAGAGGTTGTTTGACCTTTTTGGTCGGTAACAGAGAATAAGAAATCATAATTTCCCTCTTTAGCATCGGCAGGAATATCCACATGTTTGTGTATTTTCCCTCCTTTTTTCCCTACAAATTCAGTAGAAATCTCCTCTATCTTGAAAGAAGACTCCCCATTGGCATAAGTAATCTGTAGTTTGGTCTCCTTAATCATTCCTTCGGCAGAGAAGAGGGCTTCTATATGTACATCATCACCTATATGACCTATTTTAGAGTTTTCATGTCCTAACTCCAATTCTTCTATTTTAGGAGCAGGAACATTTTCATCATTTTTATCCTCTTTGGAACAAGAAAAGAGTAAAGCGGCAGAAAGTGCTACGAAAGAGAACTTTCTAAGTACATTTGTTATTTTTTTCATTTTTTTCTAATTTTAGTATTCAACAATATTTTTAAAAATTATAATTCAACCTCAGATATACATTGCGCCCTAAGTCGTGGGCGTAATAGCGGAAACGATTGGTGTATTCCTTATATAGCTGATTGAAAAGGTTTTCACAAGAGAGCCGTACCGAGAGGGTCTGCTGCTCCCCTATGGCTATGGTACCTCCCACAGCTGCCTCAAAAAGGTGATAGGCATCGGGGGTGGTGGCTACCAGTTCCTGAGAAGGCTCAAAGCGCGTCTGCTTGGCTACAAAGGTATGACCTATACTTGCTTCCAAGGTCTGAAATAAGCCTTTAGGTTGGGCTTTCCATTCCAAAGACTGGCTCAGGCGTGGGGCAGGTATAAAAGGGAAATACCTATCTGTCTTTAGCTCATTGGCAAAGACTACCGACCCCCGTAGTCCATAGGAAATACGCTGAGCGAACGCTCCCCACTGAGCAAGCCTTAGCGAAGCATCTATATCAACTCCACGAAAGAGGGCATCGGCTTGGGTATACTGGAATATAGGATATACCCCAGAGAACAAGGTACGTGTCTCCCCTGTAGGATAGTCATAGATATAGTTCTTAATGAGCTGTACATAGGCATCGGCTGTAAGATATATACCTCTCTCTGGGTGGGTATAGCTTAGAGAGGTAATCCATTTGGCGCCTGTTTCAGGACTCAGTGAGGCCTCACCCAGATTATAAGTCCCTGCTCCGTGATGCAAGCCACTGCTATAGAGTTCGTTGACCTGAGGTGCTCTCCAGGCCACGCCTATGTTGCTACTGAGTGCCGTGTGAGGGGTTGCTTGCCATGCCCCCCCTAAGCTATAGGTGATATTATGAAAATCATGTTCGCCCCCATAGCGTTGGGAATACATATCATAGCCATCGGCACTGAGGTACTTATAGTCATAACGCAAACCCGCCTCAGCATTCCAATTGTCCTTATGATACTTCTCTATTGCAAAAGCCCCATAGCCCACTGAAGCAAAGTTGGGAATCACAGGTACCACTCCCGTTCCAGGTTGGTTATAGTTATCTTGTAAGGAAAAACTACCTCCTACCAAAGTTTTCCAATGTTGGGTATCTATATTCTCCCAAAAGACCTCCGCCAGATGGGTAGTTAACCACATATTAAGGGCTGGAATACGCGTTCTATCCAATCGGCGCACACTGAATTCCTGTCGAATATCCTTTTGGAAAGCATATTGGGCTGTGAGTTTTCCTCCGAAAGGAAGAAAATAGTAAGCTTTAGCCTTGAGCAGATGATGTATAACTTTCTGCTTAGGAGCTTCTATACTATAGGAAAAAGGATAGGTGGTAAGTGGCCGACCAATTTCAAAGCGTGCTAATAGGTCATCCAAGTTGCCTATATGTGATCCATAAAAGACACCACTCTCATTCTCATATCGACTATAGAACAACTCGGCACTACCTGCTTCCTGTCGCAAACCTATAGCTGCGGAAAAGTTGGCCTCGGCAGCAGCGGTATTGTTCAGCATATAATCGGCTGTGTGTATATCACCCGAACGCTTGAGCGTTCCCTGCACACGCCATGCCCAGTGGAGCAGCCCAGGCAGCCCACTTTCCAGCTTGAGGGTTGTGCCCGACTTTCGTCCATTGGAGGCAAAGGAAGGAGAGAGCTGCCCGTGTAGCCCATCACCATAAGGAAGCTGGTTTGGTGCAATCACCACTACGCCTCCCAAGGCATCAGAGCCATAACGCACCGCATCGGCACCCTTGATCACCGTAATCTTATCGGCTACAGCAGGGTCTATCTCAGGGGCATGGTCAGCCCCCCATTGCTGTCCTTCTTGGCGCACCTCGTTGTTGAGAATCAAAATACGGTTACTATGTAGCCCATGAATAACAGGTTTGGCTATAGTAGCTCCCGTTTGTATCATGGAAACCCCTGCCACTGTAGTGAGTACTTTGGCTAACTCCTCTCCTGATTTTTGTTGGAGCTTGGGCTTATCTATAGCCACAGAGGCTGTTACAGGTTTGGCTACATGTCCAATAAGGGTAGTTCCTGCAAGCTGATTGACTTCCTCCTGCATGACCACTTTATAAGGATTAACAGCAGGAATGGCAACGATTGCCTCGTAGTCCAAAAAACCTAAGTAATTCACCTTGATAGGATATTTCCCTTTGGCTAAATTGGAAATATTCACCCTACCTTTGGCATCACTTACAAAGTGCTTTCCTACGAAATGGACAACCGCACTGGGCAAGGGCTGCCCTGCTTTGTCTTCTACTATTAGGTTGAGGGTCTCTTGCCCATATAGGGAAAAACCCATAACTAAGAGAAAAAGACTTAATAGCTTTTTCATAATGATTAATGATTAATGCCAATAATGATTAAGGTCAATAATGATTAATGATTAAGGTCAATAATGCCCTATGATTAATAGCCTAACGAAAACTTGGTTATTAATCATTAATCATTGAATCATTAAACATTATAAAAAGGAGGGCCTCTTAAGAGGAGTTGAATAGAAGAAGATTGTGTTTTTTCTTCTTTTAAGAAAAACACAAGGGTATCATTCGCTGATAGAAGATGATAGACAAAAGTAGTAAAGACGAAACTTTGGTGCAACTGGAAAAACATGCAGTCGTGATGCTTTTCCGCCTGCGAGATATGGGTATCATGTTCGCACTTTTTACCATGTGCATAGGTACATAACTCCTTTCCTGAGTGGTGATTATGGAAAAATTCACCGACAGGAAAAGCTATTTTTAACATGCTCAATAGCAGTAAAAAAGCAAAGACATGAATATGTAGCTTCCTCTTTTTCATTGGGAGCGCAAAGTTACAAAAATAATACGAAAAAAGCAAGGAATGTTTAGAGAATAATTGTTTTGGCTTTCTCTATACCATAATACTCATACAGGAAAATAGGTATCGCACTCAGTACACCTACTTTCTTTTGAGTTATGGCATATTTTTCTTTTTGCTTCTCAAAAATAAGTAATTGGGAGAAATATTTTATAGGATACTGATAAAGGCCTAACACTATATAATTCATCTTACAAAGATGTGCCATGATAAGTGCTTTCCATGTCTCTTTGTTATAGGTCTTAAAATCAATATACTTCTGAGCACATTCTTTATTGACTATCCTTTTATAATCAGCTGTACACGCTGCTATTTTATCTTTGAAATCCTGCCAATTATTGTAATGCTTCAGTGCCTCTAACATAGGATAACTGATATAGAGCTTGCCGTTTTCTGTCTCATTATCAAAGGTTTTCAGTAGTGCCTCCAGCTTAACAGGAGAGGCATTGGAGGCATGTGCATCATAATCAAAGAAGAGATAAATTTCAGAGAAAGTATCTCGGCTATAATCCTTTAAGTCCCTTATACGCTTTTTCAAAATAGAAAAAACATCTAAAGAAGCGTCTTGCTTTATCTCATTATATAGTGCGTAGATTACTGTACCAAATACACAAGTAATCATTGTTCTACCTACAAAGAAGTTTTCCTGAAGACTCTTTACTACAACTTCCTCTTTGGCTCCCTCCATTACAAAAAGAATTTTATGCGATGTGGAATCCATTACTTTTGTAGATTTTTTCAAGATTATGCGCCTCTCTCAGTTCCTTGTCTGTAGCATTGGCTAAAGAAACAATTGACCGCTTATCCATTAGAAAATAACAATCAGGACGTAATAAATCATTGGTCATTATAGAGGTGTTGTGAGTGGTAAGAACAAACTGTACCTGTGTGTTTTTAAGTTCTTCTACAATGAGTTTGGAAAGCTCAAAATGATAAAAAGCATCAAACTCATCTACAAATAGGAAAGAGACCTTCCCTTGCTCTCGTATATCCTGAAACCAAAGATAGAATAAGGCCAAAGATTCTGTTCCTGTGGAAGCTATATCCCAGAAAGGAATACTCTTATTTTCAAAATCAAAAGCTAACACTTGCTTATTTAGCGTATTGACTACCTTCAATTTGCATTCTATTCCTGCTCTATTTAAAAAATTTTGAAAATCAGCTACATTATTCCTTTTGATTATATCTTCTGTTATAGAACCTTCTTTTGTCTCAAGGCCTATATAGTTAGTATCTCTGAGCGTACGGAAGAATAGCATTCTATCTACAAAGAGTAAAAACTTTTTGAACACTGTATTTATCACATTTTCCTCTAATACCGCATTATTCTTTACATATTTCAGCACAGATATTTCATAGTTATCAGCCAAATCAGTATTTAAAGTCTCCGCTCCTTTAAACCTTACAAGTGCTTTATTACTTTTTTGCCTATCAATATAAGCTAAGCATACATTATCCATTAACAATTCTTCATAGATAATGGTTTTATAGTCCTTTTTCCTGTATTTGTACACTATTTTTATATCATCAATCACAAATTCGTAATAGAATGCTACATAATTCTCTTTGCTATAGGCATTCATGTAATGGTTATAATCCAATTCGCTCTTTCTCTTATCGGTCAGATGCTCCACTATATCAAAAATAGCAAAACCCAAGTTGGATTTTCCTACTCCATTCTTACCATATACAATAGCACTGCGAACAAGATGATTCTTTATACAATTTTCATTGAAATCATATCTATCTTCCCTAGAGGTAAGATCCCACTGAAAATCATCTTGAAAACTTTTAAAATTGGATACTCTGAATTTGGCTAACATGGGGTTGATTTTAAAGTATTAATACTTCACTTCTTTACGACTTGAGACAAGCAGTGCTACTAATAGACAGACAATGGTAGTAAAGGCTACATTGATCAAGGTCTTTTTCAAGCAATAAAGCCATAGCTGCCACTGGAAAGTATCTAATAGAGAGAAAATCAGATGAAAGATTAGCGAGAAAGAAAGTACATAAAGCACTCGCAGGGTAGAGCTTACTTGTAACAGATTGACCGGTTGATCTTCAAAACTCTGCCCGAAGAACAAGCGAATGAGCAAAGGACGAAGAAAGACCACACAAAGGGTCGCACAACTATAAAGTCCACTAGTGTTGGAGAGGGCATCTATAGCAAGACCAGAGAGGGCGGCCAATAGCAGCAAAAGTGCCCTATCGGCTACAGCTGGATAGGTCATAAAGAAAAGCAGGTATAAGGCAGGATTAGCATACCCGAACAGGTTCATGTTGTTCAGCAGTATGCCTTGCAAAAGTACCCAGCCTATGAGCTGTAAAATATAAGACAAACTATTCATTGGCTTGCTCTTGTATCTGTTCTTCTAATTGTTGGATAGGGACTTGGTCTTTGTTTTTGATAATATACACATGTTGCAGCTGTTGCATATCGGTAAATAACTTCACTTGGGAGAGTAGGGAGTTATCCCGTGTATTGGCATTGACACTAAGTACACGCCCTATAGGAATCCCTTTGGGGAATATACTCGAATGACCTGCGGTAACAATGGAGTCACCTACAGAAATAGGTGCTAGGCTAGGTATATCGGTCAGTTGCACTATGGTAGGGTCTTTCCCATCCCAAGAAAGGGTACCATAGTAGCCTGATTTCTTATGGGTTGCACTGATCTTAGAACGTGTATTAAGGACAGACTGCACTGAGGCATACCGCGTGGTTGCCTTGTCTATGATTCCTACAATTCCTCTGGGAGAAACCACTCCCATATCCTCACGGATACTATCGCGTAATCCTTTGTCTATTATCAAATAGTTCTTGGACAGATGACAACTATTCTTAATCACCTCCGCCCTATAGACGGCATATTGCTCTGGGGAGTACAGCAGTATAGGATCCTTAGAAAGTTGTTCCAACTTCTGGGCGCGCTCTCTGAGCAACTGTTCGTGTAACTGTTTGTTCTCTTTGGTCAACTGTTCGTTCTGTTGCTTGAGAGAGAAATACTCCTGTACCCCACTGCGCAAGAGATAGATATCCCCTACTACATCGGAGGCTATATATAGGAACTTGGACTGCTGGAAAGAATTCCCACTGAGCACAAAGGAAAAAGAAAAAGCAAATAAAAGCAGGAAAAGCAGGAAATCTTTTTGTCGCTTAAAAAACAATAAAATCAGCCGCATCTATTTCATCAAGATAGTTTTGAACTTCTCTATATTTTTGAGTGTAATTCCTGTTCCTCTTACCACAGCACGTAGTGGATCTTCGGCTACATATACAGGCAAGTCGGTACGCATAGAAATACGCTTATCAAGCCCACGGAGCATGGAACCTCCTCCTGCCATATAGATACCTGTATTGTAGATATCAGCGGCGAGCTCTGGCGGCGTCTGGGAGAGTGTTTCCATAATAGCATCCTCTATACGTAGGATAGATTTGTCCAAGGCCTTAGCCACTTCACGATGAGAGATTTCTACCTGTTTGGGTTTTCCGGTAAGTAGGTCGCGACCTTGTACAAGCATAGGATCAGGCGGAGAATCAATATCCTCAATAGCTGCACCTGTGTTGATCTTGATATTCTCAGCCGTTGTTTCCCCTATATAAAGGTTATGACGGGTACGCATATAGTAAATGATATCGTTGGTAAAGACATCCCCTGCAATCTTCACTGACTTATCACAAACAATGCCTCCTAAGGAAATCACTGCAATCTCGGCTGTACCGCCCCCTATGTCAATAATCATATTCCCTTTGGCTTGCATGATATCTAGACCTATCCCAATGGCAGCGGCCATAGGTTCATAGATAAGAAAGATCTCTTTACCATTGACCCTCTCACAGGATTCGCGTACGGCACGCATCTCTACCTCGGTAATACCTGAAGGGATACATACCACTATCTTAAGCGAAGGAGAGAAAAAGCGCCTTTTAAGCGGCGGAATACTTCTGATAAAAGCATTAATCATCTGTTCGGAGGCGTCGAAGTCGGCAATAACCCCATCCTTAAGCGGGCGAACGGTCTTGATACGTTCGTAGGTCTTTCCCTGCATCAGTTGTGCTTCTCTACCTACTGCGATAATCTTGTTAGTGCTTAAATCACGTGCCACTATGGAAGGGCTATCCACTACGACCTTATCCTTGTGAATAATAAGTGTGTTTGCTGTCCCTAAGTCAATGGCTATCTCTTCTGTTAAGAAATCAAAAAATCCCATCGTAAAATCTTTTATCTATGTTAAATAAATATATACTATTGTCGGCTATTGGGTCTCTTCTCTCACTATTGGAGAAGAGACATTTTTTAGCCGTCAAAGGTAAGAAAAAAAAATCAAAGAAAAACCTATAAAAATGTTTTTCTTTGATAAAAAATCAACCGCTCTTATTTAAGAAAAAAACCGCTCCCCTATAGGGAACGGTTTTTGAAGCATGATGAATGATATAAGAAATGTGTAACGTTTAATATCCTTCGTTTTGAGATACTCCGCCACTGTTAGGGCTATCTACTTCAGACTTAGGTATAGGGAATGCCAGTAGCTTATCTCCTATATTTCGGCTTCGGACAACATTGCCTGCACTGTTAAGTTGCGGAATGGCTGCTGCCCAACGGAGCAAATCCCAATAGCGCTGTCCCTCACCTACAAGCTCTCTTACACGCTCTTTCTTAAGATCATCTAAGGTTACAGCACTAACATCCGAAAGGCCTCTTTCGTGGCGGAGCGTATTGTAATACCTCTTGGTCTTATCACCTGTACCTCTGCGGTCATCAGTATTAAGATGGGCTTCTATGGCATTGAGCAATACCTCTTCGTAACGAATGACCTTGATATTATTACTTCCTTGTGTACCATAGAACTTATTATTAAGAAAATACTTAGTTTGTCCTCCTAATCTACCTGAGGTAATCAGATTCTTTCTCACATCTCCTGCTTCATAAAGATTTACTGCCTGCTCAGATACTGCCAATTGTGCATAACCTGGGGAGTAGTGTACTAAAAAGTCATAAGAATCAGAGCTCAAAGAGCTGGTAGTACCTACGGTAAGTTCAAAGACGCTATTTTCCGCATCGGGTTTGGAGAAAGTTCCTTGCAAATCATCTTTGGCCGCTACGGCATACTTCCCTGAAGAGATAATCTCTTCGGAGAGTTCAGCTACCTTGGCATAATCGCCTTTGTAGAGGTAGTAACGAGAAGCAATGGCCTTGAGTGCCAAGGGAGAAATATAGTTTTTCTCGGACGAACTGGTCTGCTCTACCACATCACCTATAGCCTCAAATAAGGCATTGGCTCGATTAAGGTCGCTTTCTATCTGTGCCTCTGTCTGTGCTACAGTGGCACGAGTAGAGCTGGCATTAGGATCGTACTGCAATGGTATAGGCACCCCTAGAGTACCCCCAGCATATTGCTGACCATAGAGGCGAAGCAAGTCAAAGAGTGCCAAAGCTCGTACAGTATAGGCTTGTCCTTTGAGTCGCTTGATCTCATTGGCTGTCTCCTGTGGATCATTACTTCCTCCCCAAGTGAGGTTATCGGCTGCATTGATGGCAATATTGGCATTTCCAATTACCCTATAGATGGCCTTCCAAGTACTTTCCGCCTCTTGTTCGGTCGTCTTCATCGTATAAGTAGAGACCCCTAAGAGACGCCCCGTCTTCTCGGTGTTATACATCTCATCGGAACGTACTTCCCCATAGGCACGATAGTAGGTGCCTAAGTAATTGACATCACGCATTTTCACATAAGTCCCATTGACAAAAGAGGTAAGCTGCTCTACGGAGGTAAGCGGTGCCATTTGTTCCCCTTGGTGAAATTGGGTTTCTGTAAAGTCCTTACTGCAAGAGGTCAGTGCAAAGCCTGTAGTAAGAGAAAGGAAGGTATATATAATTTTTCTCATTGTAAATCAGTATTATAGGTTAACATTTACTCCAAAACTTACGGTTCTAAGGGAAGGAAGTCCAAATGCTGTTTGTCCTCCTACTGAATAGTCAGGGTCTCCCTTGAAGTTCTTATCAAAGTTATGTGTCCAAAGGTTGTCGCCTAAGGCATAGAACTCTAAGCCCTTGAAATAAGTCTTCTCTAACCATTCAGTTTTAAGTTTGTAAGAGAGCTTTACAGTCTGTAAGCGCAAGTAGTCGCCTTTGTATAAGAAGCGTGAGGAAACAGCTGTAGAACCTGTATTTTCACCCCATATAGGTTTTGGATGGTCGGAGTTGCGGTTCTCAGGTGTCCAATAGTTGTTATACTGAGACCTGTAACCTGGGTAGATATGGGTAATTCTACCGTCGCTACGTCCGAATTGGCCTAAAGCATCATAGATTTTGTTCCCAAAACCATAAGAGAATTGTGCCAAGAGTGTCCAGTTCTCATAAGAGAGCTTGGTATCAAATCCACCATATAGGGTAGGAATGGCGCTACCTTGTATAGCTTCGTGAGCCTCATTATAGTTTTCAGTGGTCGCTCCTCCTTCTCCATTGATATACCAGCGAGGATTTCCGTTTTCAGGATTGGCACCTGCCCATTTCTTAAGGTAGAAAGAGTTCACTGCTTCTCCCTTACGGATAATACGACGACCTGTGATGATATCATTCTCATCATACATCTTGGTAACCTCATTCTTTAGTGTACTGATATTTCCACCAAGGCTCCAGTTAAGTCCATTTTCGCTTTCAAGTATTTTGGCATTGAGCGTAAATTCAAGTCCTTTGTTGACCATTTCCCCTATATTGATGAATCTTACTGCATCCTCTGTCTTTTCATCATAAGCCCCTTGAGCAATAGAAAGTGGAGAGGCAAAGATCATATCCTTGGTTTGCTTATTAAAGTAAGCCACAGACAAGGTAATTCTGTCCTTGAACAACCCTAAGTCAAAACCAATATTGAGAGGAGAGAGTGTTTCCCAACGCAAGTCCTTATTATTTACCCCTACAGGATAAGCCCCAGGGGCATTGTTATAGTTGTAACTATATCGGTATAGCGCATAAGGAGAAACATCCACCAAGTTACCTACTTGTCCATAGGAGGCTGAGAGTTTCAATTGGGATATCTTCTTCCATTGTTTGAGTGCTTCCAAACGGGCAAAATCCACCCCTACCCCTACAGAACCAAAGTAACCTGTCTGGTTATCTGTCCAGAAGTTGGACACACGGTCTTGGCGGCCAGAGAGGTCAAGTAGGAAGAACTTATCATAGTCATAGTGAGCAGTGAGCGCATAACCGCCACGAGAATCCACATTGTCAGTACCTGTAGTACCTACAGGAGAGATAAAGTTGTACAAAGATTTGAGCTTATCGGAACCTACTTGTTGTGCTTTAGCTCCTAAGACTTGCTTATCGGTACGGTAAGCCTCTTGGATCAGATTCACAGAGAAATTGTTCTTATCCTTGATCTTAAAGTCATAGGAGAGAATGTTCTGTACGTTGAAGCTAAAGATACGCGTGGTATACCAAGTACTTTCTCCTCTGGTTTCTTTCCCATCACCATGTAAGGGAGAGAGGTAACTCTTTTGGGTAAGGTCTATATACTCAGGGGCGAAAACAAACTTATAAGTAAGGTTGTCCCAAATCTTGTAATCGGCTTGGAAGTTACCAAAGCCTCTGACTGTTTCAGCCTTATACTGGTTGATGCCTTGTAGGGCAGCCACATTGTGGAGTCCGTTTCTCAATTCCCCATTAACCCCATAGTTGTAAGTACCATCGGGATTATAAGCTCTATCAATAGGCTGCAAGAGGTATTGCCCTAAGATAGGGTTTCCATAGTTAGCTCCATCGAGCTGGGTTACGGTTTGCCCATAAGAGAGCTGAATATCGGTAGCCAACGTAAGGCGATCACTTGCTTTATAATTGATTCGGTTAGAGTTAGTTACACGGTGAAATCCTGTTGATTTCACGATACCATCTTGGTTATAATATCCTACAGAGGAGTAGTAGCTTAACTTTTCATTTCCTCCCGATACAGAAGCGTTGATTTTCTGCATAAGAGCAGCAGCATTCTCGGTGATTTTTCGCCAGTCAGTATTGATATGTCTGTTATTGTAAAGCTCTTGCAAGGACTCCCCTATATCTCCTGTCAGAGTACCTGCGCTAAGAGCAGCCAAGAGCGCTGTTCTGTCATTGTTGGGAAAAGCAGCCGCTCCTTCTTCAGAGTTAAGATAGGAATCATATAGGATACTAAGCCACTGGGTTGTGGTAAGGAGTTCTTCCCCTGCTGAAGCACGAGAGACCAGACCTACTTCACTGCTTAGATTGTACTTAGCATCACCTTTTTTACCTGATTTGGTAGTGATGATAATCACCCCTGTACCAGCATCCGCCCCATATACGGCTGTGGAAACAGCATCCTTGAGGACAGTTACACTCTCTATATCATCGTCGTTGAGGTTGGCTAGCACGTTGGTAGAGAAAGTATCTCCTTGGGAGTGATTTCCCTGGTTTACACGTACCCCGTCAATGATATAGATAGGGTTGTTACGCCCATTGACAGAGGCCTGCCCACGAATACGTAGGTTGGCATTACCCCCAGGTTGTCCAGAGGTAACCCCTCCTTGCACCCCTGCTACCTTACCCGAAAGGGCTTTATCTACAGAGGCTGCGGCACTGTTGGAGACATTATCCACTTTTCCTATGGAACCTGTGGCCTCCTTTACCGCTTGTTTCTGACCGAAACCGACGAAGACAAACTCGTCAATCTCTTCTACATCCAAGAGTAAGGCCACATCTATCTTGCGGGTCTTAGCCGTTACCTTATGGTCTTGGGGCTTGTACCCAATGGAAGAGAACTCCAAAACTTCCCCCTCTTTTACTTTGAGGGAGTAAGTACCCTTCTCATCGGTAGAGACCCCTTTGGTAGTACCCTTAACGATAACAGAGGCACCGAATAGGGGTTCTTGATTTTCGTCCTTCACCACCCCAGAGACAGTACGCTCCTGAGCGAGGGACAACTGACATACTCCTAAGAATAAGAGCAGCAGATAAGCAACTTTTTTAATTCTCATATATCAACTATTTTAAAGACGCTGCAAAATTACAAAAAATATTCTAAACAGAATTATATTTTGCATTTATTTAAAAAAATAGATTTTTAATCTATTAATAATTACAAGACAAAAAATAAAACACCACTCTTCTTTACTTAATACTTAACTAACTGATTGTTAATCTCTTACACAAGAGAAAGCAGCTATTTTTAAATATAAAAACAATAATTTCTACAGGGTTACTTATATGCAGAAAAAATATCTGATATTTAATACATATTCAAAAAAAGGAGAAAACTGTTCCATTGTATGGAACAGTTTTCCGAACTAAAGTATAAAGGGATTGCTTTTTCGTTTAGTATCCATCATTCTGAGGGACATTGCTGTACTCACTATTGCGCTCTGCTTGAGGAATAGGGAAGGCAAAAGCCTTATTAGGTACTGTCCTATTCTTAGCAGGATCCACAGCTCCTGTGATTTCATATTGAGGTACAGCATCTCCCCAGCGGAGTAAGTCCCAATAGCGGAAGCCCTCTCCTAGGAGTTCTCTTAGTCTTTCTTTCTTGAGTTCTTCAAGGGTAAGAGAGGTAGCTGCTGCTGTAAATCCTCTTTGTGCTCTGAGCTGGTTATAATAGGTAAGTGCTGTAGCTTGATTTCCTTTGTTAAGGTAAGCCTCGGCAGCGTTGAGCAAAACCTCTTCATAGCGTACGAGTTTTAGGTTAGATTGGGATTGTAGGTCGGAGAACTTCCCATTCAAGAAATAACCAACTTTACTATTCCCTGCAAAGAGATTTCCTCTGGCATCTGCATCATCAAAGAGGCTTAGTGCATAATCGGTAGGTAAGAGCGTTCCATAGCCTCCACTATTGTATAAGTATCCATATCCTGAAGCACCGAGAGAGCCACTCACTCCAACAGCCAATTCAAAGATACTATTGCTAGTATTGGGTTTTACAAAGGAAGCTGATAGGTCAGCAGCTGACATTACCTCATATTTGCGTGAGTCTATAATTTCCTTGGAAAGGGTAGCTACCTTATCCCAATCGCCTTTGTAGAGGTAAAAACGTGACTGGTAGGCCTTTACCGCCATAGGAGACAGTTTGGTCTTATCAGTGGTATTTACCAAGCCTGCAAGCGTTTTTCGCTGTGCTGTTGCAGCTTCTTGAAACAATTGTATAGCCTTGTCAAAGTCTGCCTCTATTCGTTTTTCTGTATCCTCTATAGTAGGACGAGTGGTGTTAGCCAAAGCGTTGTACTGCAAGGGCAGTGGCACACCAAGGGTACCTCCTGTATACTTCTGTCCATAGAGGCGAAGTAGGTCAAAGAACGCCATACCACGAATCGCATAAGCTTGTGCTTTTATAGCCTTAACTTCACTGGGATTAGCTGCCCCTCCTCCTGCTTTTTGAGAGGAGAGATTGTCAGGTGCATTGATCACATTGTTGATATTGGCAATCACTCCATAGATTGTTGTCCAAGTATCTCGTGCATTTCCGTTATTAGCATCCATTGTATAAAGGCTCTCTGCCCTAAAGCGGCCTACACTTGTATCATTATATATCTCATCGGAACGTACCTCTCCATAGGCCAAGTAATAAGCACCTAAATACGACATTGCTCTCATCTGGGCATAGGTACCATTGACAAAGGAAGAGGCTTCCTCTACAGTTTTAAGGGGTTCTGCTTGTTTGGATTGGAAAAATTGGGTCTCTGTAAAGTCCTTACGGCATGAGGTAAGCAGCAAACCGCCTGTAAGAAAAAGAGAGGTATATATAATTTTTTTCATTTCTCTAGTATTTTATAGATTAACATTTACACCAAAGCTATAGGTTCTCAAGGTTGGAAGGGTAAAAGAGGTTTCTCCACCGATATTCAAATCTGGGTCTCCCTTATAGTTCTTGTCAAAATTATAAGTCCATACATTGTTACCCAACACATAGAATTCCAATCCCTTAAGATAAGTACCATCCAAGAACTCTGGTTTCACTCTATAAGAGAATCTAACAGTCTGCAATCTTACGAAATCCCCCTTGTATTGGTAACGGGTAGAGAAGCTAGTAGCATTTCTATTCCCTTTACCCAATATAGGTTTAGGATCTCTTGCATTTTTGTTCTCAGGTGTCCAATAGTTACCCACTTGAGAG
This sequence comes from uncultured Capnocytophaga sp., assembly GCA_963528845.1. Taxonomy (GTDB): domain Bacteria; phylum Bacteroidota; class Bacteroidia; order Flavobacteriales; family Flavobacteriaceae; genus Capnocytophaga. Next base: position 3,313 of record CAURXJ010000027.1, on the reverse strand, counting down.
CCATTTCCTGGATAAGAACTCAATAAACCACCATCGCTATTGACATAGGAAGCAAAAGTATCTACGATTTTATTTCCTCCTGAATAGGTAAGATCAGCCGAAAGGGTAAAGTTCTTGTAAGAGAGCTTGGTATCCACCCCACCATAGTAGGTAGGCATAGCACTTCCTTGCAGGCCATATCCGGCCTTATTGTAATCATTGGTAGTTTCTCCGCCTTCACCATTGACATACCATAGTGGGTCTCCATTTTGAGGATCTACCCCTGCCCATTTCTTCATATAGAAAGTTCTAGCGGCCTCTCCTTCTCGCATGATACGACTGCCTGAGATCACATCCTTACCGCCGTAGAGCTTGGTTACTTCGTTCTTTAGAGAAGTGAAGTTGGCTCCTAAGTTCCATTTGAAGCCATCGCCTTCGTTATCTACAATTTTGGTATTGAAGGTTAGTTCCACCCCTTTGTTAACCATCTCTCCTATGTTCTTATACACACTGGTATTTCCTTGTGCTCTAGAGAGCGGTACGGCAAAGATCATATCGGAAGTTTTCTTGTGGAAGTAAGCCACTGAGAAGGTGATACGATCCTTTAAGAAGCCCATATCCAAGCCTAAGTTAAAGGGAGAAAGGGTTTCCCAACGAAGATCCTTGTTATCTACTCCACTGATGTAGCCTCCTACTTGGTCATTATAGTTTGAAAGATAAGCGTGGACTGCATAAGGGGATACGTCCACCATATTACCTACAGAACCATAGGAGGTAGAGAGTTTCAATTGAGATACTTTTTTCCACTTTTTAACCGCTTCCAAGCGGGCAAAGTCAAGCCCTACCCCTACAGAGCCAAAGTAGCCTGTCTTGTTGTCATCCCAAAAGTTAGAGATACGGTCTTGGCGCCCAGAGATATCAAAGAGGAAGAACTTATCATAGTCATAGTGGGCAGTTACTGCATATCCACCACGAGAACTCACGGATCTAGACCCTGAAGTACTTACAGGCTTGATAAAGTTGGACAAGGTAGTCAGTCCACTAGGGCCTACATTATGTGCCTCAGCAGCAACTCTTCTATAATCTGACTTATAGGCTTCTTGGATTAGGTTTACATAGAAATTATTCTTTTCCTTATACTTAAAGTCATAAGAGAGTATGTTCTGTACGTTAAAGTTAAAATAACGAGTAGCATACCATTCGCTAATTCCCCCATTACTATATCCATCTCCATGAAGTGGGTTATAGTATTTATCTTCCATGATATTGATAAACTCAGGAGCAAAGACAAATTTGTAAGTAAGGTTCTTTAGGATCTTATAATCTGCTTGGAAATTTCCAAATGCTCTAGCTGTCTGGGTTTCTATATAGTTCATCTGTTGGTTTGCCACACTATTCTGAAGCCCATTAGACATTTTTCTATTACTTCCTCCCAAATAAAGTGTCCCGTCAGGGTTGTAAGCACGGTCGGTAGGTTGTAGCAGATACTGTCCTAAGATAGAGTTACCAAATTTTCCCCCATCAGGCTGGGAAAGAGTTTGCCCATAGGAAAGCTGGAGATCAGTAGCCAAGGTAAGGCGATCATTGGCACGATAGGTGATCTTGTTACTATTGGTTACACGTTGGAACCCTGTTTGTTTTACGATCCCATCTTGTTTGTAATAGCCCAAAGATGAATAATAGTCGAACCTATCATTCCCTCCTGATACGGTACCATTTACTTTCTGAAGGAGCGCAAAGCTATTTTCTGTTTCCTTACGCCAGTCGGTTGAGATATCTCTCTTATTGTACAATCCCTGAACAGTTTTACCCAATTTTGCAGTTGCCAATTGTCCAGCAGCAAGTTTAGCCAAGAGTGCTTCCTTATTATTATTTGGGAAGAGTGCAGCTCCTTCTTCTGAATTGAGATAGGCATCATAAATCATGTTAAGCCACTCGGCTGTAGTGAGGTTTTTCTCTCCTGTAAGAGCACGAGAGACCATACCCACTTCGCTATTGAAACTGTACTTGGCTTCTCCTTTTTTACCAGACTTGGTAGTGATGATAATCACCCCTGCACCTGCATCGGCACCATAGGCCGCGGTAGAAACGGCATCCTTAAGAACAGTTACACTTTCTATATCCTCATCGTTGAGGTTGGCCAAGATGTTGGAAGAAGTAGCCGCAGAAGATAGTTGTCCTTGGCTGACACGTACCCCGTCTATGATATAGATAGGATTGGTACGTCCATTGATAGAGGCCAAACCACGGATACGAACATTGGCGGCACCTCCAGGTTGTCCTGTAGTGACCCCTCCTTGTACCCCTGCGATTTTCCCTGAAAGGGCTTTATCCACAGAGGCAGCCGCACTGTTGGAGACATTATCCACTTTTCCTATGGAACCTGTGGCTTCCTTTACGGCTTGTTTCTGTCCGAAACCAACGAATACGAACTCGTCAATTTCTTCTACATCCAAGAGCAAAGCCACATCTATCTTGCGGGTTTTACCCGTTACTTTGTGGTCTTGCGTTTTGTACCCGACAGCCGTGAACTCCAACACATCCCCATCTTTTACTTTGAGGGAGTAGGCTCCGTTCTCATCGGTAGAAACCCCTTTGGTAGTACCCTTGACAATGACAGAGGCACCTAACATAGGTTCTAAGTTCTCGTCCTTCACCACTCCTGAGACTGTCTTCTCCTGAGCGAAGGCTCCTTGTAACACTCCTATACATAGGAGCAAAAGATACATCACTTTAGTTCTCATATATCAACTATTTTAACAAAGGCCAAAATTACAAAAAACAAAGAGAACAAAAGAACTTTTTAAATTATATTTAACTACATAACTACAAATATACACTTTCATCAGTTTTTAAAGTTATTTTCTACTAACTTTACTTTTTTACTGTATTATCCTGTTTTTATACGGTTGCATAAATGCAAAAAAGTGATAAATACGAAAAAACAACTAACTTTCTTGAAAAATATCAAATATTTTTAGGGAATTAAACAACGATTACTCATCAGTAATTAACGTGAGTTCGATATAACGAAAGCTCCCACAGATTTTCACGGATTTCACAGATTTTCTATGTTTGTGTAATTGTGCTGTTGCGATTTACACAGATTTTTATAAGGCCAAAGGCCTTATTTATCCGTGGAAATTAAGGAGTTATACTTAGTTGTTGTATCATTCTCTCCGTGAAAATCCGTGGAATCTGTGGGAGAAAAAATATAATTTTGCTTACGTCGAACTCGCGTTAATTAGCCATTCGAATTAATAGTTAAAATATTATTTACTAACTTTCTAAGACGCAATAAATTGCGTCTCTACCCTAACGCTGGCTAAGACAA
>CAURXJ010000026.1:0-29719 GCA_963528845.1 uncultured Capnocytophaga sp. | reverse complement strand
GGGCAAAGTCTATAAAGTGAGTGATGAGCCTTTTGGAATAAAGTGTAGGGGCAAGGTTGTACTGGACAAGCTGCTCGAAATCTACCAGTTGCGGGTGGAAGATCAGAATCGGACGGGTAACTCCCGCCTCTCGTAGCTCGATACCCTCGGAGGTGAAAGCCACGGCAAACTCGTCCGCTAAGTCGTTTTCTTCTAAATATTTGGCTACTTCTACGGAGCTATTGCCGTAAGAGTTGGCCTTGACCACAGCCAAGAAGCGTGTGCCTGGCTTGAGGTATTTTTTGAGTTGGCGTACATTGTGTTGGAGATAGTCCAAGCGAATCTCCAAAGTAGTTTCTTGTACTGACATTTTTATTGTTTTTTATTTTTATAGTAGGAAAACAAAAGATACCCCAGTATGGCCAATACCGCAAAAGGCAATAGGCTTCCTATGAGTATACCGATGGCATAACCACTATCGGGGGCATGAGCGATTTTCTCCTGTATTTGTTCAATGTTCTGCTGAAGAGGGATCATGAATTTTTAGGTTTAAGTTTGTCTTTGGTATAAGCAGATAGCGCCAAGCGTCCTGTAACGGAGGCGTTGTCAAAGAGAAGCGGCTCCCAAGAAGGGCACCCCTTCCAGAGCATGTGCTTGATTTCCACAAGGGCATCCAAGGGGTAGGACGATAGTTTGTCGGTAAAATAGCCCAATTCCTTGTCAAGGTCGGCTGTATTTTCAAAAACACGCGCATAGAGTCCCTTTTTCTCTGCCCAATATGCATTTTTCCACAGGTCAGGCGTAAGGGAGAGTTCAGCGAGGGCACCCACGCCCATTTTTCGTTCAATGGCGGGGGCAATCACAAAAGGGCCTATACCAATACTCAGTTCAGGCAAGCGGATAGCTGCCGCCTCGGTAGCAAAGACATAATCACAAGCGGCCAGTACGCCTACCCCGCCGCCGACAGCCTTGCCATGAGCCCTGGCGATGACTGGCTTTTGGCAGTTGCGAATGGCACAGAGTACGCGAGCAAAGCCACTGAAGAAGCGTTGGCCACTTTCGGGGGAGTCTACTTGCACCAATTCGTTAAAGAAAGCTCCCGCACAGAAGGCTTTTTCTCCCGCACTTCGCAAGACGACAGCCTTGATGTCTTCACGGGTAGAGAGGGAGTCTAACTCGTTCGCCAAACGCTGGAGTAGATCCATAGAAAGCGCATTGGCCTGCTCAGAGGCAAATTCTACGGTAGCGATGCTACCGGAGGTAGAGGTGAGTACGTAATCCATAGTTGTTAGTGATTAGTTGTTAGTGGTTAGTTTCTGATAACTGACGTCTAACTACTGACTACTGGTATTTTATGATTCTTTCGGTTACTAAATAAATGCCACTATTGGTGGAGGCAATTTTTTTAATCCAGTTGTCTTGAGTGTCGTATAGGTAAGCATAGTAAAAAAACTCCTTACTCTTGACTTTGGGACGTTCTAATAAATCGCCTTCTTCCCTGAGTTCAATGGTAAGGTCACCTTTTTCATTGTACTCATAGGTATATTTGATAAAAGACGTATTGTCCCACCAGTGTTCCTTCCGTATGACCCTTCCTTGGCTATCGTACCTGTAAATATCACTATACAACACATCGCCAGAGGAGGTGGCCTCCCAACGGACTTTGGTTAGTTGTCGCTGTGGGTTATAGGTATAACTAAGGCAAGTACCATAAGAAGAGACTTTGTCCCTATTATGCTCTACATGGGTGATGTTTTCCTCAGTAAGCAAACCCGTGTTGTCATCATAAATATAAGTACGATGTTCTTTCAACAAATCGCCCCAATAGACAAGAGCGGAGATGATATTAGCCTTAGGGTCGGGGTCATCTTGAGGATAGGTATAGACGGCCGACCAATAGTTATCACGCTTCTTATAAGACGGTTCGTCCGTATCATAGAGCTCATCATAGCCTATGGGTCGGGAAAGACTATCGTATAGGAACACCTTTTTCTTCAAACAATGCTTAGGGGTATCATATTCCTCAAAAATCCACGCTCGCCCCAACTCATCAAAGGTTAGGCAGCGCTTGAAGATATCCAAGGTTTTGTACTGCTTCTCATAGGTACGATTGCGGGAGTGCTCCAAGGAGGTATAGTAATTCTCCTCTACGGAGAGCACCTTACCTTTGAGGTTTTTGAAGTCTTCATAGGAGGACTCCTGCTGGGCTTTTGCACAAAAACTCAGCAGGGAAAAGAGACAAAAAATGCTCCGAATAATCCCCCTAACCCCCGAAGGGGGAACTGATGGCCTATGACGCATATCCCTTTCCATAATACCTAAAATAATGATTAGTGACTAGAGACAAATTTCGTGCCATTAATCATTAAATATTACCCATTAAATCGTTCTATTCATAAGGCTGTTACCAAATTCTTTTAGAATATCCTTTTTCTCCTTAGCAATAGCAAGAGTGTCTAAGATAGCGAATGCTTCCATGGTGTAGGCTTCTACACGTTCTCGGAGGTAGGTATGGCTTTCGGTGGCAACGAAAAGTTCGGTTACACGGGCGATTTTTTCCGCTTCACTCTTAGGCTCGGTGGTATAGAGGGTGTGTAGTTTTTGCTTTTGCGCAGGTGTACCTTTCTCTAAAGCCTTGAGATAGAGGAGAGTTTTCTTGTTTTGGAGAATATCCCCCCCGATTTTTTTACCGAAAGAATCATCGCCAAAGGTATCCAAATAATCGTCCTGCAACTGGTAAGCGATACCCAAGGCAAGCCCAAAATCGTATATTTTTTGCTTATTTTCTTCTGTGGTCTGTGCAATGATAGCTCCCATTTGCAGGGCTGCTCCTACTAGAACGGCCGTCTTGTAAGCAATCATCTTGAGATATTGGTCAGTGGAGACTTGTGCCTCTTGTTCAAAATCCACATCGTACTGCTGGCCTTCGCAAACCTCAATGGCTGTTTTGCTGAATATCTTCGCCAATTCCTGAAAGATATTTGGCTCATATTGCTCAAAATACTGGTAAGCAAGAATAAGCATGGTATCACCAGAGAGGATACCCGTGTTGAGGTTCCACTTGGTGTGCACTGTAGGCTGTCCGCGCCTTAGAGGCGCCTGGTCCATAATATCGTCATGCACAAGGGAGAAGTTATGGAAGATCTCCACTGCGAGTGCCGCATAGAGTGCCTTGTGATAATCCGCCCCAAAGATGTCCGCACTGAGCATGGTAAGGGTAGGGCGCAAGCGCTTCCCTCCCACGCGGAGGATATAGTGGATAGGATCATATAGGTTCTTAGGTTCTCGCTCTGTAAGATGCTTGTTCATAAAGGCGAGGAACTCATTTTGGTAGTGGGTAATCAGCTGCATGGTATTTTATTTCTTATTCTCTTCGTCTCCGTAGAAATGTATTCCAAATTGGATACGTTCTTGCCCCTTCTCCACACGGCGCTTATTGGCATCGCGCAGAGAGTAAGCGCAACCGCAGTATTCCTGCTTATAGAAGCGTTCGCTCTTGCAAATTTCCATATTGCAAGCACTGCCGCCCTTTTTACGCCAGTTGTAGTCCCAGAAGGTAATACCCTCGTACTTTTGAGCAGCCTGAAAGCCAGCTTCATTGACCTGCTCAAGGCTCTTCCATCGGGAGATACCAAGGGAAGTGGCGATGGTGTCAAATCCATGTTCAAAAGCATAGAGCGCAGTACGCTCCATACGCATATCAAAGCACACAGCACAGCGGCTGCCGCGCTCAGGTTCGAACTCTAAGCCTTTGGCACGAGCAAACCAATTGTCGGCGTCATATTCCGCATCGATGATAGGCACGTTACACTTTTCAGCAAAGCGGATATTTTCCTCCTTGCGGATATCATATTCCTTCTTAGGGTGTATATTAGGGTTATAGAAAAAGATAGTAAAGTCAATCCCTGAGTCCTGGATGGCCTTGATGATACCTCCAGAGCAAGGGGCACAACAAGAGTGTAGCAGGAGTTTCTTGCCCCCATTGGGGAGGACTAATTTTTCACGGGTGATTTCCATAGGTTCATCATTTAATCTAAAAAAGACTTTCACGCAAGATGAAAGCCTTTTCCAATTTTCATATTATGAGCAACTATATTAAACAGATCAAACTTGATGCAAAGGTACGATATTTTTTGAGAAATACAATGCCTTTCTCAGAATTTCTTTTTAAGCGGAAAAAACCGCTACATCTTTGTTGATTTTCTTCACCAAGCCCTGAAGTACCTTCCCAGGTGCAAGTTCGTAGAACTCTGTGGCACCATCGGCAATCATTTGCTGGACGCTTTGTGTCCATTTGACAGGAGCGGTGAGCTGAGCGATGAGGTTTTTCTTAATCTCTTCGGGATCGGTTACTGCAGTAGTGGTCACATTCTGATAGATAGGGCAGAGTGGTTTTTGGAAAGAGATTTCCCCGATAGCCTTGGCCAGTTCCTCCTCGGCAGGTTTCATCAGAGAAGAGTGGAAAGCGCCCCCCACAGGGAGGATTAGTGCACGCTTAGCTCCTGCGGCCTTGAGTGTTTCGCAGGCCTGCTCTACGGCCTCATAGGCACCAGAGATCACCAGTTGCCCTGGGCAGTTATAGTTGGCTGGAGTTACCACGCCCTCGGTATCCTTGCAGGCTTGTTCTACTACGGCATCGTCTAGGCCTAAGATAGCGGCCATAGTGCCACGCTGAAGTTCGCAAGCCTTTTGCATAGCCTCAGCACGCTTGGCTACTAGGCGCAAACCCTGCTCGAAAGTTAGTACGCCACTGGAGACCAAGGCGGAGAACTCTCCTAAGGAGTGCCCAGCGACCATATCAGGGGTGAAAGCATCGCCCAAGACCTGGCGCTGAATGACAGAATGTAAGAAGATGGCAGGCTGGGTAACACGCGTTTGCTTTAGCGCCTCTTCATCACCGGCGAACATGACCTCAGTGATAGGGAAGCCCAAAATAGCGTTGGCTTCTTCAAAGAGCGATTTGGCAAGGGGACTGCTCTCATATAAGTCCTTTCCCATTCCCACAAACTGGGAACCCTGTCCAGGGAAAATATAAGCTTTTTTCATGGTGTATCTTGAGTTTGTGTATTTGCGGGCAAAGATATGTTTTTTTTGGGAGATAGGCAAGAGTATTTTGACAGTCAAATTTTTGTAAGAATCAGGTTTGTTTGTTTAGTGGAAAAATAGTAAATTTGCGCCTTGGAAATAGCCATAACCACACCTCTCCATGAAAATATCAGTTGTTATTAACACCTATAATGCTGAAAAACACTTAGCTACTGTCTTGGAAACAGTTAAAGATTTTGATGAAGTGGTCATTTGTGATATGCGCAGCAGTGATCGTACCATTGCTATAGCGGAGCAATATGGCTGCAAGATAGTCTATTGTGAACGCTTCCCTTATGTAGAACCCGCTCGAAATTTTGCAGTAGCTCAAGCGCAATACCCATGGGTGTTAGTGATAGATGCTGATGAGACAGTACCTGAGAAGCTTAGAGAGTACCTCTACCAAATTAGTGAAAATCCAGCTATAGGAGGGGTATATATTCCTTTTAAAAATTACTTTATAGATCGGTATATGCGTTCTGCTTTTCCTGATTTTAAATTGCGTTTTTTCAGGAAAGAGGGAGCCGATTGGCCTAAAGAAATTCATTCTACAGTAAGGGTGCAGGGAGAGGTTATCAAGCTGCCACGCCATAGGACAGACTTAGCATCAGAGCACTTAGCTAATGATTCAGTAACGACTATTCTCAATAAGAACAATAATTACAGTACCCAAGAGGTAGAACGCCGCAAAGGCAAGCGAGTGGGCTGGGGCAAACTGCTCTTTTCTCCTTTCTTTTGGTTTGTAAAGTATTATTTTATCAAAAAAGGCTGCTTAGATGGCAAGAGAGGATTTATCTTTGCCGTTCTTAAAGCCCAATACAAATTCTCTTGTTTAGCAAAAATATATGAATACCAGCAAAGAAAAGGAGTATAAAGAATTTTTAGGAAAGAAAATCATATTGGTAATGCCTCCTGATTTTGAGCTTTATAAAGTATTTGAACAACAGTTGAGGTATATGGGCTTTGATCAAGTAGAGGTAATAGCACCTATATTCCGTTATGATATCAAAGGGAGACTCCTTAACTTTGTTCAGAAGACGTTTTTGAAAAATAAGGCCTATAAGAAAGAATTGATAGATGCCCACTATAGCAAAGAAGTATTCAAAACCTTGGACAAGTTTCCAAAAGGAAGTTTAGACTATGCTATTGTGATTCGTCCTGACAAATTGGATATGCAAACAGTAGAAAAAATACACCAAGTGACAAAGAAAGTGGTTGCTTACCAATGGGATGGACTTGCACGTTTTCCGAAAGTATTTAGAGTGCTTCCTCTTTTTGAGCGTTTTTTTGTGTTTGATCCTGAAGATTTTCATTTGTATAAGAAACAATATTCAAATATACTTCCTTGTACTAATTTTTATATAGACATTCCTCAGAAAAATGTTACTCCTCAAGAGAAAGAGGTCTTATATGTAGGTATGTATATCAGTGATAGACAACAATCACTTTTGAGAATTGTAAATGAACTAAGTAAGTATAATCTGAACTTGAATATTAATCTTTTTTATGGAAGGAGAACCGTTCCTTTCTCTCATTCTAGAGTTACATTTACAACAAAGGGAATGAATTTTCAAGAGTATTTGTCTCTCGCTCAAAGAACAACTATCCTATTGGATATAAAAACAGTGGAGCATAATGGACTTTCTTTTAGAATATTTGAAGCAATAAAGTATGAAAAGAAACTGATTACCAATAATAAAACAGTTAAGCAATACGATTTTTATCACCCCAATAATATTTTTGTATTTGAAGAAGATAATTTTCAAGGTTTGGAAGATTTCCTAAAGGTAGCCTATACTCCATTGTCCGAAGAGATAAAAGAAAAATATAGTTTTACCAATTGGTTGAGATATGTATTGGACATACCTCCGTATAAAGCACTGAATTATTAATATATGAAGATATCTATTATTGTAACTTGTTACAATCAAGAGGCATTTCTTGGAGAAACACTTAACAGTATTGCCCAGCAAACCTATTCTGATTGGGAGTGTATTATTATTGATGACGGTTCCACAGATAATTCTGCTCAAATAGCCAAAAAATGGCGAGAGAAAGATAGTCGTTTTTTGTATTTTTATCAAGAAAATAAGGATAGGAGTGCCGCACGTAATGCAGGAATAGATAAAATATCAGGAGAATTTGTACAATTTTTAGATGGAGATGATATGCTCCAGCCTACCAAATTCGAAGAGAGTATAGCACTATTTACAAAAGAGAAGTGTGAGATAGTGATCTCTAATTTTGAAGAAATCAAAGAAGGGAAGAGACGGCCTCCTTTTTGTAATCTTGGAAAATATCAATTCACCTATGAAAATATTTTGCTTAAATGGGATATAGATTTTAATATTCCTATTCATTGTTTTATTTTTAGTAAAAAGTCTATAGAAGGCATCTTTTTTGTAGAGGAATTTTCTGTAAAAGAAGATTGGGTAATGTGGCTTGAAGTATTTAAAAGGACTCCCAAAGTATTATTCATTGATAAGCCCCTTGCTGTCTATAGAATTCATAATAGCAATACCTCTCAAAACAAGGAATTAATAGAAAAAAATATAGAAAAGGTATTGTCTTATATCTTGAAAAATGAAACCTTATATTTTGACGCTTTCTTTTTGAAAATAATAAACTATTATAAAGAAAAAATACATAAAATACAGTCTCGTCCTTGGTATAAGAAAGTATTTTATGCACTTATTGGTAAAGAATAAAAAGAGATACTATTGTAATGTTGAATATTTGGGAGCAAATATTATAAAAATTATCAAAGGCATTAGAATATAAGTGCATTCGAACACATAGAATAGTACGTCTGTATTCATAATAGGGAGAAAGACAAGAAGTAGATATTGCTTAATAATATTCTTAGAAAAAGCAATACTACCTAACCATAGTATAAAGATACTTAACCCTAAAATTCCGGTATCTACAAGAGTGGCTATAAAATCATTATGTACATATCCTATATGGAGGTCTTCCATTATATATCGCTGATATCCTGAACCATTTCCTATCCATAAGTTTCCTTGCCCAATAGCTTTAAAGGCTCTAGCATATATTTCGTTGCGAATAGGATCGGAAAAATAAACTGTATGTGTAACCAAATACCACACGCCTCCTATAGCTGTTATTCCTAACAAAGAAAACAAACTATACTTCACAGTTTGGGTAAGATATTTTTCTATAGAAAGATATATGAAGAAAGCTATTACTATAAAATAGCTAATAATAGTTACTCGTGCTTGTACAATGAAAGCAAAACAAAGGATTAGTAACGCATAGACAGTTAGCTCATAGGTAGTTATTAACTTTCTATCTTTTCTGTATATCAGTCCTCCTAATCCTCCTATAAGTAGAATAATCCAAGAGATAAAACTGGGGTGCTTGAACTTAGACCAAAAGAGGGCTTCATAATAAAAAAAATACCCTTTGTTTAAAGTAATAAAGCTAAAAAAATCTATTTTGGCTGCTTTTGAAGCGAAACTATAGAATACCATATTGGCTATGAGCAAAAGTAGAAAACTCTTAAAGCAAATAGCTGTAAAACTTATTTGCTGTCTTTGGCTTACGGAAAAACCTAATAAAATAATTGGTATCAATAGGAAGAAAACAATACTCTCTTCTTCAAAAAGTATTCTTACTCCATAATCAAAATACTTTGCCCACGAAAGAGCTATGATTCGTATAATTATAAAGATGAAAAATAGAATAGAAATAACTGTAGGCTTTATGATTTTTCGATGGATAATGCCATATAAAGTACATAAAAAAAGGAGTAAAATATCCAAACGAAAAGTAATCTTGTGCTTGTAAGTCCATAAGAGAATAACCCCACAGCCTACAATCGTAATTATATTTCTAATCCATTCGTCTTTTTCAAACAATGAAGAATGATTATGATAGATCCATAAAAGGATAAGAGCTATATCATAGCTGAAAATACTATAAAATAATATATCTTTAGTGGTATCATTCCAAAGAGGCAGCCATATTTGTAGGAGTAAAAAGGTAATTACAAGAGGCAATAAAGCGAGAAGTAAAAACCATTCTTTCTTTAAAAAAGTTTTTATATTCATTTGTTTTCTTTATTAGTAAAATTATCTAACTTATCCAAAATATCAGTATCTACATCCATATCAAACTTTCGTGCAAAGAAATATTCTTTTTGGGAAGTAAGTTCCTCAAAATCATTTTGTGTAAAAAGCACAGGTAAAGGTACTCCCTTCCTTTCCCAATTCACATAAGTAAGCGAAGGTTTTATCTTTATTTCTTTGTGAGTAGTCTGAAGATTTACAAGAATAGAATGGAAGTAAATCTCATCAGGGCAAGAGGTGTATTGATAATAATCCTTTAATAATTGTCTTTTTTCTTGAATATAATCTAACAAGATATAGAAAGTATTTTCACAGAAAGCCCACCATTGACTACCTGCATACTGCTGGGCAAAAGGTGCTTTTCTTTCGCGGGCATGGTAAATGAAGTTAAAGTTTTTCTTCGTGATTCTTCTTTTGAGCAAGTGCCATAAGATCGTTATTTTTTGCAAAATAGAACTACGAAAAAAGGGAGGATAACAATCACTATTTCCTCTTCTTTCAGAATGCAAGATTTGATAATGTTCTAATTTGTCTTTTACCATTTTATCATTCCAGCCACATCCTTCTAAACAAGTAAATTTTATAAAATCAAACTCCTTATTTTGTCGTAAGAAGTTATCTAATTCTTTGATGGGTTTTATAGGATAATCTTGCCCACTTATTAGAATAAAAAAACCTTTACTATGTACTTTGGCAGCAGCTTCCATTAGGTGGATTGTAGCTTGCACTATTGAGAAATCTCCCCATACACAGCGTTCTCTTTTGTCTATAAATATGACATGTTCTTCTTGAAATAAAGCTGTAAAGGGTTCTATAGCTGTTTTGGCATCTACATGAATAAAGAAAAGGGACTTACCATCGTCTAAAGCCTTTATCAGGCGATAAAGTTGTTGAGGATTTTTATGGGCGAGTATCAGATAATTTTTCTGCATGACAAAAATTATTTGTTGTTTAAGAAATTATCTAACCTATCTAAAATAGCAGTGTCTATCTTCGTGTCAAACTTTCGTGCAAAGAGTTTCTCTCTTTGATAGGTAAGTTCTTTAAAATCATTGTCTTTAAATAATACAGGGAGAGGGACTCCTTTTCGCTCCCAATTTACATAGGTAAGAGAAGGTTTTAGCTTGATGTCAGCATCTGTTGGTTGTAGGTTGAGTAGGATAGAGTGAAAATAGATTTCATCAGAGGAGGAGGTATAGCTATAATAGTCCTCCAAGGTAGTGTGATGTTCCCTGATATAAGCGAGTACTTTATAGAAAGTTTTCTCTGAAAAAGCCCAAAATTGACTCCCTGCATACTGTTGGCTAAAAGGCGCTTTCCTTGCGGGTAACTTACATAATAACTTAAAATGTTTCCAAGAGAGCCTTCCCTTAAGTAAGTGGAATAAGGTTCTACCTTTTTGAGAGGCGGTACAATGGAAGAAAGGAGCATAGCAGTTACTGTGTCCTCTCTCTCCAGAATGTAGGATATGATAATGAAAAAGTTTGTCCTTGACCATTTTGGCTTTCCATTTGTCCTCTATAGGGAGGAAATCTATAAAATCATAGCCATCGTATTGTTCTAAAAAAGTGTTTATCTCCTTTTGAGAAGCAATAGGATAATCCTGCCCACTCATAAGGATAAAGTATCCTTTTTTATTTTCCTTAGCAGCTGCTTCCATAAGGTTAATTGTAGCTCTGACTATTGAAAAATCTCCCCAAAAACAGCATTCCCTTTTATCAATAAAATAGACAGGTAATCCTTGTAGGTGTTCCTTAAAAGGAGCTATAGGGCTTTTAGCATCTATATGGATAAAGAAATGAGAAACATTGTCATTTAGGGCGGTTATCATTCTATAGAGCTGGTCAGGGTTTTTATGAGCAAGGACTAGGTAGTTTTTCTGCATTAGAATTTTACTTAGATTCAATCAATTTTTTATATCGTTCAACTTTCCAATTTTTCTCTTTAGCAAAGCTAAGTAGTTTGTCAAAGCGGGCAATCATAGCTTCCCCCGTGTTGCGCATGACATAGAAAGGAAAATTAAACTCTTTTTGGTGTAGGTCGGTAAACTCCCATGGGTGAAAGTAGAGGGCGGCATAACTTAAGCTCCCAACGGTACGGCTCAAAAGGTGCTTGTAATACCATAGAGGGAAGTTATGGAAAGAAAGCCAAAAGAGTGGAATACGCCAAGGGCTTACTGCGGCGGGTATTTGCCAGAGGCCATCTTCAAGGAATATGGCTCTGGGGACATGTAGCTTGTTGTACCTACCAGGGAGGAAGGTAGGATTGACCGAGGAGTTGTATAGGTAGCCTGCCTGCTTGACATCAGACGCGGCAACTTCCAGCATACGCGGCATACGGAGACCCTCAATAGTTACACCAAACTGAGACTCCAAGGCCTCTTTGGAAGAGAGTAGGTGCTCTATAGCAAAGTCAGAATGGTAATAGGTGTGTGAGGCCAACTCATGTCCTTCACCAAGAAGTCGCTCTATAAGGTCAGGGGCGTTTTGGGCAAAAACTACAGTAGAGAAAAAAGTGGCTTTAGCCCCGTGCTTTTTGAGTAAGTCCAAGATAGCAGTAAGACCCTCACGGGAAATGGCCATCTGTCGCTCAAAAGGAATGTCAAAGCCGTATTCCTTGGGCATGTCAAACTCTTCTATGTCAAAACTAAGGTAAATCATTTGTTAGGTTGTTTCTATGTTATAAATGTTTCTCTTGGATAATATAGGCAGGCCTTTCCTTGGTTTGAGTGAATATTTTGCCGATATATACTCCGATGATGCCTAAAATAATCAGTTGTAGGCCTCCGAAAAAGACAATAGTCATGATAAGGGATGCCCAACCAGAGATTTCCGAGCCATTGAGGAAGGAATATATCACATAAGGGACATATAACACCGAGAGGAGGGAAAAGAAAAAGCCTAAGAATACCGCAAAGTAGAGGGGTTTTACACTGAAAGAGGTAACCCCACTGAGGGCAAGTTGGAACATTTTCTTGATTGTATATTTGGTCTCTCCTGCATAGCGGGCTTGGGCGGTGTAGGGTACATATACTTGGGTAAAGCCCACCCAAGGAACCATACCACGTAAGAATGGTTCGTTTTCTCTCATATGGCGAATGACCTCTACCACTGCCTGATCAAGCAGGCGGAAGTCAGCCGAACCTTCTTTGATTTCAATGTCTGAAAGCAGGTTGAGCAGTTTGTAAAATTGCTGGGAACTTTTGCGTTTCTTCTTAGAGATTTCCTCAGGATAGGTACGTAGGGTCGCCACCACCTGAGCACCTTCTTCCCATTTGTGAATGAGGGTAGGAATCAGTGCAGGAGGGTGTTGTAAGTCGGCATCCATGGAGATAACCGCAGGGGCAAAAGCATGGTCTAAGCCTGCTTTTACGGCTAATTGATGGCCGAAATTGCGAGAGAAAGAGAGGTATTTTACCCGATTGTCTTCCTTGGCCAATTGTTGGAGGACAAGGAGAGAGGAGTCATGACTCCCGTCATTTACCAATAATAAGTTGAAGTCATAGTCGGGTAGCTCTTTAGCGAAAACTTCCTTAATGGCCTCATATAATGGGCGGATATTCTCACTCTCATTATAGCAAGGAACGACGATATCTATTTTTTTCATAGGGTGACTTCTTTAGGGTTAGTGTCCTCTTTTCCATAGTCCAAACTACACATTTCCCAAATGAGTGTAAACCATACAAGAGCAACAGGCACCGATCTGAGGGAATAGCGAATGATATAAGGCTCTTTGAGTGGCTTGAAAAGGTCAGTAGGCGAAAGTGAAGCTAAGAAAGCTAGGACTAATAACGTGATTTTTAGAGTATTATTCCTATTAGGAGAGACCATAAACCAAATTCCAATTCCTACATAGGCGATGATATAGGTGCTATTTTCGGTTCCTGTACTGAACAGACATAAGAACATACTCACCGAGACTAAGAACATGAGCCTAAAGCGTAGGTGTTTGTATTGTCCTATACGCAGATAGGGGAGAGCAAAGAGGAATAAGGCAATAGCAAGAACTACTAAGTTATTGTTATAAATGCCTGTACGCTGCAAGAAACCTAAGAAGGAGAGGTTCTGTAGGTTGTAGTGAGAGTTGTCCATATTCTCTCCATTCTTTTCAGATAAAGAGATGTACCAATCATGATATTGGGAAAGCACATATTCGGGGGAGGAATATAGTATAGGTAAGCAGAAGAGTAGTGCCAACCATAATAAAGCTGACCACACAAAGCGTCCCTTGTCCTTGGCAAAGAAAAAGAAAGCTAAACCAACAATGCCATAGAGCTTGGTCAAGGTGCCTATCACAATAAAGAGAGTCGCCCAGTGGCTTTTTCCTTTTTCTACAAAGACGAAAGCGGCGACTAAAAGGGCAATAACACTGATGTTGAACTGTTGCATAGCGGCAGCTGTATACATATCGTGTGCAGCTATAAGGAGAATGCCTATCAAGGCACCTCTGGAGAGTGGCAACTGGCGGATAGCCCAATAGAGGAAAGCTACATTGGCCAAAATCCATAAGGTGCAACCCACTCCTGAAGGGAGGAGTGCAAAAGGAGCTATAATGGCACTAAAGAATACTCCATAGTGGTTCATATCTCCATATTCCTCAGGATAAGGAATAAAGAGAGGCAGCTGTTTTAGGGTATGGTTAAAAACCCCCTCGAAGATAAGATAATTGTTATACCTACCCCGAATGACTACATTTTGGAGGATAGTAGCCAGTGCTAATCCTGCCCAAAGAATAGCTGTAAAACGCTCATTATAAAATAGTTTCTTTAGCATCTGAGTTGAACAAATTACACACTTTTCCTCTTAAAGAACAGCAGAAACACCCCAGCGAGGATAAAGGGGATACTTAGCCATTGGCCTGTGGAGAAAACACCTAAGGTGTCTTCGATACCGCCTTGGCTGTCTTTGACATACTCTACAAGGAAACGTATAGTCCAAAGGGCAATGAGAAATACCCCAAAGATAAAGTAGGGCTGGTCTTTCTTGTTGGTTTTCCAATAGAGGTAGTAGAGCAACCAGAAAAGCAGGAAATATCCTACAGCTTCATAGAGTTGGGCAGGGTGCCTATAGGGGATTTGGTTATAGATTTCTACAAACTGGGGGTTGTGGGCGATAACCTCAAAGGCTTTCTGTGGGGTATTTTCTCCTGTGAGCTGCATAGCCTCACCAGCAGAGAAGTCGCCTGATTGTAAGAACTTTACCGCAAAAGGGAAAGACTTATCTACGACCTTACCTACAATTTCGGAGTTCATAAAGTTACCAAAACGGACAAACATTCCCCCTATGGTGATGGCAATGACAATGCGGTCAAGCACCCAAGAGAGTTTCATATCGGGGTATTTGCGTATGTAGAGCAGCATGGCAATGATAATCCCCACAGCCGCCCCATGACTGGCCAGACCTGCAAATCCTGTTACTTCAAAGCTCGGAGAGAAGCGGAAAGGCAGGATAATTTCCAGTGGGTGCACCTTGAAATAGTCCCAATCATAGAAGAATACATGTCCTAAGCGTGCGCCCAAAAGCGTTGCTATGGCTACATAGATGACCAAGGTATCGAGTTTCTCTAAGGGTTTGTTTTCTGCTAAAAAGATTTTTTTGGTGATGTAAAAGCCTAAAGAAAAGGCAATAACAAACATAAGGCTATAGTAGCGTATTTGTATAAAATGCAGGTCAAGTAATACCTGATTGGGATTCCAGTCCATATAAAGAGTTTTATAAGGGACAAAAGTACGAATTTTAATTGTTAATTGTTGATTGTCAATTGTTAATTTTTGCCATGTAGGCGAATAGCCTCATATACTCCGCTCTCATGGATTTTGCTCCTACTTTTAGCCACTAACCACTAACCACTGACCACTAACCACTGCCTACTTTCTTTTGATAAAGGTTGCCTTAATAGGATAGTGGTCGGAGTAGTGGATTTGGTTATAGACCTTGTGGGAGGTGATTTTAAAATACGGATCGGCTAGTATATAGTCAATACGGAATGGGAAGTAAGGGAAGTCATAAGTGCTACCAAAGCCTGAACCACATTCCTGAAAACTATCTATCCAGCCCCTATCCTGAAACTTTTGGTAGAGGTAGGAGAAAGCGGTGTTATTGAAATCTCCACAGATGATAATAGGATAGGGACAGCTATCGGCATGGGCATTGAAAAGCTCTACCTGTGCCTGCTGTATGGCAAATCGGCGGGGGAGTTTTAGGAAAATACGCTTGGAGTTCTCTTGGCTGATTTCGGTATCTTCTATATGGAAGGATTCAAAATGAAGGCTATATAGCCTGAGGGTATCACGCCCTGCTACTATATCAGCAAATACGCCATTGTTACCTGTATGAGGAAAATCCAAGGAACCACTATGTATAATAGGATAATCACTGAGGATGGCTTGACCTATCTTGTCTTTTTTGTTTTTATAGATGAATTTCTTGTACTTATAGAAAGGAAAACTTCCGCTTTCCTTAGTATAAAACTCCTGTAGAGCAATGATGCTGGGGTGCTCTTGGGCAATAAAATCAATAATCTTATTCCTTAGCTCGCTGTCCTCACTCCATTTGTAATGATTGAACAATCGTACATTGAAACTCATTATGCTCAAATGATCTTTAGGGGCAGGTTTGCTCTTGCTAAATTGTACAAAACGATGCATAAAGGGGAGTCCTATGAGAAATAAGACTGCAGAGAAAAGGAATAACCACTGGCGACGCAACAGCCATAGGACAATGAATCCTATATTGACCAGCATCAGCAAGGGGGTGAAAACACTTAGGGAGGCATACTCAAAATAACGAGGAGGGATAAAAGGGAGTAGGTAGGCGAAAAGTAAGATTCCGCCTACCACTCCATTGATCAGAAGAATTATTTTGTTAGCAAAAGAGAGTGTGCTCCAAAATTTTTTCATAAAGTTAGTTTTTTACTCACGAATAACGAGTATTTGTCCCATATTGAGGTTGAAGGTGCTCATATTGTTACGTGCCATTAGGTCATCTACACTTACTCCAGAGCGACGTGCAATGCTATAGAGCGTATCGCCTTTCTTTACGATATACATTTTGATTACATCCATCGCTACTTCTTCTGCTGGGGTATTATTTACTTCTTTTTGCGCCATGCGTGTGGTATCTACCTTTTGTGCGATGGCGCTTGTGTCCTTTTTTGGGCTGTTATCCTTTTTAGCTACTACTTTTTGCGTATTTTTTGCTACAGTAGTAGGTGTATTTGCTTTTTTAGCTATTGTGTTTTCCTGTTTTGCAGGTGTATTTGCTTTAGCTATTGTCTTGGTTGCTTCTTTTTTCTTCTCTATTGTAAGAGGAGGCGTGTTGGGAATAGGCGAAAGCGGCTTCTCTTCTTTGTATGCGTAGCCGAGAACCTCAGTGTCGTACTGTTGGAGTTCGTATTTTTTGATAAGGAACAGTAATTTCTGTGGATAGCCAGGGTCTGTGGCATATCCAGCTTTCTTAAGTCCATACGCCCATCCCTGGTAGTCACCGGCCTTGAGAGAGAAGAGGAAGGCATAGCGAGAGCGGTTCACAAGGAATTGAGAATGGTCTTCGAAGGAGGCTTCGGGGTGTTCGTATTTTCTGAAGCATTCGCCTTTGGCATCATCATCATGGGTGATGGTGTCTCCCTCCCAGTCATAATGGCACTTGATACCGAAGTGGTTACGCGCATGGCGCGCCAAGCGACCTTGTCCAGAACCACTCTCAAGGATGGCCTGAGCCAGGGTGATACTTGCAGGGATTCCATAACGCTGCATCTCTACCATAGCGATGTCCTTATAGGTAGCTATATATTCGCGAATCAGTGCTGGGGTTACTTTCACCGCCGAGGTTGCTTGTAATTCTTCAGGTGTTTCGGGTTCTTCTTTATTAATGTACGCTTCAGTACGTTTGCTCTCTACAAGCACTTTTTCAGGGATACGAGTGATAGGCTTCTTCGTTGTAACGTTCTTATGCCCTGTGCTACAAGAAGAGGCTATTGCCATAAGGCCTATGAAGCTAACTAATTTCTTGTTCATAATCCAGCGTTTGTTTTTTCTTTCTACTAAGTTGTTGGTTCATTCCATATATACCTTGCAATCCACCGGTGTGGATGGCTAATATTTTACTGTTTTCAGGGAAAAATCCCTTTTCAATAAGACAAGTAACTCCATAGATCATCTTGCCCGTATAGACAGGGTCTAGGGGAATACGTGTTTGCCTAAAGAAATCATTGAGAAAGCGGATAAAGGGTTCATTCACCTTGGCATAACCACCTAGGTTATAGTCATGTATCAGCTGCCAATGGTCGGAGCCATGAATCCACTTTTTGATTTCTTCCTCAAGGAACTTTCCGCATAGGGCAGGGAAGCCTAAGACCTTTTGGTGAGGTAAGGCGCTGTTAATCAGACCTGCTATGGTACCACCTGTACCTACCGCAGTGGTAATAAAGTCATAGTCCGTATCTTCGGGAGTGAGAATCTCCTCGGTACCCTTGATAGCCAGCGCATTGGTACCTCCTTCAGGGACATAGTAATAAGGGCCAAAGAGATTGGCCAACTCCTCCTTGAAAGCCTCTGTATGCTTTAAGCGAAAACGCTCGCGAGAGACAAAATGAAAACGCATACCGCATTCCTTGGCAAAGCTAAGGGTAGGGTTGTGAGGGACTGCACTGGCTAATTCGTCTCCACGAATCACACCAATGGTCTCTATACCAGCCACTTTACCTGCGTAGGCAGTGGCTGCGATATGGTTTGAGTATGCCCCTCCAAAGGTGATCAATTGCTTGTATCCCTTTTGGGAGGCCTCTAACAGATTGTACTTGAGCTTCCGGTACTTGTTACCAGAGACATGTACATGGGTTTTGTCCTCGCGCTTGATATACAGAGTGATTCCATGAGGATAGCTGATAGGGACTTTTTGGGTCTCTATGACAGGAATCGCAATCATACTTACGCGTCTAATTTCTTGAGCAAAATTACGTGCTAATTGTTTACCTTGTGTTTTTTCTATGGGCGCAAGAGGGAAAATACCTTTTTTCTTTAAGAAATAAGCAGCTGAAAGTTTTTTTGTAAATGATTGACAATCATAATTTAGTGCCATAAAAAAGAAGTATTTATACAAAAAAATTAGTAATCAAAAAATAATTTTCAACAAAAGACAGTATGTTGTTAATTAGTTGGTTTTAACGAGAAATTACATTAATAAAACCGTAATTGTTTATAATTATTTATTAGTGAATGTTGATAAGTTGGTTTAATGATTAATGCCAACAATGTTTCACATACCCAGCTGTGAGCACTCGCTGGCTTTGTGGGGGAAATATAATTTTGCTTACGTCGAACTCACATTAATCATTGATCATAAAAAAAATTCTTTTCTTTATTTTAGTTTTGAAAAAAGTCGTATCTTTGCGAAATTAATTTATATAAAATCAATCTAATTATTAATAGTAAAAAGACGAAAAAAATCTTTCCTTATGAAAAAGAAATTGCTACTGCTTATCTCAGCCTTACTGTTCTGTGGGGCGGGGTATTTTGTGTATCAGCGGTTTGTCTCGCCTACACGTATTGCCTTGGTAAATTTCCTCAGCTACCAATCCTCGAATATTATCCTTTCCAACAAGGACAAGTTTATCAAGTTTGAAGAGGTATCCACTGATGAGTTGGACAAGCTCAAGGGATTTGACTTTGTACTCATTTGGGGTATGGGTATGAAAATCAGTGAGGAGCAGCGTGATAAGCTTATCGAGATTTCTCGCAGGGTACCTTTTCACAGTTTTGCGGTAACTAATCCTGATAATGACATCAGTACTTTGAGCGAGAAAGACCTCAAACGGGTGTCAGAGTATTTGGATAGTGCCAATAAGGACAACTACCAAAACTTAGCGCTTTATGTGCGCAAGTATATAGATAAAAAATGGTTTGCTTCCGAGCCTGCCCCAGCGATAGAGCGCAAGGAGAATGTCTATTTTCACCTAGATGATGAGCTTTCTTTCAATAACTTAAAGGATTATGAGAATTACATTAGGGAGCACGGTTTCTACAAAGAGGGGGCACCACATGTAGCAGTAGTGGCAGGCTTGCATGATCCTTTTGCGGGCAACAAAGAGCACCTCAATGGGGTGATTTCTGCCCTACAAGATGAGGGTATGAATGTGTATCCCTTTACAGCACAGGCCAAGCGAATAGAATTCTTGGAAGAGATTGCCCCTGATGCGATTGTTTATTTTCCACATGGACAGATGATGATGGGGGCTCCTGAGAAGTTTATCAATTGGATAAAGCAAAAAAATATTCCTTTCTTTACAGGACTTTCAGTGCTGACCCTCAAGGAGCAATGGGAGAAAGACCCGATGGGTATGGCAGGCGGTTTCTTAGGTCAAACAGTGGTAATGCCCGAATTGGACGGAGCGCTCTACCCCTATGTGGTTATTGCACAAGACAAGAACAAGGACGGCTATTATTTTCTCAATGCTATTGGTAACCGTGCGGCAAAGTTTGCCAAAATCATACACCGCTTTACTCAACTGAAAAAGCAGTCCAATGCGGATAAGAAATTGGCCATAGTTTATTTTAAGGGAGTAGGGCTTAATCCCCCTGTGGCACAAGGATTGGAAGTGATAGAATCACTTTATAATTTCTTAGGACAACTCAAAAAAGAGGGCTATAAGGTAGAAGGACTCCCTGCTACGGTAGAGGAATTTCATACCCTACTGAACAAGTATGCCAATACCTACCGAGCCAGCGCCAAAGGCGAGATAGAACGCTTTTTAGCAGAGGATAATCCCGCTTTGGTAGAGGCTAATGAGCTGGATACTTGGCTCAAGACAATGCTGCCCCAAGACCTCTATAAAGAAGTGGTAGCACACAATGGGGCAGTACCAGGCAACTACTTAGCTACCCATAAGGATGGCAAGGACTATTTGGCAGTGGCACGCCTTACTTTTGGCAATGTAACTATATTGCCTCAACCCCCTGCGGCTATCAGTACCGAAGACGATTTCAAGGTACAGCATGGGGTTAAGGAAATTCCCCCTTATGCCTATATAGGGGCTTACTTATGGGTACAAAACGGATTGAAGGCCGATGCGCTTATTCACTTTGGTACCCATGGCTCTTTGGAATTTACCCCCCATAAGCAGGTTACCCTCTCCGACTATGATTGGGGAGACATTTTGGTCGGTACAGTGCCACACTTCTATTACTATACGATAGGCAATATAGGGGAGGCGATGATGGCCAAGCGCCGTTCGTATGGTTCTATAGTGTCCTATCTTACTCCTGCCTTTACCGAGAGTGATATGCGCAACACTTTCAATGAGCTAGAGAACACGATTCTCTCCTACCAGAAGTCAAAGAATCCAACCGATAAGAATGCTATTTCGCTACATATCAAAAAGTTAGCTGTAGGTATGGGCTTACATCGTGATTTGCGTTTGGATAGTATCCTCACCCAGCCCTATACGGAAGCAGAGATAGATCGCTTGTCCAACTTTGCCGAAGAGATTGCCACAGAGAAGATTAACGGAGAGCTTTATACCATGGGGATACCTTATCCAGCGGATAAAATCAACTCTACTGTAGTGGCCATGTCAGCCGACCCAATAGCCTATAGTGTAGCCGCACTCAATAAAATAGATGGTAAGGTAAGTGAGAAAGATCTCAAACGTAAAGTGTTTTTCTCTGAGCAATACCTCAATCCAGCTAAAAACCTTGTGAGTCAGGTGCTTGCAGGGAAGCCTGTAACCACTGAGCTTATCTGTAGTTATGCCCATATCACCCCGGAGGAATTGGCCAAAGCCAAGGAAACCGTGGCCGCTGAAGATCAATTAGGTATGCCTTATTTCCTTAAAAAGCAGATGGATAAGGAAGCGGCACAAGCTAAGGATTCCTCTGCTCATGCCAAGACAGATACAGTCAAGGGTAAGAAACCCGATGCGGTAGGTAAGGCTACTAAAACTAAGAAACCAGCTGTCAAGAAAGAAGAGCGCAAGCCTCTTACTGAGAAGGAATTAGCCGAATTAGCTGCCAAAAAAGCGAAGCTAGACCGAGCACGTGCCATAGTAGCAATAGAAGAGGCTATTACCCATATTGTTTTCTACCGAGATGGTCTACAACAAAGTCCTCATCTGGAGGAAAAAGCCTTTTTCAATGCGCTTAATGGAGGTTATACCCCTCCGTCTTCAGGAGGTGATGCTGTAGCCAACCCTAAAGGAGTACCTACGGGACATAATCTCTATTCGGTTAATGCCGAGAGCACACCGAGCAAATTGGCTTGGGACAGAGGGGTAGCCTTAGCCCAAAATGTACTGAACGAATATAAGGAAAAACATGGCACATATCCTAAGAAAATCGCTTATACCTTCTGGAGTTCTGAGTTTGTAGAGACCGAGGGTGTATCCATAGCCCAAGCCCTCTATATGCTGGGAGTAGAACCCGTGTGGGATACCTTTGGCCGAGTGGGTGATATACGCTTGATTCCTTCAGAGGAACTGGGTCGTCCACGAATAGATGTGGTGATACAGACCTCTGGTCAGTTCCGTGACTTGGCCGCCTCTCGTTTGTTCCTTATTACCAAGGCCATAGAGATGGTCAGTGCGCTCCCTCAAGAGCCTTACGCCAACCAGGTCAGTGCAGGTACTGTGGATATAGAGAAGGAGTTAGTAGAGGCAGGGGTGCCGCCTAAGGAAGCCCGTGAGATGTCCACTCAGCGTATCTTCGGAGGGCTACAAGGTAGGTATGACACAGGTATTAAGGAGCTCATCAATGCAGGAGATAAGTGGGAGAGCCAAAGCGATATTGCCCAAGTGTATATGCACAATATGGGCGCATTCTATGGCACTAAAGAGAACTGGAGTCAGTTCCAAGAAGGCATGTTCCGTGCTGCAATCAAGCATGCCGATGTACTTATTCAGCCACGCCAGAACAATACTTGGGGCGCCTTGAGCCTTGACCACGTATATGAGTTTATGGGAGGTATGAATGCCGCTATCAAAGAGGTAACAGGCAAAGATCCTGATGCCTACTTGGCTGACTATCGCAATCATAAGAACATGCACCTGCAAGAATTGAAGGAAGCCATAGGGGTAGAGGCACGCGCTACCATACTCAATCCTAAGTATATCAAGGAGATGATGAAAGGAAAGGCCTCTGCGGCAGGACAAATCCAAGAGATAGTAACCAATATGCACGGCTGGGAGGCTACCCGTCCTGAACTGATAGATGATGCCCTATGGAATGAAGTCTATGATACTTATATAGAAGACAAGCAACAGTTGGGCGTGACCGACTTTATCAAGCGGGAGAATGCCGTATCCTTGGAAGAGGTAACAGCGGTGATGCTGGAGGCTACTCGCAAAGGTATGTGGAAGGCTTCAGAGGCGCAGATTGCCCATTTGGCGAGCCTCCATACCGATTTGGTAAAGCAGTATGGGGTAACCTCCTCTCAGTTCTCTTCTGAGAATAAGAAATTGCAAGAATATATCTCGCAAAAAGCCCCTGCGGCCAATGCGCAAGTATATCAGAAACAACTTTCTGCTGCCAATAATGCTTCAGAGGAGGTATATGACACCAAGAATAGCCAAGTACTCCAGAAAGAAGAAACGACTACAGGACAGGAAAAGAAGCAAGTCTCCTTAGATGGTTTGTGGATAGGTGTGGCGGTACTAGTAGCCCTTGTGGGACTGGTAGTGTTTGTAAGGAGGAGGAGAAAATGATTGTCAATTGTCAATTGTTAATACTAATACGCGAAATTATAGTCAATCATATTTAGATTGCGAATAAATAGAACAAGAGATTTATTCTTAATTTGCTCTCTTTCAAGGGCTAATTGCCATTAGCCCCTACACCTGCTCATGCTAATTTTTCGAAAACCACTTCTGATTGACTATAATAGTAGGAAAACATATTGTATAGCCCAATTCATTAAGACGCAATAAACTCACGTCTCTATGGGAGACTATGCTAAGCAAGGGATTGTCTTAGTTAGCGCTTGTGTAGGGACGTGAGTTTATTGCGTCTTAGTTTGTTAGGAATATAGGATTGATTGTAAGATTTGATAAGTACGGAATGTCTTAGATAATTAACAATTAACAATTGATAATTATAATTGTATTATCGTATAAAATTTGTAATTTTGAGCCGAAATTTTGAGGCTATCCGATGAAGCATACATTTGTTGCTAAAATAGTATTCTTACTCTTTGCTTTGGCTTATCTGCTGGGGTGTAATCCTACAAAAAAAGTGCCGGAGGGAGCGTATCTGCTGCGTAAGAATACGATTTCTGTTAATGATAAAAAACCTAAAAATGCCAATATTTATGGCTATCTACGCCAGGAACCCAATTCGCGATTGTTGGGGATTCCACTGGGATTGCTTATCTATAACTTGGCCGATGACCATGCTCTGGAAAACTATCAAAAATGGCTTGTGAGACATCCTAAGTGGCATCGCTTCTTAGATGGCTTTCTCTCTAAAAAACAAACCCAACGCTTGGGGGAATCCTTTTTGGTTTCGGGCAAGGATCGTATGCTCCAGCGAATGGGACAAGCACCTGTGATTATAGATACAGTGGAGACTCGCAAATCGGCACATACTCTCCATGCTTACTACAATAGTGTGGGCTATTTTAATAATATAGGCCACTATGAAATCACTCCTACAGACAAAGAAAAACAGGCTTCAGTAACCTACCATATAGATAGGGGACGCCGCTATTATATTGATTCTTTGGATACCCAAATCCTTTCCCCAGAGATTGATTCCCTCTACAAAAAGCGTATAAATGAACGTATTATTAAGCCACGAACTTTCTACCAGTTAGAGAAGTTCAATAGTGAAAGGGCACGTATTACTAGCCTATTGCGCAATAATGGCTTCTATAATTTTCAGCAAAGTGCTATAGACTTTACCATAGCACGGGACACAGTAGTGTATAACAACGATTCGCTGATCAATGTGACCACTGCCATAGCCAACTACATAGATCGCTCTACCGATCCCCCCACGCAAAAACCTTATAAGGTTCACAAAATAAGGAAAGTACGCCTCTATACTGATTATGATTCTTCTTCTGAGAATACCCCCTATGATTCGCTAGAATACAAAGGGATTACTTACTATTACCGCCATAAGTTGCGCTATCGTAAGCAAACCCTCTATGATGCTATTGCCTTGCGTTCGGAGAGTATTTACCGAGATATAGACCGTAACAATGCTTATAGGCAGATTAACAACCTTAGAGCTTTTAAGTATCCCAATATACAATATCACTATGCCAAGAATGATACCTTGGAAAGGGTTTTGGAAGCGGATATACACTTGGAACCACTCAAACGCTTTTCTATAGAGACCAATTTGGAACTCTCTCGCTCCTCTATACAGGAGTTTGGGATAGGGTTTAGTACTTCTTTTATTGCAAGAAACGTCTTTAGAGGAGCAGAAACCCTAGAGCTAACTCCACGCATCACCATGGGAGCACAGCAATTCTTGGATGGTAGTTCTGCCTTTTTCAATCTCTTTGAATATGGAGGCGGTTTGCGCCTGACCATTCCGCGTATATGGTTTTTTGGTAGGATAGAATCACTTGTTCCTTATTCTAAGACCCCCCAGACCATGTTACAACTCTCCACTAGTACCCAAGAGAATATAGGTTTGGACAGGCAGAAGACCTCAGGGGTACTCCGCTATACTTGGAGTCCTAATACGGCTAATCGCAACATATTGGAAATCATGGATATAGAGTATGTACATAACAAAAACCCTGAGAATTATTTCAATGTATATGAGAGTTCGTATGAAGCACTCAATAGCATTGTAAGGAAAGAAGGCACTGCGCCTGCTCACTACTTAGATGATAGGGGCAATCTCAAAAGAAGAGAAGCCTATGAGTATTTCATCTATGATATGTTTCGCAGGGATTGGACGAATCCAGCCCAGAGGAATTTGGACTTGCTCAACCTCTATGAGCGTTTTTACCATCTGACACGCAATGACCTGATTATGGCTACCAGTTTCACCTATATGTCCAACAATACGCTGAATTACTATGAGCCTACCTATGAGCAATTCCGAGTGAAGGTGGAGACAGCGGGGAATCTTCCTCAGCTGGTGAATATCATACGTAAGCACCCTGAGGATGAGGAAGGCCAACGTAAGTTTTTGGATGTGGCTTATGCGCAATATGCCAAGGCAGAGGTGGAATACATCAAGCACTTTCCGCTATCGACTAGAAAAAATAGCGGAGAGGTCTTAGCCTTACGCGGTTTTATTGGCTTTGCCATGCCCTATGGGAATGGGAAGAATATCCCATTCTCGCGTAGCTACTTTGCGGGAGGAGCCAATGACAACCGAGGTTGGCGCGCCTACTCCCTAGGACCAGGCTCATCGGGTTCGGTTTTGGAGTTCAACGAAGCCAATTTCAAATTGGCCGCCAATGCAGAATACCGCTTTACCATAGCCAGTGCGCTGAAGGGAGCACTTTTCTTGGATGCGGGGAATGTATGGCACCTTATGGATAGTGAAAATAGGACAGAGGCCATGCTGGATAGGCTCTCGGATATATCGGATATAGCCTTATCCACTGGGTTTGGTTTGCGCTATGATCTGAATTACTTTGTCATACGTGGGGACTTCGGAATGAAACTATACAACCCCTCACAGCGGGTTACTCAACACTGGACAAATAAGCTGAAACTCTCTAATTTTGTTTTTAACATAGGAATTAATTATCCTTTCTAATAAATTGTATAACAACTAATTAAATATTTTTAAGATGAATAAAGGACCCATTTCTCAATTTATTGAGAAGCATTTTCTACATTTTAATGCAGCAGCCTTAGTGGATGCAGCTAAGGGCTATGAAACTCACCTACAAGAAGGAGGAAAGATGCTTGTGGCGCTAGCAGGTGCGATGAGTACAGCAGAGCTAGGGATTTCCTTGGCTGAGATGATACGCCAAGGCAAGGTGGATATTATCTCCTGTACAGGGGCGAACCTTGAGGAAGATGTGATGAACCTTGTGGCACACTCTCACTACAAACGTGTACCTCACTATAGAGACCTTACACCTGAACAAGAGCGCGAACTCTTGGACGGACACTACAACCGTGTAACCGATACTTGTATTCCAGAGGAAGAGGCTTTCCGCCGCTTACAAAAACACTTAGAGGAAGTATGGCACAAGGCCGAAGAAAAGGGCGAACGCTATTTTCCACACGAATTTCTTTACCAAGTGGTACGCTCTGGTGTGTTAGAACAATACTATGAGATAGACCCTAAGAACTCTTGGATATTGGCTGCTGCTGAAAAGAACATTCCTATCATATGCCCAGGCTGGGAGGATTCCACTACGGGAAATATCTTTGCTGCCAATGTAATCAAAGGAAACCTAAAGGCACATACGGTAAAGACAGGTATAGAATATATGATCTACCTTACCGAATGGTATCGCAACAATTCTGCTGGTAAGGGCGTAGGCTTCTTCCAGATAGGTGGTGGTATCGCAGGGGATTTCCCTATCTGTGTGGTGCCTATGATGTACCAAGACCTAGAGTGGGAGGGTGTACCTTTTTGGTCTTACTTCTGTCAAATATCTGACTCTACTACCAGCTATGGATCTTACTCAGGGGCAGTGCCTAATGAGAAGATCACTTGGGGGAAATTGGATATAGATACGCCTAAGTTTATCGTAGAATCCGATGCTACTATCGTGGCACCGCTTATCTTTGCGTATATACTTAATCAGTGACGAGTGACGAGTGACTAATGACGAGTGACGAGTGACTAATGACGAGTGACTAATGACGAGTGACTAATGACGAGTGACGAGTGATTAGTGACTAATAATATGACTAATAATATGAAAAAACAAATTACTGATACGGTGCTTATGATACGCCCTGTGCGTTTTAGGACGAATGAGCAGACCTTGGTGAATAATTATTTCCAAAAAGGAATCGATATCACCAATGAGCAAATCAACCTAAAGGCACAAGAGGAGTTTGATGCCTTGGTCAGCAAGCTCAGGGCGGTGGGTGTACATGTCATCGTAGTGGATGATATCTACGAGCAGGATACACCTGATTCTATATTTCCGAACAACTGGATTAGCTTTCACAATAATAAGAATGTGGCTTTCTACCCCATGTTTGCTGAAAACAGACGTAGGGAGCGCCGCGAGGATATCTTGGATATAGTGGAAGCAGAAGGCTTTGAGATAGAGAACGTATATGACTATACAGAAGCAGAGAACGAAGGGCTCTACTTGGAGGGGACGGGCGCTATGGTCTTGGATAGAATCCATCGCAAGGCCTATTGTGCGCTTTCGGCCAGAGCCAGTGAGGAGCTATTCATTGAGTTCTGTGAGGATTTTGAATATACACCTGTTATCTTCAGGGCTTTCCAGCATGCAGATGGAGAGCTAAAACCTATCTATCATACCAATGTGATGATGGCACTTGGGGAGACCTTTGCTATTATCTGCCCTGATGTGATAGAGGATAAGAGCGAACGCAAGAATGTGCTCCATCACCTCAAGGAAGATCACAAGGAGATTATTACCATAAGTCCCGAACAAGTGGATTACTTTGTTGGGAATATGCTCCAAGTGAAAGGGAAAGATGCCAAGTACTTGGTGATGAGCAAGACGGCTTATAATGCCCTGACTCCTCAGCAGATAGAAGCCATAGAGCGACATACCCAAATACTCTATAGCGACCTTTCCACGATAGAGGTATGCGGAGGTGGTAGCGCCCGCTGTATGCTGGCAGAGGTCTTTGGAGTGAAAAGTGAATAGTGAAAAGTGAATAGTGAAGAGTGTTTTTCACTATTCACTTTTATCTTTATAGTCAATCATATTTAGATTGCGAATAAATAGAACAAGAGATTGATTCTTAATTTGCTCTCTTTCAAGGGCTAATTGCCATTAGCCTCTACACTTGTTCATGCTAATTTTTCGCAAACTATTTCTGATTGACTTGCATTAGTGGTTGGTCTCTGCTAGCTTGAAACTCTTAGGAGGTGGTCTTACATTGGAGAGCAGCTCTGCTTGGGTAACTCCCATATAGGGATCGTGTAGCGTAGGGTGTTGCTTCTTTGTAGGAAAACCGTCATAGAGGCGATTGCTTGCGGCGTACGGACGCTTGCAAGAGGTCGTCTGCTGACACTTTCCGTTAGAGAAAGGTTTGGGTTTCATATATTTTTCAAAGTATTTTTTAGCACAACTCTTGAGTTGCTGGTGATAAGAAGTCTTTGCAGCGGGGACAAGAGCGGGGAGCTTTTGAGTGGATAGTGAATAGTGAATAGTGGAAAGCGGCGTTTCCTTAGGAAGTTGGTTGTCAGCCGAACAAGACCAATCGTCTTCGTCCAATAGAAAAGGAGCGAAGGGAGATACCTCTTCTTCCTCTTCCTCCTCAAAGGGAGTATAGTCAGTGACACTCATCACGCTTTGTTCTTCACCCACATATCCAAGCTCTAAGTTTTTGCTTGGCTTTACTCTTCGTTCTTCACTCATTGTTTTTTGTTCTTCCCTCATCATTTTTTGTTCTTCACTTTTTGATTTTCTCTCATCACTTTTTTTAGCCTCTTCTAAACGAATGATCAAACGGATCGCGGCAATGCTTTGGTTAATGGTAGGGATTACTACCTTACCATTGCAATCAATCGCCTGGCGGCGTGCGTATGTCCAAAGTATGTCTAAAGCCTCTTCCATAATGATTAATGCCAACAATGATTAATGATTAATGCCAGCAATGATTAATGTCAGACTACTAACGTCTGAATGCTGACGACTGAATGTGGTGCAAAGGTACAACAATCTCAGAGGCAAAGTCAAGGAAACGCTATGCGAGAAGTAAGAATTTATACAATAAAAAATAAAGTTAAGTATTTAAGAGGTTTGAAGTTTTTCCTTTACAAAGCTGCTGACGGTCAGGCGGTGTACACCAAGAATACGCCCAATAGCGGAGTAGGACACTCGCTTGTCCAATAGCTCCTTGATGCGTTTTTCTTGTCCTGTGAGTTTGGTTTTAGCCGACTTACTTCCCTTGGGACGCCCTAATACTACACCCTCCGCCTTTTTACGAGCCAAAGCCTCCTTGGTACGCTGACTAATAAGGTTGCGCTCAATCTCGGCAGATAGTCCAAAGGCAAAGGCAAGTACCTTGCTATTGATGTCGCTCCCTAAGCGGTAGTTATCCTTGATTGTCCACACCTGAATATCACGGTTCATACACTCATTGAGTACTCCCATAATCATTAAGAGGTTACGTCCTAAGCGGGATAGCTCCGAGCAGATAAGGATATCACCCTTTTTCATACGCTTGAGGAGCTTGCCGAGTTTTCTATTCTCTACTCTTGTCATACCCGAAATAGTTTCTTCTACCCAAACATCAATAGTTAGGCTGTTTTTCTCACAGAAAATACTAATTTCAAAACGTTGATTTTCTACAGTTTGTTTATCGGAACTCACCCGAATATATCCATAAATCATTGTATAAGTAAATTTGATTAAACTAATAAATATAATCAAAAATAATAAAACAATGATGGGCGTTTGTTTTTGACAAATCTATCAGAAGTAACTGGGAAA
>CAURXJ010000025.1:0-30236 GCA_963528845.1 uncultured Capnocytophaga sp. | reverse complement strand
GCCAACTTTATTTTAACTTATTTTTAAATCCCTGAAATTTAACGGGACACTAGTGGTGAAAAGTGAATAATGAATAGTGAATAGTGAAAAGTGAAAAGTGAAAAGTGAAAAGTGAAAAGTGAAAAGTGAAAAGTGAAGCGTGAGCGCCTGAATAGCGTTTTTCACTTTTCACTTTTCACTATTCGCTTAAATCCTTCCAAACATCTCCGCCACGCTGACTCTCTTGGGGGGCTGGCGACACTCTATGGAGCCAGTGAGCGCATCGGGGGCATCATCATGGGCATTGGTACCCACGCGAAGGTAACCCGTAAGGTCGCGAGCAAACTTAGGGAAGCGCTTTTTCCAATCCAAAGGCATTTTAATCAGCTTCTGCACCGACGCGGAAGCGGCAAAAATCCTTGCTGTCTTGTTCTGATTCTGATGAAATGGATTAAAGCGCGTCAGTCGGTTGCCTGTGTCCCACGAACGTTGTTGCAAGTTGCTGACAAAGAGGTTGCCGCCGTTGTTACTTTCTATATGGCAGCGTTCTACTTGGTGTTGTTGGAGCATATAGGTCAAAGTGGTTTCGGTAACCTCCATAGGGTCTTTGGTGTAGAGGACATCGGTGATATAGTTGCCGTCCTCCGCCTCCTTGTAAAACAAAGCGCATAGGTAATCCGCCCCACTATCGGCCGCGTCTATATACGCTACCGAGTAGGAACGAGAAGGCAAGTCGGTATAACAAGTAAATTCCTCATACATCAATCCTTGTGAAGGCTGCGGATTCTGTTGGTACAAACTTTCAAAAACGGTTGGGGAACGACCTTTTATCTCCAAGAGTTTTTCCAAACTATGTCTTTCAGGCCATAGGGGTTCTCCTTCTGCTCTAGGGTCTTGCTCGCTTGGTGGCCTGTTCTGTATGGCAGGGAAACTAACGAGTAGCCAACCTTGCGGGTTTTCTATAGGGTCATATACGCCCTCTTGTTCGAGCAAGCGTCCTGCTAAATCTTCCATGTGCCAACGGGTAAAGACCAACAACTGCTGGCTATCGTTGTGCAAACGTGTAGAGGCTACCGTATCGTACCAATCGGCTACATTTTGGCGAATTACTGGCGACCAAGCTGAGGAAGCATCTTTGTACAAGTCGTCCATGATGAGCATATCCACAGGTTCGCCAGTTAGGGAACCTCCTACACCTATCGTTTTAAAGCTGCCTTGGTAGCCTACAATTTCGCACTCATCAGAATTGCGAGCGTAGTTGCGACTGCGTCGGCCTTGTTCTTGGTAGCTTGCCTGACCTGCGAGGAGCGTTTGTGGAAACAACTCATAATAGCGATCATCGTCCATGATACGTTGCAATTCCCTATTAAATTTACGCGCTTTGATAGCATTGTAAGAGACAATGGCAATACGTTTGTCTGGGTCTTGCCCTAAGACAAATGCAGGTAGGCGTCGGGTCGCTCCCTCGCTCTTACCATGTTGGGGCGGCATGGTGATCATGAGTTTTTTGATTTCTCCCATCGCGAAACGTGTTAGCACCTCGTAATAGGCGAGGTGAAAAGGCGCAGGAGCAAAAGCAGGGAGTGTATGACGGGTGAAGGAGAGGAGGTTTTCTTGGGGCACGAGCTGCAAGTTCGCGCCAGCAGTGGAAGCTGTATTGGGCTGGGGATATTGGTGTTGAGCAGGTGTAGGGGCAAAGTCCGCGAGAGCGGAGTATGTGAGCAATTCGCCCATGTTGGGCAATTCGCCATCTGTATATTCGTCATCGTGTTTATTGTAATTGTCATTGTTGTCTGTATCGTATTGGGCGAATTTTGTTTGGGCAAAATGGTGTTGAGCAGGTGTAGGGGCGAATGGCAATTCGCCCATGTTGGGCAATTCGCCCTTATTTGATAATTCGCTCCCATTATGATTGTTTGTGTTATTATTCGTATTGTGTTGGGTATTTTGCGATTGGGCGAATTGCGATTGGGCATTTTGGGGTTGGGCGAATTGCCATTCGCCCCTACAACCGCGTGCTGGCAAATCATGTGTTGCCTGCTTTTCACTATTAACTTTTCTCTTTTCACTTCCCATCGCCCATCCTTCTAAGCGCATAATGATACGGATAGCGGCAATACTATTGTTGATGGTAGGGACTATAGTCTCTCCATTGCTATCCAAAGGCTCACGACGAGCGTATGTCCAAAGAATTTCTAAAGCCTCTTCCATAATGATTAATGCCAACAATGATTAATGATTAATGCCAACAATGATTAATAAATGTGCTAATCTTTGTAAGACGCAATAAACTCACGTCTCTACCCTAACGCTGGCTAAGACAACTCCTGATGAGCGTAGTCATCCGTAGAGACGCAATAAACTCACGTCTTACAAAACGTCTCTACGGAAAACTAACTATGCTTATAAATGAGTTAGATATAATGAAAGCTCGCACATACCCAGCTGTGGGTGCTCGCTTGCAGTTCTTCATAAAGAGCCAAAGGCTCTAATCATATAGGCACGAGCTGCAAGCTCGCGCCAGCGAAGGGGGTGGTCAGTGGTCAGACGTCAGTGGTCAGTTTTCAGTCTATTGCGACTAATGGCTGATTACTGACATCAGACGTCTGACCACTGAATAACGCAGCAAAATTACAACATTTAGGACAGGGAAGTCAAGAAAAGGAGGGGTGAGAAGTAAGAATTTATACAATAAAAAATAATGTTAATTATTTAACAGTAGGCAGTGGTCAGAAGACTGTAGTCAGTCTATGGTAACTCAAGATTAAAAACTCAAAATTTTCTTTGATTTTTTTGCGAGAATATTGTATTTTTGCAGTTCAAATCAGTGGTGAGAACTACTCACTAACAGCTAAAATATAGAAAATGAAAAGACTAACTTTATTATTATTCCTCTTAGCTACAGTGTCTTATGGTCAAGGAGTGAAATTTGGAGTACGTATTGGTTTTACCGTTGCAGACTTATATATAGACGGGCGAGGCTTTGATACAGCCAATGTGCTCAATAGCAATCGCAGAATGGAGTACGTAACGGACCTTATCTATACAGGTCATGTGGGAGGCTTTGTGGAGATAAAACTTCCTAAAAGATTCTATATAGAACCAGGAGTAAACCTAACTGTCTTGGGTGCAGAATATGGAAACGTTAAGGTTTTTAAGGGAAGAGATGACGACTATGAAAGTGATAACTACTACAGAAGAGACAAAGTATACATCACCCAGTTGAACCTACCTGTTTGGATAAAATACAGAGCCGTAGCAGGCTTACACCCTAAAGTGGGCGCTTATGTGGGTTATTTGGCCGCTGTCAAAGAAAAGAGAGACGGAAAAACCAGTGAAGTGGATGCCAAGTACCGCAATGGCGAGGTTGATTTTGGCTTGGGAGCAGGCGTAGAGTACCATTTCCCAAGGGGCTTTTTCTTGGATACCAATTTTAATGTAGGCCTATCCAATCTTTCCGCCAGGGGAGAGGTGCGAAACTTTTTCTTACAGACAGGGATAGGGTATAAGTTCTAAAAGAGGTACGTAAAAAGAGAAAAATTTTTAGGAAATTTGTTGGATATTACAAAAGAAAGTTGTACCTTTGTCGGACACAAAATCCTCCAAATGGATTACTTTTTAACTGATTATTTTATAATTAAAAATTTTTTCTATGAGTACAAAAACTCTTTCCATAGACAAATATGGAATTAAAGGCGCTAATGTGCGTTACCAACTCTCCGCAGATGAGTTACATGCAGAAACCCTAGCAAAGGGATTAGGAAAAGAAGCTTCCTCTGGAGCTTTGGCTGTAAATACAGGAAAGTTCACAGGGCGTTCTCCTCAAGACCGTTTCATCGTAGAAGATGCTATTACCAAAGATCGTGTATGGTGGGGAAAAATTAATATTCCATTCGCTCCTGAGAAGTTCGATGCTTTGTATGAAAAAGTAGTAGCTTTCCTCTCCAATAAGGAAGTATATGTACATGATGGTTATGTATGTGCAGACCCTAAATATCGTACCAATGTACGTACTATTACTGAGCTTCCTTGGAGTAACCTCTTTGCCAACAACATGTTTCTTCGTATAGACGACAGCGAATTGGCTGGTTTCAAAGAAAATTGGTTAGTGATTAATGCACCAAGTTTCTTAGCTGACCCTGCTGTAGATGGTACACGCCAAGGAAACTTTGCTATCCTAAACTTCACTCGTAAGATTGTTCTTATTGGAGGAACAGGATACACAGGAGAAATCAAAAAAGGTATCTTCTCTGCCATGAATTTTGAACTACCTGTATTCCGCAATACTATGCCAATGCACTGCTCTGCCAACGTAGGTAAGGATGGTGATACAGCGATCTTCTTCGGTCTTTCTGGTACAGGTAAAACAACCCTTTCAGCTGACCCTAACCGCCATCTTATCGGTGATGACGAACACGGTTGGACTCCAGAGAATACCGTATTCAACTTTGAAGGAGGTTGCTACGCTAAGGTAATTGACCTTACAGCTGAAAAAGAACCTGAAATCTTCGGAGCTATCAAAAAAGGAGCTATCCTCGAAAACGTGATTATGGATGAGAAGGGAGTGGTAGATTTCTCTCGTACCGATATCACTGAAAACACCCGTGTTTCTTATCCTATCTATCACATTGCCAATATCCAACCAGGCTCTATAGGACATAATCCTAAAAACATCTTCTTCCTTACTTTCGACGCCTACGGAGTATTGCCTCCTATCTCCAAACTTACACCGAACCAAGCTGCTTACCAATTCATCTCAGGATATACCTCTAAGGTAGCAGGTACTGAAGTAGGTATCACTACCCCACAAAAGACTTTCTCTGCTTGTTTTGGTGCTGCTTTCATGCCATTGCACCCAGCCGAATACGGAAAAATGTTGGCTGCCAAGATCAAAGAATCAGGTGTAAATGTATGGCTTGTCAATACAGGATACAACGGAAAGATGAAACGTTGCAGCCTTAAAGATACTCGTGCTCTTATCACAGCAGCTCTTACAGGGGCACTTAACAAGGTAGAATTTAAGGAACTTCCTATCTTCGGATTCCAAGTACCTCAGTCTTGCGCTACAGTATCTGACCAAAATATCCTCAACCCCGAAAATACTTGGGATGATAAAGCACAATTCGCTGCTAAATCTAGAGAATTGGCAGAAGCCTTTGTAGAAAACTTCAAGAAGTTTGAAGCAGGTGCTGATGCAGAAGTACTTAAAGGTGCTCCTAAATTATAGAATCAGTCATCATTTCTTATAATTAAAGTAGAAAGAGGCTGCTGGGATTCCAGTAAGCCTCTTTCTTAAAATTAAATGGTTTCCTTCTTAGAATCCTCTATAAACTCCTTAAGAATAGG
Source organism: uncultured Capnocytophaga sp. (assembly GCA_963528845.1). Lineage (GTDB taxonomy): Bacteria > Bacteroidota > Bacteroidia > Flavobacteriales > Flavobacteriaceae > Capnocytophaga. Next base: position 24,911 of record CAURXJ010000025.1, on the reverse strand, counting down.
AAGTTGGCAATGATTTACATCCTTACTTGACGTAAGTAGCGTAACGACCGCTTTCCCTTGAAGTAGTTGCAAGAAGTCTGTCATGTGCGGATTCTCAGAGAGTTCCTTCCTATAGGAAGTCTTAAAGGTCTCAAAGTCATCACTTGTGTGGAAAGCCTTGCGCACAGCATCGGAGGGAGCGATCTCCTTGTCCCATAGATCCACATCTAAGTTCTCTTTTTTAATACCTCTAGGGTAGATTTTATCTACTAAAATACGAAAGCCATCAGCATCCTCTTTAGCCTGATAAATACGTTTTAACTTGATTTCCATAAGATAAGCTATTTTTCAGTAGCAAAAATAGTACAAATTTTCCAAAAAAACACTCTTATATCATTCTTTTTTTATACCTTTGCAGCGAATTTAAAATAACATCCTATGAAACATTTGTTTATGTTATTCGTAATGGCTATGGCACCACTTGCTATGAGTGCTCAAGATAATAGCCAACAGGTACAACCAGAGAAAGCTACAACTAAGGCCTGCTGCAGCAAAGACAAGAAAGATGGCGCTGCATGCCACAAAGATGACAAAGACGAGAAAGTAGCTTGTCACAAAGATGAAAAACCATCTTGCGATAAAAACAACAAAAATTGCTGCAAAGACAGTAAAAATTGTTGCAAAGACAGCAAAGACGAAAAATCTTGCTGCAAAGATGGTAAGGCTTGCTGCAAAGATGGCAAAGAAGGAAAATCTTGCTGCAAAGACGGCAAAGGTAAAGATGGTAAGTCTTGTGGAAAAGACCAAAACGGCGTAGCTTCTGACAAAAAAGAAGATTGCAAGAAAGATGGCAAGAAATCTTGCTGCGCTGCAAAAAAAGCCGCTTAAGCGTATTTTTACAAAGAGACAAAGAGCTATCCTATGGGGTAGCTTTTGTCGTATAAATAATATAATAACTCATACAATATAAATGATTTCCACTTATCAGCAGCTCTTAGAAGAAGCTACGCTCTCTTTCAAGCAGCTCTCACAAAAATCCCATGCGATAGGCTCCTTGCGCCTTGTAGTAGCATTGGCCATCTTGGTATCTATTTACTTTGCTTTTAGGGAAAAATCATGGTTAGTAGATGCAATAATACTCCTTTTGCTTATACTCTTCTTTTATTTGGTAGTTATTCATAAGAAAACAAATCTTTTTCGCAAGATAGCTCAAGAGAAAATAGCTATCAATGAAAAAGAAATAGCCTTTTTGGATAAAAATCAATTTTTTTCAGCCAATGGAGAAGAATTTCAAGATGATACACACCCGTATTCTTATGATTTGGATATCTTCGGAGCACATTCTTTGTATCAATATATCAATCGAACCCATACTTTCCTAGGACGTAAGAGTTTGGCAGCTCATTTCTTATCACCTAAAGCAGATGAGATACCTCACTTGCAAGCTGTAACTCAAGAACTCTCAGCGGAAGAACATCTTAGGTGGCGCCAGGAGTTTATGGCTACTACTGCCCTAATAGGAGATACCCAAGCGTTCTATGAGCAAATGGAGCAATGGGCAGCAAGAGAAGAAAAAGCCTTTCCTCGTCTGCTAAGATTCTTTCTTTGGGGTGCTTCACTGCTTGTGATTCTTAGCCTGATTGCAGGGTATGGATGGGGATATGAGGGATTTAAGGTGGTATGTAACATATTGATAACCATCAATTTGTTCGTATTTCTAACCTTTATCGGAAAGATGCAAAAGAGCAAACTCGGATTTGAAAACACTTATCACTTGTTATACACCTTCAAGAGAAGTATCACCCTGATAGAGAAAGCCACTCAGTTTAAATCGGCTAGGTTTGAACTTTTACGAGAAAAACTGCATGAGGGAGATGAGAGTGCCAGCAGAAGTATTTCCCAGCTTTCTCGCCTATTGGACGACTTGGATAATGTAGGGAATATATTAGTCTCTATCCCTTTGAATATCCTCACTTTCTATCACTTGCACACCTATCGAAAGCTCCTAAAGTGGAAGCAGGCACATGCCAAGCACATCGCCTTGTGGCTCTCCGTTATTGCAGAGGTAGAAGTACTACACAGTTTTGCCAATTTCAGCTATAATAATCCTAGCTTTGCTTATCCCACACTGAATGACCAACAACTGATTTCCTTTGAATCCCTTGGTCACCCACTTATTCCTGCCAAGGGGCGCGTATGCAATACTATTTCCTTTGCTTCGCATCGTTTTGTCATCTTGACAGGATCCAATATGTCAGGTAAGAGTACCTTCCTCAGAGCACTTGGGGTGAATATGCTATTGGCTACAATGGGGCTTCCGGTATGTGCTCAAAAGGCCACAGTACACCCTATGAAACTTTTAGTATCCATGCGCCTATCCGACTCGTTAAGTGATGGAAAATCCTACTTTTATGCAGAGATTAATCGCTTACGCACTATCATGGAACAGTTGGAAAAAGCCCCTTGCTTTGTCCTTCTGGACGAATTGCTCCGAGGTACGAACTCCGAAGACAAACAATCAGGTACTTTCAGAATTATAGAAAAAATGGTAGCTCTTAAGGCCATTGGAGTTATTGCCACTCATGATTTGGAGGTATGCACTCTTAGTGATAAGTACCCTGATATATTGCAAAATAAGTGTTTTGAGTCCCAGATTACAGCAGGAGAACTCTATTTTGACTATACACTGAAAGAAGGCATTTGCCAAAACAAGAACGCTACCTTCCTTATGGAAAAAATGGGGGTTATCTGATAGGAAAGTCCAAAAAAATATGTATCTTTGCCCCTTGAACAGTTATTAGTGGTTAGTGATTAGTGGTTAGTTATCGAAGACTAAGTACTAATCACTAATAACGAACAAACTAAAGAAAACCGAATGAAAAATATCCGTAATTTCTGCATTATTGCACATATCGATCACGGCAAGAGTACTTTGGCCGATCGTCTGCTTGACTTTACCCAAACGGTAACCGAACGTGAAAAGCAAGACCAATTGCTTGATAACATGGACTTGGAGCGTGAGCGTGGGATTACCATCAAGAGCCATGCCATCCAAATGGAATATGTGTACAAAGGCGAGAAATATATCCTTAACCTTATTGACACCCCAGGCCACGTGGATTTCTCCTACGAGGTATCTCGCTCTATTGCTGCCTGTGAGGGAGCACTCCTCATTGTAGATGCAGCCCAAAGTATTCAGGCGCAGACCATTTCCAACCTCTATTTGGCACTGGAAAATGACCTTGAGATCATTCCTATTCTCAACAAAATAGACCTGCCGAGTGCCAACCCAGAAGAGGTGAAGGACGACATCGTAGACCTATTGGGCTGCTCACCTGATGATATTATCCCTGCCAGTGGAAAGACAGGTTTGGGAGTAGAGGCTATTTTAGAGGCTATTATTGAGCGTATTCCAGCTCCGACGGGTGATCCTAAGGCGCCTCTACAAGCACTGATTTTTGACTCTGTATACAACTCTTTCCGTGGGGTGGAGACCTATTTTCGTGTGATGAATGGCGAGATACGCAAGGGACAGAAAATCAAGTTCATGTCCAATGGCAAGACCTATGATGCCGATGAGGTGGGGACACTCAAGCTCAACCAAGTACCTAAGCCTGTCATCTCTACCGGAGATGTGGGATACCTTATCACTGGTATCAAAGACGCTCGCGAGGTGAAAGTAGGGGATACCATTACCTCGGCAGTGGATGGCTGTAAGGAGGCTATAGACGGCTTTGAGAACGTAAAACCGATGGTCTTTGCTGGTATCTACCCCGTAGATACCGAAGATTACGAGGAGCTACGCGCCTCTATGGAAAAGCTCCAACTCAATGATGCATCATTGGTGTTTACCCCTGAAAGTTCAGCCGCTTTAGGCTTTGGTTTCCGCTGTGGTTTCCTAGGGATGTTGCATTTGGAAATCGTACAAGAGCGTTTGGAGCGTGAGTTTGGTATGACTGTAATAACCACGGTACCCAACGTAAGTTACCACGCCTTCACCAAGAAAGAACCTGAAAAACCCATCATTGTCAATAACCCTTCCGACCTTCCAGAGCCGTCCAAATTAGACCGAGTGGAAGAGCCTTATATCAAGGCGAGCATCATCACCAAGTCGGATTTTATAGGTCAGGTCATGTCCCTTTGTATAGAAAAGCGAGGGATTATCACCCATCAGCACTACCTCACTCCTGAGCGTGTAGAGCTGAACTTTGATATGCCTTTGGCCGAAATCGTGTTTGACTTCTACGACCGCCTGAAGACCGTCAGCAAGGGGTATGCCTCCTTTGACTATTCGCCTATTGGGATGCGTGCTTCTAACCTTGTAAAAGTGGATATCCTTATCAACTCCCAATCGGTAGATGCGCTTTCTGCCCTTATCCATGCCGACAATGCCTATAACATAGGCAAGAAAATGTGCGAAAAGCTCCGTGAACTAATCCCACGTCAGCAGTTTGATATACCTATCCAAGCCGCGATAGGCGCTAAAATCATCTCCCGTGAGACCATCAAAGCCCTACGCAAGGACGTAACGGCCAAGTGTTACGGAGGAGATATTTCACGTAAACGCAAGCTCTTAGAGAAACAGAAAGCAGGTAAGAAACGTATGCGCCAAGTAGGTAACGTAGAGATTCCACAGAGTGCGTTTATGGCGGTGCTGAAGTTGAATGACTGATATTAAAATAATACTAAAAAATAATTGTTTATGGAAAATAAATATGATTGGCTTAACAAACGTAGTATACGATCTGTCGACCAGCTTAGATTGTGGAGTGATAATCCACGCCTCAAATTAGATGAAAAACATCAAACAATAAGCGATTTTACAGAAGATTTAATAGCAGATGATGCTGATAAAAAAAGTTTTTTTGATTTATTAAAATCAATTGCTATAGAATTTATCCCTGCTGATCCTATTATTGTTTGGAAGGATACTAAAAATAGTAAATTTTATGTAGCAGAAGGAAATCGTCGTGTTCTTGCTTTAAAACTACTACGTGATCCAGACAAAGCGCTTAAAAGTATTAGGGCATATGTACGTGCATTAGCAAAGAATGTTAATCAAGATAGTATAGAGAAAATATTAGTTAATATTGCTCCAACTTTTGAAGATGCTATATGGTATATCAATCAAAGAAATAGCACTTCTTCTCTACAACGTCCTTGGTCAAGAGTCCAACAACAAAGGTGGATTTTAGATCTATACAAAAAATATTCGGGTGATATAGATAAAATATCTAATCTTACAAAAATGACCAAAAGTGAATTAGAAAGTTTTATACGTATATTACATCTTATCGATCTTGTTAAAAGTAAAGAAATAAAAGATAAGTTAACTGAACAAGAGTTTAAAGAAGCTACTTCGTCTAAATTTCCAATTACAATATTAGAAAGGTTTTTTAGTAATAAACTCGTGAAGGAGCAATGGGGTATTGAATTTGAAGGTACAGATCTTAAACTAAAAAACAGGTCTAGTTTTTTTGATGCATTTTCAGTGTTAATTAAGAATATTGTAAGTTCAGATGATTCAAGAATAGCAATTGATACACGTACAATCACCTCAAATTTAGAAGAAATTCTAAAAAAGTTACCAAAAGTAGATTTAGAAGAACAAGACGAATGTATAATAACTAGAGATACACAAGAACAAGAATCAACTATAAAAACAAAAACGTCAGTACAAAATACAAATAAACCAATTATTACAAATGATCCTAATAGAAAACAATTGATACCACCTATATATCAACTGACAAGTTCTGATTTTAGGTTAAATGGGCTTTTTAATGAGTTAAAACAACTTAGTCAAAAATATATTAATGTTAAAGCTGCTTCTTTACGTATTTTCCTAGATTTAGCTGTGTTAAACTATATACAATCACTAGGGATAGAGGCAAAAATAAAAGAAATGTATAAATGTAATCTGAGAGATGTTTCCTTAGGAAGGAGGCTGGAATATCTCAAAGCTAATAATTTAACCGTTAATTCTAAAAATATTGTTGCCAAATTATTAGATGATTCTGCAAAATATACATTATCTATTTTGAATGGATATATACATGGGAAAGATACCCATTATTTGGATAAACAATTTCTTAATGGTTTTTGGGATTTTTTATTTCCTTTATTTTGTGAGATATTAGATATTAAAGAGAGCAAATAATGACATATTCTCCATTACGATACCCTGGAGGGAAAAATAGATTAGCTCCATTTATTGGTAAAATATGCTTTGATAATAAGATTACAAAACATTATGTGGAACCGTACTCTGGAGGTGCTTCTGTGGCTTTATTTCTATTATTTGAAGGTTTTGTTGAAAAAATAACGATTAATGATAAAGATCGATCAATCTATGCTTTTTGGTATTCTGTACTAAATCAATCAGAGGAATTATGTAATTTAATAGAGGAAACACCTATTACAATAAATGAATGGAAAAAACAAAAACAGGTTCAGAAAAATATAGACAATGTTACTTTACTTGAACTTGGATTTTCAACATTCTTTTTAAATAGAACCAATAGATCTGGAATTATTAAAGCCGGTCCAATAGGAGGTTATAAGCAGGAGGGAACTTATAAATTAGATTGTAGATTCAATAAAGAAAGCCTAATAAAACGTATTTTACAGATAGCAAGTAAAAAAGATAAAATAGATTTATATAATGATGATGCACTTATTTTGATAGATAAAGTTATAAAAGATCAACAATTCAATAATATGTTACTATATTTTGATCCTCCTTATTATGAAAAAGGAAGTTCTTTATATATGAATTATTATAAAAAGTCTCATCATCAAATTGTCTGTGAGAAGATTAAAAATCTGCAAGGAGTCAGATGGATAGTATCTTACGATAATACTCCTGAAATTAGAGATTTATATTCTGGTTGTATAAAAAAGGAATATAGTTTAGTTCATACAGCAGCTAAATCTAAAGAAGGTAAAGAAATACTTTTCTTTAGTTCAGACCTTCAGTTTGATAAAAATAAAAATCCACTTAAATGTAAATTAAATAAAATGGAGAAAAAAAAGGATTTCATTTACATAGAAAACTAGTATATTGTTTTTTTAGTATTAATCTCTATTTTTTATATTTTGATAAAAGTATAGTTTTTATTTTCATTATAAATTTTGAAAAAAACTTTAGAAACAGTAATTAAAAACCAATGTAATTAATACCCCTATGCCCATCCTTATTGGCAATAACCTATTTATCGAAGAGCTTCCAGTAGATTACAATGGGAAGCTGTTAGATCTTGACCCTTATATTGCACCGCTAAATGCCTTTTTTGATAAGTTGGAGGTAGTATGTGTTAGGGAGTGTTGTGGTATTGAGGCGTTTTCGTTTATGCCAGAAGATATCCAAAAGGCGCTTGTAGGGCTCTCTGTTGAAACTGTGATAACACAACTTAAAGCTATGCAAACAACTATTGAGGAGCAATACTGGTGCAAGACATTGAGTAGCACTATTCTAAACAATAATTTTGATAGGAAAGTATTTTTGCAACTATTGGATCATATTATAAAAATAATAGAGAAAAATATTGCTTTTTTAGGAGAATAATTATACCTTTGTCCTTGAAAAAAATAGCAATGTACTATGGACTTTTTAACAGGAAAACCTCTATCAGATACTATTTATGATACCCTTTTTAAGGCGGAAAAGGAACTTATTATTATTTCTCCTTATATTCAGCTGGGGGATTATCTTAAAGAAAATATCTTCAAACAACACCTAAACAATTCCAAACTGCATATTCTTATTGGTTTTGGTAAGAATGAGGAAAATAAAGAACGTAGTTTTAGACGTAAAGAAATTGAATATTTTTTGGAATTTCCTAATATTACTATTGTGTATATTCCGCAGTTACATGGTAAGTATTACAGTAATGAAAGGCAGTCTGTTATTACTTCAATGAACTTACTGGATTACTCTCTTATCAATAATGTAGAGTTTGGAGTCCTTGCTGAAAAAAACATCACTGATATTGTCAATAAAAACAACTTCTTTGAAACTACTAAAAATACTATCATGAGTGTTATTGATGGAGGATATACCATTTTTGCCAGACGCCCTAATTATAGCAGGAAACTTTTAGGTCTAGCGAAAGACTATGTAGGATCTACCACACATTTGGATTTGATAGATGATATTTTAGCAAATAGGCCTGTGAATTCTATACGTTACTCATCTTTTATGCCTGAAAACTACGTAAATATGGATAAAAGTAAGCAGCGTGTAGCTCGTGAATATCCAGAGGAGGGAAAAGAAACTCCTGCTATTATTCAGCAACCCGAATCCTTTACAGAGGCAGAGACCAAAAAAGGACATTGTATCCGTTGCAATACTGAAATCCCTTTTAACACGCTTGTGCCTTTGTGTGAGAGTTGCTATTCACTATGGGCAAAATATAGCAACCGCTTTTATGAAGAGAAGTACTGTCACTGTTGTGGTAAAGAGGAAAAGAAAATAACAGTGGCGACCCCTTTATGTTACAGTTGCTATAACAAACAGTTGTAGTTAATGAAACATCTCAAAAAGCATATTTTATCAAGATAAAGCAATAGCCTTTATCTCAATTTATTTCTCCTTTCCTATTTGCTCTAAGATACGATGGGTGATGAGGTAAGTCGGTTTTACTCCGATAAGGCCTAAGCCTCCTGAGGCTAAGGTGCTGCCTGTCTCCAAAGGATTATCAGAAGCATAGTAGGCATAGCGTACCTTGACATCACGGCGGATACTCTTGCGAATCTTAGAGGCTGATTGTATGGCTTTCTGATAGTGTGCACCCTCCATTTCCAAGCCTATGACATTCCAAGTGGATTTGTGGAAGTAGGTCAGTACGTCCTTATTCTGCAGGGAGGTACCTAAGACCGTTACCATAGTCCCTTCAAAAACTCTGAGTCCGTTACCCTCAAAATCAGAAGTAGATAACTCATTCTCAAAAGGATAGTTGTCCGCGGTTCCCTCAAAAATATGCGCATTAGGAATCATAATATCTCCCTTTTCACCTTCCAAAATCCCAGCCTTGCCCATGATAGAGACAGAGACAACATTGAGGAAGGTACTCTTTTCCTCTGTTTTGTAAGGCTTGAGAAGCTCGTCTATGGTTTCATAAGCCTGCTCTCCGAAAGCATAGTCCATCACCAAGAGTACAGGAGCCTCCTTGGTTGTGGTTTTTTTGAAAAATTCATTCTCAGGAATAAGTGCTGTATCTACGATTTGCACGTCTATATTGGTGCCTGATTTGTCCTTGATAAAGAGCATACCATGAGCAAGCGCATATTGGGTTACCTGCTCGCGGAGGGCGTGGTTTTTCTCCTCACTTAGGGCAATATAAGTATCCCATGGTGTGTCTTCTTTTCTTTTGATATTCAGAGCCTTAGAAGCAAATAAAGCATTCATTACACTGTGCATATTGGCACTGATGATATGTAAGGGACGTTGTAAAAGGTTGTGTTGGCTTAGAGTTTCTTTGAGTGTGTTTGCCCAAATTTCCCCATAGATATGATGTCCCAAACGTTCCCTTAGGATAGGGGAGAAGGTAATCACCCGCTTGTTGTCGGTGAGGATTTCTTCCAAAGCGATTTTGCCCAACCAGTAAATTACCTGTATAAAGCGTTCTGGATTTTTCTCTGAGGATAGTTGATGGTAGGCAGGGAGAATTTCCTCAAAGGTACGTCCCAATACCTTACCTATATGAATTAGCGCCAATTCACGTTCGGTTTGGGAGAGTTTTTTCTTTTGGGCGAGGAGTTCTATTTTTTCCCAATCGCGGCTGATCTTGTCGCTTTCCTCATCCAAGACACTATGAGCTATCTTGTGAGATTCTATAAAAAGGAAAGTCAGGTGAGTGAGTATGTCATAGATATCGGAACGGCCACGAGTAATCTCGATATTCATCTGTTCGTCATCAATACGATAGCAGTTTCTACGACGCTTGGGAGGGATAATAGGGTCAAAATGAGACTGACGATACCCCTCATCAGAAATCATATTGATAAATCGGCATTGTTCTATACCGATAGGCAGGCGATCCAAGACGTAAAGCAGGCCATTGAGTTCTGTTTGTCGCTGGGCAATGCTTCCGTATATCTCAGGTCTGAGGAGCAAAAGGGACTCTCGGAGGCTTTCGCCAGAGACTCCCATAGGCTTATAGAATCCTCGGTTGAATAGGTGGCGCATGGTTGTGTAGAGCTTTTCAATGGCATCGGTAGACTCCTGTGCACGGCTTCGTTGTGTTTGCATGGGTAATATTGTTTAGTTTAGAAACCTAAGATAATTTTAGCAATCATAAAATAGATAAGAATCCCCAAGATGTCGTTGCTCGTGGTAATAAAGGGGCCTGTGGCCACTGCTGGGTCTATTCCACGGCTATGTAGGAAAATGGGGATAAAAGTACCTATAACGGCAGCATTGATAATTACTGTTACTAGGGCGGCACATACGGTAGCCGATTCCAAGTAAGAGCTACCAAAGACAAAATGGCTCATCATAAGTACTAAGGTAGCCAGTGCTAGTCCGTTGATAAGGCCCAAGAGGAACTCCTTGAACAATCGTCCTAAAAGCGCCCCATCTATACTATTATTGGCCAATCCTTGTACCACAATAGCGGAAGATTGTACCCCTACATTCCCGGCCGTGGATTGTATCAGAGGGATAAAGAGCAAAAGAGTAGGGAAAGACGTTAGTCCATCCTGAAACCCATTGATAATACTGGCGGCTCCTATCCCGCCAGCCATTCCTATTAGTAGCCAAGGCAGACGCGCACGGGTGAGCTTCCAGATAGTATCGTCGGCTTCCACATCCTCGGTAATCCCCGCCGCCATTTGGTAATCATGTTCGGCTTCTTCCTTGATGACATCTACGATATCGTCAATGGTGATACGTCCCACGAGGCGATGCATTTTATCCACTACAGGAATGGCTTCCAAGTTATATTTTTGCATCACACGGGCAACCTCCTCGGGAGTATCATGTACAAAGACAAAATCTACCTTAGGAATGTAAATATCCCTAATATGAGCCCCTTGGGGCGAGGCAATTAAGTCCTTTAGAGAGAGACGCCCCTTGAGTACCTCGTTATCATCTACCACATAGATAGAGTGTACACGAGTTACATGTTGGCCTTGATTGCGTATTTCTTTCATGCAAGTATCCACATCCCAGTTTTCATTGACTTTGATAAGCTCCTTGGCCATGAGTCCCCCAGCGGTATCGTCGTCATAGCGGAGTAGATCCACAATGTCCTGAGCGTGTTCTTTGTCCTCAATATGGGAGAGGATTTGCGTTTGTCGCTCTTCAGGTAATTCTGCGATGAGGTAAGCCGCATCGTCGGTATCCAACTCCTGTAAGTCTCGGGCGATTTCCTCATTGGAAAGGTTTTCCAAGATATGCTCTAAGACCTCTTCATCCACCTCAGTAAGCGTTTCAGAGGCTTTTTCGCGGTTGAGGATACTGACTAAGTAAGCGGCTTCCTCCAATTCCAGTTCGCTGGTAATCTCGGCAATATCGGCAAAGTGGAGTGATTCAAGGTAGTCCTTGAGTTGCTGTTTCTGATCGGAGGCTATGAGCTCACGAATATGTTCGATAATCTCGTCGGTGAGTTTGAATACTTGCATCTCTTTTTTAGTGAAGAGTGAATAGTGAATAGTGCAGAACTTTTTTACTCTACACTTTTCGTTATTCACTTATTGGGGCGCAAAGATACAACATTTGAAGAGGAAAGTCAAGAAAAATAAAGAGAGAAGTAATAAAAATACAATAAAAAAACCTGCTCGTTGAGGAGCAGGTTTTAAAGGATTATTTTATTTCTTAGTATACGTTTCTGTAACTTGACCTTTTAGATCGAATTTTGCAATTTTCTTATCAGATATTTTTCTCCAAGCATAGTTAATGGAAGATCCACCAACAAGATTTATCTTAACAGTATAATCATTTCCGCTAATAGTTTGTTCTATGCTTGTTATTATTTCAGGGTTAGATAAAGCACATGTGCTAGAACTTAATGTTTGGTTGCAAATATCTGTCTTAGAGAAAGTGTAAGCAATATCAGCACTTGTATCCCATATCCAGGTACCTATAATCCAAGAGGGGGGATTATATCCAGTAATATTTCCACCACCTGAGTTTCCTCCATTCTCAGAAGAACCACTATCACCTTTGCTACAAGCCACAATACCTACAAGGGCTACAAGGAATAAAAAGATTTTTTTCATATCAGTAATTTTAATTATTGGGGCAAAGGTAGTCTATTTTCGTAAAACAATTGTCTTTTTAAAAAGAATTTAACTATAAAAATAAAGCTAAGTAAGAAAAGAGCAATTAGATTTATAAATTTTCAAAGGTCCCAATAGTTTTGGCATGAAAATTGTTGTGCTTCATCTCATATAGAAATACATTATACAATGAAAAAAATTTTATTAGCCAGTGTAGCTATAGTGTTGGCTTCATGTGGTGGCAAGACTGCTTATGAAGGTACTTATGAAGGAACATTCCCTTGTGCAGATTGTAGTGGGATCAATGTAAGCCTTTCCATAGGTAAAGATACTTATACTTCTGAGGAAGTTATGGAGGATCGCAAAGAAGAAGATAACGGAAAGGTGAGCTATGATGCTCAAAATAAGGTGCTTACCCTTACCAGTGAGAAAGAAAATGGAAAAATACAGCAGTACCAAGTAAAAGAAGATGGTTCTATTGCTTTTCTAGATGAAGGTAAGGAAATCACAGGAGAACTTGCTTCTTACTATATTCTCAAGAAGAAATAGAATAGTAGCTTAATCATAAGAAAAGAGGCTGCCCCTGTGGGGCAGCCTCTTGCTCAATTATGGTGTAGAAAACAATTATTAAAGTTCAAGTGCGTTCTTTAGGTCATTGTTCATCAAGAGTTCTACTGGGTTTTCAAGGGCTTTTTTCACCTCAACCAAGAAGCCTACAGACTCACGGCCGTCAATGAGGCGGTGGTCATAAGAGAGGGCGATATACATCACAGGAGCTACTACGATTTGTCCATTGCGAACAATAGCACGATCCACTACATTGTGCATACCCAAGATAGCAGACTGAGGAGGGTTGATGATAGGGGTGGAGAGCATACTACCGAATACACCGCCGTTGGTAATGGTGAATGTACCGCCAGTCATCTCATCTACAGTGATTTGTCCTTCACGAGCACGGATAGCAAGGCGTTTTACTTCGGCTTCTACGCCGCGGAAAGAAAGGTTTTCTGCATTGCGGATCACAGGCACCATAAGTCCCTTAGGCCCTGAAACAGCAATGGAGATATCGCAATAGTCATAAGTGATTTTTTCCTTATCATCAATCATGGAGTTGACATCGGGGAAGAGCTTAAGGGCACGTACTACAGCTAAGGTGAAGAAAGACATAAATCCTAAGCTTACATTATGACGTTCCTTGAAGGCATCTTTGTATTCGTTACGGATTTCGTATATAGCCGACATATCCACTTCGTTGAAAGTGGTAAGCATAGCTGTTTCATTCTTAGCCGATACCAAACGTTCGGCTACCTTGCGTCGTAGCATAGAGAGTTTAGTACGTTTTTCACTTCTTCTTCCAGAGGTAGGAGTACCCATGCTATGGCGAGCAGGCTGTGCTTTAAGGGCATCATCCTTAGTGATGCGTCCGCCCTTACCTGTACCACTTACTTGGCTTGCAGGGATTTGTTTTTCCTCTAAAATCTTCTTAGCCGCAGGAGAAGGTGTGCCAGTGGCATAGCTTGTAGGTGCTGGAGCTTCTACTTTAGGAGCTGGAGCAGGTGCTGCTACGGGCGCAGGTGCTGGAGTTTCAGCCTTAGCAGCAGGAGCAGCTGCTGTTTCTGCTGGTGCAGGAGCATCGGTATCGATAAGGCATACTACTTGTCCCACTGCTACAGAGTCACCCTCTTGAGCCTTGAGCGTAATCACCCCACTGACTTCAGCAGGTAGTTCAAGGGTGGCTTTATCAGAATCCACTTCAGCGATGGCTTGGTCTTTTTTTACATAATCGCCATCCTTCACAAGCCAAGTGGCGATTTCTACTTCGGTAATTGATTCCCCTGGAGAAGGGACTTTCATTTCTAAAACCATAAATTTTTTATTTTAATCCAAAATCAATGTTTAAACTTAATGATTGATGCTCAATGACTAATGACCACTGAAACACATGCACAAAGATAGAAAAAAAAAATGGAACTGACAATAAAAAACTCCTTTTTTTATTAGGAGCTTGTTAAGGGAATATTTTCTATAAGTTTGGCAAAGGCTTCAGGTAGGGGAGCCGTCAGGCTAAGAGGCTCTTTTTTCACAGGGTGAAGTAGTGTAAGCGCACGTGCATGTAGGCTGATACTTCCATCAGGATTGCTTCGCTTCGCTCCATACTTGAGATCCCCTTTGAGAGGACAGCCTAAAGCGGCAAACTGTGCGCGTATCTGGTGATGACGACCTGTAAGCAAATTAATTTCCACTAACAGATAATGGGTAAGAGTAGCCAAAACCTTATAAGTAAGCACCGCTTTCTGGGACTGTGGCTTTTCTGTTTGATAGGCATAGGACTTATTCTGAGAGGTATTGCGCACCAAAAAGTGTGTAAGAGTACCCTCGGCAGGGATAGGCTTTTTTTCTATCAAAGCCCAATACTGCTTGCTAACTTCCTCTTTGGTAGCGAAAGCCGCATTGAGACGAGGAAGTGCTTTGGAAGTCTTGGCAAATAGTACCAGGCCAGTGGTAGGTCTGTCCAATCGATGAACGACGCCAAGATAAGCCTCTCCAGCTTTGTGGTATTTCTCCACTAGATAAGCCTTGACAATCTCACTTAAGGGGATATCGCCCGTTTTATCTCCTTGGACGATATCCCCTGCTCTTTTGTTAATGGCTATCAAGTGGTTATCTTCGTAAAGCACTTGTAGGTTCTGGGGGGTTGTCTTCATTCCCTTAGTACTGTTCGTTCTCGTTAGGGAACGTTTGTGTCTTTACATCGGTAATATATTGGCTTACCGCTCCTGTCATTAGCTCATGTAGGTTGAGGTATTGGCGTACAAACTTGGGCTTGTAATCCACAAACATACCGAAAAAGTCTTGAGATACAAGCACTTGCCCATCTACCTGGTGGCCTGCTCCAATTCCGATAGTAGGCACTGAAAGGCTTTGGGTAACTTCTTTAGCTAAAGCAGCAGGGATTTTTTCCAAGACAATGGCAGAGCAGCCCAATTCTTGTAGATAATGGGCATCTTCCTTGAGTTTTTGAGCTTCTGCCTGTTCTTTGGCACGGAGTCCATACCCTCCGAACTTATTGATAGACTGAGGTGTAAGTCCTAAGTGACCTATCACAGGGATACCAGCATCCAAGATACGGCGAATACCCTCACCGATTTCTCGTCCGCCCTCCAATTTTACGGCTTGTGCACCACTTTCTTTCATCATACGGATGGCAGAGTCCAAAGCACGCTGTGGGTCGGACTGGTAGGTACCAAAAGGTAAATCGGCTACTACCAAGGCACGAGCGCAAGCACGTACCACTGCTGAAGCGTGGTAGATCATAGCATCCAGCGTCATAGGAAGGGTAGTCTCGTACCCTGCCATTACATTGGCCGCAGAATCACCTACTAAGATGATATCAATTCCAGCTCCGTCAATAATCTTGGCCATGGTATAATCATAGGCGGTAAGCATGGTGATTTTTTCACCTTTGGCTTTCATAGCATGTAGCGTTTGTACAGTTACACGCTTGGTTTCTTTTTTTGAAACAGACATTATTTTTAATTGTTAATTGTCAATTGTCAATTATTAATTCTTATGCCGCTGCTCATTTTTCATTATTTAGCGGTGTGCAAAGATACGATATCTTAGCCATAAAAGCAAAAAAAGCTGTCAATTATTGACAGCTTTAGAGCCGGTAGAGGGATTCGAACCCACGACCCCGAGATTACAAATCACGTGCTCTGGCCAACTGAGCTATACCGGCGATTTTGCGGGTGCAAAGTTACAACTTTTTTCTGAACCAACAAAAGGATTTTTTGTTTTTATTCATTAAATTGTGCTATTCTACATCCTTTACCATTGGCTAAGTCTTCTATAAAGGAAAGGGTCTCAATGCCCTGTCCTGCATATATCTTATGCAATTCAGCGAGAATACGCTCGGCTACTGTGTGAGACTCAGCAAGCGCAAAGACAGATGGACCAGATCCCGAAATTCCAAAAGTAATCCCGCCAGCAGCGAGAGTGGCCTCTTTCATCTCGGCAAAATAAGGAATGAGTATTTTACGGGAAGGCTCTACCAAGAAGTCTTTGGTAGCTTTTCTAAGCAGGTCGTAATTCTCTTGGTATAAACCACTTACAAAAGCACCCATGGCAGATACCTGCTTGGAAACAATATCCAAGGACACATGTCGGGAGACGATGCTACGAGCCGAAGCGGTATTGACTTCTATATTAGGAAAGAAGGACACCGCATGCAGCCCCTTAGGTAGCGGCAAGCGTATGGGTTTGTTTTGATACAAAAGCACAATACCTCCAAGAATAGCAGGAGAGACATTGTCATAATGAGCAGACCCACAGGCTGCGCGTTCGCCTTCGGCAGCAAAGGGCAAGAGTTCCTCCAAAGAAAAAGGATTGCCCATAAGGGTATTGTAAGCGAAAGCAGCTGCTGCACTGCTGGCACTGCTAGAACCCAAACCACTACCAGAGGCAAACCCCTTGCGGATACGAACGTCTACATACAAAGGGTTTTCCAATTGTGCTTGCATGGCCGCAATGACCACTGTGCAAGAGTTCTTCTCCACAGCATAGGGCAGGGGAGTGGCACTTTCAATAAAGGTGATTTTGTTCTGCTGGGTGCCATTGGGAGTAACCTCAACCCTGTCTCCAACTATGGAGAGGGAGATACCTAAAACATCAAAGCCTACATTGACATTGGCAATGGTTGCAGGGGCGAAACCACAAACGGTTTCTTGTATAGGGTTTGCTTTTCTAAGCGACTGATTCATATTAATTTGAATTATTTTTGTTTGTTAGCCACATACATTACATCGGAGAGGACGCCACTGGCCGTTACCTTAGCCCCTGCTCCAGCCCCCTTAATAACAAGGGGTTCTGTTGGGTACATATCGGTATAAAAGGCTACGATATTATCCTTTCCGTCCAATTGGTAGAAAGGAGAAGTAGCGGGGATCTGTTGTAGGGAGACTTTGATATCCCCCTCTAAGAGTTGTGCCACTACATTGAGCTTAGCTTCTTTGCTTTGTGCGCTGTGGTATAGGTCTTGGAAGAAAGCCTCATTCTTTTCCAATACCTCATAGAAAGCCTCTACAGAAGGGGTTTCCAAGGATTTTTCAGGGAGGAAGCTCTCGAAGACCACTTCGCTCATTTCCTTGCGATAACCCGCCTCGCGGGAGAGGATTAGAATCTTGCGAATAACGTCCAAACCACTGAGGTCTATACGAGGATCAGGTTCGGTATAACCTTCTCTTTGTGCCTGCTTTACAATCTCCACAAAAGGCGTAGTTGCGTTGTAGTGATTGAAGATGAAGTTCAGACTTCCAGAGACTACAGCATCGATACGGCGAATGGTGTCCCCACTAAGCAAAAGATTCTGTAAGGTCTTGATGATAGGCAAGGCTGCCCCAACAGAGGTTTCGTATTGGAAATCACAGTTTTGGTTCTTGACCAATTCCATAAGAGCTGTGTATTGTTCCAAGGGGGCACTTCCCGCAATTTTGTTGCAGGTAACCACTGAGATAGACTTACGAATGAGTTGGGGGTAAAGAGCTGCTACCTCAGCCGAAGCGGTATTATCTACCACAATACTGTTACGCCTATTGGTTGCAATAATCAGTTCGGCCAGAGCGGTAGGCGTGTCATAGGAGATAGCTTTTCCAGCGGAAAGTGCCCCCAATGCTTCTTGATGTAATCCCTCGTCGGAAAATACATATTGGCGCGAGTTGGCGACCATCACCACGCGAAGATCCACTTTTTGGTGCTTGCGGAAATATTCCTGTTGCTTATAGACAATATCAATAAACTGACCGCCTACATTGCCTGCACCGATAATAAAGAGGTGTACTCGCTTGATCACCTCTTGGAAAAGGCGCTCGTGTACCACATTGACCGCCTTGTGTTCGTCACGGGCATCAATCACTACAGAGATATTGCGTTCGGAAGCTCCCTGAGCAATAGCCTGAATATTAACCCCATTGGCACCCAAGGCACTGAATACCTTACCACTAAGGCCTGTTTGGTGATTCATATTGTCCCCGATAAGGGCTAAAATTACGTGGTTATCGGTACGTTCTATAGGATTGATGAGGGAGCCTATTTCTTGGGCAAATTCATGCTCCAAGGCCTCTTTGGCACTCTTGGCGTCACTGGTTTTGATCCCGAAACAGATACTCTGTTCGGAGCAACTCTGGGTGATGAGAATCACATTAACATCGGCCTGTTCGAGGGCTTGGAAGACACGGCGGGCACTTCCCTTGGTACCTGCTAGCCCGATTCCTGAAATGGTAATCATACTGATGTCACTCAGGGTAGAGACGCCTAACACTTTATCAGTATGTCCTTGGGTAGCCACATGGATACGAGTACCCTTTTCTTCGGGAGCTAAAGTATTGAGCAAAAGCACAGGAATCTTCTTTTCCATAGCAGGACGAATAGCAGGAGGGTAGATCACCTTGGCTCCGAAATAGGCCATCTCAAAAGCCTCTTCGTAGCTCATTTGGGAGATCACTTTGGTATTCTTAACCAACTTAGGGTTAGCATTTTGCATACCATTGACATCGCTCCAGAGTTCCACCTGCTTAGCCCCTAAGCAATAGCCATAGATAGAGGCTGTATAGTCCGAACCACCCCGACCGAGTACCACCAATTCCCCCGCAGGGTTAGCGGCAATATAGCCAGGGGCGATGTAAGAGGCCGTAGTATCAATCTGCTGCATGCGCTGCTCTGTTTGGGAGAAATCCACTACTGCATTGAGAGGGTCACCATCGGCTACAATATATTTTTCTGAAGGCAAGTAGCCAACATGTACGCCCTCTTGGTTGAGGTATTCGCAGATAATAAAAGCAGAGAGTAGTTCGCCCTGCGCCATAATACGCGCCTTGGTACGCTCGGAGAGTTCTGCTAAGGTACAGATGCTATTACACAGATTTTCAAGGGCGAGCACCGTTTTTCCAATATGTACTAATGCGTTGGTTTGTTTGTTGATATGCAAGAGAGATTTGGCCATAGAGATATGCCTTTCCTTAAGCGCTTCAAGGATAGGCTGGTGTGTGTTTTTTAAGGCATTTTCCCCTAAAGATTGTAGGGTATTGGTAACTCCAGAAAAGGCAGAGACGACCATGATAAAGGGTTCTGTTTGCTTTTTTACAATCTGCATCACACGTTGCAAATTCTCTACTGAGCCCACTGAGGAGCCTCCAAACTTAATTAGTAACATATTATATTGTGTAATTTTTTTATTGATTTGTTGCTTTTTTCTTTACTATTTTTGTTAGGTTACTCCAATCTTCTATTCTAAAGGCTCGAATATCTCTTACAGAATTAGCAAACCATTCTATAGATGCGAGTGCATCAATAGCTAACATTAGATTACCTAAGTCTCTATCTGTTGTTATATAAGTGCTTCCTTGTATTCTATAGAAAGTAAATTTCTCTAATATGACAGCTATCTCATAATAAGCATTATTGTAAGGTTTTCCATAATACTCTTCCAAGTCAGCTATATTCATATCAAAAGCTATTGCATACATACTTTTTCAGATTTATTAGTCCTAAAATAGTCTTTGATTCCAAAGAAAATACGACCTTGGTCATCTTTTATAGCTATTTCATCTCCGATAAATGGGTTTTTAAAGATTTTAATTACTATTCCTGAAATCCATTCTTTTAATAAAGTAAGTTCAGGTGACACTTCCACAATGTCCCCTACCTTAAAAGTTTCTTTGGTATTTTCTTTTTTCATAACAATACATTTTTGAGCGCAAAGATACAATTTTTTAATGACAAATGTCAAGTAAACTAATGACAAATTTTTAAAGTGAAGAATAATAACTTAGTAATGTGAATCAATAGTTAAAATATTATTGCCAACTTTCTAAGACGCAATAAATTGCGTCTCTACACAGATGCTGGCCAAGACAACTACTGATTAGTGTAGTCATCCGTAGATACGCAATTTATTGTGTATTAACGAATTAGATTATACAGATATTTTTTAACTATTGATTTGCATTAGTAATTGAACTTACATTTACTACTAATATCAGTTTGGAAGAATAACAATTAATTTTGTATATTTGTAGCTAAAATAAAAATAATTTTTTGTTATGTATAAAATAGCTACTTGGAATGTAGAACGCCCTAAAAAAGGAACTGAGAAAACAGCTCTTGTTATGGAGAAAATCGAAGAGATTAATGCAGATATTTTAGTCCTTACTGAAAGTGCTGTTAGTATGTCATTGGCTGAACTATATCCTTTTTCTGTACATTCATTAGCCTATGAAAGGACTCCAGAAGAACACTGGGTTTCTATTTTTTCTAAATGGAAAATTACGAAACAAATAGAAACTTTTGATAATTTTCGGACAGCATGTGCTGTTGTAGAAACTCCTTTTGGAAAAGTAATAGTATTTGGAACTATTATTCCCTATCATCAAGCAGGAGTATCGGGGGTAAGATATGGGTGCTTGGGCTACAAACAATGGGAATATCATGAAAAAGATTTACATCAACAAGCTAAAGAATGGGGGCGTATTCTTGAGCAAGAGGGCTTGCCTATACTTGTAATGGGAGATTTCAATCAAAGTAGATATAATAATCAAGGATATGGTACTGAAAAAGTAAGACAGATACTTTCTGACTACCTTAGCCAATTGGATTTGACTTGTATAACAGAGTGTGATCTTTCTTCTTTCTTACATATTGACCCTATCAAACATAAGGTGAGAAACAATATTGATCATATTTGCATCTCCAATACTTTTATAAGGAAGGTAAAAGGATATCAGGTAGGTGCTTGGGATCACTTCACTGAACAAGGTAAGTATATGTCCGATCATAATGGAGTATTTGTTAGTTTTGAAATGTGAGATAAGAATTATAAATATTCTGATAACTAAGTTGTTATAAAAGAAAAAACAGGAGGGATTGCTTCCTGTTTTTTTGTTTAGCAAAGGCGATAAACAATTGATATACTGTATATTACCTATCCTTATTCCAATCCCAAGCAGGATATTTAAGTAAAAAGTTATAAAGTTCTTGATCACTATAAAGAGTATCCCCCATATCTATATAAAGGGAATGAGGTGGGTTTGTTTGTAGATAACGCTGGAGGAAATGGGTAAGTACCTCTTTGCCAAAATCGGCATTGCTATATTCTACTAAGAAGCATTCGGGTTTCTCCAAGGGAATATCCATAAGTTCTTCCTTGGAGAGGGCTCTTAAAAGACGATTGTTTCTAACAAATTGTGTCCAGTGACGAGTTCCATTTTTGTGAAATGTATGGATGGTGATGTAACGATAAGTCCCATAAAAATCAAGCCCTTCAAGATAGGAAGAGATACTGATTTCTTTCTCTTGAAAGAAGAGCATGATTGAAGGTTTTAAAGGGGTATCCGTCTGTGGGAGTTGTAGCTGTTCTTTCCACTTGCGTAAGATTTTGAGTAGTAGTGCTCTGTTCTTTTTAAGTTTGATAAAGGTGGGTAATTTTGCTACCATTGTCATTCCCTCTCGTTCACGTAGGTCAGAGGCTATATAGTCCTCCATTAGCAGTAGGTGGGTGATATTCTTAGCCCAAAAGAGGTGTCCCCGTACGTTTTCTTGGAGGTAGTAGGGTAAGCCAAAGACATCATCGCGCTGAAGACCACTATCTTGGGTTGAGAAAGATTCATAATAGGTCTCATAACGTGGCTTTACCTCATACACTTCATGACAATGAGGACAAGAAACCTTGATAAGCTCACTTTTTTCTTTAAGTCTTTTCTGTGAGTGTCTAATAGGAGTGCCACAATTAGGGCAATTAAGAACAGTAATTGCTTCAAAGTATTGTAAATCCTCTTGAGAAGAATGAAAAGAGCAACATGAGCATTGTACAATGGCTCCTTCTTGGGTATTATAGGTAACATGTGCAGCCCCCAGACATTCAGGACAAGCTACCCATAGGGGTTCTTTCCAAATAGGAATATATTTTTCAGTGTAACGCTTCATTAGTGGTAAAAGGTAAGAATAAGTATTATTACTGATTCTGTTATGGAAATTACATAAAGAAAGAAAAATGAATCATTTCTCTTCCTGTCCAAGCTGACAATATAGAAATCCTACATACCTTTTCCCCATCTCTTTCTTCCCAGAAGGTACGAATTTCATCGATATCCTCATTAAGGTAATTTTCAAAAGATAATTGAAAGATGTTTAGGAAAGAATAGGTTACTATTTCATCTTTGTAATCCTTTAAAGTTAGTTTTAATACATTATTTTGATAAGATAATTCAACTACTTGACCATCAGGATAGGAGGGCATTTTATTAGTGCCTAAAAATAAAGTATCCATTTTTGAATTCTCTCTAAAAAGTTACAAATCAAACACAGAGCTGCGCTTTCTTCTGATCAGGTCTTTGATCTTGAGGGCAAAAGCGAAGGCGAAGTAAAGCCCAAAGCCTGCTCCAAATATAAAACTGATATAGATAAAGAACAGGCGAACATACTTCACTCGTAGGCCAAGGCGTTCGGCTAGGCGGGTGGAGACATTGAAACCATTGCGTTCGAAGAAGATGCGTATAGAGGTAAAGGTTGTGTTCATAGGTTACTTTTTAGGAGGGCTTGGCCTACTTGGCAGGCCATACAAGCGTGTTTGTTGCAATATTTCTTATATAGCTGGAGAATGGCTTGGCTTTCCAAGGCATTGGTGTTGGGCAAAAGGAGTTTTTCCCAACGCTCCAATATGCTATTGTGTTCAGGGGGCGTGGCACGCATCTTGGCTTTGCAGTCGGCTAAGGTGTCTTTGCTGTGGGAGCGAGCAAAAGCATATTGCATGGGCACGATGGTGTTGATCCACAAGTTGGCTATCTGTGCGGGGGTGATGCGCTTGCTGCTTTCCTTACTCTCTTTGCCAAAAGAAAAATGATTTTTCCAATAGGAGGAAGGGGTAATCTTGGCAAACAGGTCAAGAGCTTGTTCATAGGAATCCAACGACATACATCGGTCAAAGAGAGAAAATTCTTCATGATATAGAGCGGCTATCTGAGCTAGGCGAATAGTAGGGAAGTTGGGTGGCCGTAGTTTGGCAAACTGTACCTTGAACAAGGCAGGAGGCAATGTATACTTATGCACTAAATACTGGTATTCCTGTTGCAAGGAGCGGTAGTAAGGGCAATTGATGTCGGTTGCTTCCAAAAGGCGTAACTGCCCCATAAAGAGTGCTTCCAGCTGGGGGAGGTCATGCATCTGCTTGCGAATCACCGAAAAGGGGAGTTGCTTGCCCGCTTCCCAAAAGGCCTCTCCGTTGATATTACCCCCGAAGCTACTGAGTAGCCGTAGGAAAAAGACCGCTTCCCAATCCTGCTGTGTCTGCTGTAAGAGTTCTAAAATAGGAGAGGCTTTCTCCTTGAGTCGTTCTGTATAGAGGCGATCTAACCAATTGGTAATAAGATGATTAGATAACGTATTTATTTGTTTTTCGCAAGGGATAAAGGAGGCTTGCGACTGTTGTAATCGTGTATATTTCTCTACCAAATCGGGGGAGATAATTGTTTTGAGTTCTAAAGTAGGAATTATATTTTGCTGAAAATCAAATACTTCTATATCGTGCTCCCAGACCACATGGAGAATTACATTGCCATAGGCAGGATCCTCTTCGTGGTGATGGGCGTACCACTGAGAAGAAGCCGTATGTAGTTCCACATTGCCCGCCCACTGGAGCGTACCGATACGCAGGCGTGCATTGAAAAAATCAGGACCTCCATAGGGGTTGGTCTCTCCATAGGAGAGAATATCCAGCCGTTCCCCATTGGAAAGAGACAGGGGAGCGGTAGGCAGCAGGTGCTGGCCCCAAAGGTATTGTAGGAAATCCTCACGTATCATTTGGAAAGGGTTTCGGTTAGGATAGCAACTAGCTCACTATCGGAGCTATAGGGAACAAACTCACTATTGTTGATATAAGATATTTTTCCTGTCTCTTCGGAAACTACCAAGGCTAGGGCATCGGTTTTTTCGGTGATAGAGACTGCCGCACGGTGTCTGAGGCCATATTCCTTAGGAATCACACTCTGTCCTACCACAGGTAGAATCACGCGAGTAGCCACGATAAAGCCGTTTTGCACCACAATAGCCCCATCATGCAAGGGACTATTTTTATAGAAAATACTCTCTAAAATAGGTTGGTTTAGCTCAATATTCATCTTGTCGCCTGTGGCACGAACAAACTCTAAAGACTGGTTGCGCTCCAAGATAATCAGGGCACCTGTACGTTCGTCGCCCATTTTGCGACAGGCAGAAACAAGCGTCTCGCACATGTGAGCTATGGCCGTATCCTCTGAAGTTTTCTTTAGAGAAAGCTTCTTGAGGAGGTTTTTGCTGTTGAGTACATTGGTAGAGCCGAGTACCAAGAGGAACTTGCGGATCTCCTGCTGAAAAACAACAATCAGGGCAAAGAAGCCTACATTGATAAACTGGCCTAAGATACTGCTGACCAGCTCCATCTTGACAATCACGGTGAGTTTCCAAATGACAAAGATGATCACAATACCCAAAAAGATACTAATGGCTACCGTACCCTTGAGCAGGCGATAGATGTAGTACAACATCAAGCCTACTAAGACGATGTCCAAAAAATCTACGAATTTGAAGTTTAGAAAGTCAAACACTTTTATTAATGATTAATGATTAATGGCCACTAGTGTCCCATTAAAAATACAAAATGTTCTTTTAAATATTTGATATATAGT
>CAURXJ010000024.1:0-31648 GCA_963528845.1 uncultured Capnocytophaga sp. | reverse complement strand
CAGGTGACGGTAGGGTAAAATGCCAGTAGTGGCTCACCGCTAAATTATGATTTATAGCTCTGTTAAGGGCTATTTTGCGGTCAATATTAAATAAGATCTCACCGATATTTTTTTGCTCATAAAGAGAGGGAATCCATACGATACAATCTTTAATTTTAGAAGGAGAAGTATGTCTTATTTTTGTCTGTTGTGCTCCTGCGCTTAGTTGTTTTTTTACTTCCTTGGAAGAAAGAAGGTAATAGGCAAATTTCTTATCAAGGAGTTTTTCTTTACAGATGATCTTACCTATATCCTGACTTTGAATATATTTACCACTTTCGGGAATCCAAGCTGTTGAACCAAGTAAACCTATCGCTTGTTCGGTAAGAGGAGTTATTATATCTCCTTCATTGAGTAAAAAATCAGACTTAAATTCACCTATATAATAGATGTTATCCTTAGAGGAGTTCTCTTTGAAACGGTTATTACGATAATCAAAATTACCACAAGTTAATCGGATATAATCACCTGATGTTGCATAGTAATTGCCACTAAGGCTTGTTCCTCTTGTCACCTCTATCAATTCTCCTAACTTATATTTTTTCATTCTATTTCTTTTTGTACAGATCTATTATATTTGTTTTGTAAACTTTTGTATTTTTTCCCAAAGGAAAATATTTCTATTTAGAGGCTTATTCATCGGTGTTATACCTTAAACTCTTTAGTTGTTTTAGTATTTCCTCTTCTAAGCGATGGCTTTCTTTGAATTGTGCTTCTAAATCAGTTTGGTATTGAGTCATTCGGGCATTGAATTCTTCTTCAGTGATATCTTCGTAGGCTATTTTGATATCAAAATACTGTCCTGCGGAGAGGCTATAGCCTTTTTCCTTGATTTCTTCATAGGTTACTGCTACGGAGAAGTCGTCTTCGGCTTTTTTATCAAGGAAGGTATTTACAATTTTATCTACTTCAAAAGGGCGTAGGCGTTTTTTCTTGTTGTTACCCTCTTGATATTCTTCTCCTAACTTACTGGTATCGATGAGGATAACCTTGTCCGTGGTAGCGGATTTGTCAAAAAAGAGAACTGATACGTTGGTACCTGTGGTAGCAAATACATTGCTGGGCATGGACACACAACCATATACCCAATGTTCGTCTACGATGCGTTGTAGAATCTTTCGTTCCACTCCGCTTTTGGCAGTAATAAAACCTGTAGGAATGACAATGGCACCCTTTCCCTTAGGATTTAAAGAGTTGATCACATGTTGGATAAAGCAGGTATAGATCGCCATTTTAGGTTTGTTAGGGTCTGCTTTTTTCACTGCATTGGGGACACCTGCCCAAAAGCGGATACTATCGGCGGCTAAGTGGTCGCGATACTCAGGAAAATCCAGCTTAAAGGGAGGATTGGAGACGACAAAGTCAAACTGACGAAGCGCTTCCGTATGTGGGTCTTTGTGGTAGGGTTCGGTCAGGGTATTTCCTTGGATAACATTTTGAAGAGAGGGAGCTAAATCGTTTAAGATAAGATTTAGCCGTAGCATCTCGCTTGATTTTTCGGATATATCTTGGCTATATATAGAACAATTCCTTTCTCCAATCTCATGGGCTAAGGCCATCAGGAGGGTACCTGTTCCTGCAGAGGGGTCATAGCAGGTTATACTTCTGAGGTCTTCTTGACGGCCTACCAATAGCTTGGCCATGACTTGGGCAATTCCACGAGGGGTGTAATATTCGGCATAT
This sequence comes from uncultured Capnocytophaga sp., assembly GCA_963528845.1. Lineage (GTDB taxonomy): Bacteria > Bacteroidota > Bacteroidia > Flavobacteriales > Flavobacteriaceae > Capnocytophaga. The sequence continues at coordinate 29,926 of CAURXJ010000024.1, read as the reverse complement.
TTGCCCCCTCCGGCATTGTTAAAGCCTTTGAGTAAGTGCTCAAATATACCTGAAAAGAAATCGTATTTTTCAGTAAATACGTGTTCAAAGTTAAAAGAGGCGATATTACTGAGTAGGGATTTAGCAAAAGCGTCGCGCTTCTGTATATCTGTAATATAGGTTGTTACAGAGCTAAAGATATTTACCTTGCTTCTTCCAGAGGTAGCCACTGAAAAAGTATCAGCATTTAAAAGGGCAATATCCAAGAGGGTGCTATCCAATAGGGTAGATAAATCTCCTCTGCCTGAGGCGTTGTATAGGTGAGAGAGTGTATGCTCTGGTCTCATGCGAGGGACAGAGGCAGGAAGGAAAACAAAAAGTTCTTCTATATCCTCCTCAGAAAAGGAATCATATTCCTTGTCCCAACTTTGGGCGTTTCTTAGTCGCTCGCCATAAGTTTTGTCTTTTTTGGCTTCATAGCCGAACTTGTCGTTGAAAAATTTGTAAAGGAAAATCTCTACAACAATCTTATATTCGCTTCCTGTACCTGCTAAGCCGAAAGCACTTGTAGTGCCTTTTAGAGCATCTATCAGGGCAATGGTCTGTCTTGTTATTTCCTCGTGTGCCATAATTTCTATTGGTAGTTATCGTTGTCCTAAATATTCTTTAGATATTAAGTCGCTAATATAATTTCTATCATTACTTGTAAGCTGTATATTGTTGTCCCTTAGCACATTGGCTACTTTGTATAAGACATCTTTTTCGAACATAGGCTTATTCTCAAGTAGATTTATGTTTCTAAAGAGTTCGTCATCAATGACCTCTTTCATTTTGATTAAGCTATTGAGTATATCTGGATCCTCAAAGCCAATGATAGGGGCTTGTTTTTGCTTTTCTCTTTCTTTATTTTCTTCCTTGATACGCTTGTGTATGCGAGTGAATCGCTCGTCCTGGTTATATTTCTTTTTAAGTATATTGTTTCTGCGGTTGATTTCTTTTATTTTCTTCATAATCTCTTCCATGAAGGCGATACTTTCTCTGAAATCCTGCGCATCTTTTAAGACGAATCCTTTTTTATCAAAATATTCTTTAAAGATAGCGGAAAGAGAGAGATATTCTTCGTCATCGTATTGGTCAAAGTTGGCCATAAATTCAGCTTTTACGCTTTCGTGTCGTTCTTTGACATCATTTACAAGGATTTGTAATTCTTCGGGTACTCCTTTTCTGAACTCAAATTCTAATTCAGAAAGTACTATGTTGATAATTCCAGCCACATCAGCCTTATGATCTCTATTTTCTTTAAGGTTGAGCAGGTCTATACGGCGGGTAACTTCCCCTATAAGGGTAGGGAAATTATCCGCTTTTGTGATGATATTAATCTTTTCCTTTAGGTCATCACCTCCAAAGGCTCTTACTTGGTTGGTAATAGCTCTGGCTTCCTCCAAGAGTTTGCGAAGGTGGTAGAGCTGTTCCTTGTCTTCTATTTCGTCTATTTCCCTTCGGAATTCTTCTGCATTATGGGTGGAGAAGGAGAAAAGATCCCGCTTGATTTCCAATATTTTTGCTTGGATGACTTTAGGGTCTTCTATAATCACATTTCCTATAGGGGCGACTGAGGAAAGTCCTGTATCGGAGGTGGTGCGGTTGAGTTCCCTAAGATAACGATCGTTGGTAGCCTCAAAGTTCTCTTTGATATCCACAAAATCTACTACATAGCCATAGCGGAAATCCTTATAAGGGCGGTTCACACGAGTAAGAGCCTGTAGGAGATCATGCCCATCGAGCGAGCGCCCTAAGTAAAGTCTCTTAAGGCGAGGCGCATCGAAGCCTGTAAGGAGCATCTGATTGACAATAAGGACATCTATGTTGTTTTCCTTCTTGAATGTATCGATATAATCCTTACGCTCTTGCTTATCTCCCTCATCATGTAGGATAAGAGAGGCTGTAAGCGGTTTGTTTTTTGTATTGTAAATAGGGATAGGCTCAGCGGCTAACCAATAGTCCTGTACTTCCGAATGAATAGCCTGGTCAGTTTTGGGGAATTTTCTCAGCCAAAGACTATAAAGAGCTCGCGCTTGGGCGTTGGTCTTACATACAATCATAGCAGCCACAGTAGGGTCTGCCATTTCGGTTCTAAATCTACTGAAATCCTCTACTATATAATTTAATAAGGCTTCAAGATAGCGCTCATGCTCAATGATTTTGTCCTTATCAAAATCCTTCTTCTTTACCTTTACCTCTCCTGCTATTTTCTCAATAAGTTCTTCTATTTCTTGTTTAATATCAGTTTCTATAGGTTCGCGCATGAGCTTGAGGGTGTAGCCATCGGCTATGGACTTATCATAATAATAGGTGTTGATATAGTCGCCGAAGACTTTCCAAGAGGCTCTTTCTTCTTTTAATAAAGGGGTGCCTGTTAGAGCTATTTTTATGGCATTGGTATCCGCCTCTAAGAGGTTGGCCAAGAAACTCCCTTTAGGGTTATACCCACGGTGTGCTTCGTCAATAAAAAAGATACGTTGTAGGCGTGTATTATAAGGGTCAGCTATCTGTACTTTAGCTTTATCTTCCTTGAATTTTTGGATATTGACTACCATGATTTCGAGCTTACCTTCGCTATTGACCACTAGTGCAGTATTGCTGATATCCTCCATGAGTTCCTCTCGACTTTTAGCATTTCGCGCTACAAGTCCGCGAGCTGCAAACTCATCGGTAGCTTGTTCCATGAGGTCAATGCGATCTACGATGAAATAGAATTTGGTAGCTATATTCTTTCGAGCATAGAAATCGTTAAGTACCTTTACAGTATAATAAGCCAAAGCTGTCTTGCCACTGCCCTGAGTATGCCATATAATACCACTTTTTACCCCTTCCTCCAATCTTCTTTGGATAGCTAAGGAGGCAAAAAGTTGCTGATAACGCATTACGTGTTTCTCCAATCGTGTTCCCTTAGAGCCATCGGGGAGGGTAATGGTCTGATTGACATAAGCAAAACCATATCTTAGCAGGTATAGGAAACGTTCCTTTGAAAGCATGGAAGTAAGGATGCGATTGGTAGGGGTCGTTACCTCCTTATTGGTACTATATTCGGGGGAACTTCGGATAGTTACGGCATTGCGGTGCTTGAGTATATAGCGTTCTGTTTGTTCATCAATAGGGAGATAAGGATAATTGGCCACATAGTCCTTATCTTCTTCTCTGAAGACGTTGAAAAAGGCTTTTTCCTTAGCCGTACAACAATAGAAAGCCCCCCATATAGGTTCTCTGCTTTCATTGTCATACTCCTGATTGTTGGAGAAGATCATCAGCTGGGTGATATTGAAGAACCTACGAAAATAAGGCTTACTCATTCGGTAGTTGGTTCTCTCTTTTTCGGCAATGATTCCCAGGTGGTTGTTAGGTTTCTTTACCTCAATAAAGGCCAAGGGGAGCCCATTGACAAAACAAGTAATATCGGGACGGAAAGACTCATCAGCACTTTTGTCTCCGCAAGAGAATTCTGTGGTGAGGTGCCATACATTGTTAGAGGGATTGTCAAAATCAATGAGCTTAATACCACTATTGACAGAAAGCATTTGGTAGAACTCCTTTCCTAAATCATCATTATTGGTTATAGAGATGATTTTGTTTAGAAGCTGTCGTGCTTTTTCCTTTCCCAAATCAGGGTTGATCCTCACTAGAGAAGCTATGAATATATCGGAGAGTATATTGGTATGTGAATCGTACTTATATAGAGAGGTATCAATGTAAGTATAACCCAACTTGCACAAATGGAGTGCTGCGGGTACTTGTACACGGGTATTTTCGTTGAAGTTAGACATAGCCTCATTTCTTAAAAACTCTGCAAATATACAAACTTTATCGATATGATACAATAAAAAAAGCTACCTTATTCAGGTAGCTTCTTTCTAAATAACTTTAAACTATAATAATATGATTAACCCAATTCAGAAGAATTATTTATAAAAAGTTGGTCTACAAGGACTCGAACCTTGAATAACAGAACCAAAATCTGCTGTGTTACCATTACACCATAGACCATCTCTCAATTGCGGTGCAAAGGTACAACTTTTTTTGAAACCTGCAATAGGTTGAGTGAAAAAAATAAAAAAATTTTTTCTCTCTATTTTATTAGGTAGATCAGATAAAAATGTGTAACTTCGCTCCGTTTTTCTAAAAAGATAAAAATGAACTTACAAAAGGACTTTCATAAGTATAATCTGATCATAGGCTGGGGGGTATTCTTCATAGCCTTACTTACCTATGGGCTTTCGGTAGAGCCTACCGTAAGTTTCTGGGACTGTGGAGAATACATAGCAACCTCGGCTAAGTTGGAAGTGGGACACCCCCCTGGAGCCCCTTTTTTCCAGATGGTGGGGGCTTTCTTTGCCTCTTTCTCACCTTCGCCAGAGAAGACTGCCCTTTTTGTGAATTTCATCTCGGTGTTCTCCAGCGCCTTTACCATACTATTCCTATATTTTATCATTGTCAATTTCGCTAAAAAGATTGCTCTTGCACAGAAGGAGCCCCTTTCCAATGGACAAGTAATTGCTTTGTATGGCAGTGGGGTAGTGGGCGCTTTGGCTTATACCTTCTCCGATAGCTTTTGGTTCAATGCTACCGAAGCGGAGGTGTACGCTATGGCTATGCTTTTCATGTCGGCCATGTTCTGGTTAGGGCTTAAATGGACAGATAACCTTGATTCCCCACGAGGAGATAAGTGGTTGTTGCTCATTGCCCTTGTGGTGGGACTCTCCTTTGGGGTACACTTTATGGCGCTGCTTACCATTCCAGCCATAGGGATGCTCTATTTCTTCCAATCCCATTTTAAGAAGAATGTCAGGAACTTTATCTTGGCCAATGTGATTTCTATTTCCATATTGCTCTTGATTTTCAAGCTGATACTGCCTTATACCTTGGCCTTGTTTGGTCATACAGAGGTGTATTTTGTCAATCAGTTGGGCTTGCCATTCAATTCGGGTACAATCTTTACAGGAGTATGGATTATAGGAGCTTTTGCTTTTACCTTATGGAAAGCACAAAAACACCAAAAACGCTTGTTACAAACCGCAACCCTCTGTCTGCTCTTTGTTTTTGTAGGCTTTTCCTCTTGGCTGATGATCCCCATACGAGCCAATGCAGGTACGGTCATCAATGAGAACAGCCCTACTGATGCACGCTTGCTCTTGGCTTACTACAACTTGGAGCAATACCAAAAGACATATCTTTTCAAAGGGCCTATGTACTCAGACAGCTTTGCCATTCCTGAGGGTTATATAGATGAAAAGCCTAAGTATGAGCGCGATTACAAGACAAACAAATATATTATAGTAAATAACTACAAAGATGCTTTGGATGCGCCACACCCCGACCATATAGGGCTATTGCCCCGTATGTGGAGTGGTGAGCATGCGGCCAACTATATGAGCCTGACCAGTCCGCTAAAGTATAGAATCAGCCCTGAATATATAGGAAATGAAAAGGTAGAACAACTCAGCCGACAACTTCAGGCAGTCCTATATGCAGGAGATTATGAGCAATATGCGCAGCTGCTTCGTCGCTATCAAGGGGTATTTATTGTAGAGAAACCATCTTTTTGGGATAATCTGAGCTTTATGTTCTCCTACCAGTTTAATTATATGTATTTGCGCTATTTGTTATGGAACTTTGTGGGTCGTCAGGACGATATACAAGGGAAAATCAGCAATAATCATGGCAACTGGATTTCAGGGATTTCCTTTATAGATGAGTGGCATACAGGCTATCCGCAGGATCACCTCCCTTCCGATGCCCAAAATAACCGTGGGCGTAATACCTATTTCTTTTTGCCGCTGCTACTGGGCTTGGTAGGCTTGTTCTTTCAGTTTTCTTCCAACAAAAGGCAGTGGTGGGTGGTCTTTGTGCTTTTCCTCTTTACAGGTTTGGCACTAAAAGTGTATCTGAATGAGCGACCTTTTGAGCCACGTGAGCGTGATTATGCCTTGGTAGGTTCGTTCTTTACCTTTGCCATTTGGATAGGAATGGGGGTATATGCCCTTTATTCCCTTTTGGAAGAGAAAATATCCTTCAAGGGCATGGCACCTGCGGTAGTATCGCTCTGCTTGCTTGTGGTTCCTGCGCGTATGCTGGCAGAGAACTGGGACGACCATGACCGCTCCAACCGCTATACAGCACGAGCCTTGGGCAAGAGTTATTTGGATTCGGTTTCCAAGGACAACGGGGCAATGATCTTCTCCATAGGGGACAATGATACCTTTGGAATGTGGTATATGCAGGAGGTGGAGCATTATCGCACCGATGTGAGGGTGATTAACACTTCCCTTTTGGGAACCGATTGGTATATAGACCAGATGAAGCACAAGGCATATACCAGTGAGCCTATTCCGTCCCAGCTGGTACATAGACAATATGCTTATGGAGTGCGGGATGTCATCTATTTTGATCAGAGAACCGATAAGATATGGCCTATAGCAGACTTTATGGCATGGGTGGGAAGTGATGATCCTAAGACAAAGAAGGTTGTTGATCGCAATGGTGAGGCGCCTGACCTTGTCTATGCTAGCTATCCGACCAATAGAATCCGTATTCCTGTCAATAAAGAAAATGTTCTTAAGAGTGGTATCGTAAAACCTGAAGATGCCGATAAGATTGTGGATTATATAGACATCAAGCTCCCTTCGGTAGGTATGGGTAAGAACCGCCTTATGATGCTTGATATTTTGGCCAATAACGATTGGAAGCGTCCGATCTACTTTACAGGGGGTAGCTATAGTGATGAGGAATATATATGGATGCGCGATTACTTACAGCTCGATGGTATGGCCTACAAATTGGTACCTATCAAGACCCCTATTGACAAGGACAACCCTTATGATATGGGACGTATAGATGCCGACCTGATGTATAAGATCGTAAAGAGCTTTGACTGGGGTAATATGGACGATCCGAATATATACCATGACCCTGAAACCCGCCGCAACAGTATCGTCTTCCGTGGCAATCTTGCTCGCCTTACTGAGACCCTTTTGGCAGAAGACAAACAAGACAAGGCTAAGGATGTTATAGATATAGCTACCACGCGTATTCCTGTGGGTAACTTAGGGTATTACTTTACCTTAGAGCCATTTATATCAGGCTATTATGCGGTGAAAGAACCAGAGAAAGCCCGCAAGCTATTCCTTGAAGTAGCCAAGAAATACCAAGAGAAGATTGAGTATTATCTTACTTTCTCAGAAATCAACTTTATCAGGCTTTCTGATGAGATAGCTTATGATCTAAGGCGCTATCAGGCACTGCTCATTCCTATTATGGAGGATGAGGCTTTCTATAAGAAGGAATCGGCTACCTATAAGAAGTATATCAACCGCTTGAAGGAACTGGGCAGGTCTTATGGTTTTGCTACCGATGAAGAGGAAGCCTCAGAGCAGCCTAAAGAGGAAGTGCCACAAGCCGCCACTTCTGCTTCGGATACAGCTACTCAAGCAAAGTAGTGAGCCAAAGAGAAATAAGATTTTAAACAAAAGAGGCTTCTATTCAAAAAATAATTAGTACCTTTGCAGCGTAAAAGGTAAGCGAAAATAGCTCAGTTGGTAGAGCGCAACCTTCCCAAGGTTGAGGTCGCGGGTTCGAGACCCGTTTTTCGCTCTTTTTTAATTGTCATAGCTATATTTTTCGTTTGAAAGATGTAGCTATTTTTTTATCATTATGCAATAAAGATTCTTATTACTTGCTTTTTATGTCTCACTACTGTATGAGGGCAACATACATCAGGCGAATATAAACTTTTCCTTAGCTAATATGGTCTCAAGGAGAAGGTAACGCTTAGGACTATTGAGTTTGAAAAAATTTCTAAGGAGGAGAGAGGCGAAAATAGGATTAAAATAGAAGAGAAGAGAGAAATAGCGTATTATCCGTAAAATTACAGTATGAAATACTTTCCCTTATTTTTGTTGTTTTTAGCTACCTCTTGTGCAGCTCCTGATGGTGCATATGTGTTCTATGATGAGCCAGCTTATGCTGAGAAAGAAAGACAATTGCCTATTAATACAGAACAGGCAGCTACACTCTTTGCCCGAAACTATTTTGAGCAACACCCTTCTGCTGAGAAAGTCACTGCTTATATAGATGTGCTCTTTAGAAAAAAATATATTGTCTCCCCTGATGAGATACGTTATAGAGCTAAGTATGGTGGATATTTTTTAACTCCAGAGACTTATTGGGTACACGGAAAAACAGGAAAGCTCAAAAAGAACAAGCGATATATACTTTATCTTCCCAGAGTTCGTAGAGCAGGCAAGGTGGGTATATCACGTTTTCGGATAGATTCTTTTACAAAGACATACGTACGGGATTCCCTGCTTAACACACCTTAGCATCATGGGGGATAAGATTTTAAGGAAAGGAAGTCTTTTATCTCAAAAATAATTAGTATCTTTGCCCCATCATTAGCACCCAATGAATATACTTAGTAATATTATCCCACAAGCACACCCTTTTTCTCCCTTAAGCAGTACTCATAAGAGATACGCAGGGCAACAATATTTTTTATTATTAATACAATAGCTATATTTTTCGGTTGAAAGGTGTAGCTGTTTTTTTTAAACTCAATAAATAAGAATGCTTAGTTATAAGAAGCTATATTATGATAGTATAGATAAAATGGCTAAAAAAATAGCTGATAATTTTGTTGCTGGAGGTTCTATTACGCAGGAAATTTTGAAATTTATCAATGAATTATATGATTCAACGAAAGTAGAACAGAGTTTTAAATCCTCTTCTTTTGAGACTGCTTATCATGCCCCTATTTCAAGTGAACTAGAGTTTTATATAGCAAGGATTTTTTATCATCTTTCAGAATTAGAACGAAAAGAATGGAAGATCTTGCTTAGAAGGCAACAAGGTAAAACAGCCCCTGATATTAGGATTGAAAAAGGAGGAAAAACTATTGCTATTGTTGAAATTAAGGCTAAAGCAGGGTGGATTCAACCATTTTTTTCGGAGCAACGCTATAATGTAGATAAAGAAAGATTTGAAAATGGCTCATCTTTTGATCCCGATGCTCTGATTGTAAAATCTAGAGAGCAACTAACAAAATATTTTCAAGTTTTTGCCATTACTAATGATGATATATTTTTGTTCCTGCCTACTTTAGCATTGGTACATAGAAAGAAATATAATACAACATTGGAAGAATATAGAAATTATTTTTCTCAGACATCAGGATTTCCAAAGGAAAATCTTATTTTATTATCAGAAAATAAATCACTTGATTTATCATTAGCTATTGAGGGAAAGGAACTTTCCCCTACAAGAGACTTTGAAAAGTTATTAGATAAGTTGTTAAAGAAATAAAAGCACTTAACAAAATGCCAAAAAGAAACGACCTACATTGTGTTCTGCTTATAGGGTCAGGACCTATTATCATCGGGCAAGCCTGTGAGTTTGACTACTCAGGCTCGCAATCGTTGCGCTCCTTGCGCGAAGACGGTATCAAAACCGTACTGATCAACTCCAACCCTGCTACGATTATGACCGACCCTTCCATGGCGGATGTGGTCTATCTCAAACCCCTTACCACTAAATCATTGGTGGAAATCCTCAAGGCTCACCCCGAAATAGATGCCGTACTGCCTACTATGGGCGGACAGACTGCCCTTAACCTCTGTATAGAAGCAGACGAAAAAGGAATCTGGAAGGACTTCGGAGTGGAAATCATTGGGGTGGATATTGATGCGATCCAAATCACTGAAGACCGTGAGAAATTCCGCGTGTTACTTGACGAGATAGGAATCCCAATGGCTCCTTCAGAAACGGCGATGTCCTTCCTCAAGGGGAAAGAAATTGCCCAACGCTTTGGTTTTCCGCTTGTAATACGTCCGTCCTTTACCTTGGGCGGTACGGGTGCCTCTATCGTCTATAAAAAAGAGGACTTTGATATGCTCCTTAATCGCGGTTTGGAGGCTTCTCCTATCCACGAGGTGCTTATTGATAAGGCACTTTTGGGCTGGAAGGAATACGAATTGGAACTGCTGCGCGATAGGAATGACAATGTAGCTATTATCTGTACCATTGAAAACATGGATCCGATGGGTATCCATACGGGCGATTCTATTACGGTAGCTCCTGCAATGACCCTTTCCGATCGCACTTTCCAGCGTATGCGTGATATGGCTATCAAGATGATGCGCAGCATAGGTGATTTTGCAGGCGGTTGCAACGTACAGTTTGCTGTATCTCCCGATGAAAAAGAGGATATTATCGCTATTGAAATCAATCCACGTGTATCGCGTTCGTCAGCCTTGGCGTCTAAAGCTACAGGTTATCCTATTGCTAAGATTGCCACTAAGCTTGCTATTGGCTATCATTTGGACGAATTGCAAAACCAAATCACCAAATCCACTTCCGCTTTCTTTGAGCCTACCTTGGACTATGTGATTGTGAAGATACCACGTTGGAATTTTGATAAGTTTGAAGGCTCTGACCGTACTATTGGCCTACAAATGAAGTCGGTAGGGGAGGTTATGGGTATAGGACGTTCTTTCCAAGAAGCCTTACAGAAAGCTACCCAATCGCTCGAAATCAAGCGTAATGGTTTGGGAGCCGATGGTAAAGGGGAGAAGAACTACGAGCAAATCATTGAAAAACTCACTCACCCCAGTTGGGATAGGGTGTTTGTACTCTATGATGCGGTACAGCTGGGCATTCCGCTAAGCCGTATCCATGAAATCACCAAAATAGACATGTGGTTCCTCAAACAATACGAGGAGCTCTGTGCCCTTGAAAAAGAAATATCCAACTATAAGATAGACACGCTACCTAAGCAGCTTCTTTTTGAAGCTAAGCAGAAAGGCTTTGCTGACCGACAAATAGCCTATATGCTTGGTTGCTGGGAAAGTGAGGTACATAAGAAGCGTGAGGAGTTGAATATTCGCCGCGTATTCAAATTGGTTGATACCTGTGCAGCCGAGTTCAAGGCGCAAACCCCTTACTATTATTCTACCTTTGAAGCGCCTATCCGCAGCGCAGACGGCAAAGAGTATGTAGCCAACGACAGTGTGGTTACTGACCGCAAGAAGGTAGTGGTACTTGGTTCAGGGCCTAACCGTATAGGGCAAGGGATTGAGTTTGACTACTGCTGTGTACATGGGGTATTGGCTGCCGAAGAGTGCGGTTATGAGACTATTATGATCAACTGTAACCCAGAGACCGTCTCTACAGACTTTGATACCGCTAATAAGCTCTACTTTGAGCCTGTGTTCTGGGAGTATATCTATGATATTATCCAACATGAGAAGCCTGAAGGAGTGATTGTACAACTTGGAGGACAAACCGCATTGAAGTTGGCCGAGAAATTGGACAAATATGGTATCAAAATCATAGGTACCAGCTTCCAATCCTTGGATTTGGCAGAGGACAGAGGAAGTTTCTCTACCTTGCTGAAAGAGAACAACATTCCTTACCCACGCTTTGGCGTAGCTGAAACGGCTGATGAGGCGCTGAAACTCTCTGACGAATTGGACTTTCCGCTACTGGTGCGTCCTTCCTACGTATTGGGAGGACAGGGTATGAAGATTGTCATCAACAAGGAAGAGTTGGAAGCCCATGTGGTAGATCTTTTGCGTAAGATACCTAACAACAAACTCCTACTTGACCACTATTTGGACGGCGCCATAGAAGCCGAAGCGGATGCGATATGTGATGGCGAGAATGTGTATATCATTGGTATTATGGAGCATATAGAGCCTTGTGGTATCCACTCAGGAGATAGTAACGCGACCTTACCACCGTTCAACTTGGGTGAGTTCGTGATCCAACAGATCAAAGACCATACCCAGAAGATAGCCTTGGCACTCAACACCGTGGGACTTATCAATGTACAGTTTGCCGTAAAAGACGATGTAGTGTATATCATAGAGGCGAACCCACGTGCTTCGCGTACAGTGCCGTTTATCTCCAAGGCCTACAAGGAGCCGTATGTGAATTATGCTACTAAGATCATGTTGGGCGAGAAGAAGCTCTCTGACTTCCATTTTCACCCACATTTGGAGGGCTTTGCTATTAAGCAACCTGTGTTCTCGTTCAACAAATTCCCGAATGTAGATAAGAAGCTCGGCCCAGAGATGAAATCCACAGGTGAAAGTATCTTGTTTATAGATAGTCTCAAGGATGATGCTTTCTATGATATTTATACAAGGAGGAAGATGTATCTTTCAAAATAAAGAAATAAAGAACTAAAAGGGCAGGCGAGAGCTTGCCTTTTTGGTTTTTTGTTGTATATTTGCAGGAGAAAATGAGGTTAAGAAAAAATCTCTCTAAAGTATAAGATAAAGTTTGAGACTATGTTAAAAAATGCTGAGACTAAGAGGAATATAGTTAGGAAGATTCAACTAATAAAAGGAATTATAGTTAAACAAATTTAGATTGCAAATAAATAGAAAAAGAGTCTGATTTTTCCCAAGATAAAAAGCAATTCTCTCTTATATATTTTGTAAATTTATTTTGAAAGATTAACCAACAATATAAAAATACATAAATTTGAAAAAACAAAATGATAATTATCTTTACCTTACTTATCTTTATCTTATGGATAGTTGTACAAATAGCCTCAATATTTACTATTGTAAAAGAGATGCGAAGGGCTAATTGGAAAAAATGGATTAATATAATTATAGCATTTTTAAAGACAAGAGCTGAACGTAAAGTTTTTTATAGCTTTATGGCAACAGAGGTTACTCTTGCAGGAGGAGTAATACCGGAAATTCCTAAAATTGTACTTAAGTTTAGACATGCTGATACAGAAGTAAACTTATGGCTTGAATTATCTCAAAACTCTGAATGGTTGAGTTTCGGGGTAGCAGTGTTAATTGCCTTTGGTTATTTTATCTATCTTTGGCAGTCTAATAAGAAAAAACCTGAAGAGTGGCAAAGAATAGTTGAGGCATGTAGTTTGATAGATGAAGAATTTAACTTCATCCCTACTCAGAAGTGGTTTGAGGATCAAAATATCAAGCAGATCAGAAATCTAGATAAGCGTTACTCAGAAGAAAGAAATTTTCCATTTGAGGATATGGATTTTGCGTTGGCTTCATTGCATATTGCTGATAGGTTCAAGCCTTTGCTGAAAAAAGATATAAGCAAATTCAAAAATACACTTCGAACATTTATTGAAACTATAGATAAAGAACCTTATTGTTCTGACTTATCTACACAGTGTAAATCTCTTGCTGAAAAGATAGATAGCTTAAGTGGAACAGCAACTTCTTATATTGAATTAAGAGAATCAGTAAATGAATTCCTCTCTATATTTAACAATTTCTATTGTGATTCTCAAAATAACAATAGAAATGACATTCGAACAAAAGGGTATTTTATTCGTGAAGATGGATATATCTTACAGAAAGTGCTTTCCAATAGTTGGATTGAGTTCAAAAAGCATCATACAGTTATAATTACAGGTGTTGCTGGTACAGGAAAGTCTCATCTTATAGGAGACATGGTTACTCAACGTAAACGTGCTAATGAACCATCTATATTACTTTTAGGGCAACATTTTACATTGTCATCTGATCCGCTCTCCCAAATTCGAGAGTTGTTGGATGTAAAATGTAGAAAGGAAAGGTTACTTGAACAGCTCAATAATTATGGCAAGAGAATAGGAGAGCCTGTGGTGATATTTATCGATGCTATTAATGAAGGAGCTGGTGATGAATTATGGAGAAAATTTCTGTTGGACTTTTTGCAAGAAATAGAGTCCTGCGAGTACCTGCGTCTTGTTATAAGTTTCCGCATATCTGATCGCAAAAATTGGTTTTATGATATTGCTCATAATTCTGAATACGCAGTATATCAGCATCATGGATTCAAAGGACATGAAAGAGAAGCATGTGAGTACATGTTTTCGTCTTTTGGTATAGAGCAACCAACTTGGCCTGTATATGGAGAAGAATTCTCAAATCCTCTTTTCTTAATCAAGTATTGTCGCAATCATGAAAGAAGTCAACGTCCATTGGTTTTTACAAATTTTTGGACAACTATTCTAGAATATTGTGATGATACCAATCATGATATCGCAATAGATTTTAAGTATAACGAAGCCCAAAATCTTGTAATTAAATCCTTGCGCTCTGTTGCAGAACTAATGGTTAAAACTGGTAGTCGTTGGAAACTTGAATATCAAGTCGTAATAAAGAGATTGGCTCAGGAAGCTCAATATACAAGAACACCCAACGATTTTTTTGAATTGCTGATAGATGAGGGTTTATTAAGAACGGATGTCTATAACGGTGCCACATATGTAAATTTTGGTTTTGAAAGGATAGGCGATTATTTTATCGCAGAATATCTGATTTCAAATGCTACAGCCAAAGAATGGTTCAAATATGATTGGGGAGATATTTCTGAAGCTTTGGCTATTCTTGTTCCTATAAATAAGAATAGGGAGTTGATAGAGCTTGTTGAAGGAAAGGATAAAGAAAAGGCGCTTCAAGCATTTATTGATAGTGCAATGTGGAGAGATAGTTTCACTGTGAAAGGAGATGAATTGATATCTGAAATAATAGAGGTAAAAAAATACGGTTTGATGTTTGAAGTTATATTATCTCGCCCTTACAGAACAGATGTAGCTTCAAACGGATTTGCTTTGTATGATATGTTATGGGATTTAAGTATGGCGCAACGAGATGCCATATGGACTATTTTAATTTCCTCTCCATCTTCACATCAAAGTAGCCAACTTATGGATTTGGCTCGATGGGGGTGTGAAGCTTCGAACGACACTCTTAAATCAATAGATAATCAGATAGCTAAGGCATGTCTTGAAACTTTGGTATGGGCACTATCCACTACTTGGCGAGAACTGAGAGATTGTGCCACACATGCCATTGTGAATATTTTAGTTCAGCATAAGAATCTTCTCCTGCCATTACTAGAGAAATACTATTTTGTTAATGACCCTTACATACAAGAACGGTTGTGGTGTGCTGTCTATGGAGCATTACTTCTAATGGAAGATGATAAAAATAGCTGTACAGTTGCACAGTGGGTATACAGTAACGTCTTCATTAAGAAACATGTACCTGAGCACATTTTGGTGCGTGACTATGCTTGTAATATTGTAGAATTTGGTCTTAGTAGAGGTTTGGATATAAACATAGAAAAGGAACTCATAAAAGTGCCCTTTACAGACGGGACTTTACCTCCCATTCCTTCAAACGATGAAATTACTGCAAAGTATGAAAGAGATTGGAAAACAGTTCCAGACAATGAACAAGACATATATATGGTTCAACATTCAATCTTATTGTCTATGGCTCCGAATCATGGGGGGAGGATGTATGGAGACTTCGGAAGATATGTTTTTGAATCTAATCTCAGAGAATTTGGAGAGGATGTAGAAATGTTGTCAAATTGGGCTATACATATGATATTTGAAGAGTATGGATACGATCCAAAGGATTTCGCTCTTTTTGATATAAACAATACTAGCCAAGATCGTTCTCATAGTAAGATAGAGCGTATTGGGAAAAAGTATCAGTGGATAGCTATGTATCGTATTATGGCTAGAATGATGGATAAATACCCTGAAAAAGATTGGAGTAATGAATGGTCTCATCCGATACTAAGAGCTAGAACAATTGATCCTACAATATATCCTGGGCGTAAAGCATTGCATCATCAGAGCAAATATAAACTTCCTGATTTTGATATATCGACACCGAAGAGTGATCTTAAATGGTTGAATGCATGGAAGAATATGCCAAGAATTAAGGAATATGTTCTTATTACTGATGAAAATGGAATTGAATGGGTAAATTTATTCTCGTACAGCAAGTATGTGTGTGAACCAGATGACGATAAATCTCTTATAAGAGATTTATGGACTTTTATACAAGCATATATTGTCAATAAGGAAGATTTGAGGACAGTATGTGACAACTTATACCATGTAGGAATCGAAGGACGTTCCTTCCATGAGAACGCCAATATTTATAATATATTTACTCGTGAGTTTTATTGGTCCTCAATTTATACGCAAGCAGTAAGTGATGAGTGTTACAAAAGGATACCATTCTCTGTCAAACACAAGATTTTCGATGGCATTATCATTGAGCCTGCTTATTTACAATACACTATTTCAAGCAATGATGATGTTTCATCTGAAGACTCAATGAATTTGCTTATGCCTAATGAGTGGTTATTCAAAGAACTTAATTTAAAATATTCTAATGATACAGGAGTCTGGATAAATGATAAAAATGAGATTGTTGTATTGGATAACTATATGTTCTCAAGTGGTCATAGTGCATTATTAGTTCGTAAGGACTATCTTCTTAATTATCTTAATGCTAATGGAAAAGTAATGTTTTGGCCTATATTAACAGAGAGAATGATTTGTTCAAAAAATATGGGTTATGTTAATGATGCTCAGAATGGGGGGTATGCTTATATGGATGAAAAAGGTACTATACATCAAAAAATTAGATGTTATGAGCCTTCAAATATAGAAAAGAAATATTTAAAGTTTAAAAGTCTTATTAACAAGAAAACTAATATTGTTTTATTTTGGGTTCACAAATACTTTCTTGTTAGGTCATTAAGCAATAAAAGAAGTGATAGAGATATAATATAAGAAATTTGGCGTAAAATAAATAGAAAAAAATTATTTAATAAAAGTAAATATGAGTATAGATATCAATAAAAATAAACAATATATAGAAGATTTCTTAGAATCGGAGGAATTGGAGTTTTCAACAGAGTTTAAAGCTAAATGTCGCTATGATCATAGTAATGACTTAAGCGATGTTATAGTTACAATAGATAAAGATTTTAATGTAACTATTGATGAGGAGATTTATCCTATTGATAGTTGCATTTATATATTTGAAAATAATACGTTAGAAATTACTAAGAATGAAGATATTGCAGAGGTGTTTATAGATCCTAGTTATCATAAACATAAGTTAGCCAGATCTCTTAGAAGATAAACAATTTTCCACTATGAACCACCTTCACCTAACAGGTTATAAAACCTTTAAAAATATACAGTTAGACCTTTCTCCTATCAATATCCTTATTGGGGCTAATGGGAGTGGGAAGAGTAATTTTATATCGTTTTTTGATTTTCTTAATAGGCTGTATAACCGTAGCCTAAGGGAATATATTGCGCTAAAAGGGGGAGAGGATAAGATGCTTTTTCAAGGAAAGAAAGTTACGAATAAGATAGGTTTCCAATTGACTTTTGATGGGGGTAATACCTATGAGGTAGTGCTTAAAATGGGGGAGCATGGCTTTATCTTTAATAGTGAAGTGCTTACCTCTGAGGGGCAAGAGCTGTCTATTGCTAACTTTTATACAGAATCCCAACTTAAGCTAAGTGATACTCCTGAGGCTACTTATATCCTCAAGCAATTGGAGGGCTTTCGTAAGTATCATTTTCACGATACAGGAAGCCTCTCACCCTTTACCAAGCAGAGTAATGTACAAAATGATATATATTACCTCTATAAAGATGGGGCTAATTTGGCTGCTTTTTTATATCATATCAACCAAAAGGATAAAATTACCTATCATAGAATTGTAAAGACAATACAGAGTATAGCCCCCTATTTTTCTGATTTCTATTTAGTACCTAATGCCAATGATGAGGTAAGGCTACAATGGAGAGATAAGTACAGCGATATGGTTTTTGGAGCTACGGATTTGTCAGACGGAACGTTGCGGTTTATAGCACTTACCACTTTGTTTTTACAGCCTAACCTGCCCAATACCATTGTGATTGACGAACCTGAATTGGGCTTACACCCAGCGGCTATTGCTAAATTGGCGGCAATGATACAATCGGCAGCTGCAAAAGGCTGTCAGGTAATTGCCGCTACACAGTCTACGGATTTGATAAGCTATTTTGAGCCAGAAGATATTGTAACCGTAGATAGAGTAAAGGGGGAGACAGTGTTTAAAAGGCTTTCAAAAGAGCAAAATGTCCGAGATTTAATAATTGGGTACAAACTTTAATTACCATATAGCACATGCTTCGTTTTTTCTTCCTCCTTCTCCTTTGCCTTGCATTGGCACAATATCCTAAAGCAATGGATTTTAGCAAACTCTATCAGGGGAAATTAGACAGTGTAGCAGTTGTACATCGTACGGGCTGGACAAAGGAAACTTCGTGGCCTGAAGCCCCTGAAGAAGAACATATCACAGAGAGAAGACAACGCCTTCCGCTATCAGAGGGAAACCGTTTGCTAAGGATATTAAGGAATAAAAGAGGATATAAAGAAGAATATCCTTTGCTAAATGATGTAGTGAGTAGTTTCCTATTCTATACAAACGGAAATGAAGTGCTTACTATACATTTTTCAACAGAGACCAAGCAACTAACAATATATAAGGGTGATGAACTTATTTTTGCAGGAATGAGCAAAGGAAGCCTTACCCAAAGCCTTATTCGCTATTTAAAATGATAAAAACCTATTCTCATGATAAAACCCATTCTATTCATCTTGATTATACTCATAGCCTTATGGCTTACGGGCTGTTGGGCGTATAAAGAAAAAAACACTTATATAAGGGATTGTCTTTTTGGTCTTTAATCGTATATTTGCAGAGGAAAAACACATAGTTAAGAAACAAACCGCCACTTATTATATATATCGTCTTCCTATCAAAATAAGGTATTGCGGACAACAAAGGGGAAGATGACTCCAAAAAAATCATTTATTTATTTGGGAAGAAAGATAAGACAGAGCTGTGGCTCACTCTAAGGAGCGTTTGCAAGGCTGAGGATACCGTCTTTCGCCCTTTGAAAGGCTCAATCAAGCTTTCCCGCTCTTTAGAGGTCTTCTCTTTCTTATTTTACGAATCATCAATTGTATCTATATGTTTTACAAAGAATTAGAAGTAGCGCCTGGTTGTGTGGGGCTACTGTTTAAGAAGAATATTTTCCAGAGGGAACTACCTGCGGGCATCTATAAGTTTAGTCCGTGGGAGAAAGTATATATCATATCCCTATCACAGAAGCTCAGAAGTGTAAGGGTCGTCAATCAGGAGGTACTTACGGCAGATAATATTGCGCTGCGCTTTTCGTTTTACTTGCTTTACAAATTGGACAACGCCAAGCTATTCACCGATAATTTTGGTGTAGAAGAGAGTAATTTTTCGGTAGCTGAACAACAAATAGCAGCGGCTGCACAAGTGCTACTACGCCAGAAGATATCAGCCTTTACCAGTGAAAAGCTAAACGAATGCCGAAATGATATTACTGACTTCAAGGAAGCCGATTTTTGCAACGAAGTGGGGGCTTTGGGACTCAAGATCATAAAAGCACAGCTGATAGATATTACTTTCCCTAAGAGTGTGCAAGATCTTTTCTCACGTGTTTTGGAAAGCAAAATACGTGCTACTTCCGAACTTGAAAATGCACGTACCGCTGTGGCTACCGCCAGAGCACTCAAGAATGCTTCGGAACTGATGAAAGGCGATGAGAATATCAAGTTCTTCCAATACTTAGAGACGATCACCAAGATAGCCGACAAGGGCAAACATACCTTTGTAATAGGGGAAGTGCCCATGACGAAAGTATAGAAACCTATAAACTTAAAAACTATGTATAAATCACTATTTTTTCTAGCTTTTCTAGGGCTTGTGGTAGCCTGCGAAAAATCAGGAGACAACAATGGCTCCACTACACAGACACCTACTCCTCCAGTTGTGCCCCCCTCTCCGCCCGTGGTTCCTCCGCCTGCTCCCGCTCAAAAACCAGCGGCTTACGATTGGGATTTCTACTTGGAACCCTCTCGCCTTAGTGTGGTAAAGAACGAACGCAAAGCGGAACTTAAAAAGCTCTATTACCAAGTATATGGTACGCCTTGTGGAGGTTGGTATGATGGAGTTAGCCCTACCAAAGAGAAGAATGAAGGCTGGCTGAAAAACTTTGTAGAGGGGGCGGAAAAGGCACAAAAGACGCCTATTGTAGTGCTTTATGGGATTCCTAATCGTGATTGTGGTTCTTTCTCTAAGGGAGGACACCCTACTGCGGCCTCCTATAAGGTTTGGATAGATAGAGTAAGTGCCATTATAGGGCAACGCCGTGCTGTGGTGATCGTAGAGCCTGATGCCATTAATTATTGTGGACATAAAAAGGGTACTCAGGCCTATAACGAACGAGCTGAATTGCTCACTTATGTGGGGCAAACCTTACAGAAAAACAATCCCAATGTAGTCACCTATATCCATGCAGGAAATTCAGTACTGACGACAAATCACCCCGAAGCGATTGCCCAAGCGATTATAGATGGAGGCTTACAATATATGCGTGGTTTTGCTCTAAATGTATCAGGGTTGGGAGGAACGCTTGAGGAACAGGAAGGAGCGGAGAAGTTTGTCGCTTACTTGGCAGGCAAAGGATTTAAGGACATGCACTATGTGATTGATACAGGGCGCAGTGGCATCAACCGACCTAAACACCAGAATGCAAATGCACCTTATAACTCTTGTAACAACTTCAATGCCGCTTTAGGGCCACGCAGTACTACCCGAACTACAGGCGCTCATGCCGATGCCTATCTGTGGATCAACGGAGGCGGCGGCTCTGATGGGGAATGCCATATGGGGGCACCTGCGGCAGGACAGCCTTATCCTGAATATACAAAGCACTTGGTTGAAAATGCTATAAGAGTAGGGAGTATAGAGATTATGGAAGTACCAGAGTCTCTTAAGTAAATCTATTAGTGGTCTCACCAAGAATCGAACTTGGATCAAAAGTTTAGGAAACTTCTATTCTATCCGTTGAACTATGAGACCCCTCAATTATGAGGTTGCAAAGATACGAAAAATAATGATTAACGATTAATGACCAATGGTTAATTTTTAGTTATTAGTTGTTAGCGGTTAGTTATTAGTGGTTAGACAGACTACTGACCACTAACTACTGCCTCTTGCCTACGGCCCTGCGGATTTCACCTATCCATAGTACCACACTAGTTGCTGCAATGATGATTGCCCAATCCACCAATTTCAGTGGAGTAACGCTGAACATCTCTCCCCCAAAAGAGGTGATGAAAATCTGGCCTAAGATAATGGCTACGGCTATCATCAAGAAGCCTTGGCACTTGCCTATATTATGGAAAGCACTCTTGCCAGTACGGTAAGCCTTGGCATTGAACATATTCCAAAACTGTAACAATACGAAAATGGAAAAGAACAACGAAAGTTCATAAGGAGATAGGCTTCCCTTAGGTGCTCCAAAATGGAAGAAATGAAGGAAGTAATCTCCTAAAGAGAATTGTGCAAGGGTGGTAATATCTTCATTCTTAAAGTATTGGATAAAACCAAAGAGCAAGAGTACAAAGAACCCTCCTACTCCAAAAATTCCTTTGGACATAGGGCGACTAATTATATTTGCCTTGCGTGGACGAGGCTTGTCATGCATTACGCTATGGCTTGGTGGCAAGGAAGCCAAGGCCAATGCAGCAAAAGTATCCATGATAAGATTCACCCATAGCATTTGAGTTACGGTCAAGGGTGATTCTACCCCTAAGAAAGCTCCAATAAGAACGATGATACAAGCGGCTACGTTGATCGTCATCTGGAAGAGGATAAAGCGCTGAATGTTCAGGTAGAGCGAACGCCCCCACATGACCGCCTTTCCGATACTGCTGAAGGAGTTATCCAAGATGGTAATATCGCTGGCTTCCTTGGCTACGGAGGTACCATCACCCATGGAAAGACCTACCTGAGCAGCCTTGAGCGCTGGGGCATCGTTGGTACCGTCACCTGTTACAGCTACGACTTCGCCCTTCTGCTGGAGCAGATTCACCAAACGAGCCTTATCGAGCGGACGTGCACGAGAAATTACCCTAAGGTCACCTACACGCTCCAAGAGGTCGGCATCGCTCATAGCGGCAAACTCAGCCCCAGTGATATGGTTACGGTCGGTACAGCTCTCGTCCCACAGACGTATCTGTCGGGCAATTTCCTTAGCAGTACCAGGGGTGTCACCTGTTACAATCTTCACCTGAATACCAGCCTGCATACATTCCTCAATAGCCGCAGGCACATCGGGTCGGACAGGGTCAGAAATAGCAGTAATACCGATGAACTGTAGGTCTTTGACTACCAATTTACCATTTTCAGAGATAATAGCTTTAGGATCGTCTATTTCCTTGTAAGCAAAACCAATGGTACGCATCGCTTGGTTTTGGTATTGGACTAGCTTCGCCTCAAAATCAGCTTGGGAGATAGTGGAGTTTAGTTTTTCACCAGACTGGCAGAAAGTCATTACAATCTCAGGCGCTCCTTTTACGTATAGGATATTCTTTTTCAAATTAGGCGAATAGATGAGGGTCGCCATATATTTGCGTTCGGTGGAGAAGGTAAGTTGCTGTAATACCTCACTTTCCTCACGTATAGGCAGGTAATTGGTACCCTTGCTATAGAGCCAGAGCAGGAGCGCCCCTTCGGTAGGATTGCCCAACACACTGGGTTTGTCCTTATCGGAGAAGTCAAGGTAAGCAGTGGAGTTGACCGCCATAGACTCTGCAATGAGTCGGTCGGCTAAGGAACTATCTGCCAACTGGTTAAAGTATGTTTCGTAGATAGTCATTTGGTTTTGGGTAAGCGTACCCGTTTTGTCGGTACAAATGACCGTGGTAGCCCCCATGGTCTCACAAGCATGCATCTTGCGTACGAGGTTGTTGGTAGCCATCATACTACGCATACTATAGGCCAAGCTTAGGGTGACACTCATAGGCAGCCCTTCAGGAACGGCTACCACTACCACTGTAATGGCAATCATTACTGTATTAAGCAGATAACCCCCGAAAGATACCCAGTCAAGATTGTCTAAGTTTTGGGCAGGGTCGGCAAAATAAACAATCAATCGCCCGACAATCACAAGGGCAGCAATCCCATAGCTTACTTTGGTAATCAGGTCAGCCAGATTGTCTAACTGCTCATTGAGTGGTGTTTTTATAGAATCATCTATCTGTACTCCTTCAAACACTTTGCCGTATTCAGTAGCATCGCCCACTTTCTTTACCTCAAAGATACCATGTCCGTCGGCTACGGAAGTGCCTCGGCATACATAGTTGGTAGGGTAGGTAGCTTCCGCCTCGAAGTCTTCAGGGAGAATACTCTTGTGTACGAGGGGTTCGCCGGTGAGGGTAGATTCGTTCAGGTGTAGGGATACCGCCTCAAGCAGCTCCCCGTCGGCAGGCACTTCCTCACCTGTCTCAATAATCACAATATCCCCTACGACAATATCCTTCTTTAGCACTTGGGTAATACGCTCATTGCGAATGACCTTGTAGTAAATATCGTCATTGACCTGATTGAGGATTTCAAATTGTTTGTTAGCTTTTTGCTCAAAGTAGAAAGCGACTCCAGTGGCCAAGAGGATCGCAAAGAGGATACCCACAGGTTCCAAGAAAGCGTGGATACCAGTATCATGTACCGTATATTCGTAGAAAGAAACGCCAAAAGAAAAGACCAAAGCTACCAATAAGATGATGATAATAGGGTCGGTAAATTTCTCTAAGAACTGTTTCCAGAGTGGTTCACCCTCCACAGCGGTGAAGGTGTTTTCGCCATATTTTTGGCGACTTTCAACAACTTGGGCATCTGTAAGCCCTTTGTAGTGATGTTTTTCAGACATAAATACATATCATTTACAAGGGGCAAAAATACTATTTTTATCTGAATTAAGAGAGGTTTTGGGATTTATATTTTTCCCATGTTAAGAAGTTTTGGCAGCAATAGGTAGAAAATTACTTTGCCATGATTTCTAAGAACTGTTGGGGAGAGAGTATAGAGAGCTCATCTACTTTAATCATCATCACCCCTCCAGTGTCCATGACTAGATTCACTATGATGACTCTCAGAAGTATTGTTCTGGTTATAGTCAATAAATTTTTTGATAGAAATCCCTGTGGCAGCTACAGAAGCCAGTAGAGAAAGAATAAGTATTCCCTTGGCTAAGCCATAGATAAAAGCAAAATATAGCCCTACCCCCGATAATAAAATGACTACGACCCCTCCTACAAAAGCTATTTCTCCTAAGAGAGGCAATAGAGAGGCTACAAAAACAAATAAAGCTAATATCCCTACGATAACTCCTAAGAGCGCTACAAGGGTTTTCTTCGTACCTTGAGCACGAGAAGGGGTAAGCTGTTTTTCCACGTATTTGTTGAAGTCTATGCCTTTTTCCTGCGCATAGAGCTGTGCTTTCTGGAAAATAATAGGGTCTATGTCAATAGTATACTGCATATCTGTAAATATTTGTGGGGCAAATATACAACTTTTTCAGGAAATATAATAGCAAATAATTCTTATTTCACTTCAGATTCACTGCGAATGCCTTTTTCATCTATTCGGCAACACCATTTCACATAAGGATAGTACCCTGTTTTGTTTGCTGTTACATAGCCACTGGCAACGAGGTCATCACGGTTACCCTTGTCGTCTCCGTCGTCCGTATAGATATCTACTTTCAATCCTTCGTATAAGGGTATAGGCTCTCCACATACATTCTCTCGCTCGTCTTTTTGAGAAAATAGCACTAAATCATGCGCCATTAGTTCGTTGAAATCTACAGAAAAGAGTAGGCGAGTGTCTGTCTTTTCCCATAAGCTGTTTACAAAGGTATAAGCTACTTCATTCTCAGGTTTTATCTGTTGGAGTGTAGTGGGCAGATACCAGCCACGACCGCCTATTTTTAGGTTGTCATAGTAGGCAAGGGGCTTTACCCGACAGCCATGGGTAAACCAGTGCAAGGGGTGTTTTTCATAATCCCGCAACAAGCGAGGCGTATCCTCCACTGCTGCCAGCGCCACTACTTGTGCCCCATAACGTACCAACACCAAATCGCCTACAAGGAGTTTTTCGAAAGTCTGTACAGCCTTCCCTGAACAACCTATATAGCCCGTAGCGATTATGCTACGGGTGTCTTCAGCTGTCCAAGCAGTAGCCCCAGTGGGGTGTAGTTGTATATGCCAGAGGTTCATAAGGTGGTTTTTGGGCAAAGTTAGGGCTTTTTTAGCAAATTTGTAATCCTCCTTTTTGCTTTTATTTCTTATCTCTTTTTGTTTTGTCGATAGCTACTAAATCTAGTAGAGATACTTCCAAGGCTTGGGCTATACGGTAAAGAGTCAGCAAGGTTGGGTTGGTACGTCCTTGCTCTATACGAGAGATATTGGTGGTGTCAATATTTCCCTCGATACGCCCTACCAAATCTACTTGTGAGAGACCTTTGTCTAGGCGTATTTTCTGAATATTTCGCCCTACTTGTTTAAAAATTTCTAACTTTTCCATGTTTTTATTTGGTAAGTTCAAAAAAAGTGTTATTTTTGCAGGTGTATAATGTCATATATGACAAGTGTGTAATTATTTTTATTAATTATTTGTTATATAATTAGTTATGGGGTTTGTTAACAAAAACAGTTCAACCAATATTCATAACGTTATGAAAAGAGTATTGTTGTTGTGGAGTCTTTTTTTAGGAATTGTAGCCTATGGGCAGGAGGAGAAATTATATGTAAAGGCTATTATAAAGGGAGCAGAGGTAGGAGATGCAGTTGCTCAATATAATTTGGCAGGCTATTATGAAATAGGAGAGGGAGTAGAACGATCTGATAAAAAGGCTTTATATTGGTATACCAAGTCAGCTAAGAAAGGATATTCCCATGCACAATGGCAGTTAGCTCTTTTTTACAAATATGGTAGGGAGATTGTTCAATCCAATAAGAAAGCGTTTTATTGGCTAAATAAAGCGGCAGCTCAGAATAATACCACAGCACAACGACAGTTAGCAGGTTTCTATTATGAAGGAGATGGTATAACACAATCCTATGAAAAAGCTTTTTATTGGTATGAAAAGGCAGCTCAAGCAGGAGATGTCTTTGCTATGGAGGATTTAGCTCATCTTTACGAAAAAGGAGAAGGAGTTACACGTTCAGAGGAGAAGGCTCTTTATTGGTATGAAAAGGCTTGTAAGGGAGGTATTGAGCAAGCTTGTAGGATATTAAGTGAGAAATAAAAATTATTATACATGAAAGAAAAATTAAGAAGCCATATATTGAACCTTTATATGATGGCTCTCAGTGATGGGTATTTTGCTCCTGAGGAATTAGAGGTTATACTAAAGATTGCCCAAGACAAGGGTATTTCTAAGGAAGAATTTGAAGAGATTATCTCGCACCCAACAGGGGTAGAATTTCATCTCCCAGATACTTTTATGGATAAGATTAAGCTCTTATTTGATTTTGTAAAGGTAATCTTGGCTGATGGAGTAATAGAAAATGATGAGATAGATATGTTTATGCGTTTTTGCAAACGCTTCCAGTTTTCTGATGATGAAAGCAAGGAACTTTTTGATTGGCTGGTACAGTTAGCTAAAAAAGAACTATCAACAGACTTGATAGAAGAGGAAATTCAAAATCTATTAAAGAGCTAATACTATGAATGAGATATTAAAGAAATTTTTCCAAAGAAACTTAGAAAACAAGGTAGAGACTCCTATAGCAGAGGAGTTTGATCGTGGACAGATGACTTATGAAGAATGGGGATTTGATAAGGCAAGAAATTTGCAGGGTAATCTCTTGGCTTTTAAGGGTTGTCTGAGTCTTGTAAAACGACAATTCTTGCAAGAGCAAGGGCTTGATGAAGGTAAAGCTCAAAAAAACATTAATAATGCTAAAGCAAAGGAGGTAGAAGCTAATACAGATATTGAAAAAGAGCAAACTCTTATTGACACTCTTGAGAAGCGGATAGATGATAAAAAAGATAAAATAAGTTCTTTAAAGAAAGAAATTATCAAAATAGAGGAAAATCCTAAAAGCCTTTCTATGGATAAGGCGAGTAAAGTAGGATTTGTTTTCGGATTATTGATCTTGGCTTTCCTAACAATTTATCTTTTTGTATTTTATAGTTCAGCAAGTTATTCGGGATTTTTTAAGAAGTTTGAAGAAGACTTCATGAGAGATTCAGAATCAGAGGGAGGAGTAGCAAGTGCTATCTTTGACCCCCAAGCTATATCTAAAGCTTATTTTGCGGGAGCTACAGAAATGATATTGATTCTTACAATACCATTTGTATTTTTAGGGTTAGGTTATCTTATTCATAAATTTCAAGAAGGAAAAGGTTTTGGTAAGTATTTTAAAATAGGAGCATTAGTATTGATTACCTTTGCTTTTGATGCTCTATTAGCCTATAAGATAGAAGCAGGACTCTATAAAGTAGAAGTGTTAAATGCAGTTCAAGATTTACCACCTCATTCTATTTCTATGGCTATATCATCAGAGAACTTTTGGTTGGTGATCTTTGCAGGATTTATAGTTTATATTATATGGGGATTTATCTTTGATTTTGTAATGGATTCTTATGATAAACTTGATGGGGTAAAACAAGCGATCAATGCACGTAAAAAAGAGATTGAAGAGATAGAAGAAGAAATTCAAAAAATACAAGAAGATATTCTAAAAGCTAAAAATAATATTGCAGAATTAAAGAAGAAAATAGCAGGTTATCGAGCTATTATTGATGGAGATATTACAATTATTGATTGGGCAGGGTTTGAAAAGAAAATGTTAAACTTTACTACGGGGTGGACACATTGGATGACAGCTAATAAAATAGATAAATCTCTTATTGATACTACTTGGGAAGTACAAACTAATTTTATAAATGAACATAGAATAGACCTTAACAAAAAAGAAGAAAATGAGACACATTAAAATTATTACTTTAGCCTTTATTAGTTTATTTTATTATTCTTGTGGCAATAATCCACAGAAAGGCAATGAAAATTCAGGAGAGCAAAAAGTGTTTTCTGAAAAGGATAAGCAGTTGAATATTACATTTCTGTTGGATCTGTCAGATAGAATAGAACCTTCTAAGTATCCTAATAGTCCAGAACATTATGAAAGAGATATTGCAGATATTGGTGAATTTGTTTCTATCTTTAAGAGCAACATGCATTCAAAAGGGAACATAAAAATGAAAGGAAAGATACGAGTACTTTTTAATCCTGCTCCCAAAGATCCAGCAATCAATCAAATAGCAAAAAAGTTAGATATAAATACTTCTGCAATGAAACCTGCAGATAAGAAAGAACTTTATAAAACTATTCAAGATGATTATGCCGAGAATCTAAGTGCTATCTATGAAAAAACGCTTAAGACAAAGGACTATATAGGCTCTGATATTTGGAGATTTTTTAAAAATGATGTAAAAGACTTGGCGATTGATAATAACCCTATCTATCGTAATATTTTAGTAGTAATTACAGATGGTTATATCTATCACGAAGATACAAAATTTAAAGAAGGAAATCGTATGAGTTATATTCTTCCTCAAACGGCAAAGAGCTTAGGACTTACTAAAAGTGACTGGAAAGAGAAAATAGACAAAATGGATTTCGGACTCATAGCACCCCGTAAGGATTTGGATAATTTGGAGGTACTTATGTTGGAAATCAATCCTTCTAAGAATGCTTCTCCTTATGAAGAAGATATACTTAATGAGGTGCTTTCCAAATGGCTCTCTGAAATGGGAATAAAGAAGTTCGAAATCTATAAAACAGATATTCCTCAAACTACTAAGAAACGTATCGAGAATTTTATGAAAGGATAGAAAGTAGGGCTATCTCTTTATGATAGCCTTATTTTTTTTAAAAATAAATTATGGACAAACTCATAAAAATAGGATTAGCCTTACTGCTTTTTCTCTGCTTGGTTAGGATGCCCTATGGCTACTATCAAATGGTACGTTTTCTTTCCTTTGTAGGTTTTGGGTTGTTAGCTTATTTATCCTATAGAGAGGAACAGAAGACAGAGGCTGTCGTCTTCGTTGTTTTAGCTCTTCTGTTTCAGCCTTTTAGCAAAGTAGATTTGGGGCGTACCCTATGGAATATAGTGGATGTAGTAGTAGGTGCGGGGCTAATTCTTAGTCTTTTTAGGAACAAAAAATAAAATTTTAGTAATATGATAAAAATAATAATTCTTTCCCCTTTGTTTTTCTTCTTTTTTCATAGTCCTATAGAGACAAATAATTTGAGAAATGATGAAAATATTATAAAAAAACAAAGTTATAACTCCCTACCAACAGGAAGTGTTCCTTATAAAAAGTATTATGGAGGTAATTCCACTTGTAATGAGGATGGCTGTTCAAGAATTAGGGTAAAAACAAGCCGTTCCTCTACCTCTGATGTTATTGTAACCATCAAGAAAGGAGGAAAGGTTGTAAAACATGCTTATATAAAAGCAGGAGGGACTTATACTTTTTCTATGCCTAATGGAACCTATCAAACATTCTTCTATTATGGAAGGGACTGGAATCCCAATAAGAAAATGAAAGGGGGGCAGATCATAGGAGGCTTCAACTATAATGAGGACTTTGGAAAGGATAGTCCTCAAGACTTGTATGATAATATATTGACCTATGAATTGATACTTCAGACTAATGGGAATTTTAGCACGAGACCCAGTAGTGCTAGTGAAGCCTTGTGAGTATCTCCTCTAAACTCTCCGCCTAACCAGCATCTCCTTCACCTCCTCCGAAATCCTCCTGCTTTCGTGAGCTTTTTTGGATGGTTTTGTTTTGAATTTTAAATTCCATAGGGGCAGAAATTAGCGAGGAATTGTGAAAAATAATCCCTGCATATTCGATTAAAAATCGTAACTTTGCCAAAAAATTAGAATTATGAATACAAGTGTGATTGAATCTCCATCTGAAGTAAATACTTTAGATTTAGTGGAAAATAAATTAGATGATTTCTATTACGAACTTAATCAGGAGGATATTCGTAATTTAGAGATAGCCAAGCAGCAATCAAGAGAGGGAAAAACTGTTAATATGGAGGATATGCTAACCAGATTAGAACAGGAATATGCTTGTTAAGTGGGTAGAAAATGCAGAGGAGGCATTAGAAGATACGCTTTTATATTGGAGGGAACATAAT
>CAURXJ010000023.1:0-32168 GCA_963528845.1 uncultured Capnocytophaga sp. | reverse complement strand
CTAATTCGGAAATAAGCATATTTTCCGTTTTTTGGCTTTCTACCTTAGCTATTTCGTGATTGATTTGGCTTACTTTGTTCCCTACACGCACCTTTCCTCCCGCAAAGAGCACCCAGCGAAGGTCAGCGGAGACCTTCCAAATATCTTGCTCCTGAAACTGATAACTCCAGTCTTGGGCAAAAAGAGGCTGTAGTTGCCCTACCATACCTGTAAATATAGGAGCCAACATAGGTCGCATAGGAGCGGGGATATTGTTTGCTATTTGTCCCAAATGCGACTGTAGTTGCGCCTGTACTGGCTCTTTATACTTATTAAAGCTCAAGGAAAGCGGCTCACTCAGGTGTGCATAGCTGGCATTGAGACTTAGTTGAGGCAGGTACAAACCCTTGTAGTTCTTTTCTGCATAGAGGGAGGCCTCGGCTTGCTTTTCCATGCCTTTGAGCTTCTGGTTGGCTCCACGCATACGTTCCAGAGCCTCTGGGAAAGAGAGCGATTGAGCAAAAGAAAGACTACTTAAGCAAAGAAAAACAGCGGTATAGATATGCTTCATTTTCAATAGGTTTTAAAGTAAATAATACGATTTAAGTTCCGTGTGCAAAATTATAACAGTTTCCCCAAAAAACACCCTTTTCTCAGCACTAAGTTTTTAAGATAGATTAAAAATTAGTTGCCCTTGCCTGCGCGAATCACACTAAGGGTTTGTTGGGTAATACCTAAGAAAGAGGCCACATGTCCCAGTGGTACTCTCAGTAGTATTTTGGGATAATTCTTCAAAAGGAAGTCATAACGCTCTTGAGCGGTTTGGAACTTTATGGCGTAAATCCTATTGGTCAAGTTCTTAAGGAAAGTAACCAATAGCATCTCCATAAAGCCTCTTAGCTTAGGGTGAGCATTGATAATAGCCTCTAACTGAGTGAAGTCGGCCACACGTACTTTACAGTTTTCCAAGGCCTCCAAACCAAAAGGACTTGAGTTATGGAAATAAATAGGCTCTACGGACATATAGAAACTATTTTCCGCATGGAAAGCATGGGTAATATCCTTTTTATTCTTAGTATAGAACTGACGAACGATTCCTTCTTCTATATAAAATACCTCTTTGGAAGTGTTTTCCTCCTTGAGCAAGAGACTATATTTCTTGTATTGCCTATGCTCAAAGAGTGTATCGAGGAGTTCGAGTGTTTGATTATCTATCTGGGTTTGCTCGTGTATATAATCTATCAGGTTCATAGTGCAAAGATACGAATTTATATTTGTCTTTTACTGATCCTCCTTTCCAAAAAAATAAAAAAAAGTCTTATCTTTGCCATTCAATTTTTTTGTATGAGAAAGTTATTTTATAGCGGCATCTTTCTGCTTCTTGCCGCTTGCAACAGTGGAAAAGAAGCTGTAATGACCTATTCCAGTATCAAGGAAAAGAGCAATGATTTTCTCTTAAGTGGGAAGCTCTTCTCTTGCCTATATCACCAGCAAGCTGCTGAGTATGACGCACTATGCTATCAGGCTTATAATTTGGCTCGCCTACGATTAGATGAAGCCCTTAGCAAAAAAGGGGATAAACCCTTAGCTATTATTAGTGATATAGATGAAACGTTCCTTAATACCTCTTATTATGTAGTAGGAATGACCGAAAAAGGCATAGACCATAGCAAAGAATCATGGGAAGAATGGAGTGCCAAAGGTGAGGCGACCCCACTGGCTGGTGCTCTAGACTTCTTCCAATATGCTGATAGTAAAGGGGTTGCTATTTTCTATGTAACCAACCGTTATACTAATGAAAAGGAAGGTACCATAAAGAATCTTAAGGCTTATGGATTTCCTATTCAGGAGGCCAATCGGCTTGTCTTTCGCAGTGGTGAAAGAAGTAAAGAATCTCGTCGCCTAGAAATTGCTAAAAACTATGATATAGTCCTATTCCTAGGAGACAATTTAGCCGATTTTGATAAGGATTTTGATGTTCATTCTGCTACAGAACGCGCAGAGGCGACTGCAAAAAACCAACAAAATTTCGGAAAGAAATACATTGTACTTCCTAATACCTTCTATGGTGAATGGGAAAATGTTCTTTATGACAACAAAAATCCATCCTTGAAGGAACGCAAGAATGCTATCTTGAAAGTACTTAAGAACAAACCTGCCCAATAGTTTTATTACTTTTCTCTCCTAAGAACCTTCTATCCTTATTTATTTATAGAAAAATAAGGATAGAACTTTTATTGCCCATACCGTCCATATCACACAAGCTATTGCTAACACTTATTAACGTTATATTTTCGTGATTTTTAATTTTATTTTAACTTTCAATTAGTGATTATATTACATAGAAATATATACCTTTGCACTCCAAAAAAATCCGTTTTTTTTAAGAATGAAAAAGTATATTTTTTGCAGTTTATTCTTGTTCTTTGTTTCTTGTTATGCTCAAAAGTCTACCGCTGATGCACAGGAGCACTTTGTAAGTAACGGCAAGTTGTATGCTGCACTGTTTCAACAACAAGCTGCCGAATATGATGCCTTGTGTTATCAGGCTTACAACATAGCCCGCTTGAGATTGGACGAAGCCTTGACCAAGCCTTCAGATAAGCCCCTTGCTATCGTATCGGATATAGATGAGACCTTTATGAACACCTCCTACTATGCTGTGGAATGTGGCAGAAATGGCACTGAGTTCGAGTATAAGACTTGGGAGGAATGGACCACCAAAGCCGAGGCTACTCCGCTGGCAGGTGCTGTGGAATTTTTCCAGTATGCAGCTCAAAAAGGTGTCCAAATCTTCTATGTAACCAACCGAAAAGAGTCCGAGCGCAAGGGTACCACACTGAATATCAAGCGCTACCACTTTCCTTTCCAAGGAGATGACCACCTGATATTCCGTACAGCGGAAAGGAGCAAAGAGAATCGCCGCCTGAATATCGCTAAGAACTACGATATTGTACTTTTTTTGGGAGACAACTTAGGAGACTTTGACAAAGACTTTGACGCTACCACCCCTGAGGGGCGCAGTCAAGCGGTAGAAAAGAACCATAAACAGTTTGGAACAAAGTATATTGTACTTCCCAACACCTCTTACGGAGACTGGGAGAACGCACTCTATGGAGAAAATCCCCTCACCCTGAAAGAACGCAAAGAGCTAATCTTAAAAACGCTCAAGGAAAAGCCAACCAAGTAATTCATTTATCCCTATATTCTTCGAAGGTTTCTTCTTTTTATAAGAAGAAACCTTTACTTTTTTTGGGAAGCAGTAACCTATTGGTTTAACTTTTTATTTATCCATGTTCTACAGAAAAAAGTTCTTCTTATAGCCTATCTTGGTATGCTTTTTGCAGGGCTTAGTATTAGATTTCTTCCCACAAATAATTAATCATTAAAGGCAATTTATCTCATTGACTTATCAGTAAATCAAGTTAATCATGAAAAAATATTTAATGCTGGCAGTGGCTTATCTCCTTATGGGGTTATATGCCTCTGCTGTAATCGCACAAACAAAAAAAATGAACACCAAAGAAATCTATTTTGCAGGAGGGTGCTTCTGGGGAACCGAGCACTTCCTCAAACAAATTCGTGGAGTTGTCTCCACCGAAGTAGGCTACGCCAATGGAAATGTGGCCAACCCTACCTACAAACTCGTTTGTCAAGGCAACACCCAGTTTGCCGAAACTGTCAAGGTTGTCTATAACCCTTCTGAGGTATCTCTGTCCTTTCTTATCGATCTATATCTCAAGACAATAGACCCTACCTCTCTAAACAAACAAGGCAACGACAAAGGCTCTCAGTACCGCACAGGGATTTACTATAAGGACAAAGCTGACGAACCTATCATAAGGCAACAACTTGCCGCCCTTGCCAAAGGATACAGCAAACCCATACTAGTGGAAAACCTACCGCTAAAGAATTTCTACGCAGCTGAGGACTACCACCAAGACTATTTGGATAAGAACCCACATGGTTATTGCCACCTCTCCCCTGCCCTATTTGAGATGGCACGCAAGGCCAACCCTAAGAAGGCTGCCCCAAAGACAAGCTACACCGTCAAGGATAAGGCTACCCTCAAGAAAGAACTAACTCCTATGCAGTATGAGGTTACCCAAAATAGTGCTACCGAGCCACCTTTCCGTAACGAGTATTGGAACGAAAAGCGTGAGGGTATCTATGTAGATATCACCACAGGGGAGCCGCTATTCTCCTCTGCTGACAAGTTTGAATCGGGTTGTGGCTGGCCGAGCTTCAGTAAGCCTATTGACAAGAAACTTATCCAAGAGCACCTTGACAAGTCGCACAATATGCTCCGTACCGAAGTGAGAAGTAAGCTCGGTAATGCCCACTTAGGCCACGTCTTCACCGATGGGCCAAAGGATAAGGGAGGACTACGCTACTGCATCAATAGTGCGTCCCTACGCTTTATTCCTAAAGAAGAGATGGAGAAAGAAGGGTATAGCCTTAAACTATTAGTGAAAAGTGAACAGTGAAAAATGAAAAGTCATTTACCTCTTCTCACTATTCATTATTCATCTTTCCAGATTTTCCAGGCCGCTTCAGCTTGTAGGACGAGCATGAGATAGCCATTGAGAATAGTAGCCCCTTGTGCTTCTCCTTTAGCAAGAAAAGCCGTCTTTTCAGGGTTATAGATAAGGTCGTACAAGAGGTGTTCCCTTGTTATCCACTGATAGGGAATGAGCGGAAAAGCCTCTACATTAGGGGAGGTTCCCAAGGGAGTCGTATTAATGATAAGAGAATGATATGTAATGATTTCCTTGGTAAGCTCAGTGTAAGAAATAGCTGTAGAAGAAGCCTCACGGGAGACCAATTGGTAAGGAATACCCAACTGGCTTAGCGCAAAAGCCACCGCCTTACTAGCCCCTCCTGTACCGAGAATCAGTGCGCTATGATGATGAGGTTTTAAGTGAGGTACTAAGGAATCACGAAAGCCTATATAATCTGTATTATACCCCTTGAGCTTACCTGTGGAGAGTACCTTAATTGTATTGCAAGCCTTAATGGCTATAAGTGCCTCATCCTGCTGGTCTAACAAGGAAAGTACCGCCTCCTTATAAGGTATCGTTACATTCATTCCCACAAGAGTAGGTGTAGCAGCAATAAGTGCAGGAAGCTCCTCTATGGAAGGAATATCAAAGTTGATATACTCACAATTGGTAATTTGTTCTTTAGCAAATTTTTCTGCAAAATATCTGCGAGAGAAAGAGTAGGATATGTTGCGCCCTACTAAAGCAAAGGTCTTCATAGTTTTGAATTTTGAGATTTAAGTTATCCGTTTTTCACTATTCGCTATTCACTTTCCCGATAGGTGTCTTCCTCTCCTTCGAGGAGTTGCAGATAGCTTTTGTAACGGCTCCAGTGGAGTCTGTCCTCCTCAAGGGCTTGCTTAACGGCGCATTGAGGTTCGTTCAGGTGCAGACAGTTATGGAACTTACAGAGATGCTTAAGGGCAAAGAACTCAGGGAAGTAATCGGCTAGCTCCTCTCGGTCAAAATCCACTACGCCTAAGCCCTTGATTCCTGGGGTATCTATGATGCGAGCATCAAATTCCAAATCATACATTTGGGCGAAAGTTGTGGTATGTTGTCCCTGTCCATGCAGCTCGGAGAGGGGTTGAGTCTTGAGCTGTAGGGAGGGAGAAAGAGCATTGATAAGTGTTGATTTTCCTGCGCCTGAATGGCCTAAGACCATGGCTGTTTTCCCCTGTAAGCGAGTTTTGACTTTGTCTATATTTTTGCCTGTTTGTGCTGAAATCCCGATACACTCATAGCCTACATCGCGGTACATATAAGCCAAGTACTTTACCTCGGCCAGCTCATCAGAGGTATAGGTATCCACCTTGTTAAAGAGCAATACGGCGGGAATGCTATAAGCCTCCGCTGTTACCAAAAAACGATCAATAAAGGCTGTATAGGTAGTGGGGTTATTGAGGGTTACCACAAGAAAAGCCACATCGATATTAGCGGCTAGGATATGTGTTTGCTTAGAGAGATTGACCGACTTGCGAATGATATAGTTCTCTCGTGGAGCAATCTCGGTAATGACACCCTCCCCTTTGGTCTCTGCCTCATAGAACACGACCTTATCACCCACGGCTATAGGATTGGTATTCTTTATTTCCTTGAGGCGAAACCTACCCTTGAGGCGACACTCATAAAACTGCTGGTCTTCTCCCTTGACCACATACCAGCTTCCTGTGGATTTGTAGACGATTCCATTCATAAGAAGTGAATAGTAAATAGTGAATAGTGATGCGCTTTTCACTCTTCACTTTTTATTTTTAGAGTTGCAAAGGTACAAAAAAAAGCAATAAGTATCGCTACTTATTGCTTTTTAGGTCATGAAAAACCATTCATTTACGCTTCTGCGTTGGTTTCAGGAGCCCATTCGTTGCAGAGCATCCCTTTAGCGGCATGTGATAGGTTAGCACATGCTGGTGTGTTGTACTTAGCACATGAAAGGCAATCTACTTCACCTTGAAGACTTGGACGCATATTGAAGCTGTCACAAGTGTGTTTGGACTCTACTTTGGTTTGGTGAAGTTTGCATACATTCTCCGCTGTCAAATTTTCGCAATTTACACAGCCGTTTACTAGTCTAATAGCCATAATTTTTCTTTTTAGTGTTAATAATCTGTCGTTGTTTTCTGGGTGCAAAGTTATGGCAAGATGTCTTTAGAAACAAAATAAATAACTCATTTTCAGTAATATGTATTTTGAATAAGTAAAAATTAATGACTAGTGACTAGCGACTAATGACCAGTGATAAGATGACTCAAAATCCAAAACGCTTGACTGATAATTTTTTTCAAATATTATTCGTATTTTTGTCCCCAAATTTAGAATCACACTCTCATGGAAAACCAAGAAATAATAGCTCTAATAGATAACTTGATAAAAGAAGGTAAAGAACTCTCTTGGTTAGAATTTAAGAAAGGTAATGCAACGGACAATCAAAGATTAGGGAGATATATTTCAGCTCTATCTAATGCTGCTAATTTAGCTAATCAGCCTTATGGCTATCTTATCTTTGGAATAGAAGATGATTCCTTAGAGATCAAATGATGAAGCTGTAAAACGACTCAAACAGAAAAAACTTATAGAAGGACGAAAACCTCAGTTTTATATTTCTGAACAGATTGCTTCTCTTTTAGATGAAAAGGCAGAATACACTCTTAATAAAGGATTAGATACCGAAATACTACAATCTTTTATACTTAAGCATATAAATACTCATGGATCTGCTACCCGTAAAGAGATTGACACTTTATTATTAAACAAACTCCCTAATTACTTATCTGATCAACAGAAAAAAAGAAAACTTTCTAATATGATTCAAAGTTTAAAAGAAGACAATCTAATAGAAAATATAGGAACTCGATCTGCTCCAAAATGGATAAAAGTAGTAAAGAAATATTAAAGAAATAGTAAAGAAATAGTAAAGATATTAAACAAAAACACTTATAATCAATTAGTTACAAAGGAATTAAATATTTTCTTTTATCTCTAAAACTAGTAAAGAAACGCTATTTTTCCAATAACTCAAAACGCTCATGATAAGATCCTTTTTTCTATCTCTTGCCGCTATAGGCTTTAGTATAAGCGCCGCTGCTCAGTGGCAACAACACATTGACTACCAGATGGATATTCAGATGGACGTGAAGACTTTCCAGTACCAAGGAAAGCAAGTGGCCGTTTATGAAAACCATTCGCCTGATACGCTGCGTACCATGTTTTATCACTTGTATCTCAATGCTTTTCAGCCAGGTAGCCAAATGGATAAGAACATGCAGCAGGTACCCGATATGCCCGCACGCTTTATGCACAATGCAGGCACGGAGGCCGAACCTAAATATATCAGTAAGCTCTCCTTGCTCAAGGAAAGCGAACAGGGATTTATCCGCCTGCACTCCCTTATGCAAAATGGCAAAGCGGCGTCCTACAAGGTAGTGGGTACCATTCTACAAGTAACCCTACCTGAACCGATTCTCCCTCAGGGCAAAGCAACCCTTACCATGGACTACACCGCTCAGATACCTACTATGGGACTGCGTATGGGACGCAATAGCTCCGATGGGGTAGCACTTTCGCTCTCCCAGTGGTATCCACGTATCTGCGCCTATGACAGCCAAGGCTGGCATCCCTACCAATATATATTCGGTGAGTTCTATGGAGATTGGGCAAACTTTGATGTGAAAATCACCCTTGACAAAAACTATATGGTAGCAGGTACCGGTACGCTACAGAATCCTGAGCAGATAGGCTTTGGCTACCAAAATATAAAGGAAGTAAAGACTCACCAAAAGACCCGTACTTGGCACTTCAAGGCTGAGCGGGTGATAGATTTCTCTTGGGCGGCCGACCCTGCTTATCAGCATGATGTGGTAAAGACTAAGGGAGGAGTGGAATTACACTTTTTCTATAAGAATTTCCCCGAAAGCTGGAAGCAATTACAACAAATCATGCCCGAAGTCTTGGATTTTTACGAGGCTAAAGTAGGCAAATATCCTTGGGATCATTATTCTTTTATCCAAGCGGGACAAGGAGCTATGGAGTATGCTATGTGTACCTTTATAGAGGGAGGCAAAGACCCTAAAACACTCATAAGAACGGCCTGCCATGAGCTGGCACACACTTGGTTTGAGCATATCTTTGCCATTAACGAACAGCAATATCCTTGGTTTGATGAGGGCTTTACTTGCTTTTTACAACTATGGGCTGATGCTGAAGTGGTACAGAAAGACCCAGTGGCCAACTTCTCCGACTCCCGCCGCAAGGCTTTCCTTGACTATATCCAAGACAACCAAGAGGAAGACCCCTCCATCCGTGCCGACTTCTTTGAGCGTACACGTTCCTATTTCAGTACTGCCTATGCCAAAGGGACTATGTTCGCCTCTCATTTGGACTACATTATCGGACGCCGAGCTATGGAGCGTACCTTCAAGCGTTTCTACAAGGAATATGCCTTTACTCACCCTACCCCTGAGAACTTTGTGCGCTGTGCTGAAAAGGAATCAGGCATGCAGCTCTTTTGGTTTCTCAATGAGTTCATGCACACCAATCACCATATCGGCTACTGCATAGAAAAGGTAGAAGCCAAAGGTGATAAAACCTTAGTTACTCTCAGCAAAAAAGGACGTATCCCTATGCCCCTAGACCTTATTGTTATTCCCAACGGACAGAAACCTTTCTCTCTATACATTCCTATCGACCTTACTTTTGGAGAAAAGCCCAATCCGTTCATCAACATGGAACGCATCGTGCTACCCGTATGGAATT
Organism: uncultured Capnocytophaga sp.; assembly: GCA_963528845.1. Taxonomy (GTDB): domain Bacteria; phylum Bacteroidota; class Bacteroidia; order Flavobacteriales; family Flavobacteriaceae; genus Capnocytophaga. Next base: position 22,896 of record CAURXJ010000023.1, on the reverse strand, counting down.
GGGCTGAAAACACTTACCAGTTCGAGCTGAACCTTCCCTTTGCCAAAGTGAGAAATATCAGCATAGACCCACAGGAGTTTATGGCTGATCCGAATACGGAATGCCATAATTACTAGATAGTGACCAATGACGAGTGACTAATGACTAACGAAAAGTGAAAAAGATTTGTCACTTGTCATTTGTCATTTGTCATTAAATGTTGTATTTTTGCGCCCAAAAAAAGATGACCATCACTGAAATACAAAACACTATTATTGAAGACTTTTCATTTTTAGAAAGTTGGGAAGACCGCTACGAATATATGATTGACTTAGGCAAGAGCCTACCGCTGATTGATCCTCAGTACAAAACAGACGAATACCTCATCAAGGGCTGCCAAAGCCAAGTATGGCTACATGCCGACAATCAGGGGGATATCATCCACTTTACAGCCGATAGTGATGCCATTATCACCAAAGGGATTATCGCTATTTTGATCAAAGCCCTCTCTGACCAAAAAGCAGCCGATATACTGGCGGCCAATATGAGCTTTATTGATAAAATAGGCCTCAAGGAACACCTCTCCCCTACCCGTGCCAATGGGCTGGTGAGTATGATTGAGCAAATGAAACTCTATGCCAAAGCTATAACCTTAAAAAATAATTAAATCATGTCTGAAGAAAAAACACCTATTGATACCGACCTCATTGGCGAGAAAATCGTCGAGGTACTCCATACTATTTATGACCCTGAAATCCCTGTGGATATATACGAACTGGGACTGATCTATGATGTGTTTATCAACGAAAACCACGATGTAAAGATCCTCATGACCCTCACCTCGCCCAACTGCCCTGTAGCGGAAGTACTCCCTCAGGAAGTCTATGAGAAGATAGGCAGTATTGACGAGATTAATGAAGTGGAAGTAGAACTCACCTTTGACCCGCCTTGGGGACAGGAGATGATGAGCGAAGAAGCCAAACTGGAACTCGGTTTCCTTTAATCCTTTATCCATGAGAAAGATAGCTGTAATCCCTGCCCGTCTTGAGGCTACTCGCTTCCCTAAGAAACTCTTACAGGACTTAGGAGGGCGCTCTGTCATAGAACAAACCTACCTGGCTACGATGCGTACCTCCCTCTTTGATGAGGTATGGGTAGCTACCGATAGTCAAGAAATTGAACAGAAAATCAAGACGATAGATGGAAAGGTCTTCCTAAGCCAAATTGCGCACAGTTGCGGGAGCAATCGTATTGCTGAGGCAGTGGAGATGCTCTCTGCCGATATTATCGTGAATGTACAAGGGGACGAGCCTTTTATCCAGAAAGAAAGTCTTGAACGTCTCTTGGAGGTTTTTGACCATGATCCCAAGCAGCAGATTGATTTGGCTTCACTAATGATGCCTCTAAAAGAATGGGAAGACATACAAAATCCTAATAATGTAAAGGTCGTGGTAGATAAGGAACAGTTTGCCCTTTATTTCTCCCGCAGCCCTATCCCTTTCAGAAGAGACGAGCAGGTCGCTTACACTTATCGCAAGCATATAGGGGTTTATGCTTTTCGCAAAGAAGCCCTGATGGCGTTCTATCGCCTTAGCCCTACTCCTTTGGAAGAGATTGAGAAGCTCGAACAGCTTCGCTACTTGGAGAATGGCAGGCGTATCAAGATGATACTGACAGAAGTAGAAAATGTAGGTATAGATACTCCCGAAGATTTAGAAAAGGCACGATTTTTGTGGAAGGACAGTGCTCCGACTTTTTAGCTTTTATTCATTAGTCTAATTTCTAAGAAATGAAACGTATTTTTTTGGCCGCTACCATGCTGCTTTCCTTTGCCAGCATAGCACAAGTACAAAACCGACAAGAGATGATTCGCTCTCAGAATCTGCAGAAATCTTGGGTTAAGAACATTCCTTTCCAAGCCCTCGAAATCAGTCGTGGGGCAGGGGAAATTATACAGGTAGAAAGAAACCCTAATAACCCTTATGAGCTGTATGTTGCCTTGGCCGAGTCGGGTGTATGGTATAGCGAAAACAATGGTGCGAGTTTCTCTCCTACCTTTGCTGACTTTATGACACCTCAAGCTGACGCTATGGCAGTAGATTGGGACAATCATACCCTATGGGTGGCCAATCATCAGGGGGTTTTCTTTAAAGAACAAGGCAAAGACTGGCAGGCTACTTCCCCTGTAGGCAATATTCTTGTACGCCAGATTACGCTGCTCTCCCCTACTAACCTCTGCCTGAGTGCTATGGGTGAAGGAGACTCTATCCAAGGGGTACTCTGTACTACCGACAAGGGAAAAAACTGGAACCAGACCTTTGGGCAAGTAGGCGTTAATGAACTAAAAAAAGCACCATCGGCTCCCGAAACACTCTTCCTTGCGGCTTGGGATTGCGCTTTCAGTCCTTCCAATATTACTGCTGCGGGTAAGCAGTCGGGTATCTATAAAAGTAATAACGCTGGGGCTACATGGGAACTCATCACGGGTGCAGGTTCCGGTTTCCCTCAAGGGAACATCGGGAAAATATCCTTAGCTGTATTCTGCCCAACCTCTCTCTATGCACTGGTGGATAACCGCGAACGAGCCAAAGAGGATCCCTCCAACCTTAACCTACAAAGCCTTTCTGCTAAGGACTTCCTCGCCCTTGACGATGAGAGAATTAGCCAATATATATACAACCATTCGCTAGAGAAGAAATATTCGGTGGACAACCTCCGCGAGGCGGTACGCTCAGGTGCGGTAAAGGTTTCGGACTTGACCCGCTTTACCGATGCACTCCCCGCTATCATCGGGGCTGAGATCTACTACTCGGCCGATGGTGGAAAATCTTGGGTGAAAAAGAACAACAAACCCCTGACGAATGTCTTTTATAACAAGGGATATGAAGTAGGTGCCTTGGCCGTAAATCCTAAGCAGGAGAACGAATTGTACCTCTCTGGGGTGCCTCTGCTTCGCTCTAACAATGGAGGAATCACTTGGACACTGCTCAAGGACAATCCTAAGGAACAGAAAGTTCATCAGCTATTTGCCGATGAGCGTCAACTCATTTTGGTAACTGACCAAGGCATGTTCCAGTCTCTTGATCAGGGGCGTACTTGGGCTAAGCAACAGATGCCACAAACAGCCTCTGTCATTTCCCTATCGATAGGGAAACCCGAAAATGATACTTTCTATACCAGCATCCTCAACGAAGGTGTCTTCAAGCATACAACCAGTGGCTGGTCTTTCCTAAGCCCTGAGAAAGGCGCTCTGGTAGTCACTCCAGAGAATAAGTTCTTCCTTTCTCAGCCTTTGGGAAGTATCCTCCCGCTAAGACAGAACAAGGTTACCCTCCCTTATGACAAAAAGACCAAACAACGTTATCCTTTGCAAACAGCCTTAGCGCTCTCCCCTCAGAACAATACCATCCTCTATGCTGGGACTAACACCCTATTCCAGTCACTTAACGAAGGTAAACAGTGGAATACTATCTCCCCGGACCTTACCAATGGTGATAAGGGGGGCATACTTTCCTATGGTACTATTTCAGCTATCTGCGAATCACCATTCCAGTTTGGTTTGCTATACACAGGTAGTGATGATGGTATGATCTACACCTCACAGAACGGAGGGGTTTCTTGGCAGATGATTTATTCCTCTTTCCCTACCCCCAACCGTGTGGCTTGTCTGTTGGCTTCCAAGCATACACAAGAGCGTGTCTATGCCATTTTGCAGAACGACAATCACCAAGCACTGCTTTTCCGCAGCAACAATATGGGTAAAAGCTGGGACAACCTCAAGGCCAATCTGCCTGAAGAGACACTCAATGTTATTGTAGAGGATCCCGCCAATGAGCAAGTGCTCTACTTAGGTACTGAAAACGGCTTATATGTATCCTTTGACATGGGAGAAAAGTGGCACCCCTTCAAGGAAAACCTACCTCGTAGCTCGGTGAGTGCCATTGCTATCAACCCTCAGAACAATCAGTTATATGTAGGTACCAAAGGGCATGGATTCTTTACGGCCAATGTTACCTCCCTAAGAGAGCTGCGTGCGGCTGTACAAGCTCAACTATTCTACCCACTCAAGGAAACTTATACCATTGCCTACTCACCCAAGTGGGGGAATGCGCCTAGCCCTTGGCAGGCACCTGAAGAACCTGTGCTATACTTAGAGTCCTTTGCCTCCAAAGATAATAATACGATCAAAATCAGTGTGGTTAAGAACAAAATCACCCTCGCCAAGTTCACTTATCAGACCAAGGTAGGGTTCAACTTTATTCCTTTTGACCTAACCTTTGTAGAAGATGGCCGTATTGCTTACGAAAAGAAACTCTTGACCACTTTCAAGAAAGCCGACAATGGAAAGTATTACCTACCCAAGGGTAACTACCAAATCATCTTTGAGAGCGATGGCTTTGAGGAAGAACGTACTTTAGTAATAGAATAAGGTCTATTTTTTGCAAAGTGTGTTAAAAACAAGAAAATCCTTTTAGGAATCAAAAAAAAATTGTAACTTAGCTCTGTAAAAATAAAACTAATTTTTCCCCTTAAACAATAGTTATGTACACAGTTTTTTTTGATGACAAAAAGATATTGGTAACCAATACCTTAAAGAAAACTTATAAAAAGAAATATCGTATTTTCACCCTTAAGGATCTTTCCGTAGAGGCCTTTGTAAAAAAGATTGACGGATATAAGTCAGGTAAATTTCTATTCTATATAGATAGCCCTGACCCACTTAAGGAATTTGAAAAAGCCTTTACCCTGATACAAGCAGGAGGAGGAGTAGTTCGCAACCCTCTGGGACGCATCCTCTTTATCAAACGAAGAGGAAAATGGGACTTGCCCAAAGGGAAATTGGAAACAGGGGAAGATATAAGCGAATGTGCCCAAAGGGAAGTAGAGGAAGAGACTGGAGTCAAAGGTCTGTTTGTCTTGGGTAAGCGAGTGATTACCTACCATATCTATAAGCAAGACCAACGTTGGTACCTGAAAGAAACCCATTGGTACAACATGTATAGTGATGGCCGAGAGGATCTCCGCCCCCAAAAAGAAGAAGATATAGAAGTATGTGCATGGAAAAAGCCTAAAAAACTCAAGAAGTTGCTAAAGAATTCTTTCTCCAGTCTCCGAGAAGTATTCAAAGGAGAATTTTGATAATTGTCAATTATTAATTATTAATGCTACTATAACTCTTAAATACTAACAACTAATCACTAAAAACTAAAAACTAAAAACTAAAAATATGTATTGGACATTAGAACTTGCCTCTTATCTCAGTGATGCGCCTTGGCCTGCTACCAAGGAAGAGATTATTGATTATGCGCTCCGTACAGGAGCTCCTATGGAAGTGGTGGAGAACCTCGAAGCCCTTGAGGACGAAGGAGAAATCTACGAGTCTATTGAGGAAATTTGGCCAGACTATCCCACTGAAGAGGATTATCTTTGGAACGAAGATGAATATTAATTTAATAAAGAGATGTGTATCATCTCTTTTTTTATCCTTATGAGCAACATTGATATTATATTGGGGATTCTCCTCTCCATTGGGATTGTACGCGGATTTATGAAGGGTTTTGTATGGGAAGTAGCCTCCCTATTGTCTGTATTCGTGGCATTATGGGTGGCTATACACTTCTCAGCTATGGCTGCGGGCTACCTCAGCGAGGTGTTTTCTCTTTCTATGAAGACCAATCAGGTGATTTCCTTCGTTATTGTCTTCCTTTTAACCTTTGTAATGGTAAGAACTACAGGAAAAATGCTTACCAAAATCCTGGAAAGTGTTTCCTTAGGGTTACCTAACCGTATCGCTGGGGCTGTCTTCGGTATGTTCAAGTGGTCACTTATCGTAGGTACCAGTCTTATGTACCTCAATCGAGGTGCCCTTGAGCTGATTCCCAAGGAAAGCAGCGACCATTCACTACTCTATGCCCCTATTATGGAGATGAATGACTGGATTCGTACCCATATCTTCCAGTACAAAGACCTCTTGCCTAAGATAGGTGAGCAGACCTCCCCTATGGTTCAAAGTTAAAAAAAAATTAATTGATTAGTTTTTCCCCACAATTTACTGTAACTTGCGTTGTTTTTGTATCACCTTATTAAGAATCGTTAAAATGAATTGGAAACCACTGCTTCTTTCTCTTATAGGCTGCCTTTCCCTAACGGCTTGCCAATGGCTAAGTTCTACGCCCAAGGACAGTAAGGTGGTTGCCAAGGTAGGCAATTACTACCTATATGAGGAGGATATCCAAAAACTACTCCCTAAGGAGCATACCCTTGAGGACAGCGTACGCATTGTTACCCCTTATATCAACAATTGGGCACTGCAAAAACTGCTTTTCCTCAAGGCCGAAACGAATATCCCCAATAGCAAAAAAGAAGAGTTCGAACAATTAGTCAGTGAGTATCGCAATGACCTATATACCCAGTTCTACTTAGACTTGCTCTCCCGCCAGGTGGACACCCTTATTAGCCGAAAGGAAAAAGAGGAATTCTATGAGAGAAACAAGGAGATCTTCAAGCTCACCGAGGATTTAGTACAACTTAGATTCATACAGCTCTCCCCCAAGGACTTAACCGCTAAGCTCTCTTCAGCTTTCAAGACTTATTCCGCAAAAGATAGGCAGTATATTGACTCTCTAAGCCCTCACTTTACCTCCTCCTTCCTCAACGACAGTATCTGGATCAGAGCCACAGAGGTAAAAGAAAAGATCCCTGCCCTGGCGACAAAAATCGGTAAAGGGACTGCCCAGCAACTCATTGAACAAAGAGACTCCACTTCCGTATATCTGCTCAAGGTCAATAAGTACTTAGACAATACCGACTACGCCCCTATGGAGTACGCCTATCCTACCCTGAAACAAATCATCTTGAACAAACGCAAAAACACCTATATCAACAACTTAGAAAAAGAAATTATCAATGACGCTATTGAGAACAAACAATTTGAACTCTATGAACAGAATTAGTATTACCTGCCTATTATTCCTGACAACCCTTTTTGCTATCAGCCCCTTACAAGCACAATCTCATAAAGAAAAGATAGATGGGGTGGCCTCCGTCGTAGGAGATTATCTCATTTTGGAAACGGATATTGACCGTGCTTTGATAGAACTCCGCTCCCAAAATGTAGATACCAAAGGGATAACCCGTTGCCAGCTCTTGGGAAAGCTCATGGAGGACAAGCTCTATGTAAGCCAAGCTATCCAGGATAGTATCAAGATTTCCGATACAGACATCCGCGATGGGGTAAACCGCCGTATTGAGTTCCTTGTGGAGCAGCTAGGAGATATCAAAAAAGTAGTGGAGTTCTATCACAAGGACGACGAGCAATCCCTACGCGACGAACTCTTTGAGATTCTACGCCAGAACGAACTCAGCTCCCGTATGAAAGCTAAAATCGTTGAGAATATAGAGGTTACTCCAGAGGAGGTAAAACAATTCTTCAACAAAATACCTAAGGACGAACTCCCTACCATAGGCACCGAACTAGAGATTGCCCAAATCGTTATAGAACCTAAAGCCCCACAGAGTGAGGTGGATAAGGTCATCTCTCAACTCAAGGAAATCAAAAAAGACATCGTAGAGAATGGAGCAAGTTTCTCTACCAAGGCGATCCTATATTCTGCTGACCGTGCCACGGGAGGTAAAGAGCTGACTTTCAACAGACGTTCGAGCTTTGCCAAGGAGTTCAAGGACGTGGCTTTCTCTCTACAAGAAGGGGAAATCTCCGACCCTTTCAAGACTGATTTTGGTTGGCATATCCTACAGGTGGTCAAGATCAGAGGAAAAGAAGTCTCTGTACGCCATATTCTTATGGTACCACAGATTCCTGATGCGTCCTTGGAAGAAGCTAAAAAGAAAATTAACGACATACGTGAGAAGATTATCAACAAGGAGTTTACCTTTGCCGAAGCGGCTAAAAACTTCTCCGACGAAAAAGAAACCAAAGAGGACGGCGGCCAGCTGCTCAACCCCGAAGACTATTCTACCAAGTTCGAACTCACCCGCATGGAACCTATGCTCTACTCTCAAGTCTCTTCTCTGAAAGACGACGAGGTATCTTTCCCTATCGTAGATGAGGACAGAACAGGTAGAAAGATGTACAAGATCTATCGTGTAACCAATCGTATAGGCGAACATACTGCCGATTTTGTCAAGGACTATACCCGTATCCGCGAGTTGGCACTCAAAGAAAAGCAACTCGAAGCCATACAAAAATGGATCAAGGAAGCCATCAAAAAGACTTTCGTTTCCGTAAAAGGAGAATATAGAAAATGTAACTTCTCCAATAACTGGCTCAAAAAGTAAGTACTAAACAGCGAATAGGACATAAAATATTTTAGACTCTTTATTGTGTATGTCATTTATTTTTCGTAATTTTGACATCATCAATCATAATCACCTAATAAAAATATTTTTATGAAAGTAACCGTAGTAGGTGCCGGTGCAGTCGGCGCTAGTTGTGCAGAGTATATTGCACTTAAGAATTTCGCATCAGAAGTTGTTCTGGTGGACATTAAGGAAGGTTTTGCTGAAGGTAAAGCCATGGACCTTATGCAAACTGCTTCTCTTAATGGTTTTGACACACGTATCAAGGGTGTTACAGGCGATTATTCCCAAACCGCTGGAAGCGATGTAGCTGTGATCACCTCTGGTATTCCTCGCAAGCCAGGTATGACCCGTGAGGAACTCATTGGTACCAATGCCAATATCGTAAAATCGGTAGTAGAACAATTGGTAAAATACTCTCCCAATGTAATTGTGATCATCGTAAGTAACCCTATGGATACTATGGCTTATTTGGTTCACAAAGCAACCAAATTACCTAAGAATCACATTATAGGTATGGGTGGTGCTTTGGATTCTGCTCGTTTCAGATATCGCTTAGCAGAAGCACTCAATGCGCCTATCTCCGATGTAGATGGTATGGTGATCGCTGCTCACAGCGATAGCGGTATGCTACCGCTTACTCGTTTGGCTACCTATCGTGGCGTACCTGTAAGTGAATTCCTATCCGAAGAACGTCTCGCTAAAGTAGCTGAAGATACCAAGGTAGGGGGTGCTACTCTTACCAAACTCTTAGGTACTTCCGCTTGGTATGCTCCAGGAGCCGCTGTTTCTGCCCTAGTACAAGCCATCGCCTGTGATCAGAAGAAACTCTTCCCTTGCTCTGTCCTTCTCGAAGGCGAATACGGACAGAAAGATGTCTCTGTTGGGGTACCTGTCATCATCGGCAAAGATGGTGTTGAAAAAATCGTAGAGATAGCACTCAATGATGCTGAAAAAGCCAAATTCAGCGAAAGTACTCAAGCTGTACGCGAAGTCAACAAAGCTCTAGATGGCGTGATTTAAAAGAGATAAAAAACTTATCTCATCTGCATAAATAGAGGTTAAACAGAGAGGGTGCTTTTGAGAAAGCACCCTCTCTATCTAGATAAGCCTTGTATTAACGTGAGTTCAATATAACGAAAGCTCCCACATACCCAGTCGAACTCACGTTAGAATACTATCAATATCTTCTATGAGATGGATTGGATACAACTAATAAATATAGACACAAAAGTCCTTCTGAAAGAGATATAATACTCAAAACAGCAGAATATGAAAAGAATAAAGGAGGCAGTGGTTGTTATTAGTTTATTCTGTATAACCATGATAAATGCACAAACAAATGAGAATATAGGTGTTAATAAGGAGATATTAGGTGTCTTAGGAGAGAATTATACAATAGAAAAATACAAAAGTCGCCATAATAAAACCTATCTAACACTTCAGGTATTTATAGATAATATTCTTCAAAAAGATCTTTATATTGTTTCCATTAATGGAGATTCTTTTTGGATAAAGAAAAAAGAAAGTACCACTTTTATAGTCTCTCCGAAGCAATCCTATGAGGTAGGGGCTTCTGCATTTGTAACTGGGATATTAAAGATCCCCCATATTATTCCACGAAAAAGAGACTCTTTACTGATCAAGGCTTATCTAAAATCTCCGCCTAAGGTAGTACCCGCTCCCAAATATGGGAAAATAGCTATATTAGGAAAAGACTACTTTATAGATACTTACAAAAGTAAGGATAAGAAAACCTATTTGACCTTTCATGTCTTTGAATATAATACAATCGCAAATTCTTTTCATATAACTATCAATGATGAAGAGGCTGATTTCAAAGAAAGAAAAGAGAGTATCACCTATCTAGTTGAAGCTAAGAAAAATTATGATGTAGAATTTTCAAGTTTTAAAATGCAAGCCCTTAGAATACCTAAAATCCTTCCACAAGAGGGAGACTCTTTAGCTATTAAGACTTATCTAAGTGACCCCATAAAGTATTATTAACCTATAAAAACAGAAAAAAGCAGGCCTCCTAACCGAGTTAGGAGGTCTGCTTATAAAGTTACAGAGGAGTGCCTTCGTTAGTTTTGAAGCGGTATTCCAAATAAGAATAGGCATCTCTGGGGAGAATTTTAATCCATTTTCGGTATTTTAAAAACCATTTGAGGCGTATAGAGAAAAGCCCCTTGGTAAGATAGGCAGCTATAAATGGATGTATATTCAGTGTGATTCTTCCGTTGTAGTTGCTTTGAAAGATGATTTCTTCGAGATCAGTAGTAATGCGATCAATAAGCATAATAGGCGCATCTACCTCTCCTTGTTTGCTAGGATTTTCTTCCTTGGTTTTGATGTTGATTTCTGGGCGTACCCGCTGGCGAGTAATTTGTATCAGTCCGAACTTGCTGGGGGGTAATATCTTATGTTTGGCGCGGTCATCTTTCATCTCTTCTCTTAGGGCATCGAAGAGTTTTTGTCGGTTCTCTCCGCTGCTCATATCTATGAAATCTACCACGATGATACCTCCCATATCTCTCAGTCGCAATTGGCGTGCAATCTCGGTTGCGGCGATCAAATTCACCTCAAAGGCGGTTGTTTCTTGGTTTTCTGCTTTATTAGAATGGTTTCCACTATTGACATCTATCACATGTAGTGCCTCGGTATGTTCTATGACCAAGTAAGCCCCTTTGGTCATGGAAACAGTGCGTCCTAAGCCTGTTTTAATCTGCCTTTCTATATGAAATTTCTCAAAAATAGGGACAGAAGACTTATAGAGTTTTACGATATTGACTTGCTCAGGAGCAATCTCTTGCAGATAATCACGGATTTGTGTATAGAGAGCCTCATTATCTACATGGATACCAGTGAAAGTATTGTCGAACATATCCCTTAGTAGGGCACCTGTTCTATTCATTTCACTAAGAATTTTGGATGGAAAGGAGCCTTGTGGTATCTTCTTGCACATTTGTATCCAGCGTTCGTAGGAATTTTGCAAGTCCCTATCTAAGTCAGCTACCTTTTTATCCTGCGCTACAGTACGTATAATCACCCCAAAACCTTTGGGTTTAATACTCTGAACAATACGTCTTAGACGCTCTTTTTCGGCCTTGTTTTCTATTTTTTGAGAGATAGAAATCCGCTCGGAGAAGGGTACCAGCACTAAGTAACGCCCTGCTATGGAGAGTTCCGAGCTAATCCGTGGCCCCTTGGTGGAAATAGGTTCCTTGACTATTTGTACCAAGATAGGTTGTCCTGCTTTGAGTACCTCCGAGATCGCCCCGTTCTTATTAATATCTGGCTCCAGCTTGAAGTCCTTCAGTGAATAATCCTTGATCTTCCCTGAAGATACTTCCTTGATAAACTTAAGCAAGGACGAGAGCTGAGGCCCCAAGTCATGATAATGCAAGAAAGCATCCTTTTCGTATCCTACATTCACAAAAGCCGCATTCAGTCCCTGAATAGGCTTGTGAATCTTGGCAAGCATAATATCCCCTACCGAAAGGCGATTGGTATCTTCCTCCTTGTGGAGTTCTACCAAGCGACCATTCTTGAGTAAAGCAAAATCTACATCAGAAGCCCCAGAACGAATAATTAATTCTTTGGTCATTCTGTTATGATTTTAGTATTACAATTTCAGTTAAGATATAATAATATCTTTTTAAATGAACGAAAAAACGAGAAAAAGTAGTTATAAAACTACTTTTTCTTTTTGTGTCGGTTAGCTCTTGCTCTTTTTTTGCGTTTGTGCGTAGCCACTTTATGTCTTTTTCTTTTTTTTCCGCTTGGCATGTTGTTATAAATTAAAAATTAATACTCCGTTATTTCTTTTTGGTGGTTTTTTCTTTTACTTTTACCTTTGTTTTTATTGATTGCACAAATACTTTAGCTGGCTTGAAAGCAGGGATATTATGTGCTGGGATGGTAATGGTCGTGTTTTTAGAAATGTTACGTCCTGTTTTTTCAGCTCTAGCCTTAATAATGAAGCTACCAAAACCTCTGAGGTATACATTATCTCCACTCTCCAAAGATTCCTTTATCCCATCCATAAAGTGCTCTACAATATTCTGCACCTCTGTTTTCTCAACCCCCAATTTCTCAGAGATCTTCGCTACAATTTCTGCTTTTGTCATATTTTTCTTTATTTAAAAGTCAAATTATACAATAATATATATACCCATAGCTTCATTTGTTATTTGGTAGGTTAAGAAACTACTTAATTTATAGCTATCTTTGGGTTTGTTTTCGGAGTGCAAATATACGAATAAATTACAAACCAACAAGTTAATAAAAAAAATTTTTTTCTCCTGAGATGTATCGCATAGAACGAACAAAATTTCATTTTATACAAACAATTGATTATCAGCTGATTGATTTTTATAAAATCATAAAGTACCCCCTAGAAAGTTAAATATCATAAAAAAATTGAAGATTGTATAAAAAAAGTAATACTTTTGCCCCCAGAACATATAATAAGATACATAATGAAAAAAGTATTTTTTTTGCTCATGCTTGCTTTGGGGGTAGTCTCTTGTAAGACACAAGGCACCATTGCCAAGAGTACCCAAGGTACCCGCCAGGCCAACAAAGTAATCAAAGGAGAATGGACACTCTCTTCTGTTACTTATAATGAAAAAGGTAAGTATGAAATCACCTTGCTCAATGATACTTCTAAAGAATGCTTTGAGGGAAGTTATTGGAAATTTGTTCCAAATAACTACCGAGGTATCTACGCTATTAACAAGGCTGGATGTGCAGGAGGCGATCGTCATTTTATCTTTACCGTACAGGAAATGGACAAATCTACTGGGTATTATGACTTTTTGCTCAAACCAACCAACGAAAAGTACCAATCCGATACCAATGCGGGCGTACGCCTACATTTGGCTTATCTCTCTGAAAATGAGATGCGCTGGGAACAAACCGTTCGTGTAGACGGCAAACCTTTCGTTATTACAATGAACTTTACAAAAAATTAAATAATTATCTATGACAAAAGTATTCAAACACATAACTTTATTCCTTGTAGCAGGCTTACTTTTTGTAGGCTGTGAAGCTATTAATAATTCCAATAAAACCCAGCGTGGAGCTGTGATTGGGGCTGCCAGTGGAGCAATTCTTGGGGCGATCCTTGGTAACAACGTAGGTAGTGGTGGCAATAGCGAACTCGGTGCTGTTATCGGTACAGCTGTAGGAGGTGCCGCAGGTGCCATTATCGGAAACCAAATGGACAGACAAGCCAAGAAAATAGAAGAAGAAATCCCTGGTGCTGAAGTAAAACGAGTAGATGATGGTATCGTGGTTACCTTTGATGAAAAAAGTGGGGTTACCTTTGCCTTCAATAAGGCAGACCTTACCGATGAGGCTAAAACCTTGCTCAACAAGATGGTAACTGTTCTTAAGGAATATCCTGATACCAACGTGATTGTAGCAGGACATACTGATAGCAAAGGAAAAGCGGCCTATAACATGGGACTTTCCGAAAGACGTGCCAAAGCAGTTACTAACTTCTTTACTTCTAACGGATTGAATGCTTCTCGCTTTACCACTAAGTGGTTCGGTGCTACCCAACCTGCATATGACAACGCTACAGAAGAAGGACGCGCTAAGAACCGTCGTGTAAACATTGCTATCGTTCCTAATGAAAAGATGAAGGAAGATGCAAAAAAACAAGCTCAACAGTAAATTTTCATAGTTATTATTGTTTTAGTTATTCTATTTGAAGAGGTGCAGCAATGTACCTCTTTTTTTTGCTCCTAAGCGACTATTTATTAATTTTTATTCGTATATTTGCGCAAAAATACAAACATATGAACAGTATTACCTCAACTGATTTTACTTTTGAAAATCAAAAAGCTGTTTACAAAGGAAAGGTACGCGATGTATATACTATAGGAGACGACCTTCTGGTGATGGTGGCTACCGATAGGCTTTCCGCTTTTGATGTGATTCTGCCTAAGGGTATCCCCTACAAAGGACAGATCCTCAACCAGATAGCCAGTGAGAACTTGGAACTAACAAGGGATATTGTTCCCAATTGGCTGCTGGCAACCCCTGACCCCAATGTATCGGTAGGTCTCTGCTGCGAACCCCTAAAAGTGGAAATGGTCATTCGCGGTTACTTGGCTGGACATGCTGCCCGTGAGTATAAGGCTGGCAAACGCAGCCTCTGTGGCGTAGCTTTACCCGAAGGCTTAGTGGAGAATGCGCCCCTACCCTCCCCTATCATCACTCCTTCTACCAAGGCAGACAATGGCACCCACGACGAGGATATCTCCCGTGAGGACATTCTCAAAAGAGGAATCGTTTCGGCCCAGGACTATGAGCTTATGGAGCGCTATACATACGCCCTCTTTAAGCGTGGTAGTGAACTAGCTCACAAGAGGGGCCTTATTTTGGTAGATACCAAGTATGAGTTTGGCAAGACCAAAGACGGAGTAGTAGTGCTTATCGACGAGGTACATACCCCTGATTCCTCCCGCTATTTCTATGCCGAGGGATATGAAGAGCGCCTAAGAAAAGGGGAACCCCAAAGACAACTCTCCAAGGAGTTCGTTCGCCAATGGCTTATAGAAAATGGCTTCCAAGGTCGTGCAGGCGAGCAAGTGCCTGAAATGACCAATGCCCATGTAAAGGCAATCTCCGAACGCTATATAGAACTCTATGAGCACCTCTTAGGAAAGAAATTCGTTCCGTCCGATACCACGGATATACAAGAGCGCATCTATAAGAATGTAAGCGAGTATTTGCGTAGCTTACTATAATATTTTTACTTAATTTTCTTTTGAAATGAATATACTTCTGTTAGGTTCAGGAGGTAGGGAGCATGCTTTTGCCTACCTACTCTCTCGTAGCCCCCGCTGCAAGCAACTTTATATAGCCCCCGGTAATGCAGGTACTGCCCTTGAAGGAGAAAATGTAGCTATCTCAGCTACTGATTTTTCAAAGATTAAGGAATTCTGTTTAAGCAAACAGATTTCTTTGGTCGTAGTAGGCCCCGAAGAACCTTTAGTGAAGGGGATTGTAGATTTCTTCGGACAAGATGCGGCACTTTCCAAAATACCCATTGTAGGTCCCTCCCAAAAGGGAGCTACCCTTGAAGGAAGTAAGGAGTTTGCCAAGGAATTCATGCAGCGCCATCATATCCCTACCGCCCGCTATGCGAGTTTTACTAAAGACACTATAGAAGAAGGGTTGCGCTTTTTGGAAAGCATGCAAGCTCCCTATGTTCTAAAAGCCGACGGACTGGCTGCCGGCAAAGGGGTAGTTATCTTGGACAACCTACAAGAAGCCCAGAGCGAGCTTAAGCGTATGCTATTGGAAGAGAAATTTGGCGTAGCTAGCCAGAAAGTAGTTATTGAGGAGTTCCTCAAGGGAATAGAACTCAGCTGCTTTGTTCTGACCGATGGGCAGAGCTATAAGATTCTTCCAACCGCTAAGGACTATAAGCGTATAGGCGAGGGGGATACTGGACTCAATACAGGTGGTATGGGTGCGGTTTCTCCTGTACCTTTCGCCAACGAGGCCTTTATGCAAAAAATAGAAGAGCGTATCATAAAACCTACCATAGAAGGGCTTAAAAAGGAGCAAATCACCTATCGTGGTTTTGTCTTTATCGGCCTTATCAAGGTAGGAGATGATCCCTTTGTAATTGAGTACAATGTACGTATGGGTGATCCTGAAACTGAAGTAGTGCTCCCACGGTTACAAACCGACTTGGTTACACTCTTAGAAGCCACTGCCAAGGAACAGCTCAAGGATTGTCCACTCTCTATAGACCCCAGAAGTGCTACCACTGTAATGCTTGTCTCTGGTGGTTATCCAGAGGATTACCAAAAGGGCAAAGTTATCTCTGGTCTTGAAGTACAAAGCGAAAGCCTTATCTTCCATGCGGGTACTTGCTTGAAAGACGGCAAGGTACTTACCGCTGGAGGCCGTGTGCTTGCTGTTACTTCTTTGGCTGATAATTTTAAAGAAGCTCTAAAAAAATCTTACAGCCGAATCGAAAAAATATCTTTTGAAAACATGTATTACCGAAAGGATATCGGAATGGATTTGTAATTTCTTTTTCATAATTATAATATATATTAAAGACTGTCCCCTAGAAAGGCAGTCTTTTTATTATTTAGAACCACTAAAAAATATTTCTTGTTCTTTATTTTCGTATGTGAAAAATATTTTTTACCTTTGCCTAAAATTTAAACACCTAATAAAACTAAAATTTTAGACATGAAAACTATTATTTTTCGCATGTTATTTTTCTTTATCCCTGTATTAGCCATAGCCCAACAAGCTACTTTCAAGGGAAAAATCACTGCCGAAGGAAAGCCTATCTTAGGTGCCGATGTAATCCTTCGCAAGGGTAGTGAAGTGAAAGGTACCAGTAGCAAGGCCTCTGGAGAATATTCAGTAAAAGTACCTGCTGGTGAGTATAAACTTACGATCTCTTCAGTAGGGTTCAAGACTATCAATCAATCTCTTACGCTTGCTGAAGGAGAGACAATTACACAGAATTTTGCCTTGCAAAGAGACTTATTGGAAATTGACCAAGTAGTAGTTACCGCTACGCGTAACATCATTCCTCAGTACAAATCACCTGTGGTAGTGAGCAAGGTTACAGGCCATATCTTTGAAACCACTCAATCACTCAGCTTGGCGGAAGGGCTTAACTTTACCCCTGGATTGCGCACCGAAACAAATTGTCAGAATTGCGGTTTTAATCAATTGCGTATCAATGGTTTAGAAGGCTCTTACTCACAAATCTTGATCAATGGCCGTCCTGTATTCTCCTCCTTAGCTGGGGTCTATGGCTTGGAGATGATTCCTGCCAATATGATTGACCGTGTGGAAGTAGTCAGAGGGGCCGGCTCAGCACTCTATGGGGGTAATGCCATAGGAGGTACGGTAAATATCCTCACCAAAGACCCTACACATAATACCTTTATCATAGGCAATAGCCTCTCTCTAATGAAAGACGGAAGCCCTGATAACACACTCTTTGCCAACACTTCGGTTGTGGCTAAGGATTTTGACAAGGGACTAACCCTCTTTGCCTATCAGCGCAACCGCAAGCCATACGATGCTAACGATGACGGCTATTCCGAAATCACTAAGCTGCACAATACCACTTTCGGGGCTGATGCTTTTTGGAATCCTGCAGAAAACAGCAAGATAAAGCTCAACCTGAACAGTATCAACGAGTTTCGTCGTGGAGGAAACAAGTTCGACCTCTTGCCACACCAGTCTGATATTACCGAGCAATTACGCCATCGTATCATGGCTGGAGACCTCTCCTATGAACGATTCTCTGATGATCTTGCCCATAAGTTTTCCCTATACACTTCAGCCCAATATACTGACCGAGATAGCTATTATGGAGGCGGCTTAGGTTATGCAGTCAATAGCAAAGACGAATTTGACGTGCTAGGAGCGGAAGACAAAGAAGACTATTTCAAGGCTTTGGCCAAATATGGTCATACTACCGAGCTAGTGGGCGTAGGGGGCGTTCAATATGCCTACACATTTTCTCCTGAACTAAATCTTTCTTTGGGAAGCGAATATAAGTATGATAAGGTAAATGACAACTATGTAGGCCAAAACCGCGCAGTGGATCAGACTGTACGCACCTATGGCAACTACCTACAAGTGGAATGGAATCCTATAAAAAAGCTCACTCTATTGGGGGGTAGCCGCTATGACTATGTGGATATAAAGGGAGACTACCTTTTTGCCGGAGTAGATAAGAATTCTAATAAGCAGATAAGCAAGTTTGTCCCTCGCCTTACTGCTATGTATGATCTAAGTGAAACCCTTAAGCTCCGTGGTTCCTTTGCCCAAGGCTATCGTGCTCCACAGGCTTTTGATGAAGATTTACATACTGAAGTATTGGACGGCGAACCTATCTTTGTAGAATTAGATAAAGACCTTAGCAACGAAACCTCCAATAGTTATACCGCCTCACTGAACTATACCCAAAGAGAAGGTAATACACAAGCCAACCTGATCTTGGAAGGCTTTTACACCCGTATCAACGACCGTTTTATCAACCAAGACCTTACCGATATAGGCAACATTAAGCACAAGCTAAAGACCAATGCCACTGACCAGCTCCATATCATCGGAGCCAATATAGAAGCTAACTTTGCCTTTGGCTCTCAATGGGTATGGCAGACAGGGCTTACCTATCAGCAATCTCGCTTTACCAAGGAACAAACCATTTGGGAGAATGAAGATGCAACTTCTCCGAAAAAAGTTACTTCCGACCACGTGATGCGCTCCCCAGACCTATATGGTTACACTACCCTATCCTATAACCCTATCGCAGCTCTTAAGCTCAGCTACAATGGTGTTTTCACAGGACAGATGTATGTGCCCCATGTAATTGACGCTAAATCTGGTGAGCAAATTCTCGTAAAATCACCCAATTTTTACGAACAAAACCTAAGGGCTGCCTATGCTTTCACCCTAAAAAACAATTACAAACTGGAAGTATTTACAGGTGTGAAAAATATCTTTGACCAATACCAAAAAGATTTTGACAAGGGCAAAGACCGTGATGCTGACTATATCTACGGGCCTCAACACCCACGAACTTTCTTTGTCGGGCTAACATTATCACTGGATTAATTGTCAATTGTCAATTGTCAGACAAACTGACTTCTGGCCATTAACTACTGAAAAAGAAAAATTCTTTTACCCAAATATCATTTCTGTAGAAAAAGAGGCACCTTCGGGGTTGCCTCTTTTTTGATGATTAGGGTGTCTATTCTACTTCTAAGTAATTTTTCCGTTTTTCACTTTTCATTTTATTCTAAAATATGTATCTTTGCCTTACAATTATCCACCACCTCCTATGCTAAGCAAAAACCAACTAAAACAAGTACAGAAGCTTTCCCTGAAAAAATACCGAAGTGAGACAGGTCTTTTCGTAGTGGAAGGTAAGAAAGGTATCTTAGAGTTCGTCCAAGCAGGTTATAAGGCCGAAGTTATCTATGCTACTCACACCTTTTCTCCTGCACTATCTAAGCAGCCACTAACCCTTGTAAGTCCAGAGGATCTCCAACGGCTCAGTGCCCTCAAGCACCCCGATGAGGGGGTTGCTATCTTCCACCAACCTAAGAGGAAGGGTATACTCCAAGAAGGACTTATTTTGGCTTTAGATAATATCCAAGACCCAGGTAACTTGGGGACACTTATTCGCCTATGTGATTGGTTTGGGATAGAGACGCTCTTGTGCAGCGAGCAGACAGTGGATTGCTATAACCCTAAGGTCGTACAAGCCTCTATGGGGTCACTCTCACGAGTGGAGGTGCATTATGTGCCCTTGGCGGGTTTCTTGGCTACTTGTGCCTTACCTGTATATGTGGCGACCCTGGAGGGGACAAACCTCTATACGACTACTTTTCCAGAGGATTGTGTAATTGTCTTAGGCAACGAAGCCAATGGGGTAAGTCCAGAGGTTGCTGCCTTGGCCAATGGAGCTATTACCATACCACGCTTTGGCAAGTTACAACAGGCAGAAAGCCTTAATGTCGCTATGGCAGGAGCGATTATAGTAAGTCAGGTAAAAGGTAAAGCCAGCGAGGGCTCACAGCTGGGTATGTGAATAAAAATAAGATGGCAGTAGAGAGTTTTTTGTGATAGAGACTTCTTTCAGTGACTTAAGAGAAAAGCTCAAAGAAGAAATAGTGCGAGTAGATAAGGAATATGATGAAATAACGATTTCTTATCATGGTTTTTTCTCTTGGATGTATTTTTATAAAGAGGGAGAAGCTTATATAGAGGAAGAGGAGAAAGCAAAATTACTGGTAAATATCAAACATGAATCAGCAACACCACCTACTGTTATTACAGCTTTTAGGGAAAAACTTTTATCTTTAGGATTTTGTGAAAGGTAAAAATATAGTGAGTTAAAGGGCTTATTAGGCAATCAACTTTATGAAGAAATCAGAGAAGTTAAGAAAACCTAGGATAATTAAAGTGGTTTTAGAAAAATAAACAAAGAAACCTACTAATTAAGTATATTTTTTTCCTCCATTTTAGTGATAGCAAAAAAAATCAGAATAAATAATTATTTCATAAGATGCATAACGAATTGCTTTTAAAAAAGATAAGGAAGTATATAGCTCTTTCAGAGAAAGAATGTGCTCTTATAAAAGAGCTTTTCAAGCCCCTATCTCTTACCAGAGGAGAAATACTATTGCAAGAAGGTAATACTTGTAAATATTTCTGTTATGTAAATAAAGGGCTTTTAAGACAATTTATCAATTATGAAGGAAAAGAACTTACTATACATTTTAATGAAGAGGACACTTTTATTTGTGATTTTGAGAGTTTTATAAGTAAGACTCCTTCACAAAAAACAATTATTGCTCTTGAAGATAGTGTTTTACAAATGATTTCTTACAGTAATCTGCAACGATTTTACAAAGAAATAAGAGAAGGTGAACGGTTTGGTAGATTACTACTTGAGGAGACTTTTATCGAAGCCATACACTACATCATTTCGGGACTTGCTGATAGTCCGCAAGAACGTTATTTGAAATTTATGAGACAATATAAAAATATTGAACAACGGGTCGCACAGAAATACATAGCTTCGTTTGTGGGGGTTACTCCACAATCATTGAGCAGAATTAGAAAAAGAATAGCCTATATGTAATTTATTACCCAAAGTTAATTTTTATCTCATCACTTCTGTGTTACTTTGCATCTCAGAAATTAAAAACAGAATGACAGATGAAAAATAAAAATTTTTTTCAACGGATGGCTCAATTGATAGCTATTTTTGGGCTTAGTTTATTAATAGGAAATATCTCGGCTTTTATAGCGATGAATATGCTTTCTACACCAAAAGATACCTTATTCTTCTTATGGCAACGCCGATTTATAGATGCAATGGTTCAACTGGGAATGATTAAGGGAATGTGGTTGTTCTTTATAGGCAATATTGTAATTTATTTATGTCAAAGAACTCGGAAAAATTTACTATTGCTTATACTTTCTATTATTGTATTTGTATTGGGAGAGTTCTTTATCATTCCCTTATCTTATAAAACTTCACTTGTAGCCTTTCAACAGTATGAAATGAATCAAGTAATTTCTGATTTTCTTATAATAAAGCATAAAGAAGATGTTTTAGGGGGATTAAATCTATTTATATTACTGACATATCTTGTTATTAGTATTTGCTATAAACAGGAAGAGAATAAGATGAATGGATTATAATAGATATAAAAGATGCGAGATTTTACAAAAATCTCGCATTTTTTTCTTCTAATAATTGGAGGAAGTGAGGAGAACGGACAAAGTTTTGTTTCTTTTGATTGACGTGGATAACCTCCAAGAACCCCATATTGACTAAGGCTTTTAGGTCGGTACGGGCGGTGTAGTTGGATATCTGAAAGCGATGTTCTACTTCCTTGATGGTAAGGATACGTTCAGGTTCGTCACAGAAGAGCTTCAGTAGCTCAGCCATACGTTCATTGACCCCTGAGATTTTTAGCAGATGTGCCGCTTGGTAGGCTTCCTTTTGCTTCATCTGGAGGTACTGCTTAAGGGCTTCGTAAGCCTTGTGTAGTACTTTGAATTGATAGGTAAGAAAATAGGTAAGGTCATAGTCATCAGCTTCTGTATAGAGATAGGCTTTTTCATACTGCCCCTTGCTCTGCTTAATCATACTGGAAATAGAAAGGTATTCCGTTAGCCAATACCCTTCCTTGAGCAGATACCAATAAAAAAGAGCACGAGCGGTACGGCCGTTACCATCTACAAACGGATGCACAAAACCTATCATAAAGTGTAGGATACAGACCTTGATGAGTGGGTGGATAAAAGGATGCGTGTTGGTGTTGAAAAAAGTACATAATTCCCCTATAAGGGTGGGGATTTCAGTATATTCAGGAGGAATATGTACAATTTCATTATTAGAGAAATTCACTACATGTACCTCGTTGTTTTGGCGAAAAGCCCCTTCTTCTGCGGGGTTGTCAAGGGTTTTATGGGTAATGAGCTTATGAATATACAGTAAGGTCTCTTCAGAAAGGGGCTGTTGAGAGTGAGTCACCAGATGTTGCATGGTGGTGTAGTTGTTCAGAATCATCTGTTCGGACTTATCTTTGGGTTTTTTCCCTTGCTGAATCATCTCTTTAGCCTTTTTTCGGGTGGTGTTGGCACCCTCTATTTGGCTACTGGTGATGGCCTCCTCCATAAGGGAGCTGACCATGAATTTTGCCTTATCCACCTGTGGTATATCTATAGAATTGGAGAGATTTTTATTTAGTTGTGTATCAAACAGATATAGGGTTTCTTGGATAAAATCAGTCAGAACAAAAGTAAAACTATGGTCCCCAAAGGAAATCTTTCGTGCATTGAGTTTCCTATGTAGCTTAATGGCCTGCCACAATAGTGGCGCGGTGACTTCCCTAGCCTTATACTTTACTTTATCCCAATAGAGGTAATCATTCTGTATATCAGAGAGTTGCTTTGTATCGACTAAGGTTTCCAGCAGAGAGACTACCTCAGGGGTAGTGGTAAAAGGTGGAGGTGTTTCTATCATAGTCTAAAGTTTGACAAGTGCAAAGATAATAAAAAATGCGAGATTTT
>CAURXJ010000022.1:0-33405 GCA_963528845.1 uncultured Capnocytophaga sp. | reverse complement strand
ACTATATATCAAATATTTAAAAGAACATTTTGTATTTTTAATGGGACACTAATGCTCATTAGTCATTAGTCACTATCTATGGTTGTCGTTATACTCAATTGGAACGGAAAACACTTATTGGAACAGTTTCTCCCCTCGGTGGTAGCTTATTCTACTGAGGCTGAACTTTATGTAATTGACAATGCTTCTACCGATGGGAGTGTTGCTTTCCTCTCCGCTCACTATCCTCAAATAAAAATTGTACAGAATCCTGAAAACTATGGCTATGCTAAGGGCTACAATGAGGGGCTAAAGCATATCCCTGCCGATGTATATTGTCTACTTAATTCCGATGTGGAGGTAACTCAGCATTGGCTTAAAGCGCCTATAGAAATTTTTGCTCAGCAACCCGAAATAAGTATATTACAACCTAAAATAAAGTCCTATAAGCAGAAAAACTATTTCGAATATGCAGGAGCAGCAGGAGGCTATATAGATAAATATGGTTTCCCTTATTGTAGAGGACGTGTTTTTGATAGTATAGAAGAGGACAAGGGACAATATGACCAGCAAATTCCTATTTTTTGGGCTTCGGGAGCATGCTTTTTTATACGAAAAGCTGTTTTTGATGAACTTAAAGGTTTTGACGAAGATTTTTTTGCCCATCAAGAGGAGATAGATCTCTGTTGGAGAGCAAAGAATAAGGGGTATGAGGTCTATTATACCCCTCAGTCACAGATATACCACTTAGGAGGGGCAACTCTTACCGAAGGAAGTCCACAAAAAGTGTATTTAAACTTTCGCAACAGTCTTTTTATGCTACTGAAGAACTTGCCTAAGCCCTATTGGCCACTGACCATTTTCCTTAGAATGGTCTTAGATGGGGTAGCAGGGGCGCGCTTTTTCTTTCAAGGAAAGTTCAAAAGTACTTGGGCTATCATCAGGGCACACTTTTCTTTTTATAGGCATTTTCGTCATTTCTATCGCAAACGACAAAACCCTACTTTGCAGCAGTATTATACCATAAGGTCTATAGTATGGAAACACTTTGTGAAAGGTAAAAAATAAAAGGTAAAAGAAATAAAACTGGCTAAGAGAACTCCCTTTTATTTTGCAGGAAAAACTTCATGATTAAAAGATATATCGGCAAAGAACAAGCAAGGCAGGAGAACCTTTTACCTTTTACTTTATTGAAGTTCTGTGGTCAATAAACTTCACTGGTTTGCGGCTTCCCTTAGGGTAGAGTTGTTGTTCTATGATTTCCACAGGGTGGAACTCTATTTTGGGAACAACACGCATTTTAGCACGGAAGTGGTTGGTAATCTCTTCACGAAGTGCCTCGGAAGGGGAGGTAGTTCCTATTTTGATAAGAATCTCATCGGTGAGGATTTCATTATTGCTGATCTCTATGATGTAGTTCTCCACTTGGGCAAATTGGGTGAGTAAGTCCATAAGCACAGGCGGATATAGGGTGGTTCCCTTGTACTTTATCATCTGTTGTTTTCTTCCTACCACAGGGCTAACCCTTAGTGTATTTCTCCCACACGAACAAGGTGCTTGGTGTAGGGTAACCATATCTCCTGTACGGAAACGCAATAGAGGCATACCCTCTATACCAAGGGTGGTAATGGTCAGTTCTCCCAAGTTACCCATGGGAAGAGGCTTTCCCTCATCATCTAATACCTCAGTGATAATGAGCTCTGGGTGATGATGCCCCCCTTGCTGGTGTTCACACTCGGTAAAGGTGGTACTCATCTCGGTAGAGGCATAAGTAGAGTAGAGCTTTAGTTCAGGCCATTTTTCCATGATTTTCTGAGTGAGTAGGTTAGCAGAAAAATCTTGTCTGCGGAGGGTTTCTCCTATACATATTACGCCCTTGACTGAGGAATTGCGATAGTCTATATCAGTTTTTTCGGCATATTCTATGAGCTTAAGTAGAAAAGAAGGCACTGCAATGAGCCACTTAGGCTGATAGGAATCTATAGAATCCCATTGGAGTTCAGGGATTCCTGCACCTATACGTACAATACTGGCACCAAGTTTTCTAATGCCTAAGAAATAAGCCAGTCCAGCCATAAACCTACGGTCAATAGTGGTCATCAGTTGTACTATATCTCCCTTTTGAATACCAGCACAACTCAGTGAAATAGCTTCATTGTAGGCCAAGCGGTCTAAGTCCTTGTCAGTAAGCCCAAAAGTAACAGGCTTACCTAAAGTCCCGGAGGTAGAAGCATAATCCACTATGGCTGTTTTGGGTACGCAGAGGAAATCATCATTATAACGTTGGAGGTCATCTTTGGAAGTGGTGGGGAGTCTCTGGAGGTCTTCCAAGGTTTGTATCTCCTCAATATCAATATGATATTCCTTGAATATACGTTGGTAATAAGGAGAATGAGCGTGGAGGTATTGTAGAAGCACTCGGAGTCTCTCCTCTTGGAATAGTCGAATTGTTGTGGGGTCTTGCTGTTCTATTTCAGGGATCATAGCAGGCCTTAGTTGAGTGAAAGATTGATATTTTCTATATAGTCAAGTACCTCCTCTTTACCCAATTTGCTCTCGGAGGAAGTAATAAAGTAGGGCGGCATCTCCTCCCAACTCTCTAAGAGGATTTTTTGGTAGGTAAGTACGTGTTGTTCAATGACTTTGGGAGCAAGCTTGTCTGCCTTAGTAAAGATGATAGCAAAGGGAATAGCATTCTCCCCCAACCATTGCATAAACTCCAAGTCTATTTTTTGGGGTTCATGGCGTATATCCACTAACACAAAAGCACAGACCAATTCCTTGCGTTTCTTGAAATAGTCAGTAATAAACTGCTGGAAAGTCTTCTTAGATTGCTTGGACACCTGTGCATAGCCATATCCAGGCAAATCTACTAAATACCAATTCTTATTGATAAGAAAGTGATTGATTAGCTGTGTTTTTCCTGGTTTGGAAGAGGTCTTAGCAAGCCCTTTGTGGTTGGTTAGCATATTGATAAGGGAGGATTTTCCCACATTGGAGCGCCCGATAAAGGCATACTCAGGTAGCTTATGAGTAGGGCATTTGGCCACTTGTGTATTGCTCACCACAAAGGAGGCTTGTTTGATCTCCATATTTATAACTTATTAGTCGTTAACCAATTGTTTAGTAACTCATTGAAAGTGTCGGGATGTTCCATCATAGGAGCATGGCCACACTTGTCTATCCAATAGAGAGACGCATTGGGCAGTAGTTCACTAAACTCCTCAGCTACTTTAGGGGGCGTTACAGGGTCATTCTTTCCCCATATAAGGCAAGTGGGAGTCTTCATATTAGGCAGATCCTTAGCCATATTGTGGCGGATAGCACTCTTGGCAATGGAGAGTGTTTTGATCACCTTTGTACGGTCATTGACAATGGCGAAGACCTCATCTACCAGTTCTTTGGTAGCTGTTTTAGGGTCATAGAATACATCCTCACACTTCTTTTTGATGAACTCATAGCTACCACGCTTTGGATAACTATCACCCATAGCACTCTCATAAAGGCCAGAACTACCTGTAAGGATGAGTCCCTTGACCTTTCTAGGGTGCAGTTTGGTGTAAAGCAGCGCAATATGTCCGCCCAAGGAATTACCCAAGAGAATCACCTGCTCTAGTTCTTTGTAAGTGATAAAGCGCGTAAGCCAATTGGTTAAACTCTTTACCGTACTAGAGAGCAACGGCAAGTCATAAATGGGTAGTTCTGGGGCTATTACCTTATATTTTTTTGAAAAAAACTCAATAGTACTATCAAAGTTACTAAGCCCTCCCATAAGCCCATGTAAGAGGATAATAGGAGTACCTTCGCCTTTTTCAACATAGGAAAATTTGTCTTCTTTTTTACGAAAAAGATTTATCATTTTATATCTATTTCTTGTAGCTACAAAGATAAGAATTTTTTATCAAATAGTAGTCATTGTTCTTGAAAAAAATTTCAGGAAAATAAATTTTTATAAACAATTAATTTATAAGCATTTATTCCACATATAATATCCAAACATCTTTTACTTTTTGCAAATCGGGGTTCAGACTGCGGGCGGTATTGATTTCTTGTTGTTTTTTAAATGCCTCTGCATAGGTAGCTGCATAGAGAGAATAAGCGTAATATAAGTTCTTTTCAGCATAGAGGAAACTGCCCTCGGCACGCATTCCTTTTTGTCGCAATCCGAACATATATTTCTCAGCATTTTCTTTGTTGGAATAGACGCCTAGTATTAAGTAAAATCCTTTTTTGACATTCGCAGCGGTAATTCTACGTACATTGTCAGGAATCTGTTCTGTTTGTCCTGCCTGAGTGGCTTGTCCTACTGTAGCTGTTTGTCCTGCAGGGGCTTGTTGTACAGGGGTTTTTGCTTGGGTAGTAGCATTTGTCTGCCCTGTAGTATTTGCCTTAGCTGTAGAACTTGTCTGAGCTATATTAGCTTGTTGGCTAGTTTTTACCTCTGCTGAGGCAGCTTGGTTGGCATTGACCACAGTCTGTCCTGTAGGGGCTACCTTAGGAGTTGTTTTCTTTCCTAAGAGCCTATCTACTTCCTCATCGCGCAAGGAGGTACTTTCTTCGGTATTGATAGCTAGCCCCATTAGGAAAGCATAATAAGAATCATTTGTGGAGGAGAAACTCACTCGTAAGTAATCATTGCCCACAGGGAATACTTCAAAATCGTAATTGGGAAGCACTACCGAGAAAATATCAAAGCCCAAGGTATTTTTGCTGTTGGGTTTTCTTTGTTTGAGATAGTCTTCGCCATAGGTGATAGAGCTATTGAAGAAGTTTTTTATCTTTCTCGTTTTTGTCTCCAAATAGAATCCTACTTTGTCGGAGAATACACCTACCTTGTTCTCTCCTTGGTTGAAATCAGCATCCAAGACAGCTCCTACCAATCGGGGAAAGGCTTCCTTGACAGAAGGAATTTTATAGTTGGTAAAGGCGATGCTCTTGTCGCCTTTTACTTCCAAGAATCCGTCTTTTATATCCAATTTTCTAAAGAGTTCAGAGGCGTTTTCATAAGCAATAACCAATGTCCATCCTCCGCAAGAGCCTCCTTCTGCACTTCCTCTGGCAGCTCTTACATTGGCTACCGTATATTCCCCATCAATGCGTTTGCTGCTCTGAACGAGTTTGGTAACATCGGCGAACATGACATAGGGGGCATTTTTGCCTATATAGCGGGAATCCGTATTGCCGTCAAATACATATTCTCCTTTTACAGGAGTATATTTCCCTTTAGGAACTTTTAGTAATACCTCCTCTACCGATTCACGTTTGGCATCTTTGGCTACCGATTTTTTGGCCACTACCTGCCCCTCTTCGTAAGGGTAAGTGGCTGCCCAGTAGAGCCCAGCAAATAGAATCTTACTATTCTTAGGGAGTGATACACTAGCCGTGCTGGAAGAGAATGTTTTCTTATCCTTATCTACATCTATATATTCCATTACTTGGGAATCGTTCAGCTTAAGTCCGCCTATCAGATCATTGTAGGGAGTATTGGCATCAGCTTTTCCTTCCTTGCGGTTTAGGATATTATTTCCTGTAATGGTGATATTTCCTTTGGATAACACTTTATAACGAGTGGTGAGGGTATCGCTCTCCTGCGCCCATAGTAGGCTTGTAGCGCTTAGGCAGAGGAGTAGACTGTAAATAATTCTCATATACACTTTAAGTTTTATTTGTAAATTAACGAATTTGGAGGCAAATATACGTAAAAAAATAGTATTCCCTAAAAAAGATAAATATATTTTTATCTGAAAGCATTCCATCCTCTAGCTTTCAGAGGAATGGCTTCATTGGCACGAGTAATGAGGTTGCAACCTTGGGCAGGTTCTGTAATATAGCCAATGACACTAAGGTTGGGGTTACCCTTGATTTTGTCATAGTCCGAGGGGGCTATGGTAAAGAGTAGCTCATAGTCCTCTCCGCCACTGAGGGCAACCATGGTACTACTTAGGGTAAATTCTTCACAAGCATTAATCAGGGTAGGGTCAAGAGGTATCTTTTCCTCTACTAGGCGACACCCGACATGGGATTGTTTGCAGATGTGTAACAATTCTGAGGAGAGTCCATCGCTGATGTCCATCATTGCTGTAGGTTGTACACCCAATTTCTCAAGTAGTAGGACAATATCCTTACGTGCTTCGGGCTTGAGTTGCCTTTCTATAAGGTATTGATAGCTTTCTAAGTCTGGTTGCATATTAGGATTGACCTTGAACACCTCATTTTCTCGCTCCAACACCTGCAATCCCATATAGGCGCTACCTAAGTCTCCACTCACTACAATAAGGTCGTTCTCTTTGGCACCATTGCGATAGACAATCTTCTCTTGTGGCGCCATACCGATAGCGGTAACCGAGATGATGAGTCCTCTAGTGGAGGAAGTGGTATCTCCGCCTACCAAATCTACTTTATAAATATCACAAGCCAAGCGGATACCCTCATAGAGTTCCTCTAAGGCCTCCACAGGAAAGCGATTGGAGACAGCGATAGAGACTACCACTTGAGTGGCTATGGCATTCATGGCATAGATATCGGAGAGATTGACCATAATGGACTTGTAACCTAAGTGTTTTAGCGGTACATAAGAGAGATTGAAGTGTACCCCTTCTATCAAAAGGTCGCTGGATATAACAGCTTTCTGAGTCCCGAAATCAATAACAGCTCCATCATCCCCTACGCCCTTGAGGGTGGAGGGATTCACTATAGGGAAGTCTTTGGTCAGATGGTCTATCAAGCCAAACTCTCCCAACTCCGAGAGGTGGGTTCTATGGGTGTTTTTGTCTTCTAACATCTTGTCTTAAAATATTTGGCACAAATGTACAATAAAAATGATTAACTACTCATTATTAGTGATTAATTAACGTTGTTTTTAGCTATTGCAAATTTCAGAATAATTTTTTGTTAAATGGCAACAGCTCTCATATAAAAAACTTATATTTGCACCCACTACAATAATACAATACATTATGAGTGTAGAAAAATTCAAAGAAACCATCGCGGCAGGGTATCCTGCCCAAGGAACTTATATTACCTTAGGAGGTGCTATGTATCAGGGAGCAGTCATTAAGGACTTGTTGGTCAATATACCCCTGAAGAACCTTAACCGCCATGGTCTTATTGCTGGTGCTACAGGTACAGGAAAGACTAAAACGCTACAATCCCTCACCGAAAACCTTTCCAAGGCGGGGGTGCCTACCTTGCTTATGGATCTCAAGGGAGACCTTAGTGGTATTGCAGCTATAGGGGAGGAGAAATCTTTTATCAAGGAGCGCCATGCTCAGATGAACTTGCCTTACACACCTGAGGCTTTTCCTGTGGAGCTGCTTACTATTTCTAAGCAAGATGGGGTTCGCCTACGTGCTACAGTTTCCGAGTTTGGTTCGGTTTTGCTCTCCCGTATCTTAGACCTCTCCGATGTACAAGAAGGGGTGCTTGCGGTGATTTTTAAGTATTGTGATGATCACCAATATCCGTTGCTTGACCTTAAAGACCTCAAAAAGGTGCTCCAATATGCCACTGAAGAGGGGAAAAGTGAGTTTGAGGCAGAATATGGTCGTGTGGCTTCTTCTTCTACCAGTGCTATCTTGCGCAAAATAGTGGAATTGGAGAACCAAGGAGCTGAACTTTTCTTCGGAGAACGTAGTTTTGAGACTGAGGACTTACTCCATACCGATGAAAAGGGTAGGGGAGTGGTAAATATTATTCGATTGACCGACATACAAGATCGTCCTAAGATGTTCTCCACTTTTATGCTCTGTCTCTTGGCTGAAATCTATAATACATTTCCTGAAATAGGGGATCAAGAAAAACCTAAGTTGGTGATTTTCATTGACGAAGCTCACCTGATATTCAATCAGGCTTCCAAGGCTCTGCTTAATCAATTAGAAAATATCGTCAAGCTGATTCGTTCCAAGGGGGTAGGACTTATTTTCTGTACACAAACCCCTACAGATGTGCCCGATGCGGTGCTCGCTCAGTTGGGTATGAAGATACAACATGCCTTGCGTGCTTTTACAGCCAAGGATCGCCAGGCTATCAAGCTTACCGCTCAGAACTATCCTGAAACAACTTTCTACAACGTAGCCGAAGACCTTACCTCATTGGGAACAGGAGAGGCTTTCGTGACAGCCTTGGATGCCAAAGGTCGCCCTACACCACTGGTTGCTACTATGATGCGTGCTCCTATGAGCCGTATGGATATACTCTCCGAGAGCGAAATAGCACAGGTGTTGGCCAAATCAGCCCTAAAGAAGAAATACAATCAGGAGATAGACCGCGAGAGTGCTTATGAGATACTCAATGCCAAGATAGCCAATGCTGCTGAGCAGACAGCCAAAGAACCAGCACCAAAGAAGACGACTTCTACGACAGCGAAGACGACCGCTCCCCAAACCACAACGACTAAGAGGAGTACAGCTCAAAATCCCATAGTAAAACTACTTACTAGTGCTACTTTTGTTCGTGGGGTATTTGGGGTGTTGAGTAAACTCATGAAGAAATAAAATACCTAAAAATAGAATGAAAAATACAGCAAAAATACTTTTATGGGCGGTAGGTAGTGCCTTATTGGTTATTGGTTGCTCCCGTTCTGATAAAAGATTCTTGATAACTGATATCAGTGTTGGGAACTTGACCAAAGAGACCAAAATTTCTCAGTTGGATTCTCTATATAAGAATGATTCTTTGGTAAAAACATCGATTGAAGGGGAGTTTAGGTATATAAGCGATGAGCGTTTTTTAGTCTATGAAAAGGGAGGTGAGGGCAAGCAGCTCTTGGAACTGACCCCTGCGATTCCTTTGGAGGGGGAAAGCAAACATATTCAGGGGGTACAAATTATGGATGAGCGTTTTGCTACAGCTGAGCATATTTCGCTCAATAGTACCTTTGCCGATATCAAGAAGGTATATAAGGACTTTGATTTTGAGCAATTGATCTCTACAGTTATTGTCATGCCTAAGGGGAGTAACCTCTATTTTGCTTTTGCTAAGGAGGATCTTTTACCTGCGGTAGATGATGCTTATACCATAGAGAGTATTCCTGAAACAGCCAAAGTGAAAAGATTGATGATTAGTTGGAACTAAAAAGGGGGAGCATTACAGCTCCCCTTCATTTACATATTTCTTATAGGTAGCCCTACGACCAAAATCAGTAGGATTGAAGTTTTTCCATAGTTTCTGCACGGCTAAGTTGTTCTCCAATTCAGGAGTGATAATACATTGTTCTACTCCCTTTTTCTTGAATAGTAGGTAACAATCCCTAAAGAGCATGGCAGGTACTCCTTTGGATTGGTATTCGGGACTGATACCAATAAGATAGAACTCTACCGTCTTAGGATTCTTTCGAGCTTTCCATAGGTGATAGAAGCCGAATGGGAAAAGTTTTCCTCTGGCTTTCTGTAAGGCCTTAGAGAAAGAAGGAATCATAATAGCAAAGCAGATGATTTTCCCCTCTTTATCCAAGATGAATTTGATAAACTCAGGTAGGACAAAGGGAATATATTTCTTTTTGAAGTACTCTTTTTGCTTTTCAGAGACAGGAATAAAGGAGGAAAGATTGGCATAGGAGGTGTTGAATAGGTCAAACATCTCATCTACATAGGGGATAATATCCTTATTGGTTTTGATAGGGGCATAGCTAAGACCATAACGGCGCTCCACTACATCACCCGCCTTCTTATAGGTATCAAAATTTACATCCTTAAGAAAGAAAGAGGACTCTACATAACCTTTTTCTTTTACCCAGCCAAGTTTCTCAAAATGAGTGACATAATAAGGGTAGTTAGTCCAAGTAATCATACCTCCAATATGGTCATACCCATAGGTCTGTACCCCTACTTTGTCCATATTCGAAAAGCCCATAGGTCCTTCGGCATACTCCAATCCTAATTCTTGTACTTTGTCTAAGGCTTTTTTGAGCAGTGCATCGGTAACGGCAATATCATCTATCATATCTAGCCAACCAAAACGTACCTTACGTACCCCTCGGTTGATCTCATAATGGTTAACAATTACCGCAATACGCCCTACTATAGTCTGCTGCTTATCATAAGCTAAGTAAAAAGTAGCCTCACAATTCTCAAAGGCTGGATTTTTCTCTGGGTCAAGGGTATCCAACTCATCGGCAATTAAAGGGGGTACCCAGGTTTTACTATCTTTGTATAAGGAGAAAGGAAACTTAACAAAATCAAGCATTCCCTTTTTGTCTTCTACTTTCTTTACAGTAATCATTATCTTTGTGCTAATCGCTTGCAAATATACAAAATAAAGACTAATTAAATTATGATTAGTAATTAATTAACATATAAGCGCTAATTAAAAACGGTATAGATTGAAAATCACCTTGTTTTTTTTTTGTACCTTTGCGGCGAAATTACAATGATTAATGCCAGCAATGATTAATGATTAATATGTTATTCAATCATTAAATAATTGATCATTAATCATTAATCATTAATAATGAGTGCTTTCCATTCCTTACGGTTTCGTATCTTTGTAAGTCTTATTGGTATTACGATACTTTCCTTTATAACCATTGCGATAGTAACCATATACCAGTATCGCAAGCAAGCACAGACCTATCATAATGAGCGCTTGTTGCGAAAGGAACAGCAGCTCTCCATGCAGATACGCTATGTACTATCGCAGACAACATTTCCTGTGGAAGATAAGTATATTCCCCTAATCTTCCGAGAGGAGATCTATCGTATTGCCGATATTGAAAATATTAACTTTAATCTCTATAGTATCAATGGGACTTTCCTTATTAGTTCACAGGCAGGACTAAGGGATAACAAGGAGTTACATTGTATCTCTGATACCATTCTCACCAATCTCTCTAATTCTGTAGATAAGCGATTGGTCTTCCAAACGGCACTTGAAAAGGATAGTTTCCAATACTCCTATTCCTATGTCAATGACTTACAATACAAGCCCCTACTTATTCTGCATATTCCTCATTTTGAAAATGATACCTTCAATGAGGGCTTCCTGCAGAACTCATTATATAACTTAGGAGGTGCTTATATGGCTATATTGCTGCTGACTATAGGGGTAGCTTTTGTCATCTCTCGCTATATCACTCACTCTATCGGGGAGATACAACAACGATTAAGAAGTACCCATTTCTTAGGGAAAAATGAAAAAATTGATGTCAAGAATACCACTACCGAGATAGGAGAGCTTATCTTCTCTTATAATGAAATGGTAGATGAGATAGAAAAGAGTAAGAAAGCATTAGCAAAAATAGAGCGGGAGAAGATGTGGAAGGATATGGCCAAGCAAATCGCCCATGAGATTAAGAACCCACTGACACCTATGCGGCTGAGTGTACAGAACTTCCAGCGGAGATTCTCCTCTGATGATCCACAATGTAGTGAAAAGGTAGCTGATTTTACCCAAATGCTCCTCCAGCATATTGATACCCTTTCGGATATCTCCGATGCCTTTTCTTCTTTTGTCTCTATGCCTCCACAGAAAAAGGAAAGGACAGATCTTAATGCGATTATTCGTCATGCTATAGCGATTTTTGACCTGACTTATATCCGTTTTGAGAGTAAGCAAGAGCAGATATGCCTTTGGGTGGATAAGAATCAGATGAATCGTATGTTGACCAATCTGCTCAAGAATGCAATCTATGCAACCGATAACATCCCAGACCCTTTAATAGAGGTTACAACTTATGTAACAGGTGACTTTGCTTATATTGTGGTTAAAGATAATGGTTCTGGGGTACCTCCTGAATTGCAAGAACGCATATTTGAACCTAAGTTCACCACTAAGAACACCGCAGGTTCGGGACTGGGGCTTACTATGGTCAAGCACATCATCAACGCCCATGGTGGGACTATTACCCTGAACTCAGAAGTGGGTAAGGGAGCTACCTTTACAGTAGAACTTAAAATTAGGTAAGAAGCAAAAAGTAAAGCAACTAATCACTAATAATTTAAATACCAATGGAAAGAAGAAGTTTTTTAAAGAACTCAGTATTTGCGGGATTAGGGTCTCTCCTACTTCCCTCTGTAGCACAAGCACAAGCCTCCGAGTCTTTCGCTCGTAAGAAGGCAAAGAACATTATCTATATGGTCAGCGATGGTATGAGTATTGGTACCTTGGTTATGGCAGATCTCTATAGCAAGCGTATCTTGGGGCGTAGTAGTGCTTGGTTTGCACTATACGAACAGAAATTGGCCGTGAAAGCCTCTATGGATATGCAATCGGCTAGTTCTGTAGTTACCGACTCCTCCGCAGCTAGTTCCTCATGGGGCTGTGGTCACCGTATCATCAATGGAATGATCAACATTGGGGTCAATGGAGAGGAATATACTCCTATCCTACAGAAATTCAAGAAAGCAGGTAAGAAAGTGGGCTGTGTAACTACTGTACCTATTACGCACGCTACCCCTGCGGGCTTCTGTACCAATAGCAAACAACGTGGTGCCCAACCTAAGATTGCAGAAAACTATCTTGATCTTCGTTTTGATGTCATGATGGGGGGCGGAGATAACTATTTCAGTGGTGAAAAACGTAAGGATAAGCAAGATATGTATGCTAAGTACGTGGAAAAAGGATTCACAGTGGTTAAGAATGTAACCCAGATGAATGCCGCTCCTAAGAATATACCTCTGCTTGGGGTATTTGACAGCAATGCTTTGCCTTATACCATTGATGAAAATAATACGACTAAGAATGCCGCCATTCCTACTTTAGCCCAGATGACTAAAAAGGCAATAGACATGATGGCCGATCACAAGCAGGGTTTTGTACTCCAAGTGGAAGGGGGTAAAGTGGATTGGGCAGCTCATGGAAACGATATAGGGGCGCTACTATTTGACCAATTGGCCTTCGATGATGCGATACAAGTGGCAATAGATTTCGCTAAAAAGGATGGTAATACCTTGGTTGTGGTAACTTCCGACCATGGAAATGCTAATCCTGGCCTTATCTATGGTAAAGAATGTAACCAAAACTTCGACAATTTGGCTTACTTCCGTCATTCCAATGACTTTACCTTACAGAGTATTAATCTAACAGACTCTGCTTCCCAAGTCAGGGAGCTACTTACCCATAACTTTGGTAAGATTCCTTTCTCTGAGGAGGATGCCAAACAAATACTCTCCTTCTATACCGAAGGCAAGCAGGAGAATGGACTCTATAACTATAAGAACCTTCCTTATAGTCTTTTGGCTGAAATACAGAAAAAACATACTTCCGTAGGTTGGATCAGTATGGATCACTCCTCCGACTATACTGAACTGGCTATGTATGGCCCTGGTAGCCAAAACCTACCTCCTTTTATAGAAAACTATAAAATGCACAATTTCTTACTTACCGCCGCCGAAGTAGATATGTTGGAGAAATATTAAACACAAGAAAATCAAAACGGTTATGTCTTATAAAATTCTCTTTTCGGATATAGATGGTACCTTGCTCGATGCCGATCGTACCCTCTCCCAGAAGACTATAAAGGTGCTCTCCGAGCTTAAAAGTCGCTTTCCTATCGTGCTTATATCCTCTCGTATGCCAGTACAGATGTACTACCTACAGGAGAAGGCAGGTATCTTGGGTATGCCACTGATTGCCTATAATGGGGCTTTGGTATTGGACAAAGGGGGCGAAGTGCTCCACTCAGTAGAAATACCTCATGCTCTTTGTGAGCAAATTGTAGCACTCAATGAGCAATATACTCAAGGAAAGTTACATATCAGCTTCTACAACTTCAATGAGTGGTACGTGCCCCAAATAGACCAGTGGGCTGAGCGCGAAGAGCGCAATACAGCTACTACTCCTGTGGTAAAGAGCAACCAAGAGGTACTTTCCCTTTGGAAAGCCCAAAATAAAGGTGCCCATAAGCTTATGCTTATGGGAGAGGAGGCGCTAGTGGAGGCAATGTGGGAGGCCTTGCAAACCCAAATGGCAGGCCAGTTACAGCTCTATAGAGCAAAGAATACCTATATAGAAATCACTTTACAGAACGTGTCCAAGCTCACAGGAATTGAGGCTTTCTTGGCGCATCACAAGGAAATTACCCTTGCTGATGCCATCGCTTTCGGAGATAACTACAATGACCAAGAGATGCTTGAGGCGGTAGGTCTCGGTGTAGCTGTGGCCAATGCCCGTGAGGAGGTGAAAGCAGTAGCCAATGATACAACCCATCACCATAAGGAAGATGGGGTAGCACGCTACTTAGCTCAGATGTTTGATATAGAATTATAAGACAATATGGTAAAAATAGGTTCGGTAGCCTTGGGTGAGTTTCCCTTACTCTTGGCTCCTATGGAGGATGTAAGTGATCCGCCCTTTCGCAGACTTTGTAAGAAGCATGGGGCGGATATGCTCTATAGTGAGTTTATATCCTCCGAAGGGCTTATACGTGATGCTATAAAAAGCCGAAAGAAATTGGATATCTTTGATGACGAACGGCCTGTAGGTATCCAGATATTTGGGGGTGATGAGGAGGCTATGGCGCTTTCGGCTCGGATCGTGGAGACAGTATCCCCCGATGTAGTAGATATTAACTTCGGCTGCCCTGTCAAAAAAGTAGTAGCCAAGGGAGCAGGAGCGGCTGTACTCAAAGACATTGACCTTATGGTACGTCTTACCCAAGCGGTAGTAAAGAGTACCCACTTGCCTGTAACGGTCAAGACACGCTTGGGCTGGGATAGTGATACGATCAATATAGAAGAGGTAGCCGAACGCCTGCAAGATGTAGGCATACAAGCCCTCTCTATTCACGCCCGTACTCGCGTGCAGATGTACAAGGGGCATTCGGATTGGTCCTATATTGCCAAGGTGAAGGAAAACCCTCGTATCCATATTCCTATTTTTGGTAATGGTGATATAGATTCGCCTGAGAAGGCCTTGGAATACAAAAACAAATATGGAGTAGATGGCATCATGATAGGTCGTGCCGCTATTGGTTATCCTTGGATCTTCCAAGAGATCAAGCACTACCTCTCCACAGGAGAATTGTTACCCCCTCCTACACTTGCCCAAAGAGCCAAAGCTGCGCTACAACACTTGTTATGGGCGGTAGAGTGGAAGGGTGAGCGCTTGGGAATACTCGAAACACGCCGCCATTATAGTAATTATTTCAAAGGTATTCCTCATTTCAAGGAGTACAAGCAACAATTAGTTACCCTTGATGATATGGAAGCTCTCAAGGATATACTTATTAGCTTAGAGAAAGAAGAATAACAACCTCTTCAGCATAAAGATTTGTTACTTGGTTATACAAAATATCCTCCTATATACATATAGGGGGTATTTTATAAATCACATACAGTGACTTGTATATGCTTTGTAAGTAGGGTTTCTTCTATGATAAGGGCTATTTTCTCCCATGTACCTCCCGCTAAACCACAACCTATACGAGGCATTTGTACACAGGCCTGCTTCTCTTGGGCAAAAGAGGCAACCTTTTCCAATCCCTCTCTGACTGCTTCATAACGAATAGGAGGGATTCCTTTCTCCTCTTGTATCTTATGTTGCCCAATGATATTGCCAACCCATATATTTTCTTCTACTTGTACAAACTGAACTGCACCCAAGACAAAGCCTTCTTTCTTCTGATACCATAGTTTGTACTGCTTCTCAGGAGCTTTCCATCGTTTGGAAAGGGCTAAGACAAAACCTTTGCCCCAAGCTCCGATGT
Organism: uncultured Capnocytophaga sp.; assembly: GCA_963528845.1. Classification (GTDB taxonomy): domain Bacteria; phylum Bacteroidota; class Bacteroidia; order Flavobacteriales; family Flavobacteriaceae; genus Capnocytophaga. The sequence goes on along the minus strand of CAURXJ010000022.1, from coordinate 17,786 downwards.
CATTACATATATGGGGAATGATAATATTCCCCTCACTTTGAGGGAAAGTAGCATCGGCTTTTATATATTTTATTTCTGTCATGATAAAACGTTAAAGTAATCTTTGAGTATTGTATTATTCAGTTCCCTGGGGGTGAAAACTTCCAAGAGCATAGGACTTTCATATTGGGAAAAGAACGTTTCCAAAGTTTTTGTCAACTCCTCTTGGTTTTGTGCACAAAGGTAGGTAAAACCATACATAGCACAAAGGTGCTTAGCCGTAAGGGAATGGGTAGTCTCTTGGAAAGTTTCAAAGAAAGGCGTTCCCTTATCGGTAGGCAAGATTCGGAAAATACCCCCGCCTGCATTATTAACTACAATGATTTTCAGGTTCTTCGGAATATAGTTACACCACAATGCATTGCTATTGTAAAAGAAGCTCAAATCGCCTGTAATCAGTAGTGTAGGGGCAGATTGTACAACACTAGCCCCTATAGCAGTAGAAGTACTGCCATCTATACCACTGGTACCCCGATTGCAGAACACCTGCCAACCCGCTTTAGCAGGAAAGAGTTGGGCATAGCGAATGGGTGCACTATTGCTAATCTGGATATGGTAAGGGGTAGGGGCACGCTCCAAAATAGCCTTGTAAGCAGCCATATCGGAAAAAGGTACGTCTGCTAAGAAGGTGGCTCGCTTTTCAAGGGTTTCCCTGTACAAAGAAAGCCAAGTCCCCTTATAATCAGAGCTAACAGGCGGTAGTTCTGGACTTACAGTCTCCAAGAATGTATTAATATTTGTCTTGAAGTGATGGGTCAAGGCAAAGAACGTATCATACCCCACATGCTCATCTATATAATAATGGGCTTGGGGAGGGTACTTGCGCAGGAACTCCTTGATCTTCTTGGATACCACCATACCACCTATTGAGATAAGCACATCAGGACGAAGTAGCTCTTGGAGTTGTCTCTTCTCTATCGGAGCGAGGAATGTATCTATCATGCCGATAAAAGTATCGGCTACTACATTGGCCGTACTCTCAGTAAGTACTAAAATAGAAGGGTCTTTCTCAAGCCAATCAAACCATTTTTGAGCAATAGCATCAGTGGGTAATACCCCTATAAGTACCATCTTCTTAGGATAGTTCCAGTCTTTGGCAAACTGGAGTAATTTTTCAGTATTCAGGAGTATAGGCTTTTTGAGTCCAACTTCGTTGTGGAAACTCACCGTAGGGGCAGGAAGTGTTTGGTATAGTGGTTCCTCAAAAGGAGCGTTGATATGTACAGGTAAGCACTTGAGAGCTGCTGTATTGAGAGCCTCATTGAGCAAATAGGTATTATAATTGAGATCCTGCTCCTCTTCAGAGAGATTGGCATTATAGGCTGTGTGTAGTGCTAAGGCATGTCGCTGATGTATGGTTTGCCCATCACCTATATCTATCTTAGAGGCTGGTCTGTCGGCACTAATGACCACCAAAGGGATGTAACTATAATACGCTTCACTCACGGCAGGGTAGTAGTTCAATAAGGCTGAACCAGAGGTACAGACCACCACGACAGGCTCTCTAAGCTGTTGGGCTAAACCAAGAGCAAAAAAAGCAGCACAACGCTCATCTACTATGCTATAAGCGTTGAAAAAGGAATCACTGGCAAAGCCAATAGTTAGTGGAGCATTGCGCGAACCAGGGGAAAGGACAATATGGCGGATGCCTTTTGCCTTACAGGCAAGTAGTATCTGTTGAGCTAAGGGAATCTGAGGAAACAAAACGAATAATCAATGATTAATGATCAATGATTAATGATCAATGATTAATGGTCAACATTTTTGAGTAAAAAAGTATTAATCATTAATCATTGTTAGCATTAATCATTAGTATATTTATTGTTTAGCAAAAACTTTCTGTAATAGAGGGGTAGTTCTTGAACTGATGTTGGTACGTATATCCTCCTCTTTTTGAGCGATTTGTAGGAATAGACCGTCTATGGCCTTTTCTGTTACATAGCTTGTTAGATCTGGATTTACTTTGGTTACTAGGGGAACCGCATTGTACTTATCTATGATGCTTGACCATACCTGATCGGCACCTACCTTACCCAAAGAGGCTTGTATCTTTGGAGAGAAAGCTTGTATCAGGGATTGGGTAGTGGTCTTCTTTAGATAATCTGTAGCGGCATTCTTACCACCTGTAAGAATAGCGGTAGCATCGGAGAAAGAGAGGTTCTTTACTGCATTGATAAAGATAGGTTTGGCTTCGGTTACCGCGTCTTCAGCAGCACGATTCAGTAGCTTTACTCCCTCATCGGCAAGGCTTCCTAAACCAATACTTCTTAGGGTATTATCTACTTTTTGTAAGGGTTCAGGGAAAAGAATCTTTGCCAAGGAATTGCCATAATAGCCGTCCTTCTGGCTAAGTAAATCTACCCCTTGGGCAATGCCCAATTCTAAGGCTTGTTTGAGTCCGTTGGAAATATCCACAGAGGAAAGCGCTCCACTTTGTTGAGTGCTGTTCATTACACTCTGCAAATCAGCACAACTACTTAGACAGAAAAAACTGCTTACTAACAAAACGATTTTCTTCATTTCTAGTATAATTTAATTGTTTTAAAAGTTTTGAATTAAGATATTATCGATCATACGAATCAATAGTTAAAATATTATTCCCAACTATTTAAGGTGTAATTTGTTGCTTCTTAATGAATTAAACCATACAATTGTTTTTCTACTATTGATTGGCATTAACAATTAATCATTAATCTTTGTTCTACTTGCTCCTATAGCAGAGGCTATAATCCCTAATACAAATATAGTGAAAAACACCACTACAATTTCTAAAAGCCGAATATCCATAGGGTAGGCAATAGGTACAGCGGCATTGGGATTAATATATAGCATGGGGTAGGTCTTCTGTAACCAAGCTATTCCTACTCCTAGGCCTACGCCAAAGATAGCCCCCAGCAGGGAGACAATCACCCCTTGTAGGAAGAATATAGCACGTATCTGTCTTTCGGTCATTCCCAAAGCAAAAAGGGTATATAGGTTCTTTCGCTTGTCCAAAATCATCATGATAATAGCCCCAACCAGGTTGAACAAGGCTACGATAAGCACCAAGGTAAAAATGAGATAAGTAGCCAAATTTTCCGTTTGGAACATCTTATAGAGATCCTCATTGAGAGCCATACGGTCTTTTATCACAAAGCCATCTCCCCAAACCTTTTGCAGACGCTTTTTTCCTTCAGCTATAGAAACTCCTTTGGAGAGCTTGATCTCTACCGCACTTACTTCATTGGCTTGTACTCCTGTCAGGCGTTGGGCTAAGGATAGGGTAGCAAAGACATACTTACTATCCAAATCCTCCGTTACTTGGTAATAGTCTGAGAGCAGAACTGTTTCCTCTCTGTAAGGGGTAGAGGAGCTAGTGATGCTGCCCTTACCAGCCTTAGGTACAATGATTTGTAGGGGAGTAGTACTGGTAAAGAGTCCCAAGTTGAGGGTCTCAGCGATGATATTGCCCACTACCACATAGTCCTCAGAAAGGAGCCACTCCTTAGGGGAGATAACAAGGATACTATCCACGGCATTTACCTTAGGATAGTTCTCATCTACTCCCTTGATATAGGCAATATAGTTCTTGCCCCTGCTGTTGAGAAATACGCGCTCCTCCAGTACCTTAGTATACGAGGCGACTACACCACTTTCCTTAAGAGCAGTCTCCTGCATGGGAGAAAGCGAGAAAATCTTTCCTGTTTTAGGAAAAATCTTCAGATCAGGGTCAAAGAAGTTAGAAAAAGACATGCTAAAGGTTCTCAAGCCTGAAAAGCCCGCCAAGACAATCATCAGCGATGCCCCTCCTACAATAAGGACAAAGATGGACATGCGATTGATGATGTTAATCACATTCTGCGAGCTCTTGGAGCGGACATAACGCCAAGCTATGAAGAGAATTGCTTTCAACAGACTAAGATTTTTTGCGTTTGATAAGCAATTCAGGGTTTTCTATAGGGTTCTCTTCTCCCTTGAGGGAGTGCTCTATTTGGGAGAGATACTCCAAGGAATCATCTAAAAAGAAAGTAAGATCAGGCATCTTTCGAAGCTGATAGCGCACTCGCTGGGCTACCTCATGCTTTATCTGGGCACTATTGGACTGTATGGCCGAGAGAATTTCCTTGCCTTGCTCGCTGGGAAATACACTGATATATACTTTAGCCTGTGTCAAATCCACGGTAATAGCCACTTTGGTAACCGATATAATAAGATTGGTCAGCCCGCCTGATTGTACAGCTCTGCCCAAGATATCTCCTAAGTCCTCTTGCAAGAGGCCTGCTATCTTCTTTTGGCGATTGGTCTCCATACTACGAAAATTATAAACGTTGCAAAGGTAGAAATATTTTTTCAATAATTGTAGTTTTTATCAAAAAAATTGTATCTTTGCGCTTTACTAAGTAATTTAATTTATACGATTAAAAATAATGACTAAATTAACGAAATTAACAAACGATATATTTTCTTTCCTCTCAGCTTTGGCTGTAAATAATAATCGTGATTGGTTCTTAGATAACAAAAAAGACTATGAACAAGCGAAAAAAGAAGCAAATAGCTTCTTTCAAGCAGTGTATGATAAGATCAGTGCGAAGGATCACTTGGGACCTATCAAGATATATCGTATCTATAATGATCTGCGCTTTGCCAAAGACAAGCCCCCTTACAAGACACACTTTGGTCTCTACTTTCCTCGTCTACAACCGCACTATCGCGGCGGATATTACTTGCATCTAAGCCCTGAGGGGAGTTTTGTAGGAGGAGGCTTTTTCAATCCTGAAGCCAAAGACCTACTTAGGATACGCCAAGAAATAGCCATGGAGCCAGAGGCTTTCTCTCAGATAATGACCTCTACCCCTATAGTGAAGTATTTCAATGGCCAACTCTTTGGCGATGAGGTTAAGACCGCCCCAAAGGGATTTAGTAAAGATGATCCCATGATTGCTTACCTGAGGAAGAAACAGTTCTTGCTCAAGAGAGATTTTGCCCCAGAGGCTGTCCTTGAAGACTCATTTTTTGAGGAAGTAGTAGCTTCTTTTTTGGCTATACGTCCTTTCTATGATTTTATGACAAGGGCACTGACAACCGACCTTAACGGAGAATCCCTATTTGATTAGTAACTTTTTTAATTTTTAATAGAATGAAAATAACACTTTCACGCATCATTGTAACATCCTTTGCTATGTTCTCCATCTTCTTTGGAGCAGGGAACTTTATATTGCCTCCCTTTTTGGGAAGAGCCGCAGGAGAACATTGGTTCTTAGTGGCTGTAGCCTTCTGTCTTTCGGCCGTACTGATTCCTATTTTGGGTGTAGTGGTACAGGCACGCTTGCAAGGTTCTGTATTGGATTTTGGTAAGAAGGTCAGCTCTTTTGTAGCGATTCTCTTAGGCTGCCTGCTCTATGGTATGTGCTTGGCTTTTCCTATGCCACGTACAGCCTCAGTAAGTTATGAGATGATTTCAGCAACTTTTGCTCCCGATCTACCTCAATGGGTGATGTATGTCTTCTATATAATCTACTTCTTTTTGGTAGGCTATCTATGCTTTCAGCGCAATAAGATATTGGATGTATTGGGCAGATATCTTACCCCTCTTATGGTCGGAATTATCCTCTTGCTCATTATCATGGCTATCTTCTATCAAGGAGATATAGCAGTATCCTCCTTTGAGAATCCTATTGCAGAGGGACTTTTGGAAGGTTATCAGACTTATGATGCGATGTCCTCTATCATTATCGGAGGGGTGATTGTAGCCTCTTTGGCCTTGGATAATTCCTTTGACAAGCGTCAAGTAAAGCGCTTAACGATCTATGCTGGGATAGGCAGTGGTATATTACTATTTATTACCTATGCGGGCTTTATCTATACAGGGGCATCCCAAGGGAGTTATTTTCCAGAGGTAGAAAAGCGTGTACTTCTTTTAGCGCTGATTACCAAGCATGTATTGGGAGGTTTTGGAGGCGTACTTCTTAGTATTGCTGTAAGTATCTCTTGCTTCACCACAGCAGTAGGAATCATCACAGGAGGGGCTGAATTTTTCCAAGGACTTGTCAAGGGGAATGAACGTACTTATAAACTATTTGTTACAATTCTCTGTATATACTGCCTTATTGTAGCACCTTTTGGAGTGGATTATATCATAAAGATTGCCTATCCTGTATTGGTACTATTCTATCCAACCGTAATTGCTTTGGTATTCTTACACCTACTTCCTGCCAAATTGGCTTCAAGAAATGTATTCAAGGCGGTAGCAGCAGTAACATTTATCACAACCATTCCTATTTTCTTAGAACAAATAGGCTACAAACTCTTTGAAGTACCTCTCCCATTACACCAATATGGGCTCTCTTGGATATGTCCAGCACTTTGGGCGTGGGTTACTACTATACTTATAGAGAAATTGATTATAAAACCTTCTGAACAGGCAAAACACGAATAAAGTGAATACTATTCCTAAACCGCTCCAGAGAGCACTTCAAGAACGTGAAGCGGCGGGGACACTCCGCCGCTTATCTCAGGAGAGTTACCCTATTGATTTCTATTCCAATGATTATATAGGGTTAGCTAAAAATGCAGCTGTTAGGGAAAAGGCTCATACAATACTTCAGTCCTATCCCTTGCAAAATGGCAGTACAGGCTCTCGCCTCCTATCGGGGAATTATCCCTTGATTAGAGAAGCTGAGAGTTATTTGGCTGCTTTTCATGCCGTAGAAAAAGGGCTTTTGTTTAATTCGGGTTATGATGCCAATGTGGGAATTTTCTCCTCTATTCCACAAAAGGGTGATGTGGTGTTATATGATCAGTATATACATGCTTCTATTCGTGATGGCTTGCAACTGAATAAGGCGCAGAACTTCAAGTTTAAGCATAATTCTCTTTCGGATTTACAAGAAAAGCTACAGCGCTTTGCCGCTACAGCCACAACCCTCTATATAGCTACCGAATCAGTCTTTTCTATGGATGGTGATACACCCGACTTGCTTGCTATGGTAGCACTTGCCAAGCAGTACAATGCTTATATCATTATAGATGAAGCCCATTCGGTAGGGGTATTTGGCCAGAAAGGGGAGGGGCTTTGTCAGGCTTTGGGAATAGAGAAGGATATTTTCTTACGCCTGATTACCTTTGGTAAGGGAATAGGCGCTCATGGAGCCTTGGTTCTAGCTCAAACGGAGGCGATAGATTATCTGATCAACTTCGCACGTTCGTTTATCTATACCACGGCCGCCGCTCCAGAAAGTGTAGCGACACTATTGGCTGCTTATGCACTGTTGCCAGAGACAGAAGAACGCTCCCGCTTACATGAGAATATTGCCTTTTTCCGAGAGAAGGCACAAGTCTTGTCTCAAGAAAAAGGCCTTACTTTCATTGATTCAACCTCTGCTATACAGGGGCTTATCATACCTGATAGTCAAAGGGTTAAGCAAGTAGCTGCTCACTTACAAGACAAGGGTATGGGGATAAAACCGATTCTTTCTCCTACAGTCCCCAAGGGGGAAGAACGCCTGCGTATATGTCTGCATAGCTATAATACAAAAGAGGAAATCACCCAACTATTTCAAGGGATTAGTAAAGAGTAAATAACGAAAAGTGAATAGTGAAGAAATTTTCACTATTCACTTTTCGTTATTCACTTAAAAGTATTCGATTTTCTTCAAAGATCAAAGGTGTTTCAGGAAAATCAGTCTTGGTCAGGCGTTTCATTTCCTCAAAGACTTTATAATTGGGGTCAAGTTCCAAGCCATTGGCTTTGCTTTGTTTGGTAGAGATGACCTTGGCATAGAGAAAATTGCCCTTGCGATCAAGTTTGATATCTAAAAGAGGAGCCATGCCATTAGGCCCACTGAGGTTGAAGGTACCATAGGTATTGAAGTTTCCCATACTATAGGCAATGAACTTCTGCTTATATACCTCCACAGCACGCGTTACATGAGGGCCATGGCCTAAAACAATATCAGCGCCTGCATCTATAACAGCGTGAGCAAACTTGTATACATTGCCTCGGTTTTCTCCAAAGAAGTATTCATTTTGGCGAGGAACATGGGTATGGCTGGCACCTTCAGCTCCGCCATGGAAAGAGACGATTACGATGTCGGCCATAGGGCGCAGTTCTTTTACCAAATCGGTGGCTTGCTCCAAATCATTTACTGAAAGCATATTGCTATTGGGAGAAAAGGCACAAAAACCGTACCTGATCCCCTCTTTTTCAAAGACTACTGACTTGTTTTCCACAGGGCCTGCATGATAGATTCCTACTTCATCTAATACACGAGCCGTATTGCGTCTTCCTGTTTCTCCGAAGTCATTGGCATGGTTATTGGCGGTGCTCATCAGGCTAAATCCTGCCTCTTTGAGGATTTTTCCATAGCGGTCAGGCATACGAAAAGCATAACAGGTGCCCGCCTTAGAGTTTTTACATTTTTCAGAATTACCTGAATCTAAAATAGCCCCTTCTAGGTTTCCAAAGACAATATCTCCATTTAGAAAAGACTTGACCTCCTTAAAGCTCTCTAAGGCATCATCTTTTGGGAGGTTCCCAGCAGGAAAGCCTGAACCAATCATCACATCACCAACAGCTACTATAGAAAGGGTATCTTTGACAGGGGAAAGGGTATCTTTGACAATGGTGAGCATCTCCTTAGCAGGGGGAAGCGAATCTTTTACAACAGACAGTGTATCCTTAGTAGGGACTACCTGTCCATAAGAGAAACTGGTGAAAGCCAAAGAAATAGCTACTGAGAAAACATAAGGTATTTTCATAAATTTTATATTTAAAAAGAGGTAAATCATAGAAAATTTACCTCTTATCATGTAAATAATTATTCGTTTTTATTGGAAAAATCGGGAATGACGTGTAATGTTCATTTCTTTGTCTATCATTTTTCCATTTTCTATAAAATCATAGAGAGATGTGGCTGTATAGGGAGCTAAGAGTGCACCATGGGTACCCAATCCGTTGAGAATAAACAAGTTTTTATACTTTGGGTGTACCCCTACCAAAGGGCGGCGATCTTTCACTGTAGGACGAATACCTGCCATTTGTCCTGTGATACGATAGGGACAGCTGATCAGTCGTTCGAGCTTCTCTATAAGCGTCTGCCTACCATGAGCAGTAGGGGAGGGGTCTTTGTCGTCATTGTCATAGGTAGTACCTATTTTGAAAGTATTACCGCCTAAAGGAGCGATAAAGCCATCGGACTTGAGTACCCCATCCAGTTGTAGGTCATCTGCTTCAAAACTAAGTAGTTCCCCCTTGCTTCCTACCATAGGTAGGTAATTGAAAAAGGGATTAAGCACCATACCATAGCCCTCACAGAAGACAACCCGCTTGGCCGAAATACCCTTGTAGCTTACACAATCCTCCTTTATCTGCAAGGCGTCATACTCCAATTTCTCTTGGAAATACACGCCCTCTTTCTGTAATTTTTCTTGATAGGCAGGAATGAGTACACGTGTATTAATCAACCCTGTATGTAGTACTTCTCCTACGCCAAAAGGTGTCTCTACATAAGGGGAGAGACTGCTACGTACCTCTGTGGAGAGGTATTGGGATAGGATAGGCTTGTCGGAAGCCACGAACCAGTTATTCTTTTCCTCCACTGAGGTAAATTTCCTAAATACGCGAGTCTTATAGATGAAAGAGGTGGCCAACTTGCGTTCTATTTCACCAAAGAAAGGAAGCAGTAAGGCCATCTGCTCCTCTACCCTCCACACAGGGGTGAAGCGCTTGAGAATGATAGGATTAAACATGGCTCCTGCTACCGTAGTAACAGGGGTAGGATCATCACTGAAGACCACAAAGGACTTTTGGTGTTTTTCCAACAGATGTACCAAGCTACATCCCGCAAAGCCAAAACCTACGATAATATAATCTTTCATTATTGATTTTGGGGTATCAGTTTATTTCCTGTTCTTGTGCAATAGATGATATTCCACAAGGCCATCAATAGGTTTGCGGATGACCTTACCTACTTTTAGGCCGTTTTTAGCAAATACATCTTTGACTACATCTTGCAAATAGAAAGCGATACTACCTACAAAGTTGATAGGCACTTCATTGCGGGCTTCGTATTGTACTACCCAGTGATCAATGAATAGCTGTACACCTTCTCGGATAATGCGTTGGCAATATGCATCATTCTTGTTCTCCACTAAAAAGCGAGCAAAAGTAGCCAAGTAGCTATTAGGGTTAGGCAACTTATATAGGTGAGACTTGATCACATCGGAATTAAGCTCATATTCGTGTTCGAATTTGTTTCTTAGGTGTTCGGGCATGATTTTGAAGTAGTAATCTACAATAAGCCTTTTTCCAAAGAAGTTACCACTACATTCGTCCATAAGAGAGTAACCCAAGGAATCTACTGCTTGGTGTAGTTTTTTTCCGTCCCAGTAGGAACAGTTAGCCCCAGTACCGAGAATACCTACAATGGCTCTTTCTCCATCGGCGGTAGTGGCATGTACTGCTGCATATGTATCTTCTTTTACCACTATAGTTGCATTGGAGAAGAAGCGCTGTAGAATAGCTTGTAGGAATAAGCGAAGGCGCTCTGTTCCACAACCTGCTCCATAGAAATATACATAGCGAGCACGCTTGCGGTTCTCATTGAGCTGTTCGTTGGTGGTAAGACGCTCCATGGCGATTTCCTCTGTAAGTACCTCAGGATTAAGCCCTAGGGTCTGGGTGCCGAATTCTTTCATCCCTTTTTCGTTTAGTGCAGTCCAATCGGCTTTGGTTGCACCACTATCTACTATAAAAATCATAATTTTGAGGTATTAAGTGACTATATTTGAAAAAAAGACGTATGCTTTTAAGAAAATCACACGTCTTTTTTCTCTTCTAAAGATTAAATAGAAGCTACATGTTGGGCTAAATCTACCAATTTGTTAGAGTAGCCAGATTCATTATCATACCAAGAAACTACCTTGAAGAAGTGGTCGTTAAGTTCGATACCAGCTTTAGCATCATAGATAGAAGTGTTGGTACAACCTACGAAATCTTGAGATACTACAAGCTCGTCGGTGTAAGCTAAGATGTTCTTAAGTTCTCCTTCAGAGGCTTTTTTCATAGCTTCGTTGATTTCCTTAAGAGAAGTAGCTTTTTTAGTCTTTACAGTCAAATCCACTACAGAAACGTCGGCTGTAGGTACGCGGAAGGCCATACCAGTAAGCTTACCACTGAGTTCAGGGATTACTTTACCTACTGCTTTGGCAGCTCCAGTAGAGGAAGGAATGATGTTGATAAGTGCAGAACGTCCGCCTCTCCAATCCTTTTTAGAAGGACCATCTACAGTAAGCTGAGTAGCTGTAGTGGCGTGTACAGTAGTCATAAGAGCTTCATCTATACCGAAGTTATCATTGATAACCTTAGCAATAGGAGCCAAGCAGTTAGTAGTACAAGAAGCGTTGGATACGATAGTATCGGTAGGTTTTACGCTCTTGTGGTTTACACCCATTACGAACATAGGAGCATCGGCAGATGGGGCAGAGATAACTACCTTTTTAGCTCCAGCGTTAAGGTGCGCTTGTGCTTTTTCCAAAGTAGTGAAGATACCTGTACATTCGAGTACTACATCAGCACCTACCTCATTCCATTTGAGGTTGTTAGGGTCTTTCTCAGCAGTAATGCGAATGGTTTTTCCATCTACTACAAGGTGTCCGTTTTCAGTCTTTACATCCAAAGGGAAAGTACCGTGAACAGAGTCATATTTTAGCAAATAGGCAATGTACTCAACATCTTGTAGATCGTTGATACCTACTACTTCTACATTGGCACGTTTTGAAATAGCTCTAAAAGCCAAACGGCCAATACGTCCGAATCCATTGATTCCAATTTTTAATACTGACATAAAATTTTGTTTTTAAATTATTTGTATAATACTATTATTTGTGTTCGCGTGAGGACAATTTCTTAGAAAGCATATAGATACCCACCACCATCAGGATGAGTCCTGCCATAAGGACATACTGCTCTTGGAAAAATCTATATTCCTTTTTGGACTGTAGGTAGAGCAGTAGTACTCCTATAATCATAAGGGTATAAGCAACTATATTGGTTTTCTTTACTATACTCATGGTTGTCTTTTAAGAGTGAATGCGTAATAATTCCTTTGCCAATTCTATCATTCTAGGGTCTCCAGTGTGCTTGAGCGGCTCATCGGAGAGCTTGACGGTCTTTACCCATTCGTGGTCGGAAGTAAGTACTTCGGTGAGTTTCATCACAATATTCATAGGACGTAGACCTACATCATTGGTAAGGTTGGTACCTATACCGAAAGAAAAGCCTATTTTACCACGGCAGTATTTGGTAATGGATTCCACCTTTTCAGGGGTTAGCCCGTCGGAGAAGATGATATATTTGGAAAGAGGATTGATACCGAATTTCTTATAATGTTCTATGGTTTTGTTGGCAAACTCAATAGGGTCACCGCTATCGTGGCGTACCCCGTCAAATAGTTTGGCAAACTTGGTATCGAATTGTTTGAAAAAGACGTCGGTTGTGTAAGTGTCAGAGAGGGCAACGCCCAAATCCCCTCTATAGACGTCCACCCAGTGCTCTAGGGACATAGCGTTGGACATCTTAAAGCCATATTCAGCGGCATGAAACATAAACCATTCGTGGGCATGAGTTCCAATGGGTTTTACCTGGTACTTCATGGCGAAGTGCACATTGCTTGTCCCTGTGAAGTTATAGCGGTGGGACTTGGTAAGGGTCTGCATCACCAAATCATGTGTACGATATGAGTGCCTTCTGCGGGTGCCGAACTCTGCAAAAATGACATCAAGAGCTTCATAATCATGTATCTTGTGGGAAGTATTAGCTATAATCTGATCATCGCTCCAAGCCACGGCTCCTGTGAGCTTGTAGTATAATTCACTAATGGTAGCCAGTAAGGGGACTTCCCATAGAATGGTTCTGTACCAGTAGCCTTCTACACTTACTTTAAGCTCTGTCCCTTCTTGCGAGATATGCACCTCCGAAGGGTCATAACGATAACCTTCTAAAAAGTCAATATAGGCAGGATTCAGATAAGGGCAAGAAGTTTTTAGAAAGTTTTTTTCTTCTTTGGATAACTTGAGTTGTCCCATTTGATTCACCGCCTCCTGCATAGCCTGAGCAAACCCCTCTGGAAATTCGTGCTTTCCACGATTGATAAACTCATAACGTCCCTTGATAGCGGGAAAGAGTTTTACTACAGCACACTGCATAGTGAACTTGTAGAAATCATTATCTAAGATAGAAGTAAATATAGAAGGTATATGTACTGACATGATTATAATATATGTTCTTTTTAAAATCACACAAAGGTAAAAAAAAAAAATCAGAAAACAAAGATATTTTTCAAATTTATTATAAATAATCTATAACTAATTGAAATACAGATAGAAAAGAAATAATTGTTTTTTGCAGATAAAAAAAATCATTTTTTTCTTTGCAGGATAAAAAAAAAGTTATACCTTTGCACCCGAATTCAAGAGAGTTCTTTTGGAGAAATGGCAGAGCGGTCGAATGCGGCGGTCTTGAAAACCGTTGAGGGTAACACCTCCGGGGGTTCGAATCCCTCTTTCTCCGCAATACATTGATTTTTAAGGTTTAGTTAGAAGGCTTGAGGGCACTCCTCAAGCCTTTTTAGTTATTCCCTGAGCTAAGACTTCTTACAAAGAGAAAAGAGAGCTAATAAAGAAAACACCTCTCCGAATAAGGAAAAGGTGTTTTCACTGAACTTAAAATTATAAAATTATGTACTATTTAGTTATTGTCCAAAATCGCTTTGATTCTCTTATAGTTAGTCATATCATTAAGAGATAGGTAAATATTGGAAAGGTATTCCAATACAGTTTTGTTAGGATTCTTAGGATTGTTCTTTACATACTCATTCAATACTTCAGCTGCTAAGCGGTAAGAAGTATCTTTGCTGTTTTTAAGCTCATTAAATCTCTTGATGTCGTTGGCTGTATTTCCCAAGGCATTCATCTGATCCACAAGAGCATCTCCTTCGTTAGCATAAGTAGTTGCACAATTCATTGCCGCATTGGCGTTGTCTGGAGCTATCTTGAGGGCTTTTTGGAAATATTTTCTTGCCTCTGCATTGTTACCTCTTTGTAGGTTCATTACCCCAATATTGTATTGTGCATCGGCATTGTCAGGTTGTAGGTCGGTAGCCTCTTTCATAAGAGCTTCGAACTTGTCCATATTGCCCAATTGATAATATACATTAGCCTCTTGCATGATTAGTTCCCCGTCCTTAGGATAGTTTTTGCGCGCAAATTCAAAAGCCTTAATTGCTTCATCCTTCTTTCCTTGATCTACATAGAGGTAAGCGATGTTGCGGATGATTTCACCTCTCTTAGAAGGGGTTTTCTCCTGAGTAGGGTTGGAGTAATTTCCCGTTTTCATCTTCATATCGCGTGTAGCCTTATCAGCAGATTTTTCTATTTGGCCTGTTTCTTTGTTCTTAGCAGCATAGAGCGTCTCAGAACCATCATATTTTAGGTCTTTCAGTTCCAAGAAGTAGTTGAGTGCCATTTGGTTTTCCTTGCATTGAGTAGCTGAAACAGCTGCATTGTAGAGGAATAAGGTATCTCTTGGGCTAAGGCGATATACTTGCTCAAAGGCAAGAGCTGCTTCTTTGAAATCATTCTTTTGATAAGAAGCCTGTCCTTTTTCTACGGCGATTCTTGCGCCTTCGTTTTTAAGCATATCTAACTCAGAGGAACTTTTTCCACCCACTTTTTTTGCTTCGGCAAAGGCAGTAGAGGCTTCCGACAAGGAGTTAATCACATCTTTTCCTGCAATGGCTTTTTTGAGTCCTAATTCTCCTTTTAAGAGATAATATTCTGCTGAATATTTTCTATCAGCAAGTGCTACATTTTTTACACTTTCCAATAATGTTTGTGCTTGAGAAAATTCATTCTTCTCAATGGCCTTCTTTACTTCTTTCAGCTCCTTCTTTTGAGCAAATGAAACAGCTGAAACAGTGAGTGCTGTTATTAGTAGCATACTTTTTTTCATGGTAATTCAGTTTTATGTTTAACTTATAATTATTCATTCATCAGTAGGGGTAAGTTCCTCATTTTCTCCTTCGGGGAGTTGCTCATCTTCTTTCATCACTTTGGCTACAGCTGCAATAGAGTCGTTACCTTTGATATTGATTAGGCGTACTCCTTGGGTGGCACGTCCCATAACACGGAGATCACTTACAGGCAGGCGAATGGCCATACCTGACTTGTTGATGATCATTAGGTCATCCTCTTCCAGTACGGACTTGATAGCGACCAAGTTGCCGGTTTTTTCAGTTACAGAAATCGTCTTTACTCCCTTACCACCACGGTTAGTGATACGATAAACGGCCTCGCCTGTCTCAGGGTCATCAATGAAAGTACGCTTACCATAACCATTTTCGGAGACTACCAATACGGTTTCCTCCTTAGGATTCTCTATGGTAATCATGCCAATAACCTCATCATTGGCTTCGTCGTCAAAGGAGATACCACGTACTCCTGATCCGCTACGACCTACGGCACGTACTTTCTCTTCAGGGAAACGAATGGCCTTGCCTGATTTCACGGCAAGCATCACTTGGCTATTGCCAGAGGTAAGGCGTGCTTCCAATAGCTCATCGTCTTCCTTGATAGTAATGGCAACAATACCATTCTGTCTTGGACGAGAGTATTGTTCTAAGCAAGTTTTCTTAATTACCCCTTTCTTAGTTGCCATAACTACATAATGGCTATTGATATAGTCTTGTTCCTTGAGATCATGGGTACAGATAACAGCTTTGACAAGGTCATCAGTAGCGATATTGATAAGGTTCTGAATGGCGCGTCCTTTGGTATTCTTACCACCTTCAGGGATTTCATACACTCTTAGCCAGAAGCATTTACCTTTTTCGGTAAAGAAAAGCATATACTGGTGATTGGTACCGACAAAGAGGTGTTCTATAAAGTCTTTATCACGGGTAGCAGAGGCTTTTTGTCCTACACCCCCACGAGCTTGGGTCTTGTATTCATTGACAGAAGTACGCTTGATATAGCCTGCATTGGAGATGGTAATGACTACTTGTTCGTTAGGGATAATATCCTCTATAGAGATATCACCGCCAGCATATTCAATTACAGAGCGACGTTCGTCCCCATATTTGGCTTTTATTTCTAAAAGTTCGTCCTTAATAATCTGGGTACGACGTTCCTTGTGAGCAAGGATATCTTCTAAATCTAGAATAACCTCTAACATTTGTTCGTATTCCTCACGGATTTTATCAAGTTCTAAGCCAGTGAGTCGTCCTAAGCGAAGATCTAGTATTGCTTGAGCTTGTAACTCAGAAAGTTCAAATTCCTCAATTAATCCTACTTTAGCTATTGAAGGTTCCTTTGAATTTCGGATGATGTAGATCGCTCTATCTAAGGTATCTTGAGTAGCAATAACTTTCATGAGTCCCTCCAAGATATGGATACGTTCCTTGGCTTTTCTTAGCTCATATTGGGTACGCCTATATACTACATCATGGCGATGTTCTACAAAGTGGTATATTAAGTCCTTGAGGTTCAGTTGTTCAGGGCGACCATTGACTAAGGCGATATTATTCACGCTAAAAGAAGATTGTAGGGCAGTGTGCTTGAAAAGGTTGTTCAAGACTACATTAGGAATGGCATCTTTCTTGAGTTCATATACGATACGCATTCCTCCCTTACCTGTCTGATCTACAATGTCGGCCAATCCGTCGAGTTTGCCTTCTTTGACCAAATTGGAGGTTTGTTCACGCATGGTCTCAGGATTTACCTGATAAGGCACTTCGGTAACAACGATATAATCACGGTTATTGATCTCCTCAAAGTGTGTTTTAGCACGTACAATCACGCGTCCGCGTCCAGTCTTAAAGGCCTCACGCACTCCATCATAGCCATAGATGATTCCTCCTGTAGGGAAATCAGGTGCCTTGATATACTCCATGAGTTCATCAATGGTAATATCTTGATTGTCAAGATAAGCAATAGTACCATCTACTACCTCAGCAAGATTGTGAGGCGGCATATTGGTAGCCATACCTACGGCAATTCCTGAAGAACCATTGACTAAAAGGTTGGGAATACGGGTAGGCAATACGGTAGGCTCCTCAAGGGTATCATCAAAGTTCAGGGTATGATCCACTGTTTCTTTCTCGATATCTATGAGCATATCCTCAGCCATTTTGCGCATTCTCGCCTCAGTATAACGCATAGCGGCAGGAGAATCCCCATCTATAGAACCGAAGTTACCTTGTCCATCTACGAGCATATAGCGCATATTCCACCATTGTGCCATGCGTACCATGGTATCATATACAGAAGAATCCCCATGTGGGTGGTACTTACCGAGTACTTCCCCGACGATACGAGCGGATTTTTTATGTGTGGTATTGCTACGTACACCGAGTTCA
The DNA here is from genome assembly GCA_963528845.1 of uncultured Capnocytophaga sp. Lineage (GTDB taxonomy): Bacteria > Bacteroidota > Bacteroidia > Flavobacteriales > Flavobacteriaceae > Capnocytophaga. The sequence goes on along the minus strand of CAURXJ010000022.1, from coordinate 357 downwards.
TGCATTCCAAAGAGTACACGCCTATGTACAGGCTTGAGCCCATCGCGTACATCAGGCAAGGCCCTAGAGACAATTACCGACATTGAGTAGTCAATGTAGGCAGTCTTCATCTGGTCTTCTATGTTAATAGGAATGAGTTTTTCTCCTTCAACCATTGTAAAGTTACTTTTTATTTCAAGGTGCTAATTTACGACCTTTTTTTGAGATAAGAAAATAAAATTGAAAAAATTAGGCTTAAAATACGTTTTTAACGTTTTGTTGATTGTTAGTGATTAGTTATTCGTGGTTAATTTATGATTGGTATCACTAGTGTCCCGTTAAATTTCAGGGATTTAAAAATAAGTTAAAATAAAGTTG
>CAURXJ010000021.1:0-37128 GCA_963528845.1 uncultured Capnocytophaga sp. | reverse complement strand
CTTTCTACATATAAACTGAATAAAAAGAAAACCATATAAATAAATAGAAGAATAGAGATTATTTTAATGAGTTTTTTCATTTTATAGAATATTTCTTCTTATATAATAACGTGAGTTCGACGTAAGCAAAATTACATTTTCCCCCACAAAGCCAGCGAGTGCTCACAGCTGGGTATGTGAAACACGGATTTTCACAGAGAGAATAACACAACAACTAAGCGTAACGCTGTAATTTCCACGGATAAATAAGGCCAAAGGCCTTATAAAAATCTGTGTAAATCGCAGGAGCATGATTACACAAACATAGAAAATCTGTGAAATCCGTGAAAATCCGAGGGGACTTTCGTTATATCAAACTCGCGTTATTCTAATGTTATTTTTCTATACTCTAAAAGTCTCTTGTCTTTAATGTCATTCCCTCTATCAAAAACTAATTGAAATCCTTCAACGCTAATTTTCCCAGAAGGAGTCATCATAATAGAATCTTTGTTTTTTATAATTTCAACTTTATTCCCAAAGAATCTTTTAGGGGAAATATCTATTTCTATATTTTTCCCTCTGATTAGGTACTTTTTCACTAATATATGAAAGTTATAAAAATCTGTACTACAATAATTATAATTATCAATTATAACTAAAGGATATTTCTCTTTAGGAAAGGATAAAAAGTTATCTAACCAAGTATTTTTATCTTTTCTTATTTCTAATGGCTCTTTGTTTAAAATAAGTCTATACTCCATAGTATGATTATCTCCTTCTGCGGGTGGGAAATTTGACATAAAAATAGCCTCTACCTCATCCCATTTAATAATTAGATCGTAAGAAGATAAATGTAGTGTAAAAAATGAATCATTATGAGATATTCTTCTTCTACTTTTATAAAATTTATCAGCTATTGGGACTCCTCTATTTAGTGCATATAATAAAAGAAAGAGAATAATCAATATAATAAAAAGTATAAAAGCAGCAGCATATTTTTCTATCTTTATCAAAAAAATGAATACTAAAAAAAATATGAGCACAAATAATAGAATAGTTGCATTAAAAAGTATCATAAAATATGTTCTTTATCAGATATTACCTGATTAATGATAGTATCATATTTTTTAAGGAAAGAGAAATCCTATCTCATAAATATAAAAAGACCCTCTCTTTTTGTCCTCATAATATATCTTTCCTTCTTCTTGTTTAAAGTTATATATTGTATCCATTCCATCTATAATAGAATGGTTTAAAGTATTTAATTTTATACTATATTTTCGATATTTATCCTCGTTATTACTAAAGGATAAAGAAAGTTGCTTTTCTTTAGGAGTTCTATAGAACCATATTCCTGAACTTATCATTACTGAATCTACTTTTCCAAAAGGATTAAAATATATTTTCTCTCTCACAGCATATTCTTTATTTCTAAAACAATACATTTCATACTCTGAAAAACTTGTAGAATTACGTATTTCTATCCTACTTTGGATGTAAAAACTTTCTTGATTCTTCTTGTATTGGCAAGAAAAAAGAAAAAGTATTATAATTATTTTTTTAACAATCAACAATTGTCTTAAATTTTTTAACATTTTATCTCTTTTTTATTAAGACATGTAGAGGATTAGTTCCTCTTACAGAAATTATTTTAATCAAAAATTATTATAGTATTTGTTTGATGTTTCGGTGGTACTTCAAAAAGTATGATGCACCACCGAAAATAGAAATAAACATAGTATTGATGGTATTATTTTTTTCATAACTCCTCCGCTGGTACGTTTCTTTAAGTTTTGATTTTTTTGTATTCTTCTGATTGTTAAGCTATTATGATTTTAATAATAGAGCCATTACAAAGTTTTATAAATAATAAACTCCCTCAAAGCCAGCTGTCGGTATTGGCTTTGAGGGAGAAAATATAATTTGCTTATGTCTACTCTCATTGAATTATATAATCACTCATAGCCTCTTAAAGCAGAAAAATAAGAATTATTATCAAATCTTACAAGCAAATAATCTTATTTCCGAGTGATAACCACCGCTTGTGTAGGTGTTACCCCATTGATCCTATCCCCTATTCCATAGAAAGTATAGGTAAGCGGTAATGCTCCTACGCATTCTTTGATAAAAGACTGAAATTCTGTGTCCGTCCATTCAAAATGATGATCCTCATGTCGTCTGCTTTCCTCCCCTTCTTCAAAGTAATAGGCGTTAAAACGGCTATCAGGCGTAGTGATGACAAGCTTATGGAAGTTCAGCGATAGGCACTTCTTAACCAAGGCAGTTGCTTGGGCTGGGGTATTATGTTCTATAACCTCTGTGAGTATGATATTTACAGGCTCTTTGTACTGAAAATCGTCCCATGAGGTAAAGAAATAGAGGTTATCGGCTTCCATACGTTCCTTGAGAATGGTCACATGAGCTGCCACTTCTGGATCGGTATCTGTAGCAAAATAAGGGTGTTGATAGTCATAGTTCCTTCGCATAAAACGACGGTAGTACTTCAGCTCTCCACAACCGATGTCCAAAATAGGGTAATCCATTCCCAGCTCATTGACAATAAAGTTCATACGGCTTCCGTGGGTATCGGCAAACTGGAAATCTATATCCATACCACGCTGCTTGAAATAGGCTTCAAATAAGGGCTTGATCTCGGCAAATTGGCGTTCGCTCTTTATCGCCCTTTTGATAAAGAGATAGAACACAAAGTAAGGCACCTGTTCTATATTGGTTAGAATACGTGCATATTTCTGGGCAAAATGGTCATCTATATAGGTGTATTCCCCATAGGTATTGGTAATATGAGTAGCCACTGCTACAAAACTCAAAAGGTTCATAGCCTCAAATACGTTCTTGCCCTCTATTGTTAGCGAAAGGTTGTTCCCTATTAGGGGTGTTGCATGTATATTCTTGAAATAACGTTCCAATAGAAAATGTCCTTGAGCATACCAATTAGAATTGGCATATAGATTCTTGACCTCTATCCTACAAGGGTAGGTATCCACTTCACCGCGGGACTTACCTAACCACTTGATTTCCTGCTGCAAGTAGGTCTGCCGCTCTTGTAGGAGTTCCTTGAAAAACTCATTACAGATATGTAGCACCACCAAGGGAGTACTATAGCTTTGAAAATCAATCTGGTTACTTTCCTCTGGCAAATAGCTATAGCGGGTATCTTGGAAAAGCACATCGTACTGATGAGCGGAAACGGCATTACCCACAAGCTGCCCATTGCGCAAGGCCTTGGCATAGATCCCAAAGTCGGTATGTGGGTTCTTATTGAGCAAGTCTAAAAGCTGGGGATTTTCGGAGTGTATTTGTAAAATCATAGGACAATTATTTCTGTTTTGCTTTGCAAAGGTACTTATTAATTGCGCAATATTTTTGCGTGATGAAAAATTTTATCGTTTTTTTCACAATAGCGCTTGTGGGTACAAAAAATTGTTGTATCTTTGCCCCCGTAAACGAAAGGAGGTGTTATTACTATGCTTATTATACCAGTAAAAGAAGGAGAAAATATAGACAGAGCCCTTAAGCGCTACAAAAGAAAATTTGACCGCGTAGGGATTGTAAAGGAGCTTCGTGCACGTCAGCACTTTAGTAAGCCCTCTGTGCTTCGCCGTAATGTAATCCAAAGAGCGGAGTTCATCCAACGTCTAAGAGATGCAGAAGAAATATAATATTCTTCCTCTAAAAGAAAAGTCCCTGTTTTGCAGGGATTTTTTCGTATAATTTGAACTGATATGAAAAATATTTTATACTTATTGTTAGTGCTCTTCCTTGCAGGCTGCGAGAACGACGACATCTGTGCGGATGAGGTGCTCACCCCACGCCTTATCATTCGGGTGCATGACAAGACTACCCCACGCCGTACCAAAACGGTCAATAATCTTCTGGTCATGGGCAAAGACCGCTACCAAATCATTCAGCCCATCGCCACTACTGATTCCCTTGTATTGCCCCTGAAACTAACCTCTGGTGAGACTTCCTTCCTCTTGGCCAAGGACGTGGTCATTGATAGCACGGGCGTCTTAGTCAGTGGAAGCGTAAGCGAACTGAAGATCACAGCTACTCCCTCTCAAGAGTTCCTCAGTAAGGGGTGTGGCTATAGGGTTACCTATAATGACCTCTCCGCTACTTTCTCCTCCGTAGATGGCTATACCTCTTGGGTGGAGCGTGTACATGTACTTTTTAGAAAATTAGACAATGAAAAGAAAGCCAGTATTCATATTTTTTATTAGCCTGCTGCTCTCTATCTGTGGCTTTGCGCAAGAGCAAAAGCCTCAAGAGAAAGCCGCCACAACTCCTACTCAAGCCAGCCAAAAACACTACCAGCACTATGGCTTGCGTATAGGAGCTGATATCTCCAAACTCGTACGTACCTTTACCGATAAGAACTATGAAGGACTGGAACTAGTGGGTGATTATCGCTTGAATGATCGCTATTATATAGCAGGAGAAATAGGCAAGGAATACAAGAATAGCACCACCAACTACTTTGATTTTGCTACCCGTGGCGAATATATCAAATTGGGATTCGATTATAATTCCTATACCAACTGGTATGGAATGGAGAATATGATCTACTTCGGGGCACGCTATGGCTTTTCTTCTTTTAGTCAAGAGGTATCCCGCTATAACCTGCATACCCTATACAATATCTATTGGAATGAATCGCTCAGTGGCAGCCAAAGCGACCTGCTGACTACCTACCACGGACGTACTGCCCACTGGTTAGAGGGTATTTTAGGAATCAAAGTAGAACTCTTCAAACACTTCTATGCAGGGGCTTCTGTGCGCTTTAGCCTACTGCTCTACAACAAGAAAAGCGACCAATTCCCCAACTTCTGGATTCCAGGGATACAACGTGTATGGGAAGGTAGCTCCTTTGGTATCAACTACAACTACACCCTAACCTATATGATTCCACTCTTTAAAAAGTGACTAACGACTAGTGACTAGTGACAAATAGTTCATTAGTCACTTGTCACTTGTTACTTGTTACTTGTTACTTGTCATTGATCTATTTCCTTCATGGAAAAGCAAGTCCAATATGCTAAGATTGGGGATAAAACCATGTTTATCTGAGAATATCTGATAATAAGGCGCTTGATTTACCTCATAGGACGCTTTGGCATTGGTCAAATAGCGATAGTCTGTCACCCCTTCGTAAGTAGGCTGATAAGTGGTAGTTTGCTCCCAACTCACCTCTATATGGAGGCAATCCAGTACCGCCTCTATAGTACGGAGGTTTAAGTCCAAAAGGAATGTGTGCTTTTGGGTAAATATAGGGACGATCTTATCTTCATAGTACTCAAAGTAAGGAGAGGTGCGATAAGCCGTCTGTAGGGTCTTCCAGTGGAGTTTCTGCCAAGCCACTTGGTTATCCACCCGCACGTCCTTATAGAGCTGACGACCTGTTTCACCACCTGTATGTAGGATAGGCACCGTGAGTATCTGCTTGCCATTAGCCCCATAGATATAGGTACGATTGCGGTAGGTCTGCTTCTGGTAGTTGTCCGATACCTCCAAGAGGCAAGGCTCCTTTACCAAAAGCGAAAAAGAGGCAATCGTCGGAAAATAAGTAGGGTGTAATAATGCCTTCATTATGATTTCTTTACCTTTGCTTTTCCTTTATATTTCTTCTTATAGACCTCGTAACCAATATAGCCAAGTACTCCTAAGCCCAATACCCAATAGAGGTAAGAAACAGGTTCTCCTTCTCCATTGACGGTAGTAAAGAGACGGCTCCAGCGAATCTTGTCAAGCCCTGATGCATTGCTATCCCAGCTCATCCATACCAATACAGGTTTGCCCACCACATGGTCAAAAGGCACAAAACCCCAGTAGCGGCTGTCCTCGGAGTTATGGCGGTTATCCCCCATCATCCAATAGTAATCTTGACGGAAAGTATAGGAAGTGGCTTTTTGTCCATTGATTAAGATATCATTACCTTGTGTTTGTAGCGTATTCCCTTCGTATTCAGCTATGATACGTTGGTATAGAGGAAGGTTTTCTTGGGTAAGCTGTACAGTTTTGCCTTCCGCTGGGATTTCCACTGGACCAAAATTATCCTCACTCCATGCAAAACGCTCGTTATGTGGGAAAATAGCCTTATTATACTGCTTCGGTGCTACTATTTTGGTTACTTTCTCTATATGTGGGAGTTGTCCTATCTTCTGAGCTACCTCCTCCGTTGCTGATTGTACCACAAATTGGTTATCCGTACTAAAACCAGAAGCATCAGTAATGGCAAAGTTCTGGAATAAGAAGACAGGCAATAGCTGTTCAGGGGTGTATTGGCTACCGTAAAGGCTTACCAAATAGCTCCTAAACTCGGCATCGGTATCTACTGTATAGGAGGTTTGCAACTTAGCTCTTACGGGATAAACCTCCTTCTTGCCATTGATATAGACATCTCCATCGCGTATCTCAAAAGTATCTCCTGCCACAGCCACGGCTCTTTTCACATAGTGGGATTTCTTATCCACTGGCTTATAAGCATGGATTCCTGAAGGATCACGGAAGAAACGTACCGTATCGGTAGGCCAGTTGAAGACCACTATATCATTGCGCTTGATTTTCTGTAAGGCGGGTAAGCGCAAGTAGGGCAACTGAAGCTTAGAGCAGTAAGACTTCACCCCTGCCAAAGGAATGGTATCATGCACCATAGGAGCTGCTATAGGGGTCATAGGCAAGCGTGCCCCATAGTGAAACTTACTTACAAAAAGGAAATCCCCTACCAAAAGGGTCTTTTCGAGCGAAGAGGTTGGTATGGTATAAGGCTGAATAAAATATGCATGTATGGTAGAGGCTGCCACCACCGCATAGATGATTCCACTAAGCCAAGAGGGCACATTGTCGGCAATGACCGCCTCACTCTTACCTATATATTGGGTTTTAGGCTGATACATCACATAGGCAACAAAAAGCCCTAAGGTGAGTACCGCCAAAAGGGTATAGCGTTTTTGGCGATAGCCAAATACATGTAACCACTCATAGGCCAAGACAATGGCCATAATATTGCCTATCACTGGTAAATAGACCAAGAAAATCCACCACCAAGGACGCTCAATAACCTTCAGCAGAATCAGCATATTCCATATAGGAACAAAGGCTTGCCACCCCTTGTAGCCTGCCTTCTGATAACCCTTCCATAAAAAAAGTCCTTGCAGGAGTTGAACTCCTAAAAACACTATAAGATAAGTCAACATACAATATTTGTTTTTAGCGCACAAAGATAGTATTATTTATGCTCTTACGCAAAAAAACTACTTAGAAATTTTCCAAGTAGTTTTTTTCCTTAAATTAAATTGCTATGAGTTATTAAGCGGTTTTTTCTCTCAATTTCTTCTCTAAAGCAATAGCTTTAGGGAATAACACATTGTTTTCCAAGTGGATATGACGATGTAAGTCATTCTCAAACTCTTCTAGCATAGCCAAAGTAACTCTGTAGGTGTTGCATGCATCAGCAGGAGGGGTATAGCCGTCGGTAAGGGCAGCAATCTTAGCAAAGCGGTCTCCCTCTATGGTGTGGTCATGCTTCATCATCTCAATAGGGTTCTCCACGGTACCGAAGTGAGTGGGTTCAAGTGGTTCACCTGTTTGTGAAGCCTTTACGAGCTTTTCTATAAAGGGGAACAATACGCGTTCTTCTTTTTGGAAATGCTCTGCTAAGTCATGAGCGCTTTCGTTAAAGAGCTGGTTTACTTCAAAGAGTTCAGGGTGTCTGTCACCATGTACCTTGCATAGCTTATCCAAAAACTGGATCAAAGTAGGGGTTTTCTCCCTTACATATTCGTGATGTATTTTCACAATATAGTTAGCCAATAAGTCCAAAGGCCAGCTACTTACATCTACCGCATCTCCTTTGCCTGAAGGAAGGGAAGAAAGCTCTTCAATAAGTTCTTTCTTAGTTACATCCTTCTTTTCGCAGGCTTCATCTATAGTTCTACCTCCGCGGCAGCAGAAGTCAATTCCGTGTTTTTTAAAGATAGCAGCAGTACGAAAGTCATCTGCTACAATCTCTCCAATTGTTTTATTAGTAAAATCCATTATTTAATTTTTTTCTGAGTGCAAAGATATAAATTATTTTCGAACAATCATGCTAAAAAATATTTAAAAGTCTTTTTTTAACTTTTTATACAACAAGAAATAAATATAATCATCTAACAACAAATAAAATACAAAAATAATAACTATTAAACTTTAACTTATAATAACAGGATTATTTGCTGTTTGAAATAAAATAAATACGAACAAGAGCAGAAGTCAGTAGACAGGGGGGAGAAAGTAAAAAATAAAAAGTAAAAGGTCTGAGCAGTACTCTTACCTTTTACTTCTTACTTTATCAAGTACCCTTATTAGTCACTTGTCATTTGTCACTATTCACTTGTCACTTATTAAAGACTTTGTCAATAGCCTCTTGGTGACGAGCTTTATGGCGCTTAGGACTACCTGGGGCTGGCGCAGAATAGGCATTCATAGCCGCCAATCTCCATGGTACTAAGTCAAAGTTCATAAGCATATAGCCATAAGCACCCATGTTCTTAGGATCTTCTTGTGCCCATACATAGTCAGTTACTTTAGGATAACGAGCTATCACCTCTTTGAGTTGTTCCACAGGAAGCGGGAAGAGCTGCTCGATACGTACTAGAGCTACATCTTTTCTATCTAATTTCTCACGTTCTGCAAGCAAATCGTAATAGAAACGTCCTGAACAGAATACAAGGGTAGTTACCTCTTCTGGATTTACATGAGTGTCATCCAAAACTTCTTGGAAATGACCACTAACCAATTCATCCACAGAAGAAATCACCAAGGGGTGACGAAGCAAGCTCTTAGGAGAAAGGGCAATAAGCGGCTTTCTAAATGGTGCCTTGAGCTGGCGACGTAGCAAGTGGTATATGTTGGCTGGTGTAGTACAGTTGGTTACATACATATTCTGAGTAGCACATAGCTGTAAGTAGCGTTCCAAGCGAGCAGAGGAGTGCTCGGCTCCTTGGCCTTCATATCCGTGAGGCAAGAGCATCACCAATCCACTCTGGTTCTTCCACTTATCTTCGCCACAACAGATATATTGGTCCATCATAATCTGCCCTCCATTGGCAAAATCACCAAATTGTGCTTCCCAAATGGTCAAGGTCTTAGGTGCTGTAAGAGAATAGCCGTACTCAAATCCCAATACACCATATTCGGAAAGTAAGGAGTTATATACATGGAGCTTGCCTCCGCCTTGTGCCGTAATATAAGTAAGTGGTAGGATTTCCTCTTCGGTCTCTTCTGCCTTTACTACCGCATGACGATGAGAGAAAGTACCACGGCCTACATCTTCCCCAGAGAGGCGTACATTATACCCCTCGGAAAGGAGAGTAGCAAAAGCCAAGTGCTCGGCCAATCCCCAATCTACTTTCTGTTGTTCAAAATAGATGCTTTGGCGATCCTTAATAATCTTAGAAATCTTATTGATAAACTTCTTATCCTCTGGTAGTGCAGTAATTAGCGCTGCTAATTCGTCCAATTTGTTTTTATCAAAAGAGGTATCTACCCTTTGAAGCATCTCTTGAGCAGAGGCAATATGGTCAAAGCCTTGCCACTCGTTCTGCATAATTGGCTGAATAATAGTCAGTTCCTTCTTACGTGATGCTTCCAATTCTCCGTCCAAGTAGTTGCGGTATTGTTCTTCGTAGGCCTCTATTTCCTTGGCTGTAACAACTCCTTCTTGGACAAGCTTTTCGGTATAGATAACCGTTGGGTTGTGGTGACTTCCTATAAGTTTGTACAATACAGGTTGAGTAAAGCGTGGTTCGTCCCCCTCATTATGACCATATTTGCGGTAACCTACCAAATCCAAGAATACATCATGACCGAAAGCCATACGATATTCTAAGGCTAAAAGTACTGCATGTACCACTGCTTCAGTATCATCGGAATTAACATGTATAATAGGTGCTTGGAAGCCTTTGGCTATATCAGTACAATAAGTAGTAGAACGAGAGTCAAAAGGATTGGTAGTAAAACCTATTTGATTGTTAATCACTATATGAATAGTTCCTGCTGTCCTATAACCACGTAGGCGCTCCATTTGCATCACCTCATATACAATACCTTGTCCTGCCACGGCTGCATCCCCATGCATTACGATAGGCAATACTTGAGATGGATTTTGGGCATAGTGGTTGTCCTGCTTAGCGCGGGTAATTCCTTGTAAAACAGCACTCACGGTTTCCAAGTGAGAAGGGTTAGGCGCCAAATTAAGCAATACTTCCTGTCCTTTAGCTGTTTTGCGCAAGGTAGTAAGTCCCAAGTGATACTTCACATCTCCGTCAAACTCAGGATTAGGGTAATCCTTACCGTCAAACTCAGAGAAAACATCCTGAAGGTTCTTGCCCAAGATATTCACCAGTACATTAAGACGACCACGGTGTGCCATACCTATTACGACCTCCTTGACGCCTTTGCGGTCTGCCGCTGTTTCTATCAGGGCATCCAAAGCAGGGATTAAGGCCTCATTCCCCTCCAAGGAGAAACGTTTTTGGCCTACATATTTATTATGGAAAAAGTTCTCTAAAGCAGTAGATTCTGCTAATTTCTGTAAGATACGTACTTTTTCTTCCTTAGAGAAAGTAGCCGTATAGTCGCCTGTATATATTTTTTCTTGGAACCATTTTTTAGCCTCTGCATTGTCTAGATGCTCAAACTCTATACCTACATTCTTGGTAAAGGTATCCTCTAATTTTTTAAGAATAACAGAAAGTGGAGAAGCTGGTAAGTACAACTCCTTGGCTGCCTCAAAGACTGTAGAAAGGTCTGACTGAGAAAGACCAAATTTCTCCAAAGGGAAAGCCACCTGAGCGTTGCGTACCCTAAGGGGATCTATCTGAGCCAAGAGGTGTCCTTGTTGTTGGTAGGCCTTAATAAGGTTCAACACTCTCAATTCTTTCTCTACCTTATCCGATACAGGCACAGAAACCACTTGGGGGGTAGCCACCTGAGGGGCTGGCTCAGAAGAGAGGGTTACTTCCTCAAAGAAATCCTCCCCATAGCTCTCACGAGCAAAATCAAATCCTTGGAAAAACGCACGCCAACTGGCCTCTACCGAGTCGGGATTCTCCAAATACTGGTCATACAAATCTGCAAAAAACTGAGTGTTTGCAGCATTAAGAAAAGAATATTTATCCATAAAGAATATCAATTTTATGATGAAAATTTCTATCGTTGATATTATGGACAAAGATACAAAAAAATAATGAGAAAACCAGTATTTTTCATTAGTTTTTTTTCTCTGGCGAGCGACTAGTGGTTAGTGGTTAGTAGTTAGCATATGCTAGCGCGAGCTTGCAGCTCGCGACATCCGAAGATTGTATAGTCCAATTTGTTAAGACGCAATAAACTCTCGTCTCTACAGAAGACTACGCTCATCCTTCACTCTTCACTCTTCACTTCCTTCGCGTGCTTGAATCGATTATGTGTCCATAGGTAATACTCTGGAGCACTGCGTATCTGGGCTTCAAGTAGTTGGGTAAAGGTATCGGTAATTTCATGAGCTGTAGTATCGGCAGGGGCTTCGGTGATAGGAACAAAAGTTGCTACATAATACCCTCTGCGTTTTTTCTGTATATCACAGAATACTACGGGGATATTGAACTGTTTGGCAATACGTTCAGCTCCTGTAAATACAGGTACTTCCACTCCCATAAAGGTACGCCAATAAGCCTTGGTTGGTGAGGGTGACTGGTCACTGGCCAGACCATAAGCGCAACGTACTCCCTCATGCTGTAAGCGGCGAATCTCCTCTATAGCCTTGTAGCGGGAGATGAGATAGCTGTGGAACTTCTCCCTGAGCCTACGTACAAAACGGTCAAAATACTTATTGGTAATAGGCGTATAGAGGGCATAGGAAGTATGAGGAATCTGAGCGGCCAAGGAAAGCAGCCACTCATAGCTGTTGTAGTGTCCACACATGATGATGACACTCTGTCCCTTGTGGTAATAGCCCTCCAACAGCTCCTTGTTGGTATAGGTCATACGCTCTTGCATTTGCGCCTGAGAGAGTCCCATGGTTCTTACCATTTCCAAGAAAATATCACAGAAATGATGATAGAAAGCCGCCTCTATCTGCTTGATTTCAGCAAGAGGTTTTTCAGGGAAGGCCAAGCAAAGGTTACGCCTTACCACCTTTTTGCGATAGCCTATCAGTCTATAAATAAGAAAGCATATCCCATCCGATAGCCCATAGAGCAACCTATCGGGTAGGTGTGCTATAAGCCATAGGAAGGGATAAGCTACATAAAATACAAGGCCTTGCATGGGCTATATTTCTCGGTTGACATCCCACTGTTCGAGGTACTTGGCTACTCGCTGTACAAACATGCCTCCGAGTGCTCCATTGACCACTCTATGGTCAAAGCTATGGGAGAGCATAAGCTTGTAGCGAATCGCAATCACATCACCTTCGGGTGTTTCTACCACCGCAGGCACCTTCTGTATGGCACCGATGGCCAAGATACCCACTTGAGGTTGGTTGAGAATAGGCGTACCAAAGAGATTGCCAAAAGCCCCTATATTGGTTACTGTGTAAGTACCCTCTTTCACCTCATCAGGCTTAAGCTTGTTCTCACGAGCACGCTTGGCCAAGTCATTTACATTCTTGGCTAGGCCTACCAAACTAAGTTGATCTGCGTTCTTAATCACAGGGACAATAAGGTCTCCGTTAGGCAAAGCGGTAGCCATACCTATATTGATTTGTTTCTTCTTGAAGATACGCTCACCGTCGGTAGAGATGTTCATCAGAGGAAAATCACGCAAGGCTTTAGCCACTGCCTCAATAAAGATAGGGGTAAAGGTGAGTTTCTCTCCTTCACGAGATTCGAAAGCCTTTTTGTGCTTATTACGCCAGTTCCAAATACGGGTAACATCTACCTCTATGAAGCTGGTAGCATGGGCAGATACGCGCTTGCTCTCAATCATATAGTTAGCGATGAGCTTGCCCATACGGGTCATCTCGATCACCTCTACATTCTTATCCACTGGCGAAGGAGTATAGGTAGTGCTTGCCACCACTGGTTTTTCCTCTGGCTTGTCCTGAGGCACTTCCAAGGTGATGGGTGTAGGTTCTATAGTAATAGGTTGCGGTTGTTTTTCAGGTGTTTCTTCAGTCACTGGTTTTTCAGCCACAGGAGTTTCTTTTGGGTGTGTTGCCTCAAAGTTTTTGATAAAGTCAGAGATATCAGGATATTTTACTTCCTGTACTTCTGTCTTTTCTTGCTGTGCTGCTGGCGCAGGGGCTTCTTCTTGCGCTACTACTGGCGCAGGAACTTCTTCTTGCGCTACTACTGGCGCAGGCGCTTCTTCTTGTGCTACTACTGGCGCAGGCGCTTCTTCTTGTGCTACTACTGGTACAGGCACTTCTTCTTGCACTACTGGCGCAGGAGTTGGCTCTTGGGAGTCTTTTTTAGCAGCTTCTTTCTGTTGTATAAGGAGTTCTACGGCAGAAAGTCCTTCAGCTGGCTGTGATTCAACCACTGGAGCAGACTGTGACTCGGCTACTGGGGTAGGCTGAGATTCAACTACAGCAGCCACTGAGAAAGGAGATCCTCCGAGTTTGTTATCTATAAGTGCTACATCGGTAATCTGAGTAGTTAGCTCGGTTGTCGTAGGCAAAGCCAAAGAGGTTGCTTCCGTTGTAGCAACGGTTGGCTCAGACACAGGTGTAGGTGCAGACGCTGTTGGTGTAGGTGTAGAGGCAACTACTGGCACAGGAGTAGTAGCCGTTTTATTTCTTCTTTCCAAATAACGCAATAGGTCGTGCTTAGTTACACGGCCATCTATGCCTGAGCCTTCAATAGCCGCCAACTCGTCCATAGAGATATTTTCCTCCTTGGCAATGGTCTTTACCAGCGGAGAATAGAATGGTTCGTTCGTTTCCTCTTGGGAAGTTTCAGGCAGTACCACTGGCGCTTGTGGTACATAAGGCACCTGAGCGGCAACGGTTTCCTCCTCTTCAGGGAGTGCTGGTTCCTTTTCTGTAGAGGTTGCTGACACCTCTTCTGTAGGGAGCGCTGGTACCTCTTCTGTAGGGAGCGCTGGTACCTCTTGGATAGGAGGTACAGCGGGTGCTGCCACTGTAGGTTGTGGGGGGAGTTCCAACTCTATAGGTTGTGAAGGTATCTCTTCTATAGGGAGGATAGGTTGTGGTGTTTCACTGAGGAGTTCTACTTGGATTTCGTCCTGCTGCTCTGTCTCTATAATAGCCATGACTTGGCCTACCTTCACCACTGATTTTACTGGGGTCAAGATTTCCTTAATTACTCCCGATACTTCACTGGGAATCTCGGAATCCACCTTATCAGTAGCTACTTCTACCAAGATATCATCTACTTTAATGGTATCTCCTACGTTTTTGAGCCAAGAAGAGACTATTGCCTCCTCTACACTTTCTCCCATTTGAGGTAATTTCAGTTCGTATCTTGCCATTTTTTTAATTGTTATTGGTTATTGATTAGTTGTTAGTGGTTAGTGGTTAGTGATTAGTGATTAGTGATTAGTGATTAGTGATTAGTGATTAGTGATTAGTGATTAGTAACTAGCTGCTGACTACTGACTACTAACAACTGACTTCTGACTACTAACAACTGACTATTGTACTTGAAACGGTATGCGATGGAGGATACTTCTTCCGAGGGTTACCTCATCGGTATATTCCAGTTCGTCTCCTACGGAGATCCCCCGCGCAATGGTAGAAGTAGTAACGTCCAATCCTTCTAATTGTCTATATATATAAAAGTTGGTCGTATCCCCTTCCATGGTATTGCTTAGCGCAAATATAATTTCCTTGACGCCTCCTTCCTTTACTTTCTTAACTAAGGAAGCTATATTTAGCTGGTTCGGCCCTATTCCATCTATAGGAGAAATCTTTCCCCCTAGGACATGATAGAGGCCATTATATTGTCCTGTATGTTCTATGGCCATCACATCGCGTACATCTTCCACTACACAGAGCAGCGAGGCATCACGATGAATATTGGCACAGATGTCACAAATTTCTGTATCGGATATATTATGACAATTTTTACAATAAGTAACCTCATTACGCAGCTTGAGTAAAGCGCTCGCCAAGTGCTCCGTCTGAGCATTGGGTTGCTTGAGCAAATGGAGTGCCAAGCGCAAGGCTGTTCGCTTGCCTATGCCTGGAAGCAGTGCGATCTCATAGACCGCATTTTCCAATAATTTGGAAGAAAAATCCATATAGTTTTACTCTTTTAAGAACGTAATTGAGCGCCCGTTTGCTTCTCGAAAGCCTCTACCAGAGCCGCCATTGTCTTATCTATCTGCTTGTCAGTAAGGGTCTTATTGTTGTCTTGTAATATAAAGCTCATCGCATAGCTCTTCTTGCCCTTAGGCAGCTTATCCCCTTGATATACGTCAAAGAGGGCTACCTTTTTGAGCAACTCTTTTTCTGTCTGCAAGGCAATGCTATGGAGTGTCTCAAAAGACACTTCACTATCCAAGAGCAAAGCCAAATCGCGGCGTACCTCTGGATACTTAGGAATCTCTCGGTATTTCACCTCTTTGGAGAGGTTGGCCAAGAGGTGATCCCACAGAATATCGGCATAGAACACCTGTTGTTTTATATCAAAATGCTGTAATATGTTGTTTTTCACTACTCCTAAGGACGCCACAGGTGTTTGACCGAGCCATAAGGTGATTCCTTCCTGATAGATAGCTTCCTGGGAAGGTGTTTCTTTGAGGTCAGTGATCCCTAAGCGGTCAAAAATTGCCTTGACATAACCCTTTAGGTAGTAGAAATTGGTCTTTTCTTGCGGTGCATTCCATGTCTCTGGGTATATATTCCCTGATAGGAAAAGGCTTAGATGCTTAGGTTCGGTATAGCTCTCTCCTATCTTGTGGTAGGTCTTGCCAAACTCAAACAAAGACAAGTCCGTACGCTTGCGGTTGTTGTTGTAAGCGATGGTTTCCAGTCCTGAAAAGAGCATACTCTGTCGCATCACGGCCAAGTCTTGGCTCAGTGGATTGAGTATTTGCACTGTCTGAGCTGCACTGATATCAGCTGATAGCTCCTGGTAAGCTACCGAAGTAAGGCTGTTGTTCATCATCTCATAGAAACCTTGTCCCACCAGCTGGTTGGCAATCACATTCTGTACATTGAAGTCCTCATATCGGCTAGCGTGTGCCATGGAGGCGCTCACCTTGGAGGAGAACTCTATATTGTTATAGCCATACACACGGAGGATTTCCTCAATCACGTCCACATCACGCTCTACATCCACCCTATAGGAAGGTACGGTAAGCCCCATACCTATCTCAGTAAGGCTATTGATTTGAATATCCAAGGAGTGTAATATACTCTTAATCACATCGCGTGGAATCACCTGACCGATGAGGCTATCTATCTTCTCGTAGGTGAGGAATACCTGAAAATCCTCTTGCTTTTTAGGATACCAATCCACCACATCGGAAGAGATTTCACCTCCGGCTATCTTCTTGATCATGATAGCAGCCCTTAGCAACGCATACTTACAATCATCTATATTGATACCACGTTCAAAACGGAAAGACGCATCAGTGGAGATACCATGTCGCTTAGCTGTCTTACGTATGGCTACTGGATTAAAATAAGCACTCTCTAAGAAAATATGAGTGGTGTCCTGTCCCACCCCTGAGTTGGTGCCTCCCAATACCCCTGCCAAGCATAGGGGTTTGTCTGTATCACAGATAACTAAGTCCTCTGCCGAGAGGCTGCGATCTACACCGTCCAAGGTTTGGAATTTCTCACCTTCAGCGGCATTGCGTACAATAATCTTCTTGCCAGCGATACGCAAGGCATCAAAGGCATGTAGCGGCTGTCCCAAGTCATGGAGTACATAGTTGGTAATATCCACTACATTGTTCTTAGGGGTAATGCCTATAGCTCTAAGTCTTTGCTGTAGCCAATCAGGCGAAGGCGCTACCTTGACATTGGAGATGCTCACCCCACAATAGCGAGGCGCTAACTCCTTGTTATCCACCAGTACATCTATCTTAAGCAAGCGGTTATCCACGAAAAAATCCGTTACCGAAGGGGTAATAATCTCCTTGTTGATTCCCTGTTGCAACAATCCTGCTCTAAGGTCTCGAGCTACCCCTAAGTGGCTCATGGCATCGGCACGGTTGGGGGTAAGGCCTATTTCAAAGACCGTATCGGATACCACACTGAATACCTCACTACAAGGCTTACCTACAGGCAAAGCGCTGTCCAAGACCATGATTCCCTCATGAGAGTTGCCCAAGCCAAGTTCATCTTCGGCACAAATCATCCCATGACTCTCCTCTCCGCGGATTTTGCCTTTCTTAATCTTAAAGGGTTCACCCTCTTTGTCATAAAGGGTTGTCCCGATAGTTGCCACGGCCACTTTCTGACCTTTGGCTACATTGGGCGCCCCGCATACGATAGGCAAGACGACTCCCTCTCCTACTTGAACCTTGGTAAGGCTGAGCTTGTCCGCATTGGGGTGCTTGGTACATTCGAGTACCTCGCCTACAACGACCCCTTTTAGACCTCCTTTTACACTCTCGTAAGCGGAGATACCTTCCACCTCTAAGCCTAAATCTGTAAGGAGTTCGCCTACTTTTTCTGCCGGTAAGTCTATCCTGAGAAAGTCTTTAATCCAATTATATGAGATTTTCATAAGATGATTGCTGTGTTTTGAAGTTGCAAAATTACTATATTTTATTGTAATGAGAAAATTTTTTTTGAAGAAGTTACCTTTGAGATAGGTAATAGGGGTAACGCACTGGCTTAACCACTCAAAAAAGGACACCTTTTTTCTTGGTCAGGCATGAGGTTATTTCATTTCTTGCCCTGCAAAGATACGATTTTCAAAGAATAAAGTCAATAGAAAATGAGCGGAAAATCTAACAAAAAATCACTACCTTTGCCCTTGTGGAACGCAAGATTATTCATATTGATATGGATGCTTTCTTTGCCTCGGTAGAGCAGCATGACGACCCTTGGCTCAAGGGGAAGGCAATTGCCGTGGGGGGCGAAGGAGCACGCGGGGTAGTGGCTGCCGCTAGCTATGAGGCGCGCCGCTATGGGGTGCGTAGTGCTATGGCGGGGGCTACAGCGCGACAGTTGTGTCCACAGCTTATCTTTGTCAAACCGCGCTTTGAGCGGTATCGGGAGATCTCTATGCAGATTCGCGCTATCTTCTACGAATATACCGACCTAGTGGAACCGCTTTCCTTGGACGAGGCTTACCTCGATGTCACCACCAACAAGATGGATATGCCCTCGGCTACCCTTATCGCCCAGCAAATACGCGCTAAAATATTTGAGCAAACAGGACTTACCGCCTCAGCTGGTATCTCCATCAATAAGTTCATTGCTAAGATCGCCAGCGATTATAACAAACCTAATGGCCAGAAGACGGTACCTCCGGAGGAGGTGCTGGACTTCTTAGCCCAATTGGACATCAAAAAGTTCTATGGTATAGGCAAGGTAACCGCCCAAAAGATGTACCAAAAAGGAATCTTTACAGGTGCTGACCTGCGCGCCAAGACTCTTGAGGAGCTACAGGAATATTTTGGTAACAATGGCGAATACTTCTACCAAATAGCCCGCGGCATACACCTAAGCCCGGTACAACCTTTCCGCTTGGTCAAATCCATCGGAGTGGAACATACTTTTGAGACAAATATCTCCAGTGAGGTCTTTATGGAGGAACCTCTTAAGAAACTATGTGAGGAGGTCGCCCAGCGATTGGCTAAGAAGCAACTACTGGCCAAGACCGTTACACTCAAGCTCAAGTACAGTGATTTCAAGCAACAAACCCGCAGCCGTACCCTTATTGACTTTGTGGGGGATAGTGCCACTATCTATCAGGTGATCAGCGAGCTGCTCTATCAGGAGCGATTACGGGAATCAGTACGGCTCTTAGGGGTGTCACTCAGCCACTTCAACTACCCTTCTGAAGAAGGACAACCCCAGTGGGTACAGCTACAATTTGAGTTTCCTCCTTGGGAGGAATATCCTAAGCGATAATTTATTTTTCAAAAAATAAAGAACTAACGATATTTTTTACTATTTTTGCACTCATTAATTCAGAACTATGGCAAATCAAGAAGACGTTTTCAAGAAAGTAATCTCCCACGCCAAGGAATATGGTTATATTTTTCCTTCTAGTGAAATCTATGACGGACTTAGTGCCGTGTATGATTATGCACAAAATGGAGTGGAACTGAAGAAGAACCTCCGCGAATACTGGTGGAAAGCGATGGTACAGCTACATGAGAACATCGTAGGGATCGATGCGGCTATATTCATGCACCCCACCACTTGGAAGGCATCAGGACACGTGGATGCCTTCAATGACCCCCTTATTGACAACAAGGATTCTAAAAAACGCTACCGTGCTGATACCTTGGTAGAGGACTATGTAGCAAAAATAGAAGATAAAATAGAAAAAGAGGTTGCCAAAGCCCAAAAACGCTTTGGAGAGACCTTCGACAAGGAGCAATTCCTCTCTACCAATCCTAAGGTGATTGAATACAAAGAGCGAGCCGAGGCTATCCTACACCGCTTAGGTAAATCCCTTGAGCGCGAGGACTTGGCCGATGTAAAGGCACTTATCGAGGAATTGGAGATCGTCTGCCCTATCTCTGGCACCAAGAATTGGACAGAGGTAAAGCAGTTCAACCTAATGTTCGGCACCAAGCTCGGTGCTACTTCCGAAGGAGCTATGGACTTATACCTACGTCCTGAAACAGCTCAGGGTATCTTTGTCAATTTCTCCAATGTACAAAAAACAGGCCGTATGAAAATTCCTTTTGGGATTGCCCAGACAGGAAAGGCCTTCCGCAACGAGATCGTAGCACGCCAGTTTATCTTCCGTATGCGTGAGTTCGAACAAATGGAGATGCAGTTCTTTATCAAGCCTGGTACCCAACAGGAGTGGTATGAGCACTGGAAAAAGACCCGTCTTAAGTGGCACCTCTCTTTGGGATTGGGCGAGGAGAACTACCGCTTCCATGACCATGAGAAGCTCGCCCACTATGCCGATGCTGCTTGTGATATAGAGTTTCGCTTCCCCTTCGGCTTCAAGGAGTTAGAGGGTATCCACTCCCGTACCGATTTCGATTTGGGCAACCATGAAAAGTATTCTGGTAAGAAACTACAATATTTTGATCCTGAGGAAAACAGAAGTTATGTCCCCTATGTATTGGAGACATCTGTGGGGCTTGACCGCTTGTTCTTGGCCATCTTCTCCCATAGCCTACAAGAGGAAACTCTTGAGGATGGAGAAACTCGCACAGTGCTACGCTTGCCTTTCGTACTAGCCCCTACCAAAGTGGCTGTATTGCCTTTGCTCAAGAAGGACGAGCTACCTGAGCTTGCCTTGCAGATCTTCAATGATCTAAAATATGATTTCAATGTCGCTTATGATGAGAAAGATGCCATAGGCCGCCGCTATCGTAGGCAGGATGCCGTTGGTACTCCTTTCTGTATTACAGTGGATCACCAGTCCAAGGAGGACAACACCGTCACCCTACGCCACCGCGATACCATGGAGCAACAGCGTGTGCCTATCTCTGCCCTGAGAGAGCTTATCCTCAAAGAGGTAGATATGAACCAGTGGCTTAGAAGAATCAGTAAATAAGGTCACTTTCTAAGTAGCAGAGACTGTCTTTTCGGACAGTCTCTTTTATTGTGGAAAATATTTGCTTTTTGTTCTTGGTCTTTTGTTATTAAAAATTGTAACTTTGCCCCCATTTTAATCACTTTTGTATGTTAATCAGATATTGTGCTATTATCTTTGGTTGTTTAGCCTTGGGAGAGTTGATTGTTCATCTCACTGGTATTCACTTTCCCTCTAGTATTATAGGAATGATACTGCTGACCCTTTTTCTACACTTAGGCTGGATCAAGCTGCACTGGGTCAAGGCTTTTTCCGATATGTTGATCTCTCACTTGGGATTGTTTTTCGTACCTCCCAGCGTGGCTATATTGGCTTATTTTGACCTTATTGCCAAGAATTTTTGGTCTATCAGTGTGGCTATTCTCGTCAGTACCCTTATCGTTATGGTCGTAACAGGCCATGTGTATCAATTTGTCCGTAAAAGAACCAAACATCATCACGAAAATGAAAATATTTGAAAATCCTTTAGTCCTTTTAGCCATTACCTTTGGCGTTTATTACGGAGTGCTCATGCTCCAACAGAAATACAAATCAGTCTTCCTCAATCCTGTAATGCTGGCCGTATGTGTGCTGATAGGTTATTTGATCATCTTCAATATCTCCTATGAGACCTATGAGCGTAATGCTGGTATGTATATAGACTTTTGGCTCAAGCCTTCCATTGTAGCCATGGGTGTTCCCTTATACCAACAACTCTCCAAGATCAGAAAACAACTCTTACCGCTGTTGCTCTCCCAGTTTGTCGGTAGCCTAGTGGGTATTCTCTCGGTATGTTATATAGCCAAGGCTCTAGGCGCAGAAGAAAACATCATTCGTTCCCTAGCCCCTAAGTCAGTTACCACTCCTATCGCCCTTGAGGTGTCCAAGACCCTACATGGGATTACCTCCCTTACTGTAGCCGCTGTGATTGTAACAGGGATTTTGGGCTCCATCTTAGGCTTCAAGGTACTCCAATGGACAGGAATCAAAAGTCCTATGGGGCGTGGTATCTCCTTGGGTACGGCCTCCCATGCTTTGGGGATTATGGCCGCCTTCAATCTTAGCGAAAAACACGCCATCTACGCCAGCTTAGGAATGATCTTCAACGGAATCTTTACCGCGGTTTTAGCTCCTATCGTTATGCCTTTTATCTTGTAAGGAATTGTAGATAGCCTGCGCTGTCCTTCGGCTAGCCCCTTCGTTACCTAATCTCTCGCGCAGGGCTTGGTAATCCCTCTGGAGTTTGTCCCTATAGGCAGGATCTAAAAGTTTGTCCAATTCCACTTTGAGGTTTCGGGTATTGAGGTCTCCTTGGATAAGCTCTGTAACTACAGGGGCATCCATAATCAGGTTAACCAAAGAGATATACTTGAGACTAATCACCCGCTTGGCTATCTGGTAGGAAATCCAGTTGCCCCGGTAGCAAACCACTTCAGGGACACGGAATAAGGCGGTCTCTAAGGTAGCTGTACCGCTGGTTACCAAGGCTGCATGCGCATGAGAGAGCAGGTCATAGGTCTTCCCACTGACAAAATGTACGTTCTCTTCCCTTATAAACTGTCTATAGAAATCATATCCTAAAGAAGGCGCTCCTGCAATAACAAACTGATAGGGGTGATAACTTCCCACCACCGAGAGCATCACCGAGAGCATCTTGGCAATTTCTTGCTTGCGGCTACCTGGTAGCAAAGCTATGATAGGGCGCTCATCTAAGCCATTTTCTCTCTTGAACACCTCCATACTTACTTCTCGGCGTGCAGCAATGGCATCCAAGAGCGGATGACCCACAAAGTGTACGGGATACTGGTGCTTGCCCTCATAGAAATCCTTCTCAAAAGGCAGGATTACATACATGGCATCTACATCCCTTCTGATGGCCTTGATGCGGTTCTCTTTCCAAGCCCAAATCTGTGGAGAGATGTAATAATGGGTAGGAATCCCCTGCCGCTTAGCCCACTTGGCTATACGCATATTAAAACCTGGATAGTCAATGAAGATAAGCGCATCGGGCTGATAGGCTGTGATATCGCCTTTACAGAGATCTATATTGCGAAGAATGGTGCGCAGGTTCGTAACCACTTCCCAAAAGCCCATAAAGGCCAAATCTCGGTAGTGCTTGATGAGCTTTCCCCCGACAGCTTCCATGCGATCTCCTCCCCAGAAGCGAAACTGAGCTTGTGGGTCTATCTCTGCAAGTGCCCGCATCAGGTTTGCTCCATGTAAGTCACCGGAGGCTTCTCCTGCAATAAGGTAGTATTTCATAGCGATGAATATTTTTGCAAAGATAGTATTTTTCCAAAAATAATTGTATCTTTGTCTTGGGATTATTTATAATGTGTAGTATCCAATGCATAAAGTAAAAAATCTTCGCTTTTCACTTTTCATTTTTCAGTGAAATATGTATCTTTGCACAAAATTCTTATGGATAGGACAAGACCCTTTATGTCAAAAATATATTACCTATTTGCCTGCTTTTTCCTCTTATTCTCAGTGGTGTATGCTCAGGATAGCACCTCCAAGAAGATAGAGATTGTCTACGCTGGTACCCTCACTATTGACAATGATAAGTACCCTGGGGCTACAATCTTCAATTCCGATGAGGAGCGCAAGGTGCAGTTCCGCCATCAGGGAATGGACATCTGGTGCGATGTGGCTGTACTCTACCAACAGACCAACCAGGTGAAGGCCTTCGGAGAGGTATTTATCCAACAAGGAGACTCACTGAAGATGAATAGCGAGTTTATAGAATACAATGGGGATACAAAAATAGCGCTTGCCAAGAACAATGTCAAGCTACGCAATGAGAAAATGACCCTTGAGACAGAGGAGCTGTTCTTTGACCGCAACACCCAAGAGGCTTATTACCTGAACTATGGCAAAATCTCTGACGGAGAGAATGTACTCACCAGCCGAGAAGGCCGCTACTTTGTCGCCCCAAGAAAGAGTCAATTTACCACTCAAGTGAAGGTTACCAATGCCAACTTTGAGGTCAATTCCCTTACACTAGATTACTATCATACCTCAGGGCATATCTACATGTTTGGCCCCACAACCATCACTGGAAAGGATTACATCGCCTACGGAGAGAAAGGCTACTACGACACCAAGGCGGAAAAGGGCTACTTCATGGACAAGGCTCGTATAGATTATGACAACAAGCGCCTTACGGGGGATAGCCTCTACTTCGACAAATTCCGAAGTTTCGCCTCGGCAACCAACAATATTATTATCCGAGATACCATCAACAAGACCTTAGTCAAAGGACACTATGGCGAAGTATATAAGGCACAGGACTCCATGTTCATCACCAAAAAAGCCCTAATTAGCAGTGAGGTAGAAAAAGGCAAAGACTCCATTTACATCCATGCCAAGCGGATTATGGTAACAGGCAAGACAGGCGCACGCGTGGTGAGGGCTTACACTGGAGCTCGTATCTACAAGACCGATATTCAGGGCAAATGTGATTCTATCCACTCCAGCCAAGCCACAGGCCTTACCAAGCTGATCGGAAAACCTATTATATGGAGTGGCAAAAGCCAAATGACAGGAGACAATATCCATATCCTGGCCAATACCCAAACCGAAAAACTTGATACCCTCAAAGTCTTTGACAACGCTTTCCTGATCGAAAAGGACACCCTAGGTACAGGCTTTAACCAAGTAAAAGGAAAAATTTTAAAGGGAAAATTCCTCGAAAACAAATTAAATAACGTAAATTTGTATCAGAATACCGAGGTGATTTATTACGTATATAATGACCAAAATCAGCCTGTGGGAATTAATAAGTCCAAATGTAGCCAAATCCGTATAGATTTTGCTCCCAACCAGCAGATAGAGACTATTGTCTTCTACAAAAATATAGATGGCGGTATCTATCCTGAGAATAAAATCAGCAAAGAAGAACTACGCTTCCCCAATTTTAATTGGCGCGGAGACGAAATGATTCTAAGCAAGAATGATATTTTCCCAGAAGACGAAAAAAACATACAACTAACCCCTATTCACGGTATTAAAGCTGATGAAATAGACCTTATAGAAGAAAAACTCATACCTAAAACAGAAAACTGATGCCCTTGTGGAAGAAATATTTGCTTTTCCTTTGGAAATCAACCAACCAGCATGGCGTACATTCTCCCTTTGTATTCCGATTGGTTACCCAGTGCTTTTACTTGCGTGATAAAATCCCTTGTTCGCACTACCCTAAAGGTATCTCCAAAAGAAAAGGACAGTTTTTGCTTCGATTGGTAAAATATTTTGCTCCCAAGAGTATAAAAATATATAGTGATCGTAAGGATTTCACCTCGTTCTTTCCCGCTCCGCTTACAGAGGTTTCCAAGCAGCCGCAGGATATGATCATCCTTTACCAACAAGAGAACAAACCGACTCAGGAGGAGCTTATAGGACAAATGCACAATGATAGTTTGCTACTTGTAGTGGCTCCACATCAGAGGGAAAACGAGGATTTTTTTAAACAATTAGCCGAAAATAAGGCTTTCACTGTCGTGATAGATACTTTTTCCTTTGCTCTGTTCTTCATCAGAAGCGAACAAGAAAGAGAATGCTTTGTTATACGGACTTAATTGTTAATTGTCTATTGTCTATTGTTAATCACAAAAGACTATGCGCATCAGAAATTATCTTAGCCAGCTTTGTAGAGGCGCAATTTATTGTGCCTTAAAAAGTTTGTAAATAACATTTTAACTATTGATTCTAGTCATTAATCATTAATCATTAGTCATTAGTCATTAATCATTATTTAAGGATTATGGAAAGAAAACAATTATTAACCTCCCAAGAGTTAGATGTCATTCTACATCGCTTGGCCTGTCAGCTTATAGAGAACCATACCGATTTCTCCAATACTGTACTGATAGGCTTGCAACCTCGTGGGGTATTCTTAGCCCAGCGCTTAGTGGCGATGCTTCGTCAGGAGTATCAGGTTGCGGGCATACAATATGGCGCCTTGGACATCACCTTCTTCCGCGATGATTTCCGAAGAGGTGAAAAGCCTCTGGCGGCCAACACCACCGATATTCCTTTCTTGGTAGAGGACAAAAAAGTGGTCTTCATAGACGATGTCCTCTATACAGGCCGTAGCATTCGTGCTGCTCTCACTGCCTTGCAGTCCTTCGGACGTCCTAGCAAAGTAGAACTATTGGTACTGATAGACCGCCGCTTCAGCCGTGACCTACCTATACAGCCCGATTATATTGGCAAAGCCGTAGATGCAATCAACAAAGAACGCGTAGTGGTCAATTGGGCTTCACAAGACGGAGAAGATGCCGTCTATCTCGTAGAAAAACAAGCATAAAACAACCCTATCCATAAAACACACACTATGAACCAGTTAAGTGTCAATCACCTATTAGGTATCAAGTACCTCACCCCTGAGGACTTAGAGCTTATCTTCACCACAGCCGACCAATTCAAGGAGGTGATCAACCGCCCTATCAAAAAGGTGCCTTCCTTGAGGGATATTACCATTGCCAATTTGTTCTTTGAAAATAGTACACGTACCCGCCTATCCTTTGAGTTGGCCGAAAAACGCCTCTCTGCCGATGTGATCAACTTCTCTGCTGCACAATCCTCTGTAAAGAAAGGAGAAACCCTCATCGATACAGTCAATAATATCTTGGCTATGAAAGTGGATATGGTTGTTATGCGCCACCCCAACCCTGGAGCAGGGGTCTTCCTCTCTCAGCATGTGAAAGTGCCCATTGTCAATGCTGGTGATGGTGCCCATGAGCACCCCACCCAAGCCCTTTTGGACTCCTATACCATACGCGAGCGATTGGGAAGTGTTGCGGGTAAGAAAGTAGTGATTGTAGGGGATATCCTACACTCACGCGTAGCCCTCTCCAATATATTTGCCCTACACATGCAAGGTGCTGAAGTAGCCGCATGTGGCCCTAAAACCCTTATTCCTAAGTATATACATGAGCTAGGGGTACATGTGGAAACTGATCTGAAGAAAGCGCTCCAATGGTGCGATGTGGCCAATATGCTACGTATCCAGAACGAACGCTTGGATATTCCTTACTTCCCCTCCACACGGGAGTATGTACAGCAGTATGGCCTTACCAAGGAGATTCTAGACGAGATAGGTAAGGAGATCATCATCATGCACCCTGGCCCTATCAACCGAGGGGTAGAACTCACCAGCGAAGTAGCCGACTGCCCGCAATCAGTTATCCTTGATCAGGTTGAAAACGGGGTAGCTATTCGCATGGCAGTCATTTACCTACTGGCTTCACAGATAAAAATGCAGTAAATATTATTTTTTCATATACTCTAAGTACGTCTTCAGTTCTCTTTGTAGCCCCTCTGTAGCACTCACCAAAGGAAGGCGTACTTTAGGGGTATTGATTATTTCCAAAAGGGTAAGCAAGGCCTTGATTCCTACAGGGTTTCCTTCTTTGAAAATTAGCTCCATCACTTCTAAGAGCTGATACTGAATAGTGTTGGCCTGCTTATAGTTTCCCTCCAAGCCCTGACGTATCATTCGGCTATAGCGCTCAGGAAAGGCCTGTCCTAATACCGAGATGGTACCATCACCGCCCAAAAGCACCGTAGGTAAGGCCGTAGCATCATCGCCTGAGATAACCAAAAAATTATCAGGACGCCCTTGCAAAAGGTGCATAATCTGGACTATATTGCCCGATGCCTCCTTAATCCCTATGATAGTGGGCACCTCTTTGGCTAGGCGTAGGGTAGTGCGATAGTCCATATTAACCCCTGTGCGAGAGGGTACATTGTAGAGTAGAATGGGCAGTTCCGTAGCCTCGGCCACCGCCTTATAGTGCTGGTAAAGTCCTTCTTGTGAAGGCTTGTTATAGTAGGGCGTTACTGAAAGTATGGCTGTGTAGTCCTCAGAAGATACCTCACGTACTTGTTCTACAATTGTTTGGGTGTTATTCCCCCCTACTCCCAAGACCATGGGCAGTCTGCCTTTGTTAGCCTTCTTAACTGTCATTTTGACCAATTCCTTTTCTTCGGTAGATAGGGTAGGTGTTTCGGCAGTGGTACCCAAAACAACCAAATAATCTATACCATTTTCCACTTGGGTATGTACCAAGCGTTCAAGAGCGGGTACATCTACGCCCCCCTCTTTATTAAAAGGGGTCACCAGTGCGACCCCTGTTCCTTGTAAAGTCTTCATTGTAGTGTTTTTATTATTTTTTTAGCTTCTTGAATAAAAGTACTCCCATCGGCCAAGGGAGTCTCAATAATCACATCGTTGAAAGCGGGATCTATACCACTTACTCCTATGCGTAGCTTGGCTTTCACTCCCGATGAAAGCAATAGCAGTGGAAGCTTGGGTGTGGAAAAACAGTTGATCAGCAGGTCATATTCCAGTTCCCAAAGCCTATCGGCATGATAGTTGCGGATGCCTCCCGAATAGTTGATATCCTTCCAGGCGAAGAGTGGAATCCCTTCTATCTGTATATCTATCCCCTTCTCTTCATAGCCCAAAATCACATAATTTTCCGAATTGATACCGTACTCTTTGATGAAGTTCTTGAGGAAATCCACCTTATCCACTTCCTCTATATCCACAATACATCCTACCTTATGTATTTGTAACTTATTACCATTCAGATAATTAGCTCTCTTTTTAAGGTTCTTCTGTATCCGATTTTTAATCGCTATATTTTTAAATATTTTCAAAATAAAAATTATAAAGATTTCTCTGCAAATGTAATGAATATTTATTAATTTTGCGCCCTGAAAGAAAAACATTTTATGAAAAAAAAATCATTTGCTTTTCTGGCACTGTTTTTGCTCATAGTCTCTTGTAAATCAAAGAGCTATTTCACCCAAGCTATAGAGGGGGAACAGATGCCCATTACCAAGGATACAGAAGAAGACGAAGATATCAAGGACTATCTTTCGCCTTTTCGCTATCACTTGAACAAGTATTTGGACAAGGTGCTTTCTCACAACAATGCTACTATGGTCAAGGATATCAAAACCTTAGAAGATGGTGAGATGAACATGCCTATTGGTAACTTCTTTGCCGATGCACTCTGTGAGCAAGCCGATGGCTATTTCTACAAGAAAAAGAGACGCCATGTGGATTTTGCCCTATTTAACTGGGGAGGAATCCGTTCGGAGTTACCCGAAGGAAGTATTACCACCCGTATGGTCTACCAGCTAATGCCCTTTGAAAACTATCTAGTAGTAGCTGAGGTTACAGGCGCACAGCTCTATGACATGGCCAAATATCTTTATGATAGTAAGCTCCCCCACCCTCTCTCTAACCAAGTACAGCTCATCATGAGTCCACGTGGAGAGGTCGTGAGTTTCCTTATCAATAAAAAACCTGTCTTACGCAAAAAGCGCTATTTCGTCTGCACTTTTGACTATCTATACAATGGGGGGGATAAGATGAATTTCTTTAAGAACTCCATAGATGTTACCAACATCAGTTACAATGCCAGAGAAGCGCTGATTGATTACCTAAGAAAAACAAACCCTATAGATTTTAAGTCCGACGGAAGATTCAAAATAAAATAATTTTCAAACTATAAAACACAATTTTATATGGAAAGAAGAAATTTCGTAAGAAACATCGGGGCTGGTGCCCTGTTTTTAGGGCTGGGAGGCGTTTCCTATGCCTTTGACAGAGATAAAAACAAGGATAAGCTCAAAAAACATAAGAAACATATCACCATACTCCATACCAATGACACCCATAGTCATATAGACCCTATGCCTACCGACGACCCTCACTACCCCGATAAGGGGGGAGTAGCGCGCCGTGCTGTCTTAGTAGAACAAGTGCGTCAAGAAAACCCCAATACACTGCTCTTTGATGCAGGGGATATCTTTCAGGGTACTCCTTATTTCAACTATTACGGGGGCGAATTAGAATTCCGACTGATGTCCATGCTCAAGTACGATGCAGCTACTTTCGGAAACCATGATTTTGACAATGGAATAGAGGGTCTCCTCTTCCAGATGCCTCATGCCAAATTTGATTTCATTTCTTCCAATTACGACTTTACCAATACCGTATTAGAAGGAAAAACAAAGCCTTACAAAGTATTCGAAGTAGATGAAGTACGTATAGGTGTCTATGGCTTAGGCGTAGAGCTTAAAGGTCTGGTTACCAAGGAACTCTACAGAGAAACCAAATACCTTGATCCTGTGGAAATTGCCATAGATATGGAGAAGAAACTCAGAAAGACAGAGAACTGCGACATTGTCATCTGTCTCTCTCACTTGGGATTCCAGTATCGTACCGATAAGGTATGCGACCTTACCATTGCTAAAAAGACCTCCGAAACCGACCTTATCATAGGCGGCCATACCCATACTTTCATGAGCGAACCTGTCATTGTCAAGAATAAGGCCAATCGCGAAATCCTCATCAACCAAGTAGGCTGCTATGGAATCAACTTAGGCCGTATCGATTTCTACTTAGACAGTAAAATCACCACCAGTGGGGTACAAATATTAGTTTAATTTTCTCAAATCATATCCAATTAAAAAGAGGTTGTTCTTTGGCGAACAACCTCTTGTCTTTTCTCTCTATTTCACATTGAAGCGATATTTCACCCCTACGAGGAATTGGAAGCCTTGTACAGGGTAGGACGTCCATCGCTGGTAGTGCTGCCCTGTTACATTACTCAAATCCACAAAAGCTGTCCAGCGCTTAAGGAAGGTATAGTCGGTTGAGAAGTTAAGATCAAAAAAGCCATCAAGGGTCAGTTCCTTAGCCTCTAAAGTAGGTAGCGTATGGGCTATATCCTTTCGCTCTCCTACATAGTAGAAAGAAGTCCCTACATTCCACTGGGGAAGAATGCGGTAACTTGCCGAAAGGGCGGAGGTAAATAGCGGTAAGTTTCTTTCCTTCGCTTTCAGTGCATCAAAGGAATAGGCATTGACCTTGGCAAAGGCATCTATATAGAAACGATCCGAGAACTTACCCCTGATAGTTGCTTTTGCCCCAAAGGACATAGCATCCTCATAGACAATGCTATAGGAATTATCATAGTGATAAGGCTTACGATCGGCAAGGGTATATTTTTCATTGGCCTGATACATAGGCATCCGTACTATACGTGTATAGAAAGCCTTGAAATCATAAGAGAATCCTTGGAAAAGTGCACCTCTGATCCCTGCAAATATATCATAAGGGGTATAGGTAGGGTGTAGGTGCTGGGTCGGAGACAGATAGGGGTTCTCCAAGGATTGTTCTCGGTAGGTGAGCTGTTCCAATCCTCCTGTAATCCCTCCATAACCTATAAGTGCTTTTCCTGCTGCATTCCAAGAGAGTTCCACATCGGGAAACACCTTAACTCTCCCTCCTTCTCCATTGTTCTCCTTAGCATAATAAGCCCCTAATCCGAGCCTTACCCTATAGTTGCCCGAAGTACGTACATACGCTGGCCTTAGCCCCAAGAAAGCCGACTTATAGGTAATTCCGAGCAAACTGGAAAAGCCTCTATCAAAACTCCCTTGCAAATAATCCACATCAGCTTTTACCTGTAATGCCTGCCCTTCCTTAAAGGCGTATTTGAATGAAGGGCGTAACTTAAGTTGCACTTCCCCACTGCCAAAATCATCTTTGCCTCCTTGTACAAAGAAATCCACCCCTTCGAGTACACCCTTAGTCATAGAAAGCTCCCCTGCTATGCCTCCTGTAAGGTACTGCTGCTTAAGGGACTGGGAGATGGGTAGCAAACTCTTATCCTCTACACCATACCAGTGGGAAAGCCTATGGGCTACATTGGCCGAAAGGCTATACTGGTAGGTTTGCCCCCATTGGTTATAAGTCGCCTGCGCTTGGGTATGCGAAAAATTGCTATCGGTCTCTACCTCTTTGACATTGTCCTGAGAGGAATGATGGGTGAAGTCCACCGACAAATCCGAAGTAGGGCTAAAAGGTACTGAAATGAAGGCATCCCCATATAGGGAAGTATAATTGCCCCCTGCCAAGGCTACATAAGAGTGGTAAAGGCTATCCTGAGTTGTCGCTATAGGAATACGTACCGCCTTCCCCTTTTCAGGTACAAAGGTAGAGGCTACAGGGATAGACTCAGAGGAATAGGTAACCTGCTTTTTGGCTACCGCTATGGTATCCTTCTTAGGTGTCTGCTCCGCTGGCTTTTGTACATCGGCTATGGTAGGGGTATAGGGTTTTACAATATCCACCGAGATAGTGCCCAACTTATCCTGTGCTTGTACCCCTGCGGCAAAAAGGGTAAGTGAGAGTACCGATATATTATATAATACTTTCATTATCAATTATTTGTTAGATTTCTTTTCGTTTGTCTTTATCAATTTCATCGCCTCCTGTGCCTCTTGGATTACCTCTGGATAGTCCTTGAAGTTCTCCAATACACTGCTTAGAATATAGTTGGCTTGATACAAGTCCTTCAGTCCATAGAAGTTCTTAGCCATTAAGACCAAGCCTTTGGCTGAAAACTCCTTATAGCCCCCATATTCCTTGGCCAACTTCTGTACCACTTCGTTGGACTTCTTGTACTGCTTGGCTTTGTTCTTAAAATAAGCATCGTAATAGAGTGCTTCGGCCATAAGTGCGTCGGTAGCACTCTTGCGCAATAGGGCGTATTCCTTTTCTGCTTCTGCCTCGGTGCCTGTAGCCATATAGGCACGTGCCAAAATCACATGGGCATCACTCTTAAGGCGTTCCTCAACAGCTTTCTCGGCCAAGATCTTTTGGGCATAAGCTATCGCCTCAGGATAATTCTTTTGCTTGTAGAAACAACTCATTAGGTTAGAACGGGCAAAGATCACATTCTGTAATACCGGAGACGTTTTTTCCAATTCCTTGAGCAAGGGAAGCACCTTTTCTGTCTCGTCTTTCTCTAAGTAGATATGGCTAAGCCTGAGCAACACCTGTTCGGAGTATTCATTGCGACCATCCTCCAATACCTTTTCATAAAGTGGGCGTGCCTTATCCTTTTGGTTGTCCTCAAAATAAAGCTGTGCCAAATAGAAGCGTGCTTGAGCCGCATTGGCTCCCTTAGGGAAATCCTTTAGGTATTTCTCCAAGGCTGGCTTGGCCTCTTGTTTTTTATGCTGTACATAGAGGCGTTCGGCTGCCTCAAAGGCCGCACTATCCAGTTCGCTATCGGATACCTTCACATAGCCCAAGCCCTTAGCCCAAGCGGCATATTCCTCCATCTTTCCTTGTTCGGCATAGATATTCTTAGCTGTACTTACCGCCTGCAAGGCCTCTGGAGAAGAAGGATATTTCTTGGTAATCTCCTTGAAAAGAGCCAACGCCTTCTCATTTTCACTCTTATTATAAAGCATAAGTCCTTCTCGGAGCATAGCTCGCACTGTATAGGTTCCGTCCTTATACTGGGTTTTCAAGGTATTATACAGCTCTGAAGCCTTTTCAGGTTTTCCTTGATTTACATAAGTGTTGGCCAGCTCATAGAGGGCGTCCTCTCTAAGATTGGACTGGGGATAATCTTGGATAAAAGCCGTAAGTGCTTCTATTTTCTTAGGCACTCTATCCACTATACCATAGCTGATGGCCTTTTGGAATGCTGCATAATCAGTATTGGTCGCTTTAGCGGCGATTACCTTGTCATACGCCTCCATAGCAGGCCAATACTTCCCTGTGGCAAAGTTGCAATCTCCTAAGCGCAAGTATGCATCGGAAAGGCGTAGAGCTTCTGGATGGGTCTGGGCATATTTGGCAAAATATTCAGCTGCTTCGGCATATTTTTTCTGATTAAAGAGCGCATAAGCCAGCCCATAGAGTGCCTTAGGATATTCCACGAGAGAAGTGTGCCCCCCCTGAAGGAAAGCGGAAAAATCCTTTTGAGCCTCTGGGTAAAGGTACAACTGATAAGCTGTCTCTCCACTCCAATAAGTAGCTCTTGCCTGAAACTCAGCATCGGCTTGGCTCTTTTTTGCTTGCTCAAAATAAGGCAACGCTTCCTTGAATTTGGCATCGCCATAGAGCTGCATGGCATAGAGGAAAGCCACCTTCTGGCGTATCTTAGGGTCTGCCGTAGCGGATTTCTCTAACAAATCCAAGGCCTCACGATAGCCTCCTGAAGTGATATAGGAATCCACCAAGAGTCCTTTAAGCTCTTCGGTATGGCTATTGGGATAGGTGTCCATATAGGACTGTATTACTTTAGGAGTAGACTCATAGGCATTGCCTATATCATAACTCAGGCGGGCGTAGTTCAGGTGTGCATCCTGCTTTATGGCTGGGACAAAATTCATCTGATAGGCGTTGCGAAAGGCATTGAGTGCCTGCTGTTTTTGGTCTGTTTTCAGGTAACACTGTGCCAAGTGGTAATACGCATTCTGTGCCACCTCATTCTTTCCGTTGATAATCCGATTAAACTGACCTATAGCCTTTTGGTACTCCCCTTGCTTATAGTAGGCAAAGCCTAAGTAATAGAGATCGGTATTGGTATAGGCTCCATTCTTCCCCTTGTAAGCCTCCAAGTAAGGAATGGCCTTAGTATACTCCTTGAGGTTAAAATAGCTCTCCCCTATGATCTTGTTAATCTCCGAACGGTATTGGAGGTTATTGGTCTTTTCCAACTGTAGGAGCCCTTCCTGCAAGGCTTTTTGAAAATTACCTTGCTTGAAGTTCATATCTGCCTGATAATAAGACAGATTCTTATTGAGTTCCTTCTCCTCACCCACTTGTTGGAAAAAGTCATTGGCCTTTTGATAATCATCGGCATCATAGGCAATATACCCTAGATAGTAAGCTGCTTTCTTCCCATATTCTTTGGAGTTCTTCACCTGAGAAAGGTATTGCTGAGCGGTCTCCTTATCACCGTGAGCGAAAAGAGCATATCCGTATCGGAAGTCAAATTTTTCCTTTTGCTTGGTTGAGAGGGTAGGTATTTCCACCTTGTCATACCATAGAATGGCCGTTTTGGTATCCCCTTTGTCAAAATAGTAATCCCCTACCTCAAGGTTGGCTTGGGCTGCATAGGAAGAAGTGGGATAATCCTTTAGGTACTGCGTCATGAGCTTATCGGCTCCTTGTTGTCTTAGGCGAATGGCCGTCGAGGCAATATAGTAACTATACAACTCCTTATCGGCCTGAGTATTGGCCTTGAGGAGCTCTTGCTTGAAAAGGTGTTGGGCGGCCTTGTATTGCTCTTGTTGGTAGAGCGAGCGGGCTTTCTTCAGGCGAGCGTCCCTATCCGTATAGCGAGCAGTACGCTGTGCCCATAGGGGACTTGCCAGCAGTAGCAAAGCCAAAAGAATCCAGTTTCTATGTTTCATGGTCTGTATTTTAGTAATTAAATTCTAATCTCATATGATCACAAGTGGGGTGCGCTTGGCAGGTGAGTATCTTGCCTTCTTTGACCTCTCGTTCTATCAGTACTTGGTTGTTATCCATCTCGGCACTGCCCTCGGTTACCTTGCCTATACAGCTGCTACAAGCCCCTGTAAGGCAGGAATAGGATACGTCCAAGCCCTTGGCCAGCAATTCGCTGAGTATGTTTTGTTTCCGCTCTATGGTAAAGGTCTTTTCCTCTCCGCCTATGCGTACCGTAATCTCGGTAGTTCCTGTGTACTGCTTCTTGCTATCGGTTACGGTAAATAGTTCGGTATGGATTTTCTTCTTATCATAATCCTTCTGCAGACGATCCCTTACAGCCTCGACCATGGCCTGTGGCCCACAGA
Source organism: uncultured Capnocytophaga sp. (assembly GCA_963528845.1). Lineage (GTDB taxonomy): Bacteria > Bacteroidota > Bacteroidia > Flavobacteriales > Flavobacteriaceae > Capnocytophaga. The sequence goes on along the minus strand of CAURXJ010000021.1, from coordinate 1,825 downwards.
TATAGAAGCGACCAAAATTCACCTCTTTATAGGTTTCCTTAAGCAATTGCTCGACCATAGGCGGGTCTATATGTCCTGAAAGCGCCCCCTCCTGCTGAGTCTTGCTATAGACATATTGTACCAGAAGCCTATCGGGATACTGTGCCTTAAGTGATTCAATATCGGCAAGAAACATAGTCGTTTCAGGGGTTCTATTGCCATAGACCAAAAGAATCTTGCATTGGGTCTTCTCCAGTGCTACCTTGATAATGCTCAGCATAGGGGTAATACCACTCCCTGCGGCAAAAAGCCCCAAGTTCTCTGGGGAGATCTCAGGAATATAGGCAAACTTCCCCTCTGGAGGAAAGACCTCCAATTGGTCTCCCTCCTTGAGCTGTTGGCAGGCAAAGGTAGAGAAACGCCCCCCTGGTATCTGCTTGATACCCACACTAAGCTGTGGCTCATATGGCGACGAACAGATAGAATAGGCACGCCTTACCTGCTCTCCATTTATCTGCTGTTGCAGGGCCACAAACTGTCCTGCAAAAAAATCAAACGAAAAACGATCCTTCTGAGGAATCTCAAAAGATATTTTTACCGACTCAGCTGTCAAACGTTCTATCTGTGAGACGGTTAAAGAAACTGATTTCATTCTTAATTGTTATACTATTTGTTTAATAAAAATTCTCCTGTAACGATATAATGCTTGATCTTATGCCCTTGTATAGTAACAAAATCTTCCGCTACCTCAAGTGTAGGCTTATAGGCCATTTTTATATTATAAGCCTTATGGGTAGAAGCCCATTTTTTCTTTTGATAATGCAAATCCGATTTGTATGTTTTATCAGCAATAATACTGTCATTCCTAAAGAAATAAGTAGTAATCTGATACCAGTATTTTTTCCAAATCTTTACATATCTTGCTACTTTTCTGATATTTATCCGCTGAGCAAGGGTATCATGACAATAATCATATCCCCGTATTACTTGTGCATTTCCTATGGTTACAAGCCATAGGCATGCAAAAAATAGTATTTTCTTAGTTCCCATTTTTTTCTTCTAATTTATTAGTAATCACCTCATTCAAATAAGGGGAGAGTAATCTCCATTGCTATGACCATTACATTGATACTATTCACTACCTAATACGAGTCTTCAATATTAATACTATCTCTAACAGGAATAGGAATTTTTTCTTTAAGATAACTATGTTCTCTTTCAAATTCCCCTTTAGCATAAGAAGCATAATGAACATCCTTAAAAAGAAACTTCCCATCATAGGCATCAATATAATAAGCACACCAAGGGTGGTATTCTCCACGAGACCTAAAGCTTAATAGATAGACATATTTATCTCCTTCTTTTATCTTCTCTATAGAAAAATATAAATAGATCCCAAAAATATTTACTCCAAGAGATCGAAGAACAATATCTCTTAGCTGTTCTATACTTATAAAATAATGATCATCCATAGAAGTCGTTTTTATAAGCTTCCCTTTTGAATTAAAAGTACGAAAAGGACCTATTTCACAACCATCCAAATAAAACTCACTCTCTAACAAATGACCTTTCTTGTCATAATACCTTTCTGTCCTAAAAAAATTCCCACCCCAAGGATAATCTTCTGCTCCAAAAAAAGTAACCACCCTTACCCTTCTTTCTTCTGAATTAGAGGGGTAAAACTCAATATAATTTTTATGACCAAAATCATCCTTCATTGAAAAATACTTCTCTATTTTGCGATAATGCCTGTCTATTTTCCTTTTGTATTTTTCTTCTTCTATATCCCTATAGTATTTTTCCCAAATCTTTACATATCTTGCTACTTTTCTGATATTTATCCGCT
>CAURXJ010000020.1:0-39148 GCA_963528845.1 uncultured Capnocytophaga sp. | reverse complement strand
ACTAAAGTTTTATTCATAGATTTTGGATTTAAAGCGAAAACCATCTCCTTGTGAGATGGTTTTTTTATATAACCTATTGCTATGACGCTTTTTTCTGTTTTTAAGGATATAGGGGCGTTCTTATTTCCTCGTTATTGCTTGGGCTGTGGTCAAATAATCAGCCGCCAAGAACAATTCCTATGTGTGACTTGCCGCCATGAGCTTAGGCAAACCCACTTTCACTTACTCCCTGATGAGCGTAACCCTATGATTAGGAAGTTCTTCGGGAGGGTAGTGGTACAGAAAGCCTCTGCCTTACTCTATTATGATAAGGGAACCGTCTCCCAGCGACTGATACATGCCCTCAAGTACCATGATAGGGAGCAGGTAGGTCTTTGGCTGGGACAGTGGTACGCTACAGAGCTGGTAACCAATGGCTATTTCTCGCAAGTGGAGCTGGCCCTGCCTGTTCCCCTACACCCTAAGAAAAAGAAAAAAAGAGGTTACAATCAAGTAACACTCTTTGGTAGTACGCTTGCCGATGCCTTGCAAGTGACTTATCGTGAGGATCTTTTGCTCAAACAAACGTATAATTCGGCTCAGGCCAAAAAACACTGGTTGGAGCGACAAAGAACCTCTGCCGAGACCTTTGTACTTACTGACCCCAAAGCCGTTGCAGGCAAGCATGTGCTTATTATAGATGATATAGTTACCACCGGCGCCACCCTCGCCCAGTGTGCAGCCTTGCTTATAAAGGCAGGAGCTAAGGTGAGTTTTGCCTGTATGGCCTATAGCAATGATGAGTAACTAACTAAGTAACAACTCTTTGTAATCCTTATAAGAATTGGGAATACTCTTTTTATGACAAGTACTCAAATCCACTTCTGGGACAGGAAAAGAAGGAATTACTTGGCGGATCACCTGGTCAAACTTCTTAGGGCTGGCGGTACTTAGTACGGTGCCGTATTGGGAAGGAAGTAGGGCTTTTTGCAAAGCTAAGTGTCCCACTGCCGAATGAGGATCAAGGGTATAGCCTAGGGTATTATGTATATAAGCGATTTCGTCCAAAGTTTCTTTGTCAGAGATCACCACAGCAGTAATCATCTTGCGAATGGCCTCAAGGCTATGTCCAAAAAGCTCTTGGATACGTACAAAGTTGCTCGGATCCCCCACGTCCATGGCATTGGAGAGGGTTGCAACCGAGGCTTTGGCCTGATAGCTTCCTGTTTGTAAGTATTGGGCAAAGGTATCATTGGCATTGTTGGCGGCTACAAACTTGCTTACAGGTAGTCCCATAGCGTGAGCATATAGGCCAGCGGTTAGGTTACCAAAGTTCCCACTGGGGACAGCCACCACCCAATCCTTGCCGTCTAAGAGGTCTTTTACCTGCTTGTAAGCAAAGAAGTAGTAAAGCATCTGAGGGAGAAAGCGAGCAACATTGATAGAGTTGGCACTGCTCAGCACGCGTTCTGCCTTGAGAGATGCATCGGAAAGGGCTTGCTTTACAAGGGCTTGGCAGTCGTCAAAAGTACCCTCTACTTCTACAGCTTGTATATTGGCTCCCAAGGAAGTCATTTGGTATTCTTGGAAAGGGCTTACTTTTCCTTTTGGGAAGAGGATGACCACTCTCACTCCCTCCACTTTGTAAAAGCCATTGGCCACGGCACTCCCCGTATCACCAGAGGTCGCCACCACTACCGTAGTGGGGTTGTCCTTATCGGAGAATTTGCCTAAGCAACGTGCCATAAAGCGTGCTCCTACGTCCTTGAAGGCCATGGTAGGCCCATGGAATAGTTCCAATACAAAGGTATTACTTAAGAGTTCCTTTACAGGCGTATCAAAGACAAACACCTCTTCCAAAACCTTTTGGAGTTCTTCTTTGGAAAAACTGTCATTGACATAGGGGTAAAGCGCCTCTGTAGCGATTTCTATATTGTTTTTTTGAGTAATTTCCTCAAAGAAAGAAGCAGGTAGGGAGGGAATATGTTCGGGAACAAAAAGTCCTTTGTCCTTTCCCAATCCTCTTAGGGTAGCTTCCTTGAAGGAGACGATTTCGTCCTTATGCTTGATATTGTAATAGTTCATGTGCAATGTGTTTGGTGTAGTTCTGATATTTTTCTATGATTAGCCAGCAAAGTCGTCCAACATATCTAATGAAGGGACAAAGAAGAGGGTACCTGTTTGGGCAGTACTGAAATCCAACAAACGATCGTAATTACCCACGGGGTCGCCTACAAACATGTTAGTAAGCATTTTCTCTACAGTACTGAAGGTGTTTGCATAGCAAATAAAGTAAGTACCCATCTGGTGGCTCGCAGTGTCATGGAAAGGCATATTGTCTCTGACTACTTTTAGGTCGTCCCCCACATTGGCAAGGGCAGAATGGGCATTGGAAGGCTTAGTATCATCGTCCATCTCTATATCCATCTCTTTGCTGCGACCTATGACTTTTTCTTGTTCGCTTACAGGGAGCGCATGCCATGCGTTCATATCATGTACATATTTTTGGACAAATAGGTAGCTGCCTCCTTGATAATCAGGATCTTCTTCACCTACTACGGCAAATTGTTCTCTTTCCTCACCTTGAGGATTTTCAGTACCATCTACAAAACCGATGATAGCACGTCCGTCCCAATACCTGAACCCTTGTACATTGACTACACAGTCGGCTATAGGCTGCATCACATCAGTAATAACGGCTGCCATGTCATAAGCCAAGCTGGGGTTATGTGCGCGAATATGAAAATGTAGGTCGCCTTCGGTGGCTACTGCTGTATGCTTGCTGCCTTTGATAGGTAGAAAATCTTTGAGTTCCTTAGGTAGGGGGGTAGGTAAGCCCAAAGTAAGCCACCCGCTATGGCTAATACCAATAGTTACGCTTGCACGGGCTTCAGGGAAGCGATCGGCTACCGAGTTGTTGAGGTTTCCTACCAAACCACATACCTTGGAGAAAGCAGCCTTGAGTTGAGCTTTGTCCGCCTCTTTTTTGAATGTCCATACCAAGAATATGGTATTATTATTAGGCAAATCAGTTACGTTCTGATAATTCTTCATACTTTTATTCTGTATAAGATTTTAATTAATAGCAAGTTACGCTATCTATTTCAGATTGTTTTCTTTAAGGCACAAAGATAAGATATTTCTAACGGCTTTGCAAGGTGTTTCTTATATTTGTTTCATGGAGAGAATTATATACTACGTACCAAATATAATAGGATATTTCCATTGATTTTCTTGAAAAGATATGTGATGCTATATCCTCCTACAACGTCCTCTTCCATAAAACTGATACTTTTATGTGAGATAATATAATTCTATTCTAAGCAATCCAAGAAAAATCTATCATAGTCAGGTACCATTTCTCTTTTATTTTTGTCACGTAAAAAATAAAATGGTTTGTGTAGATACTATTACTAAAAGAAGAGACTTCTTTCCAAGCCGTCATAATACAACGGGTAGTTTTCTCTATTTCTTTGGCTTTTTCTAAGGTTCTTTGGGCTTCTTGTTTCTCTTTGGGAGTAAAAGGGAGGGTGCTTAGAGAACTTGTTATGTAAGAAGATAGTTTTTTCTGAGCCTCGGGGTGTGCAACAAAAAAGATACCTGAGAGTGAACTGTATTCGTCAGGGGCGATATTTTCTGTTACTTTTTCAATAGGTACTTTTCCTACGCCTATTTTTCCCATAGCCAATACTTTTCGGTTGTATCCATCAATAAAAGTTTTTTCCTTCTCTTGGTAGAGCGTGTCGAGGTATATTCGTTTTTGGTTTGCCCAATAGACATCACCCCCAGGTTTGTACAAGAAATACAAACCAATATCGGGGTGTATGAGTTTGTTTAGCGCAGTAGTATCCTTTTTGTTGTAACATTGAATAATCTCATAGACAACCTCTTCAAAATTTTTTTGATTTATGTTTCCCGAGCTATAGGAATAATACATGGCTAATGAATCTATAGTAGGGAGACTATCTTTTTGGGGAACAACTATTTCTTTTTTGGGGAACAAGGGAGTATTTTTTACAATTTTTGTCCTTTGCTGGCAACCCAAAAAGAAAGGTATAAGGAAAAGGTATAGGTACATTGTCATATTCTTATAGGGAAATTTAGTTGATATTGATTTTAGGGGTTGTTACCTTCAAGTCATAACGCTTTTTCTGGTAGATATAGAAAGTTTGTATCTCAAAATAATAGGTTCCAGAGGATAAATAAGGAAAATAAGTACTGATACTGCTCTGAGGTGCTATCTTTATGGTGTTATTTTTGGTATTTCCTATATAAAAATAATCCTCAAGACACTCATAGCAGCTATACAATACCTCTTCAGTATAGTGTTTTCCCTCTTTCCTAAAGCCCAAGATATGAGTACTTGCTTCTTTGCTTTCTTTTTTCAGTTTAGAAAAGAGCTGTATGGTATCCGCAGTGACATTTCTAATCTCCATAAGGGGTGTATGCTCTTGTACTCTTAGTGTTACATTCAAAAAAGGTTCATTTTGACTATACATAAAAGCAGGAAAGCAGAGGAAGTAAAACAGGATACTAAGGGGTTTCATAAAAAATCATTTCTTTTGTCTGTTTTTATGGGAGATTTGAAATAATTCGTTGTATTTTCTCTCTATATCATCTTTTATATTTTCCCAACTTTCATTTATAAGGCTAATAACTTTATTATTTCTTTCTTTTTCATTATTTGCATCTTCAAAATATATTAGAGACCTTTTTGCCATTTCCAAATTATCAATATTATATTTTCTTTGATAGTTATCAAAGATCTCTTTTAAGGTAAATTCTTTTAATAATTCATGTAAATCATAAAAATCTTTACGAGAACCTCTGTTGGTTATGGCGCTAATTTTCATAGCACTGATATCAGATTTTGAGGCTAAGCGAATCCCCTTTATTGTTTCTACCTCGAAAAAAGGGAAAGGATATTCAATGATATCAACTTTTACCTCACCTATGTACAGGAAAATACCTATTTTATTAATACTAATAATCTCAGCAGTAGGGAAAACCTTTTTAATCATATTTGAGATCGCCATATTTTCTTCTATATTAGCGGAAGGATTATATCTAAATATATCTAAGTCTATTGATATTCTGTGTTCATACCTTAGAGCCAGATTAGTTCCTCCAACCAAACAATATTCGGAAAGTTCCTCTAATGACATTAATTTCTTAAGTAACTCTATTTGAGATTTTCCTACAGCCTTATTGTCTTTTATCTCCATAGTTGTATAATTTTTGGTAATAATTTATACATACATCATCGGTTTCAGTAGATTTTTCCACAGCTTCTTTTATCTCTTTCAAAGAAAAGTTATCTTCTATAAAATGGATTTCCCTATCTGTTCCTCTCATCATAATTCTACCGATGATAAAGATTTTATCTTTCTCTAAATCTAAATCTTCAAAAGAACAATCCCAAAAAACTCTTGGATTTATATTTTTTCTGAATTTTTTTTCTAAATCTTTATTCATAAATTTTTATTTTTTTAATCTATTTTAATTTGTACAGAAGTAAAATCTTAATTTCCTTGCGCCATTCCATAGATAGCTATTAGTGGAATACAAAGTAATTCATAAGATAGACGCCAAAAAGTATAAAGGCTATTGAAATATTATATTTCCAAAAAACTCTTATTGAATTATTTATTTAAGTTTCGCCAGTTCTGTAACTTATTGATATTCAAAAACCTCCCCCTACCCCCTCCAAAGGGGGAATGAGATAGTTTATGATTCTCAAGGAGTTAGAGAGAGGATATTTTCCAGATTGATAGACAATTTTTATCTTTTTCAACGAATTTATTCCCCCTTTCGGAGGGGGTAAGGGGGAGGTTTATTTTGCAATATATTGATTATTAATTAATTATAACCTAAAAATGACTTGCGAAACTTAAATTATTTATCATTAGTTATAGGTCTTTTATGGATAAATAGAAGCATCAAACAGCATATAATCAAGCTAAAAATGAGAGATGTAAAAAGTCCTATGGTCATATTGTTTATACTTTTCATAACATTGGTTCCTATCATATTTTGTTGGCTATTGGATTTTAATCCATAGTAGCTATAAAATACAACTGATAATTGCAGGATAATGTATATACAAGCAAAAATAGGGATAGACTTATTTTTTCTCTCAGCTGTATTGCTCTTGTTTCTAAAAAGAATATATCCCCCCAATAAAGAGATGATTAAAGCATTGACTATTGAAAAAACGGCAACTTTATCAACAAAATTATATATTACATCTGTGGTTGTGGAGCTAACATTGTCTTCTATTTGGAATTTTAGGGATACATAACACCCCATAAGATACATAATATCAAATACAATAAAGAGCAACAATCCTAATGTAATTAGTATTTTGGTGATATTTTTCTTCATAGTAATTTTTATTACGTCTTAATGAATGAGACTATACCATCATCTCCTACTATTAATTGGTATTATGATCCTTTAGCTTCCAGATTGCCTCAAAGTAATCACGGGTATTGGAAAGGCGCGGAATCTTATGTTGGCCTCCTAACTTGCCGTTTTCTTTAAGCCAATCGTGAAAGAGGTTCTTTCGGGCAATGTGTATCTTGGGCATAGCAAGGGTCATATCGTTATAGCGCTTGGCCTCGTAATCGGAGTTAAGTGCTTTTAGTTCAGTGTCCAAGGTGCGGGTGAAGGCTTCTATATCCTCAGGGGCGGTTTCGAACTCAATGATCCACTCGTGTCCGCCGCTCTTGTTGCCCTGCATGAAGATAGGTGCCACGGTGTATTCTATTACGCTACAATGATGCTCATGGCAGGCTCTTTTGAGCGCTTCCTCGGTATTTTCTATGATAAGTTCTTCCCCAAATACATTGATATGGTGCTTGGTGCGTCCTGTAATCTTGATACGATAGGGCGAGGTGGAGGTAAAGCGTACCGTATCACCTATCTGGTAACGCCAAAGTCCTGCATTGGTGGTGATCACCATGGCGTAGTTCTTACCTATCTCTACCTCCCATAGGGGAATAGCCTTTTGGGAAGGGGTACCAAAGCTGTCCATAGGGATAAACTCATAGAATATACCATAATCCAGCATCAGCAGCATTTCGTCACTGTTATTTCTGTCCTGTATGGCAAAGAAACCCTCGGAGGCGTTGTAGGTCTCATAATAACGGAAACTATCGGAGGGAATAAGTTGCTTATATTGGTCTCGGTAAGGGACAAAACTCACCCCGCCGTGGAAATATACCTCTAAGTTTTTCCATATCTCTAATACATTTTCTTTGCCTGTATAGGCAAGCGCTTGTCGAAGGAGTACCATCATCCATGAAGGGACACCTACCAGGCTGGTTACATTCTCTCGTGAGGATTCCGCAATGATAGCCTTCATCTTGGCTTCCCACTCGCTCATCAGCGACACCTTGGTGGAGGGGGTACAGCTGAACTCAGCCCAGAAAGGGAGGTTGTCTATGAGTATAGCGGATAAGTCGCCAAAGATAGTGCCGTTTTCCTCATATAACTCCTTACTGCCCCCAAGGCGTAGGCTCTTTCCTGTAAAGAGGTTGGAGTCGGGGTTGTTATTCAGGTATAAGCAAAGCATATCCTTGCCTGCCTTATAGTGGCAATACTGGAGCGCTTCCTCACTTACAGGGATAAACTTGCTTTTGGCATTGGTCGTACCGCTACTCTTGGCAAACCATTTGATAGGAGTACGCCAAAAAAGGTTCTCCTCCCCACGACGGGCACGCTCTATCATAGGTTCTATATCCTCATAGATAGAGATGGGGATACGTGCGGCAAAATCCTCATAGTTACGAATGGAAATAAAGTCGTATTGCTTGCCCATCTCGGTACTCTGTGCGGCTTCTAAGAGCTTGGCACATACGTTTTCTTGTACTTCATGAGGGCGTTTGATGAATTCTTCTATCTGGTCTATACGCTTGCGCAAGAACCAAGAAGCAATGGAATGGATAATCGTTAAAGCCATATTTTCTAAAAAAGATGTTCGGAGTTTGGTTTATTTTTACTACTTTTGTCAATCTTTATGGGAGTCTCCCACGGATTTTCTCGGATTACATAGATTATTATAAGGCTGAAGGCCTTATTTATCTGTGAAAATCATAATAGTATACTTAGTTATTATCTATATTTTCTCCGTGAAATCCGTGAAAATCTGTGGGAGCAAATACAGAAATAAGTGATTTACTTAGATAGAACTCTCATCCTATAGCGGACGTAAAAGTACAAAAAATATGAATACCTACCAAACGGTTTTAAGAAAAATGCGAACCGAGGCGCAAACGCCTGTACAATATTACCTTTCTTTAGAGGAAGGAGAGCTACCCATGAACGACCTATTAGGGCAACAGCTTTCTTTGCGCTTTGCGGGTTATCACTGTTTGCACTGTGGGCAACCCAAGGAGATCTACAGGCAGGGACTCTGTAAGAAATGTTTTTTTGAAGCCCCAGAGGTAGGGGAGTGGATCATCCGCCCAGAGCTGAGCAAGGCACATCTGGGTATAGAGGATAGGGATTTGGCTTACGAACAGCAGGTACAGCTACAACCGCACTTGCTTTACTTGGCCAACTCCAGTGAGGTGAAAGTAGGCGTTACCCGCAAAACACAGATGCCTACCCGCTGGATAGACCAAGGCGCTCATGAGGCCTTGGTAATGTTGGAGGTACCCAACCGCTACTTGGCAGGGATAGGGGAGGTCGCCCTCAAAGCGCATATCTCCGATAAGACCAATTGGCGCAAGATGCTGACCAATACCCTCCAAGTAGTGGATCTCAATACGATCAAACAAGGCTTAAAGGCGTTTCTCCCTCAAGAGACCTTGTCTTACTTCAGTGAAGAAGTACCTATCTATCATATCAACTATCCCGTCCTTAGGTATCCTACCAAAGTGACAAGCCTCACCATGCCCAAGACCCTACAGTATCAGGGCAGGCTTATGGGAATCAAAGGGCAATACCTCCTCTTTGAGGATAATACCGTCTTCAATGTACGCGGACACGAGGGGTTTGTAGTGGAGATTAGTTTTTCTTAAATTACATTCGGTTGTTTTCCTCCTCACTTATTTCTTTTCCTTTGTATTTACTTTGGGTAGTGTTGAAGTTATAGCTTATCCCTATCTTGAAACTAAAATTGCTGTAGTTACGGGCGGTACTGTTACTGATATATGGGTTTTGTATGCGGTCATGTCGGTTTAGTCCATTATAAAAGTCGGAGGCTACAGCATATACAGAAAGTGATTGATGGAAGAATGTACGAACTGCTCCCACAAATACACCACTCACTGGCTTGTATATGTAGGCTTCTTGCATAGAGCCTTTGCTCTTATAGAGAAGCATAACTAAAAAAAGCCAATTTTCTGAAGGGGTGATTTGGTTCATCCATTCTACTGAAAAAAATCCTTCACTTTTGTAAAACACCTTATCAGCAAAAGGTTTTTCATAGGAAAGGGTAAGTTTAGGCATCCACTTTCCTATTTGTTTTTGAGCATTAAGTGTACTTTTCAATAGGCTAAAATCGTCATAATTACGAAGGATTCTCTCTACTGCATCGGAGTTGATAGAAGAGAGTTGGTAATCGGCATAAATTCCCTTGTGAATATGGGAATAAGTAACGGAAGCTGATACAGGGCCATAAGTGGCCAGCGTATTCCACTCATCAGTGAGTTGAGGTGTAATATAAGGATTTCCACGATTGTATAGGAAAGAAGAAACATAGCTATTGTAGTCACTGAGATCATGGAAGGCAGGGCGCTTAATTTTGCGAGCATAGCTGAAAGTTATTTGAGTTTTCTCCCAAGGGAAAGCTACCGATACATTAGGCAACCAATCTCGATAGGTCTTACTTTTCGCTTCGCTTTTCTGCTCGTTTTCATAATAATCAAAATCAGCATACTCATAGCGTGTGCCAAGTTTTAGATTTACCTTTTTGATAGGATAGGAAAAACTAAGAAAAGCATCCGAACGAGTTTCGTTATTTTTAGCATTGAAGGCAGAAAGTACATTGTCTTGGTAATTCTCAGTGCGGTGTAGGTTACTTACCTCAACACCATAGCCAAGAGTCCCTTTGCCTAACTGTTGAAAGAAAGTGGTCTTGAGCCCCCACCAATTAGAAATCACATCGGAATGTGTGTGTACGTTGCGAGAGGTTGTATTAAGGAGGTTGTGCTCGACAATGTCTGAAGTATTATCAGAACGCAGACCGATATAATCCACATCAGTTTGCATTTTTAGTACATCAGTGAGTTTGCCTTCGTAATAGGCATTGACACTGAGTTTTTTGTCTTGCTCAAATTGGTCATACTCATTGCGCCCCTGAGCAGTAAGCAATTGGTTCTTATAAGTGGTCGTTTCTTGAGTGCTAAAGTTATGTCCGCTGAAAGGTATAATACTCCCTCTTATGCTCATACCCAGAGAGTGTTCTTCAGAGAATTCGTGTGCAAATCCTATCTTTGTTTTAATGTTTTTGTGCTGATTTTGATGGGTTTCATCATTGAGTACTCGCCACTGGTTATTTTGGGTAAATACTTGCAAATCCTGAGCTACATTATAGTCTTCTTGGTTAAAATGATTATCATTACTTATGCTTGTAAACCAGTCGGTTTTCCCTTTACGATAATTGAGGCTTAGCCAAGTTTCATCCATTATGCCTTTTTTGAAGAAATAGAAGGTGTTTTCAGCTGCCCCACTAAGTCCATCTCCTGGTTTCTTTTTGAGTATGATGTAGATAACAGCGCCTACTGTATTATCGAAAGCGGCACCTGGTTGGGTTTCCATCTCTATACGCTCAATATCTTTTGGAGATAGCTGATACACCTCATCAAGGTTACGCACCCTGCGATTATTAATATAGAAGATGGGATTCCCCTTGCCAAAAACATCAAAACCACCGCCTGTATAGGAAGTACTAACCCCAGGTAGAAAGTTCAATAGCATATCAGTATTGGGCAATTTTTGCAAGGTAGATTGTGCTACATTGGTACTAATGCGAGTGCCTTTCTGTTCCAAAATAGGACGGCGGCGGGCAGTAACAACCACAGCATCTAATTCATTAGAAGTGGGAATTAGAACAATCGTACCTAAATTACTACTTGTAGGAGACAATACTTCCTCTTGGTATTCCAAATGTGTGATTTTAATAAGCACCTTTTTGCTATTAGCGGGATTGGGTAGTTCAAAAGAACCATGTCCATTGCTGATAACTCCCTTTACTAAGGTAGAATCAGGGAGCGACATCAGGATAATATTTGCATCACTGACGGGTTTCTGATCGGGGTTGACCAATGTGCCTCTAAAAGTAGTCTGTGCAGCAGTAGTGGCACTAACGACTAAGAATAGTAATAGGATAATATTTTTCATTTTTATATTTTTGGTTAATGAAGATGGTTGTTAATTCTTTATCACAAAAATACAACAAAATTAGATATTATGCAGTATGTAAAACGTTAAAAATTGTTATACATTTTTGAGAAACTTGAAGATAAACCCTAATAAATCTTTGTGATTTCCAGCTTTAGGGCTTCCATCCAATTGAACGTAAGCTAAGTCTAATTTCTTCTTGCTTAATAAATTCAACTATATTCACTGAAAGCTCCCGTTTTACTCCATTTGTTGAAGTAGTAATAGGACATTATTGCTTTTAAATTCTCTTTTTCCCACACTTAAAAAATAATCCATTTATTTATTGTATCTTTGCCCAAAGTTACTGAGTTTTAGCGCTCTCTTTTTGTACCCAAATTATTAATTTGAGGAACTTTTACACCTCTAAAAAGTTTAAACAGCTTCATTGTTAAACCATAATTGATTATGAATGAGTCATTAGATATTATATTAGATTCCGTCAGAAAAGTAGAGTGGAGAGCGCTAAAAGATCGTTTAGGCTTTATAGATTACAATATAGCTGATATATTGAATAACCTTATTGATGATGATCTGCACAAAAGAAATATTGCTTATTGGAAGTTAGACAATCATATTGTTATACAAGGAGGTCTATCTGAAAGCTGTTTTTATATACTGCCATTTCTTAATGAATTGCTAACCATTACAGACAACAGACTGGAACTCCTAAATATCATTTTTGAAATATTTAATGGTAACGACAGAAATGTCCAAGGTGAGCATATAATAATTAAGTATAATACTCAAATAGATCCATTTGAGTATTTTGTTCCTACTTCAGTAGGGAGAGAAGCCTCTCTTTTACCCTCTATTATAACCTATATGGAAGCAAACAAAAGTGTTTATCTAAAATTACTCAATGATATATCCTCTGTAGAAGAGCTTGAAACGCTGTTGTATATTATTTTGTGTTTTAAACGAGATCCTTTTATCAAAGAATGCTTTTATTCAGCAAAAAATAATGATAAAAATAGTACACATAATGAAATTTTCGAGGGTTTTATAGCCGATATTGAAGAAGTGCATTCTCTTTAGAAATTTAAAAAGTAAAACTATTTATGAATAATATAATAGATTGGTTACAAAATTGGACTATGAGTCAAATAGATGGAGATTGGGAGCACGAGCTTGGAGTATCTATCAGAATGTTAGATAATCCAGGGTGGCTCTTATCCGCTGATATAAGTAATTATTTTAATTTTGGACTCAATACAGCCCCAATGAAAGGTAAAACAGATAATGATTGGATAGATTGTTACATTATTGCAAAACAATCTTCCGCTTATCTCTATATTGATGGCGGCTTAAAAAAGCTAAATCACCTATTACATATATTTAGAGCCATCATACAAGAGTTGGAGAAAATGAGAGAAGAAAAAGGAATCCTTACAGCCAATAGGATAAAAGAAATAATGGATTCCATATCAAAATCATTGGAAAATATCAACTCCACTGCTACTGCTTAACAATTTAATTTATATATCGATATGCAACATTACAAAACAATAAAAGAGCTTATCAAAGATTACAAGCAATTGCCTTACCCTAGTATAATTTATATCGAAGGAGAAAAACAGGACAATTATCAAGAGGCAGCATTTTGGGTTTTATCAAGTAATGAGGATAAAGAACAAAATTCTGTTGAAACTAAGTACGGAGAAGTCCCCGAATCATTAGCCCAATTTGAAGTAGCTTACTTTTCAGGAGTAGGAATTTTTCAAGACATTATAGACAATAAGCTTGAACATAATGAATTGCTAACTACCGAGGATACAGACGTCCTTTTAGGAGCTATTGAGCATTACTTTGAGTATGATGATTTTCAGGATTAAAAGCTTTCAACGCTTTACCAATCCATAAAGACATTTTATAAGTATGAAAATAGAAGCAATTAACAAAGGGAGTAAAGCAAAAGCTCTTGCTTTTCAGGAGTTTTTAGGCTTTACCTTGCCCGATGATTATTTTAATTTTTTAGCCCAAAATGACGGCGCTATCATTGATGAAGCCTATTTCTATGTAAAGGATATAGAGGAATACATTATGTTTGATCTTTTCTATGATATAGAAGAATGTATAGAAACCTATGAAGAGTTTAGTGAGGATTTTCCCCAAAAAAGCCTTGTCATCGGGGCAGATCCAGGAGGAGCCATGCTCCTTTTAGTAACCACAGACGTAGGTGATTTCTCCAAAGGGATTTATTTCTATGACCATTCTCACTTTTTTGAGGCTTCTAATAGTAATTGTAATACCTATTTTGTATGCGATACATTCAGCGAGTTTATAACCATTTTAGAGCATACCACTTTGCCTCAATAAGCCACATTCTTAGATACAATAAATATGGACATATATCAATTAATTAATGATTTTTCCTACAAAACTTTTAAGACAATAGGAGGTACCTCAAAGTTTATTACCTTTAAAGGACAATCCTTGATAGATTCTTGGGAGGAATTAGAAGGTGAAGTGTATAAGAACTTCGACAACAAAGGGAAAAAGGACGGTTTTGACGCTCGTGTACACGGAGCTTTCTTAGTAATGGAGAAAGGAAAAGCAATACTTTTTACCGAAAGGATTAAGGTACAAGCGGAATTGTTACCTTATAAAATTATCAATGTAAAAAAGGATTTTGTTTTTATCAATATCCAAAATATAATAGAAGGAATAAATAATGAAGGGGTAAGTCATTTAAAGAGAATGGAATTATACAGAAACAAAGATTTGTATTTTTATGAAGAGGCTTCTAAGAATATACTATTTAGGGATGCTACTTCAGAAACGAAATTATTTTGTACTCAAGAGTTGGAAAACATTCTTAATGAGTTGGATATCAAAGGGCTTGCTCTTGAAAAAGTAGGTAAAGTAGCGCCTATACCATCTTTCCCTAAGCAAAGAAATATTTTCAACAAGTAGCATCAAATTAAAATGACAGAAGAAGCGCGAACAGAAGCATTCTTGGAATATAAAGAATATAAGGAATATATACAACGTGAATTTCAATATATCACTAAGGATAATATACTGTTTTGGAATTTGTGGAATATATCCTATCCGTTTGATGTGTTAGCCACTTATAAAGAGGCGTATCCAGAGGAATACGCCCTATTTAGTGAAATGTATTTTTCTTGTTGGGAAATGTTATATCAGGTAGATGAAAAAAGGGAAGAGCTAGCATCTATCTTTGAACAAACCTATCCTTTTGTAATAGATGAGCAAGGAGAAATTGTAAATCCTAAGAATATTCTACAGCAAAAATATGAAAGTTATGATGATGAAATATTGCCTGAACTGTGTATTCTTCTCTTAATAGGTCGCTTTGATGAGATTTACAGAGGGATAAAACAAAAGGCAGAAAGGTATGGAGAGCGTGCTATCCATGCGCCTATGGAAGTTATTTCGTATATCATCGCCTCGTACAAATGGGGGTATCTTTTTGATAATATGGATAAGAGTATTGTCAGAGATGAAGTCAATGCCCAAATGAAATTAGTAAAAACACTACAAACATCCCGTCTTTTTTCTTTAGAAGATAGGAATATTTTTAGAAATAAGTAATAGTCTGTGAGAAAGCAAAGGAAAGTTCGGTAAACGCCTGTTAAAGAGTAATTTATCTAAATAGAAATGGATATATTAGAAATCCCTATAACTATGATGTATTGTCCTTTTTTGAAAAAAAGCAGAAGTAGTTATTAATCCAACAACGGGTAAAATTGTATCTGTTAATCAACTTCAACTAAAAAAGCAAAAAGATTATGCAAAGAGTGAAATTAACGATAAAACAATATTATTTTTTGCAAGATTTAATAAAACAATCTATAATTACTAACGTTTTCTATAAGGATAATCATATAGTCATTATTGAGCTATCTGAAGATGATATGGATAAAATAAGAGATTTAGCATTAGATTATCTTGATATATATGGCTTTGATAAAGATTATGAGCTGACAGAATCAGGAACATTGGCAGAGGAACTGGTAGACAAATTGTATACTTAGTCTTCATGATGACATGAATTTTAATGAGCTGACAGAAGAATAGAAGAAAAGCTGGACAAGTGTATGTAACTAAAAGTAATGTGAGTTCGACGTAAACAAAATTATATTTTTCTCCCACAGATTCCACGGATTTTCACGGAGAGAATGATACAACAACTAAGTATAACTCCTTAATTTCCACGGATAAATAAGGCCTTTGGCCTTATAAAAATCTGTGTAAATCGCAACAGCACAATTACACAAACATAGAAAATCTGTGAAATCCGTGAAAATCTGTGGGAGCTTTCGTTATATCGAACTCACGTTAAATATGATTGACTATAATCTTCTAAAAACAAAAACCCCATGCCTTACAGCTTGGGGCTTTGTTATGTTAATCAGTTCAGTTGGCAGTTTAACCACTAGCCATTAATAGAAACAAAAAGCGTTTCCCCCTCTTTGCTGACAGCCGCTACTTTTTTAGCGGTAAGTCCCTTGATCGCCTTATCCCATTTCTTATTGGAAAATTCGGTTTTAGCCTTGAGGTCTTCCAAAGGTAACTTGTTGTCTTTTTTAAGCAGGTCAAGGATTAGTTTTTCGTCATCGGAGAGTTCTACTTCCTTGCGTTCAGGGCGCATCTGTGGGAAGAAGAGTACTTCCTGTATGGTCTCGTTGTTGGTTAGGAACATAATAAGCCTATCCATACCAATACCCAATCCAGAAGTAGGCGGCATACCATACTCTAAGGCGCGGAGGAAGTCTTGGTCTATGAACATTGCTTCGTCATCACCACGTTCGGAGAGTGCCATTTGTGCCTCAAAGCGTTCGCGCTGATCGATAGGGTCGTTTAGCTCGGAATAGGCATTGGCGATTTCCTTACCACATACCATGAGTTCAAAGCGTTCGGTAAGGTTCTTGTCGTTGCGGTGTTCTTTGGTAAGGGGCGACATCTCTTTAGGATAGTCGGTGATAAAAGTAGGCTGGATAAAATTACCTTCACACTTTTCTCCGAATATCTCATCAATGAGTTTACCCTTGCCCATGGTGTCATCTACTTCTATGCCAATGGATTGGGCGAAAACTCTAAGTTCGTCCTCGCTCTTTCCTGTAATGTCAAAGCCTGTAAAGCGTTTGATGGCTTCGGTCATGGTCACACGCGGATAAGGTGCTTTGAAATCCACTTCGTGCTTGCCAAAAGTTGCTTTGGTAGTACCATTCACCGCCTTGGCACAGTACTCCAAGAGGTTTTCGGTGAATTCCATCATCCAGTTGTAGTCCTTGTAAGCTACATATATTTCCATTCCTGTAAATTCAGGATTGTGGGTTCTGTCCATTCCCTCGTTGCGGAAGTTCTTGGCAAACTCATATACCCCATCAAAGCCCCCTACGATCAGGCGCTTAAGGTAGAGTTCGTTGGCAATACGCATATAGAGCGGAATATCCAAGGCATTGTGATGGGTAATAAACGGACGCGCGGAAGCCCCCCCAGGAATCGCCTGAAGGATAGGGGTTTCTACTTCTATATATCCGTGATTGTTGAAGTACTCACGCATGGCGTTGAATAGGCGATTACGCTTGAGAAATACTTCTTTCACCTGCGGATTCACTACCAAATCCACATAACGCATGCGGTAACGCTGTTCTACATCGTTGAACTCATCGTGTACCTTTCCTTGGGCATCTACCTTAGGGAGGGGGAGCGGACGTAGGGTCTTACACAATACTTTGAACTGCTTTACCTCAATGGATTTTTCTCCCATATTGGTCGTGAAGAGGGTACCTTCTACCCCGATAAAGTCGCCTAAGTCTAGGAGCTTTTTGAACACCTCATTATAGAGAGTCTTGTCCTCCCCTGGGCAGAGGTCATCGCGCTTGAAGTAGAGTTGTACGCGACCAGAGCTGTCCTGCAAGGTAGCGAAAGAGGCTTTCCCCTGAATACGGAAAGACATCAGGCGGCCAGCTACCACTACCTCCTTACCTTCTTCGTATTGGGTTTCTATGTCTTTGGCGAGGAAGTTCACAGGGAATAGCTCTGCAGGATATGGATTGATACCTAATTCCCTGAGCTTTGCGAGCTTCTCTCGACGGATGAGTTCTTGTTCGGTCATTTTATATAGATTTATGAGGGCAAAAGTACAAAATAATGATTAATGAGCAATGATGAATGATTAATTATTAACAATATTTTTTGTTCTTCACTTAAAACAATGTGGGTTGCCCATCATGGAAGCGTACTTTTCCTAAATGCTTATAAGCCAGATCGGTAACTTCTCTTCCGCGGGGGGTACGTATGATAAATCCTTGTTGGATTAGGAAAGGTTCATATACTTCCTCAAGGGTTTCGGCATTCTCAGAAACGGCGGTGGCAAGGGTAGTGATCCCCACAGGGCCGCCCTTGAACTTGTCAATGATAGTAAGGAGTATCTTATTGTCCATCTCGTCCAAGCCGTGCGCATCTACATTGAGGGCTTTTAAGGCAAAGCGGGTGATTTCTATATCTATCTTGCCATTACCTTTGATTTGGGCAAAGTCACGTACACGTCTGAGCAGTGCATTGGCAATACGTGGGGTACCTCGGCTACGCCCTGCCAGTTCTATGGCAGCCTCTTCGGAGATAGGTGTCCCCAAGATATAGGCACTGCGCTGGAGGATAGAGGCTAACAGTTCGGTAGTGTAGTACTGCAACCTACTTTGGATACCAAAACGTGCTCGCATAGGTGCGGTAAGTAAGCCCGAACGGGTAGTAGCCCCAATAAGGGTAAAGGGGTTAAGGTTAATCTGTACCGTGCGAGCATTGGGGCCGGACTCTATCATGATGTCTATCTTATAATCCTCCATAGCCGAATAGAGGTATTCCTCTACAATGGGGCTTAGACGGTGAATCTCATCAATAAAGAGTACATCACGAGGCTCCAAATTGGTCAGAAGCCCAGCCAAATCCCCAGGCTTGTCCAGCACTGGGCCTGAGGTGATTTTGATACCCACGCCCAGTTCATTGGCCAAGATATTGGCAAGGGTTGTTTTCCCCAGTCCAGGAGGTCCATGGAAGAGGGTGTGATCAAGGGCTTCTCCACGGAGATTAGCCGCCTTGACGAATATTTTAAGGTTTTCCAGAATAGCCTCCTGCCCCGTAAAGTCATCAAAAGAAAGTGGCCGTAAGGCACGTTCTATATCTAACTCTTGGGGAGAAAGGTTACTCTTTTCTGGATTCAGGTTTGCATTCATAGAATCATTGGGTCAAATTAACCACGCCACAAAAGTACAATAAAATTCCTTAGAAAGCAAGTCTATAACACGCTTTTGAGCACTTCCCATGAGTGGGGTGTCTTGAAGGCGGGCAGGTGCCAGCGGTAATAGTTCAAGAGTTGCTCCAAGAGGTCATTGCGCTCTTCTCGGCTCATTTTCAGTTGGCTAACCTCCTCTATGGAGTGGGTGAGGAAGAATTTCAAAAGAAGACTCTCGGACTCGCTCATCAGAAAATGGCCATTGTGCATGGCGACAAATACCCCAGCTTCTAGATCAAAAAAGGGGAGTTCTATAGCACTTGTATTGGGTAATACTCCTAAGTAGAAAGTAAGGTCAGTGAGGAATTTTAGGTGAAAGTTAGCAAAGTGCTCTGCCCTGTCATACCATTGTAGGTTCTTCTCCCAAAAGGAAAAAAGGGCAGCATTAGGTACTTCCTCCTGTAATACACTCCCCCCTATCTCGGCCAAGAAAAACAATACCGAACTACGGATTACGCTTTGGTGCAAGTTCTTATAAGGATAACTGACTTTCACTTCCTTGATATACTCCAGTGTGCCATCATTACGGTCAGTGGTGATAACCTCCAACTGACTCAAGGGTTGGAAATAGGCGGGGGTAATGGCTTTTTTCTTATGCTTAAGTACGCCCCTAAGCAGGTAGGAGCGTATCCCTTCTAGTGTATAACAACGTACGATAAGGCTTGTTTCCTGGAATTTAATAGCAGAAAGAACTATGGCCTTGGTTTGTATCATTGGGGTGGGAGTAGGTGATTGGGGCTGAGTGTGAGGGTATCGGAACTATTGAGCAAGGTGTCGAGCTTGTCGTCCAACTTTTCCTTGTTAAGGAAGTTGATATAACGAATCACTGAGGCAAAGGACTCTCGTATGTCTAAGATGCCTTGTTGTACTTCCTCCTTGGTAAGTCTGGGGTTTTCTTTGACCTCACTAGAGAGACGACGTACATAGGTCTCAAAGAGTTTCAGACGGGCTTTGATCTCATTTCGGCGGAGCTTTTCAGGGAAATTGTCCTTTGCCCATAGCTGCCTGAGCTCATCTTCAAGCTGGAAGAGCCAAAAATAGATGCTGTTATACGAGCTTTTGATATTTTTCTCCTTTCCCAGTAGCTTCTCGCTTGATTTTTCTATCTCATCCTGGTACTTTACAGGTAAAAGAAGCTCAGAACGATAGAAGGAAATGTAATCTTCGGCTACTTCCTTCTCATCATAGTTGATAGCAAAGGAGTATTCGCCATATAGGGGTGTCTCTACCTGCATATCTACCTTGAGCCAACCATCGTCTTCTGTGGTGAGCTTGGTATAGGGGGCTAAGGTATTGAGAGAGAGGCTGTCCAAGTGTAGAAACTGTTCACGTATAACCTTCTGATCCTTTTGGCGTATGATTTCCAGCTTTACCTTTTTGATGCCAGAGGAGGGGTACATACGCACAGAGAAAGTATAGGGAAGATCTTTAAGCAAAATCGCTTCCCAAGCAAAGGATGCCCCCTCGTCCGTCTTGCGCTTGACAAACTTGTAAGCGGTGTCGGACTTACTTTCTAAGTCGCGCCAATCCTGCATGATGCTCCCATTGGTTTGGATATTTTCTTTGGCGGTAGCATAGAGCCGCTTATATACATAGAGCGAGTCAGGGTTGGTATTCTTTAGTATAGGAACAGTCTGTCGCTCTGGGGAAATACTCAGTAGTATTTGGTAAATGGTTTTCAGTTCATACCAATTACGTATATTCTGGGCGGCTTCTTCGCTCAGTTCAGGATAGGTGTATTTCTTGATATATACACTTTTGGCCTCTTGTCTCTGGGATATTGCTGGCTTTTTGCGTTGTTCGCAGGAGAGTAAGCTGCCTATAAGAAAGAATAGGAGTAGGGTTTGTCTCATTTGGATATACAATGAAAAAGGCTACCTTACCACTTGAAAGGGGTTAAGTAGTTTTCTTGACATATTGGGTAAGGATTACAATCTGTTGCCCTTCTACTTTTCCCTCTATATATTGGGCATTTTCAGGGTCTAAGGCAATTTTGCGCACAATGGTACCTTGCTTGGCGACCATACTGCTGCCCTTTACCTTTAAGTCTTTGATAAGTACCACATTGTCCCCAGCGGAAAGAACAGCTCCATTGCTATCCTTGTGGATGACTTTTTCACCTTCCTCCAAGTGGTCATTAAGCGCTTGAGCAAAAGCCAATTCCTCATCTGTAAGGTACAGCATATTGAGTAAGTCCAATGACCAGCCTTCTGCTTTGAGACGGTTGAGCATACGCCAAGCCATGACCTTTACAGGCAGGTGCTCACTCCACATACTATCATTGAGGCAACGCCAATGATTGCTATCCATAGTTTCAGGGTTATTGATTTGGCTGATACAGGTTTCACAGGCCAAAAGACTATCATCTACGCCTCCTACTTTGGAAGGAGGTACTTGGTAGATACTCAGGGAAGTAGTGCTTCCACATAGTTCGCAACAGTTCCCACTGCGCTTTTTCAAATCATCTAATAACATAAAAGTTGCATTTTGCCACTTGTGGCTTACAAGCGGCAAAAATACAACTTTTAATTGTTAATTGTAAAGGGCTAATTGTTAATTTTGGAGAGTGCTAATATATAGTATATTTTTTTATTGTATATATAAATATTTTTGTACTTTTGCCCCCGATTAATAGAAATAATCTATTATAAGAAAATAGAAAGAATTATTATTTTATGAAAAGAAAAATTTTCACAAGTTTTTTTGCTATTACATTAGGTTTCAATGCTGTAGCACAAGTTAAGGATATTAGTTTTGCCATAGCCCCCACAGTGGAATATGTGTTGTGGAATAAAAAATCAGCCATTCAAAATGGTTTTATGGTTGGCGGGTATGTAGGTTTTGGTTTTGGTAAAAACTTAGAATTGCTCGGTTCGTATAGCCAATCGTTAGGATTGAAATCGAGAATTGACGGTTTTTCTGTACCAGATAATATAATGGATGCATTTACTTCCTCTGATGTAGATGTTCATCGTTGGGGAGGAGAACTCAAGGGTAATATACCGATGACTTACTCCTTTCAGCCTTATGTTACCTTGGGGGCTGGGATACAAACAATAAAAGCAAATGAAACAAAACAAGATGCCATTTATTATGCTTTTGGTTTAGGGACTAAATTCAATTTGACAAGACGCCTTACGCTCAATCTTCAGGCAAAGGGAACTTATTTTAACTCTGATGCCTCTAATATCCTTTATAAGCCTTCTGAAGCGAGAACAAGTACTTATAACCAATGGATAACAGATAATATCTCTAATGAGAAGATGTTAAATTGGTCTCTTCAGGCGGGATTACAATTGTATCTGGGCGGTCGTAATCCTAACGAGCTTACAGAATTGGACAATTCTTATACAAATCTTAAGAATTTTAAGGTTGTAGTGGCTCCTGCAATTGGATATATTGATTTTGACGATGATAATAACTTCCGTAACACTTATTTAGCAGGTGCTTCATTAGGTTTTGACTTTACAGAATACATAGGAGTAAGAGGATTCTATTATCAAGCAATGAAGGAAGAGAAGGTATCATTAGACTTTGATAAACTCTCATTGTATGGTGCAGAATTCTCAGCACGACTCAATGTCTCTAACGGAGTGGTTCCTTATATTACTGTTGGGGCAGGATATCTTAACGTAGGCAAAGACTATCAAGGTAAAGTCTCCACTGCTGAGAACAAATCAAGTATTTTTGCCAAAGGAGGACTCGGCTTGGCAATCCCCTTAAGCAAACATTTAGAGCTGTTTGGAGTGGCTAATCTCTTATATACCACAGGTAATGAGAGTGCAGATAATGCACTAAAATCACCTAATAAGTTGCAAAGCAATGTCTTTTACAATGCAGGTATTCGTATTAAGTTTGCTAAAGAAAACGAAAAATATACTTATCAAGACCTTGTTAACGAACTTCAGACTACAGGAATGAAGGAAGGAAAAGAACAAGCAAAGGTTCAAAACGATACAAAAGCAACACCTATATCTCAAAAACAAAAAGATATAGATTATTTCAATGCACAGATTGCAACTGTTGAAAAACAAATACAGCTTGCTTATCGTCAGAATGATATAAATAACGCTTCTTCATTGCTAAAAGAAAAGGAAAAATGGGAAGAGTTACGCAATAATTACGTGGCAGAGCATATTCCTTACCCTTCCGAGAATCAAGCAAACTTGGTGAGAATGACGCCAGAACAATTACAAACCTTGATTTCTGAAATAGTTAATAAAATAGAAGAAGGCGAAGGAAAAACACCAGACCAACGTATTGATAGACTCGAAAAATTGTTGCTAGAGATTAATAATGATAATAAGAAGATAGAAGAACAGCAAAAAATGAATCAGTCTATACTTGAAGCGGTTAAGAATTTGGAAGGAAATATCCAAAAAACAAATGTCGTTGTGCCTACAGGACAAAAAATGAATACAACAACAAAAGGAACTAAATAAAAAAGCCCAAATATGAATAATATCATAAAAAAGGGGATTATATTTATATTAGTGTTTGTTCCAACTATTATTTTTGCTCAAGATAAACTATACAATCAGCAGAAAGAGATTGTATTATCCAAAGAGGAACTACAATTACTCTTACAAAAGGTTGCAGAGGCTAAAATGAGAAAAATAAGAGGAGAGAAACTGGCTAATTTGCATAAATCTCAACAGAAAAAGGCTGTTTCAAACATATATGAATCCAATGAGGTAAAAAACTTTTACTATTTAGCTCAAAATATGGACTCTACTCATACAGACATAGAGCAAGTAAATAGAAAATTGGATATCCTATTGGCTTATATGATGAAAAAAGACAGTATATCGGTTATTCATTTGACAGATACGGTAAAGTATGTGGCCAATAGTAATCTCAATAGAGCAAATTATGTAGCTAAAAATAATCCTAATGCAGCAAAACCTGTAGCAAAGCCTAATCCTAATAGGTCAAATTATGTAGCTAAGAATAATCCTAATACAGCAAAATCTGTAGCTAATAATTCCGATAAGGATATTTTATTACAGAAGCAATTAGAAACGATGGCTAAATCAATAAAAGATTTAAGTGATCAGCAAAAACTATTGGCAGCTGTGATGGTTCCTTTAGCAACATTGAACAACAAGGATAAGCTTGACAAAATCCAACAGCGTATGGACTCTATTTTGTTGGCTTCTAAAAAGCAAGCAGTGCATGATAATGTACAAAACAACAAAGAGATAGTAGCTTCTGTAGAAAATGTAAAAACACCAGAGCATAATGGAGGAAATTTGGTTATTTCGGAAGAAAGAAGACGTACATTAGAAGATTTATTGGCTAAGTATGGAAATAAAAAGACCCCTATTTACTTTGCAAACAATGCGTATGTACCTTTGCCACATGATACGAATGCTATGGATCAAATAGTAACTATGCTCCGCAATAATCCAGAGCTATCCATTCTATTGGAAGGATATGCGAGCAATGTGGGTACAGCAGCGTATAATAATCAATTGTCAATGAAGCGTTCAGAAAGTGTAGCGCACTTACTTCAAAAGCAAGGAATCCCATTACAACGGATACTTACCGCTTTTCGAGGAATAGACGATTCAGTGGATAAAGAAAAAGCGCGAAGAGTAGATATATCGGTTATAATACGCTAATAAATAAGGAATTTGTTTGGAAGAATTCCTACAAATCCTTGATATAAAAGGCACGAGCATTCCGCTTGTGCCTTTATTAATTATACTTGGTGTTTGCTATGGATAGGAAAGGGGAGAAGTCTGAACAATACAGCCCCGCTGGTGCGAGCTTGCAGCTCGTACCTACTATTAAGTAGAGCCTTTGGCTCTTTATGGGAGCTACAAGCTCCAATAATCATAGGCACGAGCTGCAAGCTCGCGCCAACGGAGTAATTCACATAATCAATTGTACATCCTCTTTGGTAGGACTTACTGTATACACTTGGAATTTCAATGGACTATAGGAACTTAGAAAGGTTATAGCTCCTAAAAATAGTAACATTTTTCTCATAAGTATAATTTCGGTTTTTAGTTGTTAGTTCAAAAAATTATTCATATCTTTGCCCCGAAAACAAAAAGAGATGCGAGTTGAGGGCGCCAACCCTCAACTCATAAATCACTAAAGAAGCCTTAGTTTTCTAATCAAAACTTTTAAGACTAATCTAAAGGATTTACACTTAATTTGGAGTTCTAAGCGCATCTCTTTTGTTTTAGGTTTCAAGGAACCCAGCCGTCCTTGATGTCGGCATCACCGATTTTCAATGACAACACAAATGTACGAATTTATTTCTTAGAAATCAAGGTTTTTAGTGATTAAAGGGAGAACCTCAATCTATAACTTTGTCTCTAAGGATAATAAGTACATGAGAAGACATCTCTTCTGAAAGCCCTAAGTTGCAAGACTTAGGGCTTTTACTTTAGAAGTTAGAGATTTCATGGGTTAGTATAGAACTTTAGCAAAAACCCTATACGCTTCTATTCCTTAACTCAAACCTCAAAACTCAAAAACTCCTTCTGGTGTTACTACATAATCCAAAGGAATATCGCCTTCTCTTACGTCTTCTATGAGAGGTTCAGCAGAGAAGAAAGATAGTCCAATCTTGAGGGTATCTGCCTTGCACTCGCCTAAGAAATTATCATAAAACCCCTTGCCATAGCCTATGCGGTTGCCTGCGGTATCATAGGCTAAGAGAGGGACAAAAACGACCTCTATCTCTTCACTCTTTATGGGGATACCTCCTAGTGGTTCAGGGATATGCCATTTGTTATTGGCCTCTATCTGGGTAGGATCATATAGGAAATGTTCCATACGTACCGTCTCCATTAGGGTACGAGAAACGACTAGGGTCTTTTCACGCTCCAGCAAAAGGCGGATAAGGTAGCTGGTATCCACTTCTCCAAAAGAGATGATAGAAAGGAAGCTATGGAAAACCAGCTTATCCCAAATGGGAAGCTGTAGCGTTTGCAGAGCTATCTGCTGGCTCAGGAGAGCTTGTTGCTCAGCGGGAATGGCTGCTCTCTTTTGCTTATAGAGGGTGCGGAGGGCTTTCTTGTTCATATATATTGTCCTGTATAGCTATTTTTGTTCTTTTTAATTTCCTCTGGGGTACCTGTGGCTACGAGGTTTCCTCCCTGTGCTCCGCCTTCTCGGCCTAAGTCTATGATATAGTCAGCACGGCGAATGACCTCTACATTGTGTTCTATCACGATAATAGAGTGCCCACGTTCGATCAGGGCATTGAAGGAGCGTAACAGCTTGCCTATATCATGGAAGTGAAGCCCTGTGGTAGGCTCGTCAAAGATAAAGAGCGTAGGGGTTTCTTGATATGATTTTACTAAGAAAGAGGCTAGCTTGATACGCTGTGCTTCCCCACCAGATAGGGTAGAGGAGGGTTGGCCAAGTGTTACATAACCTAAGCCTACTTCCTGCAAGGGAAGGAGCTTTTGGGCAATTTTTTCCTGCTTGTGCTCGGTAAAGAAAGCCACGGCATCATCGATAGTGGTCTCCAGTAGGTCGTGTATGTTCTTCCCTTGGAAAGTAACTTCCAAAATCTCAGGCTTGAATCGCTTGCCATCACAGGCCTCACAAGTCAGATGTACATCGGCCATGAACTGCATTTCTATGGTTACCTCTCCTTCGCCTTTGCAGGTCTCACAGCGGCCTCCTTCGGTATTGAAAGAGAAGTGTTTGGCCGTATAGCCACGCATCTTGGCGAGCTTCTGGGAGGCAAAGAGCTGACGAATATCATCGTAAGCCTTGATATAAGTTACAGGATTGGAGCGAGTAGACTTTCCTATGGGGTTTTGGTCGACAAACTCAACCCGCTTGATATGGGAGAACTTTCCGTCCATACTGCTGTACTCGCCTATCTTGTCCGTAGGTTGGTCGAGCTTGCGCAAAAGGGCAGGGTAGAGGATATGCTTCACTAAGGTACTCTTCCCGCTACCAGATACACCGGTTACTACGGTGAGCATATCCAAGGGGAAGGTAATATCTATATTCTTTAGGTTATTGGCACGGGCGCCTTTGATTTCGATAAAGTGCTTGGAGGTACGTGCTTTCTTAGGCATTTCTATAGTACGCCTGCCGCTGAGGTATTCTCCCGTAAGGGTAGGAGCCTTGAGGAGTTCCTTGTAGGTGCCTGTGGCAACCACTTCTCCGCCTAGGGTACCCGCCTCTGGGCCTATATCTATGATATAATCGGCGGCTTTCATAATATCCTCATCGTGCTCCACGACGATGACGGTGTTGCCCAAGTCTCTAAGTGTCTCAAGTACGTGAATAAGGCGTTCGGTATCTTTAGGGTGTAGCCCGATGCTTGGTTCGTCCAAGATATACATGGAGCCTACCAAGCTACTACCCAAGGAGGTAGCCAAGTTGATACGCTGACTCTCTCCCCCTGATAGGCTATTGGACTTGCGGTTGAGGGTAAGGTAGCCCAAACCAACGTCCAATAAGTAGTGCAGACGGTTGTGTATTTCCCTCAAGAGACGTTCAGCGACCTTTTGTTCGTATGGGCTGAGGGTGAGCTTGTCAAAGAAAATCACCAAATCGGAGATAGGCATAGAAACCAAATCAGAAATGGATTTGCCCCCTACGCGTACATAATTGGCTTCGGGGCGGAGTCGCTTGCCTCCACAGGCATAGCAGGTAGTCTTACCACGGTAGCGAGCAAGGAGTACGCGGTTTTGTATCTTATAGTTCTTTTCCTCCAATTCTTTGAAAAAGGCAGTAAGCCCTGTAAAGTACTCATTGCCGTCCCATATGAGCTGCTTTTGGGCTTCGGTAAGCTCGTACCAAGGGCGGTGAATAGGAAAATCAAACTTATAGGCATTATTGACCAACTGATCTCTGAACCAGGACAAGGTCTCACCACGCCAAGGATAAATCGCGTTGTCATATACCGAAAGGGAGGTGTTGGGTACGATGAGGGTCTCATCAAGCCCTATGGTATCACCATAACCCTCACACACAGGGCAAGCTCCATAAGGATTGTTGAAGCTAAACAGATGTACATTAGGCTCCAAGAAAGTAATCCCATCGGCTTCGAACTGGTTGGAAAAGTGGTGTTCCTCTCCTGAGGTCAAGTCTTCCACAGAGCAAACGCCTTTTCCCTCAAAGAAAGCGGTACTTACCGAGTCGGCCAAGCGCTGGGCGGTCTCTTCTTCGTGATCCACTACGATACGCTCTATGACTAATTGAAAGTCGCTTTTGACCTTCTTGAAATCCAAATCACTAAGGCGTACGACTTCCCCTTGGTACTTAATACGGGCATATCCCTGCTCTTCCAATAGGCGGAGCGTCTGCTCGTAGGTACGCCCAGCACTAAGGATAATAGGAGAGAGGAGCAATAGCTTGTGCTCATCGGGGAAAGAAAGGATAAAATCCACCACATCGGAGACGGTATCTTTCTTGACCTCTCTGCCCGATATAGGGGAAAAGGTATGCCCCACTCGTGCAAAGAGTAGCTTTAGGTAGTCATACACTTCAGTGGAGGTACCCACAGTGGAGCGAGGATTGCTGGTATTGACTTTCTGTTCAATAGCAATAGCAGGGGAGATGTTCTCAATGAAATCCACCTTAGGCTTGTCCAGCCTGCCCAAGAACTGGCGAGCATAGGAACTCAGGCTTTCTACATAGCGACGTTGTCCCTCCGCATAGAGAGTATCAAAAGCCAAAGTAGATTTCCCAGAGCCAGAAAGCCCCGTTACTACCACTAATTTCCCCTTGGGAATAGCTACACTGATATTTTTAAGATTATGTAATTTAGCTCCTTTGATAAGGATTTGTTCTTCTTTCATTTTTTTTACTTTTCACTATTCATTTTTCACTATTCATTTTTCACTCTTCACTCTTCACTTTCTTGGTACCACTGTGCATACTTTACATAAGCATTGGCGATACGGTTGATTTCTCCTTCGGTGAGTTCAGGGGATATGTCCTTAATCTTCTTAGCGGGGACACCAGCCCATACCTCACCCGACCCTATATGGGTGCCTTTGGTAACCACTGCCCCTGCCGCTACGATAGAGTTGCTCTCCACCACACAGCCGTCCAAGACAATCGCCCCCATACCGATAAGCACATTATCCTTGAGGGTACAGCCATGTATGATGGCATTGTGTCCTATAGAAACATTGTTACCGATGGTAGTAGAGGTTTTCTGGTAGGTGCAATGTACCATGACATTGTCCTGTATATTCACTTTGTTGCCGATGACAATAGCATTCACATCGCCCCTAAGGACGGCATTGTACCATACACTACAATCCTCTCCGAGGGTAACCTCGCCGATAAGGACGGCTGTTTCGGCTATAAATACGTTCTTTCCTATAATGGGAGCTTTCCCCCTGAGTTCTCTGATGATAGGCATAAAATGGTTTTATTTCTTCTTAAATCTTTCTGGAGTTTGGATATACACTTGCATTATCTCCTGATAACGCTCGTAACACTGGTTTACAAAGGCTTGCATTTTAGGCTTTAGTGCTTCAAGGGTACCTTGTGCTTCAAATTTTTCATAGGTACCTCCGCCATGACCGGTTACCCAATAGCCTAATACTTCTATCTCCTCACCTATGTACTGGTAAAATAAACAGAGGTCTAATAGGTCTATATCCTTTTCGTTCAGGTATTCTTCTTTCCAAAGGAGTGACAGATATTTCTCATACGGATAATTATCCCCTTTGTACTTGCTATAATGGTCTTCTCTTATGATGTTTGCTATTTCCTCCCTATCTATTAGGCGCGCTCGATAGTCTTCGTAAAGCTGGTTAATGAATGTATCTATTTCCGAGTGGGCGGTATGATAGAATCTGTCAAAGATACCTATAAGCTGCCTTACGCTATCAAACTCCTGACTCTTATATACACTTAGCTCGTCAGTAGCTATACACAACGCCTCATAATCACAACGCTGGGAATCTCTCCATATGGTAAACCTTTTTAGGTGTGTTTCGGTTTCGAAATCTACCACTACGCCCTCATTATCCTCCCCGAAAAACCTTAGGTTCTCTTCGGGAATTTTCTTTTCAAGTACTTCTTTTATAAAGAGTTCAAAATCAATCATAGATAAGGGGTTCATTAAGGCACATATACATCATAAATAACCACCTCCTCAGCCCCATTATTTATATGGCAGGAAAGTGCAAGCATTAGGTCACTTCTGCCTTCTTCTTTTGTCCAGAAGGGAATATATACATCAAGACTCTTTTTCTCCTCTATAAAGTAACTTTCCGCTAGGTCAAAGGCTTCGTCAGGCAAAGGGATTATCGTATATGGGTATAGGTGAATTACATACGCCAAATCCTCTACAAGGATATCTCCATTTTGACCCTTGCGCTCTATGGAAGCATAATCATCAATAGAGATATGATATACCATCTCCTTGATGATAGGGATAAAAGTACTCAGTTCTAAATCCATTAACACGTTAGTTAAAACGCAATAAATCACGTCTCAATTCATCAATTCATCAACTCATTGCCAAATCGGCAAATCGACTCATTTATTCAGTTTCCCGTTCTTTAGCAAGAAATAGGTAGTCTCGTAAGCGGAAATACATTCTTTCATCAGCTTTTCATCAGGATGCGGCACCTTTCGCTGTTCATAGAATATAGGTAGTTCAGCTGTGGGTTGCTCCGCCTCTGGAACTATTTTATATTGTATCTGCTCGCGCAAAGGCTTGATGATAGAAAGAGTGTCAGGGGTGAGGTACCCCAACTCGCGGTAGGTAGCGATATAAGCACGTGGATTGAAGTAGAACCCACTGAAAATATCCTGACCTAAGAACTTGCTCTCATAAGAAAAGTTCAAGAGTCCCATTACGGTAGGCATCACGTCTATTTGAGAAGCGAGGGTATCCACGCGTTTTGCTTCTAAGAAGTCAGCATAGATAAGGCAGGGAATACGATACCTGTCCAAAGGCAATTCGGTACGCCCAGCACTCGAAGCGCAGTGGTCGGCAACAATGACAAATACCGTATCCTTAAACCACGACTCTTTTTTAGCCAACTCGAAGAACAGCTTGAGTGCATAGTCAGTATATTTTACCCCACCTTGTCGCGACTTAGCCGTACCAGGGATATCAATGCGACCTTCTGGATAGGTAAAAGGGCGGTGATTGCTTACGGTCATCCAGTGGTTAAAGAAAGGTTTGCCTGTTTTTGCTTGGGCGTTCATTTCCTTAATGGCTTTGCGCGCCATATCCTCATCACTGACCCCCCAGATGTTGGCAAAAGTAATCTCTT
This sequence comes from uncultured Capnocytophaga sp., assembly GCA_963528845.1. Taxonomy (GTDB): domain Bacteria; phylum Bacteroidota; class Bacteroidia; order Flavobacteriales; family Flavobacteriaceae; genus Capnocytophaga. Next base: position 8,287 of record CAURXJ010000020.1, on the reverse strand, counting down.
CAGGGGTAAAGTTGTCCCTGTCTACAATCTCATAGCCATTGCCAGCGAAGAAGTCTTTCATATTGTCAAAATAGCTATACCCCCCATAGAGGTATTTGACACTATACCCTTTGGACTTGAAGACACTCCCCGTGGTGAATTTGTCCTTGTTATCCTTGCGCTTAACGATACTCTCACCTGGTGTAGGAGGTACACAAAGGGTCAGAGCCTCCAAACCTCGCACGGTGCGATTGCCCGTAGCGTATAAGTTGGTCAGGAAAATACTCTTTTGCGCTAAGCTATCGAGGAAAGGAGTGATGCCCTCAGTATTACCATAAGCCGCCATAAACTCCGCAGAGAGGCTCTCTACTGAGATAAGCACCACATTCTTATGTTGTTCGTCATCTTCTCCTTCTACAGAATAAGGTAGCTGCTTAACAGAAACATAGTCTCGTACCCCACAGCTTGGTACAGGGGGCTTTCCCATCAATGTCATAAAATGCTTTAAAAAGGTGGTTCTTGCCTCCTCTTCGGGTAGGGTAGGGTAGAACTGGAAGAAATCCAACTCGCTATGGGTGAAAGCATAATAGAACTTATAGACCCCATTGGCGCGTATCTCCTGAACAAATACGTTGTTGGACTTGATATTGTCAAACTTGGGGGTAGCCCACAAGCTCAAGAGGAACAATGCCACATAGCTTCCCAAGAACAAGCCTTTTTCTTTAAGGCTAGGGATAGTCTCAAGGGTAGATTTTGTTTTTTTATAGAGGAAAATAGTCAGCGCAAGTACCACGACAAATACCCCAGAGAAGAGCGGTACTACAGGGTAGCTCTCCATAATATTTCCGATAACCTCCGTAGTGTAGATGAGGTAATCCACCGCGATAAAGTTGTACCGTATCCCGAACTCATTCCAGAAGAAATATTCGCTAACGGCATTCATCACTATAGCAAAGGTATAGATAAATAAAGTAATGAAATAGAGTACATTACGCACTTGCTTGCGCCACTTACCCGCAAAGAGCATCGCAGCAAAGCAAAGGGTCTTTGCCCCAAAGAAGTACAAGGCGATTTCCTCTACCGAACCTCCATATTGGTAGAATATATTATTAGGTACAAACTGTATGTAACCCAAGAGCAAGAGCATTGCCCCAAGGATAATATAGCCATAGGGCTTTTGGTACTTCACATTGGCAATAAAAAGGAAGTAAAGCACTAAGATACTATTGGCCAAGATGATGATAAACACATCGTTCAGGGTGCCCACCAGAAGCATACCCAAGACCTGACCCCAAGAAAAGGAGGTGCTGGTAATGGGGTGTCCCATAAAGATGATTCTAAGGATAAAAGAGATAACTATATACAAACCACCTACATACAAGAATGGTTTGAGCCTACTGAGCCATACTTTCATAAAGAAAAATTTTTGGCAAAGATACAACAAACAAATGAATAAGTGGCTATCTTGAAAATAATTCTTATTTTTGCCCCACCAAATAGTCTGCAGATGCTTATCGTTGAAAATCTATCTTATACTTATACCGATACTAAGGTACTTGACAGTATTCACTTCTCCCTTGCCCCAGGGGAAGTACTCTCCATAGTGGGCGCAAGTGGTTCGGGCAAGTCGACCTTGCTCAAGGCTATCTATGGCTTATTTGACCTTGCTCAAGGTAAGATTTTTTGGAGAGGGACAGCAGTCTTAGGCCCTTCGCACAATCTGGTGCCTGGTTTTGCTAAGATGAAGTACTTAGCGCAGGATTTCGGCCTGATGCCTTATATGACAGTGGAGGAAAATGTAGGGAAGTACCTCTCTAACCTTGACTTGCGTAAAAAGCGTGCTCGTGTGCAAGAGCTGCTGGAGATGACCCTGATGCAGGACTATGCCAAGGTAAAGCCTGTATTGCTCAGTGGTGGCCAACAACAGCGGGTAGGCTTGGCGCAGTCCTTGGCTCAGGCGCCTGAGGTGCTGCTCTTGGACGAACCTTTTAGCCAAACCGATAGTTTCCTTAAGAATAATATACGCCAGAATCTATTTGCCTTTGTCAAAGCACACCAGATTACCACTCTTGTCGCTACCCATGAGAGCCAAGAATCCTTAGGCTTTTCCGATAGGGTTATGATCCTCAGAGAGGGCAAGCAGCTGCTGATAGATACCCCTGAAAGGGTTTATTATTCTCAAAACGAATATGTAGCTTCGCTTTTTGATTTGGTCAATAAGGTACAAGTAGCAGGACAGTGGCGATTGTATTACCCTCACCAACTAAGAGTGGTAGCTCAATCTCCATGGCAAGCAACCGTGGAGGGTTGCTACTTTCAGGGGGCGTATTACCTACTAGTGTGTAGGACAGTAGAGGGACGTGTATATGTAAAACATACTGAAAAAATAGAGAAAGAAAAAAAAGTTTGCTTAAAGATAGAAAGTTAATAAAAAAGTTGTATATTTGCACCATTAAAAAGAAAAGATTATGACAGCATTTTTTAAAGGAATTAAGTATTTTTTTGAAGAAATTGCTTTTGCGCCTTATGACTATCTAAGACATTTAGAGCTTTCTTCTTGGTGGGGAGCCAATATTGCCACATGGATTATGCTCGTAGTGCTATTTGGCTTTTTCTTCTATTGGGTAAAACAGTTGATTAAATTCTCAAAAGAGGGAACCGAACGCGTAGATGTTACCGCTCATTCTTTCTTTAAATAACTTCTTTAAATAACTAAGTATATAAGTATAAGGGACTGAATTATTCTATCAAGCGACTTGAAAACAGGTCGCTTTTTTGTTAGAATTAAAAAAAACAAAAAAGTTGTGGTTATATCAGAAAAAAAACGTAAAATTGTAGCTACGAAAAATATATTAAAGATGAGAACTAAAATGAATTATTTTTGGCTGTTTTTGCTGGCTATCTCATTGAATGTGAGTGCACAAAACAAGCTGATTACTTTAAAAGACATTTGGACAGATTACGCTTTCTATCCCAGTGGAATGACTAATCTCTCCGCACTGAAGCATACCAACCAGTATACAGTGCTCAATTATGATTATACAAACCTCAATTATACCATTGATTTGTATAATTTTGCGACCTTGCAAAAGGAAAAAACGCTTTTTGATACCAAAAACTATCCCCAAATCCAGCGTATCAATAGCTATACTTTTAACCAACAGGAGGATAAAATCCTAATTGCAACCAATAAGGAATCTATCTTTAGGCGTTCCTTTTCAGCAGATTTCTATGTCTTTGACCTTAAAAAACAAGAACTCTCTAAGTTAACTGATAAGAAGATCCAAGAACCACTCTTCTCTCCTAAGGGGGATAAGGTGGCTTATGTGTATCAGAACAATATCTATATATATGATACCCAATCCAAAAAAGAAAAACAAGTAACTTTTGATGGGGAGAAAAACAAGATTATCAATGGTACTAGCGACTGGGTATACGAAGAAGAGTTCAGCATTGTAAGAACTTTTGATTGGAATGCCGACGGTACTTTCTTAGCTTATATCCGTTTTGATGAGCGTGAAGTACCTGAATTTTCTATGGATGTCTTTGGTACTAAACTCTATCCTACCCAAGAGACTTTCAAGTATCCTAAAGCAGGGGAAAAGAATTCAGTAGTAAGCCTTTATCTTTATGATGTAAATGGGCAGAAGGACACCCAAATCCCTGTGGATGCTTACTATATCCCTCGTATCCAATGGACAAATGAGGCCAATGTACTAAGTATCCAAACGCTCAATAGGCATCAGAACGATTTCAATATCCTCTTTGTAGATGCTGCCACTAAGCAATTTAAGTCCGTATACCACGAAGTGGATAAGGCCTATGTAAGTATTACAGATGACCTTACTTTCTTGGACGACAATAGCTTTATCATTACCTCTGAGAAAGATGGCTATAATCACCTCTACCACTATGACAAAGCAGGTAAGCTTTTAAGACAAATTACCCAAGGAAAGTGGGAGGTAACCGAGTACTATGGCTATAATCCTAAGGCTAAGCGTATCTATTACCAATCCACTGAACCTGGTTCTATTAATCGTGGTATCTATAGCATCGCGCTTTCAGGCAAGGACAAACAAGCCTTGGCCGTAGAGGCTGGTACTAATGAGGCTACCTTTAGCCCTGATTTCTCCTTGTTTATCAATGAGTTTTCAAGCGTGAAGAAGCCCAACCTCTATACCCTTAATGATAGCAAAACAGGAAAGGTAGTCAAGGAAATACTCAACAATAATGAGTTAGAACAGAAAATCGCTACTTATAAGAAATCAACTAAGGAATTTTTTGAAATCACTACCAAAAATGGGGACAAACTCAATGCTTGGATGATCAAGCCTGCCGATTTTGATGAAAACAAGCAATATCCACTCTTCATGTGCCAATATTCAGGGCCTGGTTCTCAACAAGTGAGCAACTCCTTCTCAGGCTTCGATGATTTTTGGTATTATATGTTGGCTCAAAAGGGTTATATCGTTCTCTGTGTAGACGGACGTGGTACAGGCTATAAGGGTGCTGCCTTTAAGAAATGTACTTACAAACAATTGGGTAAATATGAATTGGAAGACCAAGTGGAAGCCGCTAAGATTGTCGGCAATTACAAGTATATAGATAAGAACCGTATAGGTATTTGGGGCTGGAGCTTTGGTGGATTTATGGCCTCCAACTGTATCTTAAGAGGCGAGGTGTTCAAGATGTCCATAGCAGTGGCACCTGTAACTAACTGGCGTTTTTATGACACCGTTTATACCGAACGTTATATGCAGACGCCACAGGAAAACCCTGAGGGCTATGATAACAATTCCCCTCTTACCTATGCCAAGAACCTCAATAAGAAATTCCTCTTGGTACATGGGACAGCCGATGACAATGTACACGTACAGAACTCCATGCGCCTGATAGAATCTTTAGTACAATATGACAAGCAGTTCGACTGGGCAATCTATCCAGATAAGGATCATGGTATCTATGGAGGAAATACACGTCATCACCTATATGAGAAGATGACCCAATTCATATTGAATAATTTATAATACATAACATAATTTAATTAGACAGATAATGAATACAGAAAAAAAAGGACATCCTGCGGGGCTTTACCTCGTGTTTTTTACAGGAATGTGGGAGCGTTTCAGCTACTATGCGATGCGCGGTATCTTGGTGCTTTACCTAACAGCTACTTGGCTTAATGGTGGGCTTGGTTATGATGAAAAGTTCAGTACAACCGTCTATGGTTTGGCTACAGGGCTTTGTTATTTCACACCACTCTTCGGAGGTTGGCTTTCCGACAGGTACTTAGGCCAACGCAAGTCCATTCTTATAGGGGGCTTTATTATGGTATTGGCGCAGTTCCTGCTCTTTGCACCTGAGCTTTTCACTACTGTTTCCCCCAATCTGACCCCTGAGCAGTTGGCTCATAATGAGTTTATTGGTAGGGTAGGCCTTTTTGCTGGTCTTTTCTTACTGATTATCGGGAACGGTTTCTTCAAGCCTAATATCTCTTCCATAGTAGGGGATTTGTACGAGCCAGGAGACAGACGCTTGGATTCAGCTTTCTCTATCTTCTATATGGGGATCAACTTGGGTGCGGTAATTGCTCCACTGATCGTAGGACTTTTGGCCGATAATGTATTCGCTACTACTTTCGTAGATGCCAATGGAGTTACTCAGATTACACATGGCTATCGTTATGGCTTCTTAGCAGCTGCTGTAGGGGTACTTATAGGGCAACTCTTATTTGTTTTCCTAAGTAATAAGTATTTAGGAAATATAGGTATAGAGCCTAAGGGTGCTGCCAAGTTAGCAGAATCTTCTACCGAGGAAGTAAAAGTACCACTTACTCGTCAAGAAAAAGAACGTATTGCGGTGATCTTTATCTTCTTCTTCTTCGCTGTCTTCTTCTTCGCTGGTATGGAACAGGCAGGTGCTTCCTTTAACCTATATGCTAACAAATATATAGATAGAACCATATTCGGTCATGAGATACCTACCGCTTGGCTTCAGATGATTAACCCATTCTTTGTAATAGTCTTAGCACCTGTATTTGCTTATTTCTGGAATACTCGCTTAGGACAAGCACTTAACACACCTTTGAAAATGGGGCTCGGGCTTATAGTACTTGGTATAGGCTTCTGGTTTATGCTCATTGCTGGTTTCCAAAGAGGTGCTACTTGGCATGGAGGTCTTAACATCGTAGATAATGCTGATGCTACGATCAAAGCCAGTATGATTTGGATGATTCTCACTTACTTATTACACACCATAGGGGAGCTTTCCCTCTCACCAGTGGGACTCTCTATTGTAACCAAACTTTCCCCAGCACGTTTTGCTTCTCTATTCATGGGTGTATGGATTATGGCTGCTGCCTTTGCCAATATGCTTGCAGGACTTATTTCCTCTTATGTAGTAGAGTTGGGTGCAAGTACGGTATTTGCCTCTATCTCTGCCTTTGTAATGGTCTTGGGTATCCTTATGGTATCCCTCAACAAGGTGATAGAACGCATGATGCATGGCGTTAGATAGTGACAAGTGACTAACGACGAGTGACAAGTGATTAGTATCCACAATTAGGATTAGTCACTTGTCACTTGTCGTTAGTCACTAATTAACAAATGACAATTAACAATTAATAATTATTACTATCATTGTTAATAACTTTTTAGGGGTTAAGTAGTTGATTTACAATAGGTATTAAAAAAATCAATAAGAATATAAGAAATATAAAAAGAAAATATTTGTATAATCGTTGGTTTTTATTGTATCTTTGCACACTCTTAAATGAAAAGAATATGTTAAAAAAAGGAATGCGACTAATTGTGTTATTAGGATTGGTATTGCTTGGGGATCGGGTAACAGCACAACAGGACTCCCAGTATACACAGTACATGTATAACACAATGATGATTAATCCTGCGTATGCAGGTTCTCGTGATTGTACAAGCATCTTTGCTCTTTATCGTAATCAGTGGGTAGGCTTGGACGGAGCTCCTAAAACGGCTTCTTTGAGCTTCCACACTCCTTTTGAGGAGAAACATATAGGCATAGGTGCAGGCATTTATCACGAAAGTATAGGGCCACAATCTACCAATGTAGTAGATGTGGATTTCTCTTATACTTTGGAATTTGACGAATCTAAGCTGGCTTTCGGTCTCAAGGCAGCAGCAGGTTTCTATAACTTTGATAGAAACAAACTTAACTTGCTCTATCCTAACGATGCCTCTTTTGAAGGAAAGGCAAATACCTTCTTACCTAACATAGGAGCAGGGGTATTTTATTATGGAGAAAAATACTATGTAGGTTTCTCTATTCCTTACCTCTTGGATACCAAAACATTCTCTAAGACAGATGAGCGAAAAATAACTGATATCAATGAAAAACAACACTACAACCTTATGGGGGGATATGTGTTTGACCTTTCACCTGACTTCAAGTTCAAGCCTGCGGCTCTGATGAAAATGGTATCTGGTAGCCCCTTGCAGGTAGACCTTTCGGCTAACTTTATGTATGACGATCGCTTTGTCCTAGGTGCTGCTTATCGATGGAGTGCTGCTGTGAGTGCTATGGCTGGTTTCCAGATAGATAGAAACTGGTTCATTGGCTATGCTTTTGACTGGGAAACTACCAAACTAAGCAAGTATAACAATGGTTCTCACGAAATCTTCTTGCGTTACGAGTTCGTTCGAGATATTCAAAAGATTATCTCTCCTCGTTTCTTCTAATAGTGTAACTAATCAATTAAAAAAATAAAAAATGATAAGAAAAATAACCGCTATTTTTCTACTCTTCTGTTCCACTTCTGTCGTTTTCGCTCAAGTAGATGACCAAGAGAAACTGAAGAAAGAAAATGAAAGTAAAATTAAAAAGGCTAATGATCTCTATGGTAAATACGCCTATGTGGATGCCATCAAGATATACGAACGTATAGCTGAACAAGGATATGTAGATCAAAACATTTTAGAGAACTTAGGAAACTCTTATTATTTCAATGCTGACTATACTACAGCTTTGAAATGGTACGACAAGCTCTTCGAAAATGCTAAAAAAGATAGCCAAAACTATAAAATTATGCCAGAATACTACTATCGTTATGCACAATGCCTAAAATCGGTAGAGCGCTATGACGAAGCAAAGACTATTTTGGATCAATTCGTGAAACTAACTGGCAAAGACGACCTACGCGCTCGCAAATTGGAAGAACATGCGGACTATTTGCAAGTAATCAAAGACAATTCAGGTCGATTAACAATTAAACCTGTAGAAATCAATACCGAATTCTCTGAATATGGTACTGCTTTCTATGGAAAAGATGAGGTAG
>CAURXJ010000019.1:0-40155 GCA_963528845.1 uncultured Capnocytophaga sp. | reverse complement strand
TTAAGGCGTGTTTCTTCCTTTTTAGCCTCATTAATATAGCTTACCCACTCTTTTTGATGAGAAGCAGGCAAGGTAAGGAAATGCTTTTTTACATTTTCACTTAACAAAGGCATTGTATCTATCATACTTTATGTTGTTTAGAAAGCTTTTGATGTTTTATTTCCCCCAATCAACGGGCGCCCATTGGGTAAGATGCCAAGGAAAATCATTAAGGTCTATTCCGTTGTATTTTTCATAGATATCCCCTCCTTTTTCCCAAGGATTAGGTTTGCCTTGTACCATTTCGTTTATAGGGTGTTCAGCAGTAAAGGCGTGGCAAAAAAGATTCTTATCGGCTGCATAGCCTCCATATTTCTGTACTGCTTTCGCTACCAAAAGGGTAAAAGGACGAAGGTTTAACTTGTTAAGGTCTATGTTAGGATCTATCCGGAACCATTGCCCTTCCAACGGGGCATTAGGGTTCGTTGACGTGCCATCTCCTTGTTTTGCTGGATAAGAAAAACCTTTCCCTGCATTGGCAATAGTAAAGGATAGCGCGTGGCATATCTCACCTTTTCGTGCCTCTGCGATGCCTATTTGAGAGAGTGGATTGAGCATACACACTACTGCCGACCCTCCTGTGGTGTGTTGCATCGCAAAGTTATCCTTACCCAAATCTTTGAAATTTGGTTTTGCTTTAAAATATCCCGAAGCAGCAAAATGCCAAGTACCTTTCTCATCTTTAACAGCGTAAAAATATTCTCGCATCATTCCTGTTGCTCTGTCATAAACGGCAAAAGCTCTATCTCCTCCGCCTGCTGGTTGTGCATATTTAGGCAAGGGTATGCGACCCGTAGTATACTTGATAAGATCTTGTCTGTAAATAACTCTATTATCTTTAGACTCAAAATAAGCATATTCCTGATGAGGGTTATTAGAATCTACCACATAAATAGGAATGTTATAAGATGTTGTACACAATGAAGTTAGCACCGTTTTTTTAAATCTTTCAGGCAGATATTCAGCGGGCATTTTAGGCATATAAGCAGCTATGGCAGCCGAGTTCGTTGCCAATGGCATATTCTTAACTTCTCTTGTAAAAATAGACCCCTGAGCTATATAAGGCTCAAAGAGACTTCCCGTATAATAATACCCTTTCTGCTGTTCGTCTTCTCCCGATTGTTTGCTACAAGCAGATAATATAAGTAGAAAGAAAAAGTAAATAAGTGTTTTGTTATGTGTCATTTTAAATATTTTTATTGATTTTATTTTTTGCTTTGTTTAGCTGAGAAAATTGTTCTTTTATACATCAAAATAAGTAAACACAAACTTAGGAGAATGTTCAAATAAAGGATAATCACCTACGATAAGCCCTATACATTCATTTTTATCATCATATACACAAGCCTCTACCACAAGTTTGTTCATTTTTTTGTCTTTATAGAGAGTGAGTTCGCGTAGTTTATTCACTTCTTTATCTATATCTTCTATAGGAAAGAGGTGCAACACGCTTTTGTCTTCTACAAAATCAAGAGTCTCATTGATTTCTTCTAAAAACACTCCTGAAACATCAAACTTTTCAGCTAATACTTGGGTATCTTCAGCTTTATAGGCTTCTAAAAAGTCGGTAAGGGCGTGGTAAATTTCTGTTTTAAGGGCTTGTGTAATTTCCATATAGTGTTATTTAATATATGAATCAAGAGTTGAAAAATAATAATCCTTGATTAACAATATGTTATCGCTTTCACATCGCATCTCCCCCTTTGGAGGGGGACGGGGGGAGGTTATCCCTTTGGAGAAAGTCCGCGAGTTGGCGTAGCGGAGTATGTGTGCAGCGAGAGCTCACAGCTGGGTATGTGTTAAGGGGGGGAGGTTTTAAATCAACAAGTTAATTCAACCTTTGATCGGCATTAACAACTAAAATAGTGAAATACAAACTTAGGAAATTGGTCACTAAGGTTGTAATACCCTTTGATGACGGCAAAATATTCTTGATCATCCCACAAGTGGGCTTCTATTCCCACAGCGGTATCATCATTGTTGAAGTTATACACCTCTAAATTCACCCCTCCACCTTCTTCTTTGTCCATTTCTTCTATAGGAAAGAGGTGTAACACGCTTTTGTCTTCTACAAAGTCAAGCATTTCATAGATTTCTTCTAAAAATTCTCCCGAAATATCAAACTTTTCAGCTAATACTTGGGTATCTTCGGCTTTATAGGCTTCTAAAAAGTCGGTAAGGGTGTGGTAAATTTCTGTTTTAAGGGTTTGTGTAATTTCCATATAGTGTTATTTAATCTTTGCTATATCGTTTTTATAACTCGCTAAACTGATGTTTCCTTCTAAAACCAACTCGCAAAGAGCTGTTGGGTCATAGCCTTTAAAGGAATGAAGGGTATAATGGCAATGCTTATCCTCGCACTCTAAGTGAAGCACATAACCATCGGGTTCGTCTTGAAAAACTATGGTTGCTTCTTTGTACTTTTCTAAGGCTACTACCGAGCGTACCAAATCCTGCCTACTATCGTGCAAGTGAGAGGCTACAAAGGCTATTTCGGCAGTGTCATTGCTGATTATGACTTCTGCCCAGCCGTGTTCTTTGGGAGTGTAATCAATCATTGTATTTTTTATAAGCTCTAAGCTGTTCTACTTTCTCAGGACTCAAACCATATTTCTCAAAAGTAAGCTTTTTCATAGGTTTATTATCCGCTAATAGTTTCTAAATGAAGTCGATAGTTATCATCGAGCCTGATATTCACCAGATGCCCCAAAAAGTAATCAGGGTCAGTATCCACATCAAAAGTGCAGACGAGGTCTTCACCTACTTCACAATACAAATCATAGAAATACACGGCTTCACAAAATTGCTCTTCAGTAATTTCTTCTTCAAGGTCTTCTTGGGCTACTTCAAAGAGTTCTCTTACCTCTTCATTCTTGAGGAGAAACTGCAAAACAGCTTCCTTGTTGCCCTCCAACCATTGTACTTTGGTTGCTACTTGCCGAAATACTTCTTGCTTTTCTTCTTCTGTAAAGTGGCGTTTGGCATCAAAACAAACCACAATTTCAGCCTCTTCGTCACCCCAAAAGGTAAAGAGGGCTTGATACTCAGTTTGGTTTTCAGTGATAAAATTCATATTCAACAAAAAATGACTGTTTTTAGATATTTGGATTTCTTATCATTATACTACAACAAATAAATCATAAAACTTTTGATTTTTCTTTCTTTATCCATCCGTACCACAAGAATTTCATCGGTAATTTCTGGTAAGGCATAGTCAAAAATAGCAAACTCTGTACCTGAAGTTAGGATATTCAGATTGGTAAGCCCAAGTGCTGTGAGCAATTCTTCCCCCTGCTCACCAGCTATTTCTTCTACTTTTTGCACATAATCTTTCACAACAGACTCCTTGTCTGAACGATACTCTTTTATAAATTCTTTGCGAATCTGCTGGTCGAGTTCAGGCAAGTGTGCTAACAATTGCTCAATAGCTGTTCCCTGAGCTTTAGAGGGTGTTTCCCCCATACAGTCAATCGTGATTGACACGGAGGAATTATTGATATCTACATTTCCTATTTCGTAATAGTCATCTTCAGAAAGTGTAATTCTTCCGAAATAAGGTAATTTGTAGGTAGCCATAGTGCTTAATTTTAGGCAACAAAAATAACAAATAATCAACAGATATACAAACGTATCAAAAATTTCTTTCTATCATAGACAAAAAATAAATTCTTTTGGCACAGATAGTTGTACCAAAAGAATCTATAGTTTTTGGTCAAAAGACCGTTATTCAATAGGTGTTGTAGGAAGTTTCACTTCTCCTGGGTCTTTCCAAAGTCCGTCCTTGATAGCGCGTTTCTTAGCAGCTTCTGCACGCTTCTCACTATCAGGGTGTGAGCTCATCATCTTTTGGAAACGACTTTGAGTCTCCCCGCCTGAGAGTAGGGCTAACTTCTTAAAGGCTGTATATACCCCTACTACATTATAGCCATGTTTCTTCATGAAGTTGTAGGAATATTCATCAGCTTGGGATTCTTGTTTTTTACTGTGCTTGGCATCGAGCATGGCTTCGGCCATTTCGCCTATTTGGCTTTCACTCAAGGCCTTTACGGTGCTGGAAGCTGCAGATCCTGCTTCCTGTAAGGCGGCTCGGGTGTAGGCTGCTTTGATCGCATCCTTAGTATCCTCATTCTTCACATGGCCTATTTCGTGACCAATAATTGCCAAAAGCTCATCATCAGTCATCAGGTCCATAAGGGAAGAGAATACACGTACACTCCCATCGGCACAAGCAAAAGCATTGATGTCAGTTACCAAATATACCTTGTAGTTAAGGGTCATACCATCTTCGTTTTTATGTTTGCCAAAAAGTCGGTTAAGGCGCTTAGTATAAGGACTATTTGCATCTGCCACTTGATTGTGAGTATCCATCCAGTCCACGGATTCTTTAGATAGCTTTTGAGCGTCAGCATTGCTAAAAGAAAGGGCTTGTACACCTTTGGAAGCAGCACCTGCCATTTTTCCTAAATTGATCTGTGCTTGTACTGTAGCCATAGCCACTAAGCTCAAAGCTGTTAACATGATTTTTTTCATAAAACTCTTTTAGTAATTATCGCGCAAATATAAGGATTTTTATTTAATTATTATTGATTAATGGTTAATTATTAATGAAAAATGAACAATGACTCTCCCTTTAGGGCATTAGTCATTGTTCATTATTCATTGATCATTATTTATTCATTGATCATTATATCTCGTGTTCGCCCTTGATTTCTTTATGTTCGTAGTCTGCAATCATCAGGCGATCATAGTCTACCTTGGTACCCTTGCCAAAACGCTTACCAATATTGTCAAAGATAAGGTATACCAATGGTACCACAATTAGGGTCAAGAACAGTGAGGAGAGTAGCCCCCCAATGATTACAATCGCTAAGGCATTATTGACCTCTGCTCCTGCACCAGAAGCTACTGCCAGTGGTACCATCCCTGCTACCATGGCTATGGTGGTCATTAGGATCGGACGGAAACGCGCATGGTTGGCTTGTATCAAGGCGGTTACGGTATCTTCTCCTTCTTCTTTTCTATGGTTGGCAAAATCCACAATCATAATCGCATTCTTAGCCACCAACCCAATAAGCATAATCATCCCCAAAATAGTAAAGATATTCAAGGTCATATTGGCCAATGCTAAGGCTAAAAGTGCTCCAATAAAAGATAATGGGATAGAGAACAATACCACAAATGGGCGTGAGAAACTATCATATAGTACCACCATCACCATATATACCAGAAGAATAGCGGCAATAAGTGATACAAAGAGAGTGCCAAATCCTTCATCTTGATTCTCCTGATCTCCTGAGAAGGTAAAATGTACGTTGGCAGGTTTCTCCATCTCCTCAAGTTTCGCTTTCCACTCAGAAACAATGGTACCTGTAGGGCGTCCTACAGACTGAGCTTGTACTGTTACTGATGGAGACTTATCATAACGTTCCAGCTGGCTTGGACCTGAGCCATAGGTTATATTGGCAAACTGGGAGAGCTTTATCTGTTGCCCTGCATTGTTGATGAATACCATATTCTCTATATCCGAAATAGACTGACGGTGTCCTTCCTCAAAAAGAATATTAATGTCATACTCAGAATCTCCTGTACGGAACTTACTATCATCATTCCCATTGAAGGCTGTACGCATCGTACTTCCTACGGTAGCAATATTAAGCCCAAGCATGGCCATCTTATCACGATCCAGATCCACATTAATCTCTGGGTTACCCGCTTCTGAACTGAGCTTTATTTCTGTAGCTCCTGGTATTGTTTTAAGCAGTTCGGCTGTCTTTTGCGCATATTCTTGTGCTTTCTCTACATCATCGGAGGTAACTACCAAGGCTATTGGTGCTTGCTCTGCTCCCATAAGTCCTACAGGCACAGTTTTCACCTTGGCATCGACCAAGTATTGGCTCAATTCTCTTTTGAGCTTAGCGGCAATTATTGTAGTGGATTCGCTACGTTCTTTTTTATCCACAAGGGTGATCTGTATTTCTGACTTATAGGCAGTGGATTGGCTTGCTCCCATACCACTGGTGGACTGCCCTACAGTGGTAATCATACTCTCTACCAAAGGCTTGTTGGTTCCTGGCACCTTCAGGGCTCGCAAATAGTTCTCTGCCTTTTGGGTAATAAAATTGGTCTGTTCCAAAGAGGCATCTTTGTTAAGCTCAAACTGTACTAAGAACTTACCCCTATCCATATTCTGGAAGAACTCTGTCCCTATATAGCCTGCAGGAATAAGCGAACAAGATCCTGCAAAAAGGAAGAATACCATAATGAAGGTCTTCCATTTGTGCTTGAACGACCATAGCAATAGGTCAGAGAAGAAATGAGTCATACGCTTGATGAATCCCTCAAACCCAATAGAGAGTTTTCCCATAAAGGAATTTGGATTGGGATGCTCTAATTTTCCAAAACGAGAATAAAGCCAAGGCACTACCGTAAAGGACATTAGCAAGGAGAGCGCTGTGGCAATCGCTACAGTCATACAGAACTCTTTTACTACCTTCACCACTATAGAATTTCCTATAGAAATTGGCACGAATACCACTACAATCACCATGGTAATTGCCATAACGGTTAGCACAATTTCTTTAGATCCATCGTAGGCGGCACGTACCTTGTTTTTCCCCATTTCCATATGGCGGTGTACGTTCTCCAAGACCACAATAGCATCATCCACCAAGATACCTACTACCATTGAGAGGGCTACAAGGCTCATTAGATTCAGCGTAAAGCCAAAGAAGTACATACCGATAAAAGTTGCAATAAGCGAAGTAGGAATAGAAACCATGACAATCAGCGCATTGCGCAAACTGTGTAGGAAGAAATACATCACCACGGCCACCAATACAATCGCCAATATAAGGTCAAACATTACTGAATTCGCTGCATGTAGGGTAAATTCGCTCGTATCCTCTGCCAATTGTAGCTTTACATTTTCATTCTTATATGTTTTTTCTATCTGTGCCATCTTAGCACGTACCTGCTCACTTACCGATACGGCATTGGCATCTGTTTGTTTGAGTACTTGTAGCAAAAGGGTATTCTCTTGGTTGATACGGGCTATTTTATCAGCATCTTCCTCTGCATCCTGTACATCAGCTACATCCGAAAGACGGATTTCAATCCCATTCTGGGAAGCAAGTGTGAGGTTTCGTAATTGTTCTATATCCTGAATCTTTCCTAAGACACGGATAGAGGTATAGCTATCACGCGTTTTGAGTTTCCCTGCAGGAATTTCCATGTTAGAAGCGGCAATGAGTTGCTGCACTTGTGCAATAGTTAGCCCATAGCCTTCGAGCTTTTGCGCATCTACACTTACACGAATTTCTCGCTTACGCCCCCCGATGATATTCACCTGTGCCACCCCAGGCACACGTGAGAGCTCAGGCTGTATCTTCTTGTCTACCAAGTCGTAAAGCTCCTGAGAGGAAAGATCAGAAGTAACCCCAAGAGAGATAATAGGTAAGTCTGAGAGAGAGAACTTCGAAAGGGAAGGTTCCTTAACATCAGTAGGGAGATTTGCCCGTACAGAATTGATCTTACGCTGTGCCTCATTAAGAGTATTATCTACATTGGCATCATTGGTTAGCTGCACCACTACCACAGAAAGGCTCTCGTATGATTTGGATTGTATCTTTTTGATATTCTCCAAAGAAGAAACCGCATCCTCTATTTTCTTAGTTACGGTACTCTCAATCTCCGAAGGAGAAGCCCCTGGGTATATCGTGGAGATGGTCACCACATTGACCTCGAACTTAGGAATAAGCTCATAGTTGAGAAGCTTATAGGAATAAAGCCCCCCTAATAGTAGGATGGAAAGCATCACTATAAGAACACTGGGGCGCTTGATAGAAAGTTTGATAATATCCATTGTTATATTTTCTAAAACGGGGCAAAGGTAAGGTAAAAAAACTAAATAAACAAAAAAAGTTTCCAACTTTTTCGATATTCTTATTCTACCCTTTACTTAGTATATTATACATTGTTTATCAGCATCTTAAGCATTACAAAGACGCGCTGCCATCTATTAAAAATGCTAAAATATTTTGTCTTTCAAAAGAAAAAACCTAATTTTACCATGCTAAAACAAAGATATTTTTTATCTTACCAAAAACTAATGACATGAAAAAAGTAACAATGTCTCCTCAAGAGCAAGCGCTCTATCCTTCTGAATGTACTACTATCATTGTAGGAAAGAAAATGACTCAGGATGGATCCATGATTGTAGCCCGTTCTGATGACTGGAATGCGGTCAATGCCAAAAAATTCAAAGTGCACCCTCCTCAAAAACAAGGCCCCGAAGAATTCGTCTCTTTCAACAACGGATTCCGCTGTAAGCTCCCCAAAGAGGCTTTAGGCTATATGGGCATGCCTCCCTACCAATATCCTGACCAGTGGGAGAGTGCTGGCTTCAATACTGCTGGGGTAGGCCTGAGTGCTACTGAGAGTATTTTCAGTAGCAAAAAAGCGCTGGAGGCTGACCCTTTAGTCCCCTCTGGATTGGGAGAAATCTCCATTACCAGTATTGTACTCCCTTATATCCATACGGCAAGGGAAGGGGTAATACGCTTGGGAAAACTCATTGAAGAACACGGAGTCATGGAAGGATTCGGTGTAGGATTTGTAGATCAAAATGAGATATGGTACCTAGAGACTGCGTGTGGTCACCGATGGATGGCCGCACGTATTCCCAGCCATACCTATTTTGTTACTGCCAACCAAAGTCGCCTTCGCGAATATGACCCCAAGGACGATCATCACTTCCTCGGTAGTGAAGACTTGATAGAATTTGCCATCGCCCACCAGCTATATGATCCTACACAAGGCCCCTTTGACTTCCATAAGGCTTATATCCGTGATGAAAAGTTGGATACTACTTATAATTATCCTCGTGTGTGGGCGCTACAAGCTTTTTTCAGCCCTGAAATACAAAACGATGTAACCAAAAATGACTTCCCTGTATTCGTAAAAGGAGAAAAACTCATCTCCTTAGCCGATGTACGCCGTGCTTACTATCATCACTATCAAGGCACCGAACATGATCCTTACTTCCACAAAAACCCCAAAGAAGTATACCGCCCTGTAGCTATTTTTCGTGCTACCAACACCCACATCCTACAGGTAAGACCAGAGCTACCAAAGGCTATAGGTGAAATCAACTATGTGGCTTTGGGTATGGCTGCCTTGGGTATCTTTATCCCTCTCTACCAAGGAGTTACCTCTTATCCTGAAGCGTATAGCAAGGGCGATCATCATTGTAGTGAGGATTCCGCTTACTGGATCCTAAGAAAGGTACAATCCTTGGGAATGGTCAATTATAACAAATATGCTCCTGTAATCCGCGATGTATATGACCGTTTCGAAGAAGAGATGCACCAGCGACAAGAAGAAATGGAAAAGGACTACTTAGCCCTCTACCCTACACACCCTATAGCAGCTCAAGAGCTCTTACAAAACTTCTCCGATAAGCTCTTGGAGGATGTCCTACAAGTGAGTCGAGACCTGCTCAATGACCTATTCACCCGCCTTACCATCGATGTACAAGCAGAATATCGTTTCGCAGGTGCATAATAAGTTAAGAATACTAAAAAAAGCTGTCCTTTCGGACAGCTTTTTATTATGCAATGCTTTTATTTACTTAGACTTATGAAGAAATTTCTATCCTTAACACTCGTCAGTTGATAATAATAACTATCAAAAGAGTCTGAAATTTCATAAGGAGCATTATTAACAACTTCTTCCAAAATAGGCGATAGATATGGGAAATACTGCCACCATCCATTCGCAAGATTAGGGTCTTTTAGAAAGATCTGTAATTGGTTAGGGTGCCCAGGTACAGGCACAAAATCTGCCTCATAGTCTACTACATAATTAATCCTATTTCCTGTTCGAGGGTTTATATTGGCTACTGACAGCGTAATAGCAGTAGCGGTAGGCTGATCGTTTCCTTTTTGTATTACCCTAAATTGCAAATAATTATTAAGAGAATAATTTCTCCACTTCCCATTTTCTATTTGGTGCTTAAGCTGATTATAGATATCTATATATGTCTGTGAAGCATAATAGTCTTGAAGCATTACCCAGCGAGAATTTGTTGTAATCTCAATAGGAGAAGACACCAAAGTGGTAGAAATCGCTCCATCAGGAGTTGCTAAAGCAGACTTATCTTCATTGAAATAGAGTTCTTCTATCTTTACCCCATTAATGTCAGCAGGCTCATAGAACTTAATCCCTTTTTCTGTAATAGTGAAAGGACGTTGTACCGTATTTCCGTCATAGCTGAAGACTATCTGGCGATAGCTTGGGAATAAAGTAAGATCCACTTGAGTACCTTGTACAGTAATAGGATTAAGTCCCTTACTATTAAGTGCTTGAGTATTCTCACGGAGCTTATTCAGAAGTGCTTCTCTGTCTCCTGTGAGCTTGGTAAGGGTCATCAGGTTATTGGAAGTACGTCCCCTAAGGGTAATAACCCCATTCTCTTCCTTAACGAAAATAAACTCAATATCTCCGCCACGAGCATTGGTGAAGACTGCCGAAACAAAACGGAAGTGATCCAATATGCTATTATAGGTATCAAAGCTAATAGTAGGCCCCTCAGTGATAGAGTAGGTGTAGTAGGACTCCTCTTCTGCATTGGTATTGCTTATCTCCGAAGAGGCAGTAACCTTTCCATCCTTGAACTTCAACACAAAGGTATACCCTCCAAGGCTACGAGGTGCAGCAGGAAATCCTCCGAAACTGCGGGTTACCCCTGGATAATACGAAAGTACCCAATACCCATCGTGCCCCTCTAAGATATTCTTATAGGATTCTATCACAGAGGTGGTACGGTTACTGGCTTTCTGCTCAAAGGTGTTGTCTTCCTTATAGCTACAAGAGGTAAGGAAGGAGAAAGCGATCAATAAAGTAATATATTTTTTCATCTCTTTTTAGTTATTAGTTAAGTCAGAAAAATCTTTCTGTGGCACGGCTTGCCCACTGAGGGTACGGCCTGCTACATAAGGGTAGCGCACACGGATCTTTTTGCGTAGGGCATCCAAGTCGATATTCCAATTCTCTGTAAGGTACTTGCGGATAACAGCCATTTTCTGTTGTAGTTTTTCCTTACCTGTATACTGTTCTGTAGAGCGGATTTTCTCATTGGCCAAGGTCAATTGTTCTTCCCATACACGAGCCGATTCATAAGAAGCTACTGAGGCTCCATTATTGTAATTGGTAAAGCTACGCTTCCAAGCGGTATAGAGAGCATCATTAAACCCATCTCCATCAGTATCCAAAGTAGTATCTGTTGTAGCACAATCACAGTCCTCTTTAGCATTGAAATAAACGATATAGCGAGAGATCATCTCTACAAAATCCTCATCGGAGTTGCTACTTCCATAGGCACTGATAAAGCCTGCTTTGAGATAGTCTGTACCTTGCCAAGCTCCTGACCAGCTATTACTCTTATAATCAGTTCCTGAGATTCGCTTGTAATCGGTAGGATAGTCGATAGACTGATGCCAAGTATGTGCTGTCTCATGGTAGAGCGTATGCAAGGCATTGTCATTGAGGTAATAGATGTTGTTAGGTTTTATATTATTGATATTCATCATGTGAATCTTTACCCCATTGGTAGCCAACCCTCTCATCGGGATACGAGTGGCATGGTAGGCATTTTCCCCTATGAGAATCAGTGTATTGAAGGAATGTTCCTTCATAAATTGCTTAGAGGTTGCCTCTACATAAGGCTCCATAAAGAGGTAGTTGAACATGGTGGCAAACTGTACCGCTTTTTCATACTTAGTAGGGGTAAGCACCCAGCTACGAGTAGTCTCACGCTCCAAAAAGCGATAGAGCATTCGGATATTATAGGGATTGGTGAAATGATTCTCTATATAAGTATCCAAGGCATTGGGCGGATTAAGGGTTTTTTCTTCCTGTGAAGGGGTGTTACCTCCTAAGATTACACTATCCGAGGAGAGATCATTATCGGCAGAACAGCTACCAAGAGCGGCTGCCAAGCATATGTATATGAGCTTTTTCATAGGTCTAAGTGTTTTTATCGTGGATTAGGTTGCATTCCCGCGCCTATAGCAGTTCCGGGAAGCTGTATGGCACGTCTTACATCGGTAGGAGCTAATACCCCCTGTATGGTGGAGATATTTCTCTCTTCTTTAGTATGCTGATAGCGGGCTACTTCTATACCATAGCGCTTAATATCCTGCCAGCGAAGTCCCTCATGTAGGGTGAGGATACGGCGACACTGGAGTACATAGTGGATCAGGGGTTCCTGCTCAGCTGAGAGCGTGAATGACGGATTCAATCTTTTCTTCTGAGTGGCACCACTGGGGGTACTTTGGCTATAAGCAAGATTGTTATAGAAAGCTATAATCTGTGCTTTAGTAAAGGTATTCCCATTAGGATTGCTATTGACTGTACCACGTACATACTTTGAAGTCCATATATTAAGGTCAGTCACCGCGCTATCCAACTGATTGAGCATGATTTTAGCTTCAGCTCGTACCAAAAGGGTTTCATCGGTAGTGAAAGGTACCAAGATAGTACGGGTATAGGATCCATCCTTGAAGGTAGGGAACTTAGATTGCAATACTATATCTCTAAGGTCAGCACGCGAGGTAAAGGGCATAAACCAGTAGAACTCATAGCCATTATTCTTTGATGCTGCATTGGCATCCCAAAGATTGGTTGTTGAGAGTGTTTCCTGTTCGGATACCCTATAGGCATGCGAGAAGCGCTGGTTGGTCTCTATAAAATAATTGGTAGAGAGTTGCGAATATACTGGCTGTAGCATGAGGTTTGCCACTTCACTTTCTCGAGCATAGGCCTGTGCATAGGCGGTTATAGAGCGGGTTCCTGTCTTCTGGGCATCCCTGAAGTCCAACCATTCACGGACAAGGTTCTTAGTGGTAGCATCATTGGTGGTAAGCACTACATTGGCTGCATCCAAAGCCTTTTGCCACTGTTGATAATAGAGATAAAAACGAGCCGCAAAAGCATAAGCTGCCTTCTTGTTGAAGTGGTACTTAGGCATCTGGTAGTAGCTATCATCTATCAGTGGAAGCCCTTTTTCCAAATCGGCTGCGATTTGTTGGTATACTTGTGCCACAGTCCCTCTTTGGCGCTGTGGATTCATTTCCTCTTCAGGGCGTGTGATATAAGGAATTCCTAAGTCCGAGCTACTGGTATTAGGATTGTAGGCCTGAGAGAAAAGATTGACCAAACAGAAGTGAGCATAAGCACGCGCTACCAAAGCCTCGCCCTTGGCGGGATTCAGAGAAGCATCATTGTGTAGGGTCGTTTCGATGGCGTCCAAGGCGGCATTGGCCTGCCCTATGGCCTTGTAGTGATAGTCCCAGATATTCTGAAGACCATCTACGTTGTTATACTCCAAGATAGGTTGCCAATAAGCCGTTTCCCTTGTAAGAAAGTTGGAGTAGATATTATCCGCCCCTATATCATCTATGTTGTCTGAAGAAAACTCATTGATAAGGGTGGTGGCTATCTGAGGATAGGCATTGGTTAAGGCTTGTTGTACCTTCTCTGGAGAATCAATAACCAATCGGTTATCAGGCAT
This sequence comes from uncultured Capnocytophaga sp., assembly GCA_963528845.1. Taxonomy (GTDB): domain Bacteria; phylum Bacteroidota; class Bacteroidia; order Flavobacteriales; family Flavobacteriaceae; genus Capnocytophaga. The sequence goes on along the minus strand of CAURXJ010000019.1, from coordinate 26,546 downwards.
CCTATCCAGAAGATCGTTACATGAGGTAAGCGACAGGGTCAAAGCGGTTAGGGTATAATATATTTTTCTCATTGTTTTCTTTGTTAAAGTCCGACACGTAAAGTAAATATCAATCGCTTAGGAGAGATAGGGGTGTATCCATTGGCCAAGTAATCAGGATCATCGCCATTGAGCCTTTTATCGGCATAGAGCAGAGCTACATTCGTTGCTTGTAACTTCAGACTAAGCTGGCGGATACGAGTCTCACGTAAGAAATCTTTGTCAAAAGTATAACCTAAAGAAATTTCTTTTAGGCGGATATTGTCTCCCTTAGCGATACGAATATCGGAATAATCATAGGTGTTGTAGGCCTGAGTGATTTCAGAATAGCCGTAGCTGTTCTGCATATAGGTAGTATATACCACAGGGATATTGGTCTTGTTCTCATCACCTATATACTGCCAACGGTTGTTAAGCTCACGAGGGATATTACCATAATCGGTATAGATATTGCTAAGCTTTCTTAGGCGCACCACATTTCCATAAGAATAGGTAAAGACCACTCCAAAGGAAAGCCCTTTGTAATTAATCGTATTGCTAAGACTTCCTCTATCGGTAGGAATGAGGGTACCAGAATACTTAAGGAAGTCTACATTGCGACTATCGAAACGGATTCCACTGATGGTAGAGGCATTGTTTTCATCCAAAAAAGTAGGAAGTCCTCGGTCATTAAGCCCATTGAATGGTACCGAAAAGAGTGATTTTAGAGGATAACCTGCACGGGAGAAGCCCCCTTGGGAAGTGGCACTGGTAGAGTAGCCTATCATATCACGAATGGTAGGTGTGGTAAGGAGCTTGGTAATCTCATTCTTTGCTCTTGAATAGATGAAAGAAGTCTTCCAAGAGAAATCAGGAGTTTTGATATTGGTTGTTTCCAGACCTACTTCTATCCCGCGAATGCGCATCTCGGCCATATTCCCTTTTTTAGTGGTGAAACCTCCTGTCCCTTGGGTTACGATATCCCCAATAAGGTCATAGCTTCTACGGTTGAACCATTCCACAGAGAGGTTGATCTTATCCTTAAGAAGTCCCAATTCTGTACCGAGGTTCAGCTCCTGATTCTTTTCATAAGTAAGATCATGGTTGGCTATATTCTGAATCTCAAGCCCTAATTCACGCTGAGAAGAGTTACGCCAAGGATTATTAATGTATAGCTGAGCTAAGGAGTTGCTCACCGAAGGAGCCACTGCGGTCACCCCAAAAGAAGCCTTGAAGCTCAAGTGAGAAAGAGGGTTGAGGTGGCTAAAGAACGCTTCCTGAGTAACATCCCACTTCACCCCTGCATTCCAAGTAGGCATCCAGCGGATATAGCGAGAAGGGCCGAAAGCATTAGAAGCATCATAACGCAAAGTACCATTGGCAGTATAGCGCCCTTTGTAGGTATAGGAAGCATTCCCAAAGAAAGCTTGGTTATTGTTCTCTGTATCGGCAATAGTATAGTAGTTTCTGAACTCTTCCTGCAATTTTTTGAACATCAGGTGGGAAAAAGAAGCATAATTCCCTGAGTTATAGAGCACTCCATAGTTTCTGTTCAAGTCATTGGTATTCTTAGCGTTGTCCATCTCGAATCCTCCAAACAAGGATATAGCATGTAAGCCATTATCAAAAGAATCGTTATAGCGGAGTGTCGCTCTAAAGTTGTTCGCACTGGAGGTTCTGTCCCTCTTCTCGCGAATCCCTCCCTTAGGAAGCACCACCACTGGTAGGGCAAAGGGGTCATTAGGATCCTTGTAGAGGTTGGTATTGTTGTCTCTTACAGTAGAATTGGGCATCGCACGGTAGGAAAGTACCCAGTTGGCATTCTCCTTATACTCTGTCTTCTGAGTATTGTTTTGGTAGCGAATAGCACCCATTACTGCGGCTTCCACCTTAGGGGTAATCTTCCAAGAGAGCTGTGCTTGTAGGCGGAGCGTTGCTATATCTGTATCTATATAAGCATTGTCCTTCTCATTGAAAATATTATAAGGCGCATAGTTCATTGTATAATACTGCTTAGCATCTAGGACACGAGAGCGAGTAAGAGCATAATTGTACATATCCTGAATAGGAGTAGTCTGGTCTCGGTAGGAAAGGTCTGTGATGACATTCAGGCGCACCTTGGACGAAAGGTTATAGTTGGCATTGAGGTTTCCTGAATACTGATTAAGAGAGTTTCCCTTCTGCCAACCTGGGTCAGTGAGTACACTTAGGGAAGCATAGTAGGTAGACTTTTGGCTTCCTGAAGAGAAAGAAAGTGTATGATTCTGCATGACACTGGTTTGGAAAAGCTCCTTAAACCAATTGGTATTTCTTCTCTCAGCGGCCTGTAGGTAAGTACGACGACCCGCCTCGGTATTGAGCACCTGAGAGTTACCATTTTGATCAAGCTCATAGAAGAGTTCGTACATCTTCCCTACCACTCCTTTGTTCTTCTGAGTAACTACTGTCTGAAATTCATAGTGACCGCCCTGCATAAGCTCTTGTATGACGGACATTTGGTCTTGAGAGTTCATGATGTTGTACTGTCCGTAAGTAGGAATAAAGCGGAAAGTGGACTCATTGGTATAAGTAATAGAGCTGCTTCCTGCAGTACCTTTTTTGGTAGTTACCACCACGACCCCCGCGATGGCACGAGGTCCATAGAGCGCTGTTGCAGAAGCATCCTTCAGTACCCTAAAGCTATCAATACTTTCGGCAGTAAGCCCTGGTATGGCAGCCGCAATAAGCATTTTAGCATCGTCAGAGACGAGATCTTCTGGCTTGAGATCTATCTCATCCTGAAGGATCACCCCATTGAGTACCCAGAGCGGCTTGGTCTCTCCAGAGATAGAGGTCTGCCCACGGGTATTGGTGTTCATGGGAGTAGCCGCCTCTTTCTTAGCGTTTTTGTCTTCCTGAGGAAGGAGCACCACATCCACCGTAGCGGAAGTAGGCATAAGCTCTTGTGTCTGTAATCCCTGTAGGGAGAAGACCAAGGTCTGTCCTTTGGTAAGAGTGAGGGTATAGATTCCCTCAAAATCAGTGTGTGTACTAGAGGAAGTGCCCTTGACACTTACCAGTACCCCTGCCAGTGGCTTTGACTTTGCGTCCTTGACCACCCCAGAGACTTTCAGCTCCTCTTGAGCGAAGGAGGTGTAACACACCCCTAAGAAGAGCAGTAGCATGCATAGCGTTTTCAATCTCAGTGTATTCATGTTCTTATTATATTTCTGTACTTTTTATAGAAAAACCCACTCTTTCTCAATGATAGTAAGTTTTCCCAAAAACGGACACAAAAATACAAAAAAAATCGGAAATATCACATATTTTAACACTCACAAATCTTTGAAATAAGAAAATATAGATACTCTCACAACCTGCTGATTACAAAGGTTTTAAAAGAAAAATTTCTATAAAAAGAAAATAACAAAAAGAGAGACCGCTTTTAAGCGACCTCTCTTTGTTTTTAATTAAGGAAACTTTGATTATTTACTAAGGAGAAACCACAAATTAGGATCCTTGGTACTAGTAAGTAAATAATAAGTATTGTACTGAGTAGCATCCACTGTATAAGGACCTTTTTCAGCTATTCTTCTATAAAGTCTCACTAATGGAGAGAAATATTGTATATTGTTTTGGTAATCTCCTTGACTATAAGCGACATGATTAGAAGGCCCCTTTAAAACCATTTGCACTTGGTCTGAATGCTGAGGAACTCCCTGAAAATCCACTTCATAGAATGTCCATACCCCTCCATCATAAGGTGATACATAGGAGATATATTTAGCGAATCCTGCAGTTGATTCACTATCACTCCCTTTTATATTCTTCACATAGAGATATGAATCCCTTAGCAAGTCATACCAAGTCTGTTGGCGGGCAATTTCCGCTTTTGCTTCCTCATACATAGCAAAGATACCATCAGAGACATAACCATATTCTTTATTGAAATATATTTCCTTAGCATTATCGTTAATCTCTATCGGAGAAGATACAAAGTTTGCTGCGATACTTCCATCAGGAGTGGTAAGAGCTGTCTTAGTATCATTGATATAGAATTCATCTATAGAAACCCCTCCTATAACCACAGGTTCATAGAGTTTGATCCCTTTTTCTGTATAGATGTAGGCTCGCTGTACTTTCTGATCATCATACGAAAAAAGCAATTGTCGATAGCCTGGAGAAAGATTTAGATTCACTGTTTTCCCTCCTATTGTGATAGGGTTAAGTGCCTTTCCTACAAATAGCTGTATATGCTCACGTATCTTGTTCAGATAAGCTTCTCGGTTACCTGAGAATCGGCTCAGAGTCATAAGGTTTCTCGAAGTTCTTCCCTGTAGAGTATAGGTATCCCCTTCCTTTTTTATGATATCATAGAAAATATCTCCTCCACGTGCATTAGGATGTTGTGCTGAAGTTGTCCTAAAATGATGAAGTACCTCATTGTATGTATCAAAACTGATAGAAAGATTTTCAGCTAACTGATAAGAATAAAAAGACTGCTGTTCTTCATTGGTTGTCATAAATTCAGAGGAAGCAACGACCTTTCCATCATTGAGTTTTAGTAGAATATTATATCCACCTATCCCTCTATGTACATAATCAGTTGTTTCCAAACCTTGTCTATATACCTCTGGATAACAAGACAACAACCAATATCCATCATATTCTAATACTTTTTTATTCTCGTTAAGCTTGTCGGCAGTACGTTCTGCTGGAGTCTTATCGAATACATCTTCTTGTCTATACTCACAAGAAGGCAATAAGAAAGCTCCCAAAAGAAATATAATATATTTTTTCATATCTTATTAATTATTAGGTAAAACAGAGAAATCTTTTCTTAGCACTTGATCACCATCGAAATTTTTTCCTACTACAGAAGGATAACGACTACGTATTTCTGCTCTCAATTCATCCAAATTAATATTCCATTCATTGGTGAGGTAGCTTTTGATAATAGCTATTTTTTGTTCTATCTTCTGCTTTCCTGTATAAGCCTCTGTAGAACGAATCTTAGCATCAGCCGCTTTAAGCTCTTCTTCCCATACTTTGGTAGAGAAATAGTTTCGATAGGTATTGGGATTTTGTAGTGCCCCATAATTGACAAATTTGGCTTTCCAAGCCTGATACAATGTATCATTAAAGCCATCAGAATCACTATCCGTTCCGGGATGAGAGGCAATATCGCAACCACAATCCAAAGAAGCATTGTAATACACTATATAGCGTGCAATCATTTCTACAAAATCTTCATCCTTGTCAAAGGAAGAATAAGCTGTGATAAATCCTGCCTTAAGGTAATCATCTCCTGCCCATACAGACCAGTTATCCCTCTTGTAATCTGAAGCTGAAACTCGCTCATAGTCCGATGTAAAGAGCTTAGACTGATGCCATGTATGTGCATTCTCGTGATAGAGTGTTGCTAGTACATTCTCATTAAGATAATAGATATTATCTGTCTTGATATGATTCATTTCCAGAAGATGAATCTTAACCCCTGCTACAGCAAATCCAACATACTTATTCCCATTAGGAGCAAAAGCAGGTTCACCTATAAGAATTACTGTATTGAAAGAATGCTCCTTCATAAATTGTTTAGAGGTAATCTTAACATAGGGCTCTATAAAAAGATAATTGAAGACATTGGAGAATACAATGGCTTTTTCATACTTAGTAGGGGTAAAAGTATACCCTCTATTAATTTCACGCTCTAAGAAACGATAGATAATACGAATCCCATAAGGTTTTGCAAAATCTTTTTCTAAACGATCATCCAAGGGAGTATGTGTATCCATCACTTCTGTTCCTTCTTCTCCTCCAAGCTTGCTGTCAGAAGAGACTTTATCATTACTACAACCAAAAGTAAAAGGGAGTAAGAAAAGTATATATAATATTTTTTTCATAAGTACAAGGTATTATTATCTAGGATTGGGTTGCATTCCAGCTTTGATAGAAGAAGCTGGTAATTGAATAGCTCTACGTTGGTCTGTTGCAGGAAGAGTTGCCTTGAGTTCATTCAAGTGTCGATCCACATTATCTGTCTGAAAACGAGGCACTTCTATATTGTATCGCTTAACATCTTGCCAGCGCAATCCTTCTCCAAGAGTTAGGATACGACGACACTGTAGAAGGTAGTGTAAAAGAGGTTCTTGTACACCATCATTAACGATAGTAAAGGAAGGATTCAAATGTTTCTTCTGAGTAAGACCATCCTGCGTGTTTTGTGAGTAAGCCATCGCATTATAGAATGCTGTCACTTGATCCAAAGTTACTTCATTGCGAGAGGAATATCCTAAAATGGTCTTCTGTTGAATAAACTTAGAAGTCCAAAGATTCAAATCCTTTAAGGCGGCTTGGTAATCTCCTAAATGTATTTTAGCCTCTGCGCGTACCAGAAGAGTCTCATCGGTAGTGAATGGAACAATCACTGTTCGAGAGCTACTTCCTGTAGAAAAGATAGGGAATTTATCAAAAAAGACAGTACTATTACGGCCATTATCCACCTTGATTGGAGTAAACCAATAAAATTCATAACCATAATTATTCTTTCCAGACAATCCATTAGGATCCCATACATTCTTTGCCTCAATGGTTTGCGTCTCAGCGATAAATACATTATGAGTATAACGCCTTTCTGACCCTTGTGTATAATAGGCGGTAGGTAGTTGTGACTGAATAGGAAGAAGCAATAGATTAGCCACTATATCCTCACGCGTATAGTACAAGGCTCTACTTCCTTGATTGGTACTTCCTGCCTTATTGACATCGCGGAAATCCTCCCAATTCCTGAGCAAAGATTTAGTGGTAACATCATTGGTAGTTAGCACTACATTGGCAGCATCCAAAGCCTTTTGCCATTGTTGGTAATATAGGTAGAAACGAGCCGCAAAAGCATAAGCAGCCTTTTTATTGAAGTGGTACTTAGGCATTTGATAGTAACTATCATCTATCAAAGGAAAACCTGCTTCTATATCCGCAGCTATATTCTGATATACTTGAGCTACAGTACTTCTACCATATTGGGGATTAAGCTTTGTCTCTGAAGTGAGGGCATAGGGAATCCCTAAGTCTGTACTACTTGTAGTAGGATTATATGCCTTACAGAAAGTATTTACTAATTCAAAATGACCATAAGCTCTGGCCAATAACGCTTCTCCCTTAGCGGGGTTCAGACTACTCTCATTCCCCAATTTAGCGATCGCTTCTAAGGCTTCATTTGCATGACCGATGGCACTATAATTATATGCCCATACGTACTCTAACCCTTCGTAGTTACCATATTCATTGATAGTTTTCCAATAAGCTACCTCATCGGTAAGATAGTTGAAATTGGTTACAATAGTTCCATTATCAGCTATATTGTCACTGGAATACTCATCAAGCATCATAGCACTTGCTCCAGGATATGCATTGACCAATACGCGTTTTATTCGTTCAGGAGAATTAACAGGAACTTGGCTATCAGGAAGTTCATCTAACAAATCATTACAAGAAGTCAGTAAGGAAACTCCTATTATAAAGTATATTATTTTTTTCATTATTGTCTAATTTTAATGATGATTAAAGTCCAACACGTAAAGTAAAGATAAGTCGCTTAGGAGGTATAGGGGCGTATCCATTAGCCAAATAATCAGGGTCATCTCCGTTGAGCTTTTTATCTGCATAGAGCAAGGCTATATTGGTAGCCTGTAGCTTGAGACTAAGCTGACGAATACGGGTCTCACGCAAGAAATCTTTATCAAAAGTATATCCTAAAGAAATTTCTTTGAGTCGAATATTATCTCCTTTAGCGATACGGACATCAGAATAATCATAAGTAAGATAAGCTTGATTCATTTCCTTCCATCCATTGAAAAGTCTTTGATACATATAAGTGGTATAGAGTACTGGAACATATGTCTTATTCTCATCTCCTGCATATTGCCAACGATTATTAAGTTCTCGTGGTACTGCTGAATAGTCATTATATACATTTCTCATACCTCTGAGTCGTACTACATTTCCATAAGAATAGGTTAGCACCACTCCCAAAGAAATCCCTTTATAATGGAATGTATTGCTAAGACTACCCTTGTCAGTAGGAATAAGTGTTCCTGAATATTTTAAGAAATCTACATTCTGACTATCAAAACGTATTCCATTGATAGTTGTTTCTCCATTTTGATCTCTGAAAGTAGGAAGCCCTGAGCCATTCAATCCATTGAAAGGAACTGAGAAAAGGGACTTAAGAGGATAGCCTTCTTTGGCAAAACCTCCTTGTGAAGTAGCATTTTGAGAATTATAGCCCACCATATCTTGAATCGTAGGATTCGTAAGAAGCTTGGTAACTTCATTAGTAGCACGAGAATATACAAAAGAAGTCCTCCAAGAGAAATCAGCTGTTTTGATATTTGTAGTTTCCAGTCCTATTTCCAACCCACGAATACGCATCTCAGCCATATTTCCTTTCTTGGTGATGGTACCACTAACCCCTTGTGTGGTAATTCCTCCTATAAGGTCATAACTCTTACGATTGAACCATGCTACTGATAGGTTAATACGATCATTAAAGAGCCTAAATTCTGTGGCAAGGTTCAACTCTTGATTCTTCTCATAAGTAAGATCATGGTTAGCTGTATTGGAAATGCTTAGCCCCAATTCTCTCTGAGAAGAGTTTCGCCAAGGATCGTTAGTATATATTTGTGACAATGAATTACTTACAGAAGGAGCCACTGCTGTCACTCCAAAAGAAGCACTAAAGCTTAAGTGAGAAAGAGGCTTGAGGTGTTCGAAGAATTTCTCCTGAGTTACATTCCAGCTGAGCCCTGTATTCCAAGTAGGCATCCAACGAATATAGGGTGATGGCCCAAACTGATTAGAAGCATCATAACGCAAAGTACCATTAAAAGTATAGCGATTTTTGAATGTATAAGTAGCGTTGCCAAAGAAAGCTTGGTAGTTGGTAATAGTGTTACCTATACTATAATAAGTGTAGCCCTGTTCCTGCCAAAACTGAAACCATTTGTAGGAATAAGTACCATAATTTCCAGAATTATACAATACTCCGAAATGGTCTGTCACATCATTAGTATACTTAGCATTATCCATCTCAAAGCCTCCAAAAAGAGCTAATGTATGAAGGCCATTAGCGAAGGAATCATTATAATTAATTGTGGCTCTGAAAGTATTGGCTGTAGTAGTACTCTCTGTCTTTCTACGAATACCTCCTTCTGGGAGAACAGATATAGGCAAAGCGAAAGGATCATTAGGGTCTTTGTAAAGATACTTATTATATGTTCTTATCAAAGCATTTGGCATATATCTGAATGAGTTTGCATAGTTCGAATTCTCATTCTGTTCTCTATTGGCTATATTGGATTGGTAACGAATAGCCCCCATTAGAGTTGCCTTTATTTTAGGTGTAATCTTGTATGTGAGCTGAGCTTGGAGGCGCAATGTTGCTACATTGGTATCTGTATAAGAATTGTTCATTTCCTCCAAGGCATTAAAAGGAGTATATCGGTACTTATAGTGTTCCTTAGGATCCAAAAAGCGGGGACGAGTAAGAGCATAATTATAAAGAGTTGTTCCCGCTATAGTTGGTGTAGATTGTGAACGATAAGAAAGGTCTGTGATTACGTTCAAAGCAAACTTGGAAGAGAGGTTATAGTTTGCATTGAGATTTCCTGAATATTGAGAATAGGTAGTATTCTTTTGCCATCCTGGGTCAGAGAGTAAGCTCAAAGAAGCATAATAAGAGGATTTCTGGCTTCCTGAAGAGAAAGAAAGTGTATGGTTCTGCATAATGCTTGTCTGGAAAAGTTCCTTGAACCAGTTGGTATTTCTCTTTTCTGCAGCTTGCATATAGGCTAGGCGTCCTTCAGGAGTATTGGGCACTGTGAAATTCCCATTATTATCCAATACATTATGAAGTTCATACATTCTTGCTATCAATCCTTTTCGTTCCCAAATAGAAGTAAAGTCTGGAGTAAGATGCCCACCTCGTATAAGTTCTTGTATGACGGACATTTGGTCTTGAGAGTTCATAATGTTGTATTCGCCATAAGTAGGGATAAAGCGGAAAGTAGATTCGTTAGTATAGGTAATACTACTGGAACCGGCTGTACCTTTCTTGGTTACTACCTCCACAACCCCCGCAATAGCACGAGGCCCATAGACAGCTGTGGCTGAAGCATCTTTCAGTACTTTAAAGCTCTCAATACTCTCAGCAGTAAGACCTGGAATGGCTGAAGCAATAAGCATCTTAGCATCGTCAGAGACGAGTTCTTCTGGTTTTAGATCTATATTATCTTGGAGAATTACCCCATTGAGCACCCAGAGAGGTTTTGCCTCCTTAGCGATAGAGGTTTGTCCACGAGTATTGGTATTCATAGGAGTACCTGCTTCTTTTTTAGCATTTTGGTCTGCCAAAGAGAGAAGAATAACATCTACTGTGGTAGAAGTAGGTGTAAGCTCCTGGGTCTGCATCCCTTGTAGGGAGAAAACCAAAGTTTGTCCCTTAGTAATAGTCAAGGTATATAACCCTTCAAAATCGGTGTGTGTGCTTTGCGAAGTGCCTTTGACACTTACCAGCACCCCTGCGAGTGGCTTGGACTTGGTATCCTTGACTACTCCAGAGATTTTCAGCTCCTCTTGCCCAAAGGAAGTATAACATACCCCACAGAAGAGCAGTAGCATAAATAACATTTTCAGTCTCAGTGTATTCATATGTGTTTTTTTGTATTTCCAACTGTAAAAAGGATTTTTCCTTAAAAAATTTTAAGAAAAAAAACAAAAAAGCAAATCCTTTCAAAAAGCAGACAAAAGTACGAAAAAAAACGGGAATATTACACATTTTAACACACAAAAAACCTTACAACAAAGGACTTTTAGGTATTTTTTAAAATCGTTGATTTAGAAAATATTATAAAAAAGACCTCTCTATAAGAGAGATCTTTTCTCAAGGTTTATTATATTTTTCTTTATTTTTTTACTAAGAACCACACATTAGCATCTCTTACAGCAGTGAGTTTGTAGTATTCATCGGAATGTTCTTCTACCTTGTAGGGAGATTGTTTGGCCAAATCGGTCATGAATTTCTCCATGGGTTCTCTAGAGTAGAATAGGTAATTTCCCTCATCCTTGGGGTTATTGATAAGGATTTTCACCTGATCTGTAGCACCTGCTACCCCTACAAAATCCATCATATAGTAGGATTTCCATATATAGGAAGGATCTGTATCATAAGCATTCTCCATATAGAAGCCTGTATTGGTCTCTTCTTCATTACCGTTCATAGTGAGCAAGAGCAATTGCTCGGAAAGAGTATAGCCAGGTAACAAACGTGATGTCCTACGCCTAGCGGTATTGAAACTAGCCAAAAGAGAAGGAGACACATACTGATCTATAAACCATACTTCCATATTGTGTCCCGCTACAGGTACAAAGGGAGTGGCCACCAAGGTGGAAGAAATCTTGCCATCGGGGGTAGTGAGTGCTGTCTTGGCATCATTGAAGTAGAACTCAGTGAAAGTCTGCCCATTAATAGTTACAGGCTCATAGAGCTTGATACCCTTCTCTGTGAAGATAAAGGCTTGTTGCTCATACTTATGACCTGCTTCGTAGATAAAAGCCAACTGACGTGCACTGGGGAAAAGATCTAAAGTCACCTCCACACCTCCTACAGAGATAGGGGAAAGTCCTTTGTTCTTAAGTAATTTAGAGTTTTCCCGTATTTTATTGAGAAATGTCTCCCTATCGGTAGTAAGCTTGCTCAGGGTCATGATATTCTCATTCTTTTTCCCTTTGAGGGTAAAAACTCCGTTTTCTTCTTTGGTGATGATAAAGTCCACTTCGCCTCCCTTAGCATTAGGAAACATAGAGGTAACATGCGAGAAGTGATGCAATATCTCTCCATAGGTATTGAAGCTCAAGATAGGAAACTCCGCCAAGGAATAGATAAAGCGAGAGGTATCCTCTGCATTGGTCGTGCTCACCTCCGAAGAAGTAGTAACTTTCCCATCGGAGAATTTTAAGACAAAGTTGTACCCCCCTATAGCTCGGTGGTACTTAGGATATTCGTTGGTCGAGGCAAAGACACTTGGATAGTAAGGATATACCCAAAAACCATCACGGTATTCTTCTGGATAGTAGGTAAGTAGCCAGTACCCATTATGCCCTTCTAAGACTTCCTTATATTTTCCCAATACAGAAAGGGTGCGTTCTGTAGGTTTTTGCTCAAACACAGGATCTTCCTTGTACTGACAAGCAGCCATAAGAAGAAGTGCAAAGCATAAGGTGATATATTTTTTCATATTTGATTAATTATCATTTAACTTAGTAAAATCTTTTTTAGTGACTTCATTACCATCGAAGTCCTTTCCTACTACATAGGGGTAACGGCTGCGAATCTCAGCACGAAGGGCATCCAAGTCTATATGCCAAGTAGTAGAAAGGTAGTTCTTCATTATGGCAATTTTCTGCTCTATCTTTTCCTTACCTGTATATTGTTCTGTATCACGGATTTTTTCATCAGCACGTGCCAAAACATCCTGCCAAACCTGTGCAGAATCATAATTTCTATACTGACTATCATAGAGATACCCATAGTTCCAGCGCTTATTTCTCCAATTGTAATATGCTAGAGCATCATACCCATCTGGAATGCCTTGCAGATCAGGGTTAGTAGAATTCTTTGCCCACTTGGACTGATCGGTAGTAGCACAATTACAACCATCTAAGTCCGCATTGAAGAAAACAATATAGCGCGCCAAGAGCTCTACAAAGTCTTCATCCTTGTTGAAACTGGAATAGCCTGTGATGAATCCTGCCTTGAGGTAGTCTTCGCCCTGCCAAGAGGTAGTCCAGTTTCCTCCCTTATAATCATTGGCTGAGATTCTTTCATACTCAGGATCGAAGCGAATGGACTGATGCCAAGTATGGGCATTCTCATGATAGAGGGTTACCAAGATATTGTCATTGAGCCAATAGATATTGTTAGGCTCGGTGTTGTTAATCTCGGTAAGGTGAATCTTCACTCCTGCTACGGCAAGCCCTACCAGCTTAGACCCATTGGGGTTGAAAGCTGGATCCCCTATAAGAATGAGGGTTCTAAAAGAGTGCTCATTGAGAAACTTCTGGGAGGTAAGCTTCACATAGGGTTCTATGAATAGGTACTTGAATATGTTGGCAAACTCAATTGCTTTTTCATACCTTACAGGAGAGAAGGTATAAGTACGCTCTACTTCCTCCTCCATGAACTGATATAGGACACGTATGTTGTAGGGCTTTTCTACATTCGAATACAAGTACTTATCCAATTCATTTTGAGCATTGATTTGTTCATTGCGCTCTATATTGGGCATTAGAGCACTTTCATCAGAAAGCTTATCATTGGTCGTACAGCCTATGAGGCTTGTTGCCAAGAGAGAATATAGTATTTTTTTCATAAGTTCGGTATTTTATCTTGGGTTGGGTTCCATTCCTGCACCTAACACCTCATCGGGTAGTTGGAAGGTACTTCTTTTATCACCTGAAGTAAGTATGTCAGAGACTTGGTAGCTACCATTTCCGTATTTCTGATAGCGAGGCACCTCTATATTGTAGCGCCTGATATCCTGCCAGCGCAATCCCTCGCCAAGGGTAAGGATACGGCGGCACTGAAGCACATAGTGTAGCATGGCTATTTGGTCATCCGAAAGAGTGATGGAGAGAGAGGGCGTAAGTCTCTTCTTCTGAGTAGCCCCATCCACAGTACTCTGGGAGTAAGCCATATTGGAATCCGCATAGAAAGTCTTAATATTATCTACAGTGAATCCATCATTCCTATTGGTAGTACCATTGATAGTGGATACTCGGATATAGTTCTTAGTCCAGAGGTTCAGATCCTTCATAGCACTCTCGAGTTCTCCCTTTAGAATCTTTGCTTCAGCACGTACCAAAAGGGTTTCGTCTGTAGTGAAAGGTACAATAATAGTCCCATAGACATCCGTTCCACGAGTGAATCGAGGGAACTTACCCATCAGTACAATATCGTATTCTCTACCTCCAGTGTTATTGGTAAAAGGCAGAAACCAATAGCGAGCATACCCATTGGTAGCATTCAGCCCTAAGGAATCCCAAGGATTGCGTGTGCCTAAGGTTTCATTTTCAGAAACAAAGAAGTTATGAATATAGCGAGCAGGGTTGTTTTCGTTAAAATAACTTGCTTCAGAGATTTCTGTATAGGTAGGCTGTAGCATGAGGTTAGCTTCTATACTTTCCTTGGTATAATAGAGAGCATAATTATTTCTTCGTACAGAACCTGTCTTGGACGCGTCATTGAAGTCACTCCAGCTCCTAAGGTTATTGGCTGTAGTGGAATCATTTTCATTGCCAGAGAGGACTACATTGGCATATTTGATCGCCTTGTCCCACTGTTGGTAATAGAGGAAAAAGCGCGCTGCAAAAGCATAAGCAGCTTTCTTATTGAAGTGGTACTTAGGCATTTGGTAATAAGTATCATCAATGAGAGGAAGTCCCGCTTCAATATCCTCCGCAATTTTCTTATAGAAATCAGCTACATTGCCTCGAGAATACTTTACAATGAGCTTATGTTCTATTTGAGTCATATAAGGAAGTCCCAGATCGGTACTGCTGGTAGCAGGATTATATGCCTTACAAAAGACATTGGCCAAGCAAAAATGAGCATAAGCGCGAATCATCAAGGCTTCCCCCTTGGCGGGGTTTAGGGAAGATGCATTGCCTAACTTTTCTTCTATAGCTTTTAGGGCTCGATTGGCAGATGAAATGGCATCATAATGATATTCCCAAAAATAATGCAATCCATCATAATCCCAATATTCTTTTATAGGCTTCCAATAAGCTGCTTCACTGGCAAAGAAGGGTACATAAGGGATTATATCCCCATTGTCAGCAATATTGTCCGAAGCAAGCTCTGTGATATAGGTAGCGGTCGTCTTAGGATAGGCATCGGTAAGGACAGCCTTAATCTCCTCCGGAGTGGAAATATCCTGTATCCTCTTATCAGGCATCTCGTCCAAGAGGTCATTACAGGAAGAAAATGCCAAAGCGGTAGTTATGAGTATAAGTATTTTTTTCATGGTAAATCAGGTTTTTAGTTTACAGCCCCACACGTAGGGTGAATATCAGTCTCTTAGGAGCAACAGGGGTATTGGAGATCAAGTAATCAGGATCATCGCCATTGAGCTTTCTATCAGCATAGAGAAGGGCTACATTGGTGGCCTGTAGCTTCACACTGAGCTGGCGGATACGTGTCTCTCTCAAGAAATCTTTATCAAAGGTATAACCTATAGATATTTCTTTCAGACGAATATTATCCCCCTTGGCTACACGTACATCGGAATAATCATAAGAACGGTATGCCCTATCCATCAGGCTATTGTATCCGTATTTATATTGTTGATACCCACTGAAGAGCACAGGAATATTGGTCTTATTCTCATCACCGGCAAACTGCCAACGGTCGTTGACCTCGTTAGGAATGCTGCTTGCATCGGCATAGGTACCACTATATATATCTCGTATTCCCTTGAGGCGTACCACATTTCCATAGGCATAAGTGAATACCACTCCGACAGAGATTCCTTTGTAAGTGAAAGTATTGCCCAAGCTACCACGGTCAGTAGGAATGAGAGTACCTGAATACTTAAGGAAATCTACACGCCTATCCTTCATATCTATATTGAATCGGGTAGGTTTCCCATCTTGGTCTAAGAAGGTAGGAAGCCCCTCACTATCTAAGCCATTGAAAGGAACAGAAAAGAGAGAACTTAGTGGGTAGCCTTCGCGGGAGAATCCTCCTGTACCAGTATAGCCTACCATATCGCCAATGGTAGGAGCGGTGTTGAGCTTGGTAATCTCATTGGTATTGTATGAATGTACAAAGGAGGTCTTCCAAGTGAAATCAGCGGTTTTGATATTGGTTGTTTCCAAGCCTATTTCGAGGCCTCGGCTTTTGAGCTCGGCTATATTACCACTCTTAGTGATACTCCCCCCTACCCCTTGGGTAGTGACATTTCCTATTAGGTCATAGCTTCGGCGCTGGAACCAAGTGAGAGATACATTCAATCGGGAGTTGAATAAGCCAAACTGAGTTCCGAGGTTCAGCTCTTGGTTTTTCTCATAGGTAAGGTCGTTATTGGCCAAGTTCGAACGGTAGATACTGGGCTCTCTGTTAGGTGAATTACGCCAAGCCAACTGATAGTAGAGCTGAGCTAAGGAGTTGGTCATATAAGGTGCTACAGCAGTTACCCCAAAAGAGGCATTGAAGCTCAGGTGAGAAAGAGGCTTGAGGTACTCAAAGAATTTCTCTTGAGAGACATCCCATGTACCGCCGATATTCCAAGTAGGCATCCAACGGACAAAGCGCGCGGGGCCAAATTGGTTAGAGGCATCATAGCGCAAAGTACCATTGAAGGTATAGCGATCCTTGAAGGTATAGGTAGCATTCCCAAAGAAGGCTTGGTTGTTATTGACTGTATTGGTAATATCGTAATAATCCTCAGACTGTTCCTGTAGGTACTTAAAGAAATTATAGGTATAAGCTCCTAAGTTCCCAGAATTGTACATAGTCCCATAGAAGCGATTGGTATCATCTGTATTTTTAGCATTGTCCATATCGAACCCACCATAGAGGGCAAGGGTATGTAGACCATCCATGAAGGAATCATTATAGTTGAGCGTAGCGCGGAAGTTATTCCCATTGAAGGTTCTTACACGCTTGATGCGCACTCCTCCCTGAGGGAGCACAACCTGGGGCACTGAGAAAGGATCATTAGGATCCTTGTAGAGATAAGTATTGTAATCCCTTACCGTCTCATTAGGCGCAGCACGGAAGCGCTCAGCATAGTTGGACTTCTCAGTTCTTTCGGTATTGCGTATGTTGGACTGATAACGAATTGCTCCCATCACTGTTGCTTTGAGCTTGGGAGTAATATTATAGGTAAGCTGTGCTTGTAGGCGCAGGGTAGACAAATCCCGAGTGATATAGTCATTATCTATCTCATTGTGAATATTGCGTGCAGCATAATAATAGGTATAGTCTTCCTTAGGATCCAAAGTACGAGGATATCCCAAAGCATAGCTATACAAATCTATATAAGTACTTCTCTGGTCTTGGTAAGAGAGGTCTGTGATTACATTGAGGCTCAGCTTAGAAGAGAAGTTATAGTTTGCATTGAGACTTCCTGCATATTGGGTAAGGGTATTTCCCTTCTGCCAACCTGGATCGGAGAGAATATTCAAGGATGCATAGTAGGTAGATTTTTCCCCACCTGCCGATAGGGATAGGGTATGATTCTGTAACACACTGGTTTGGAAGAGTTCTTTGAACCAATTGGTATTCCTACGCTCAGCGGCTCTAAGATAGGCCATACGCCCTTCCTCTGTATTGGAAACCAAGGGTTGTCCATCACTGCCCAAGATATTCATCAGCTCATACATACGCCCTACGACCCCTTTGGTTCTGGCCGTAACAAAATAAGAAGCGGGCATACGTCCCTTTCGCATTGCCTCCTGTAGGAAAGACATTTGGTCTTGGGAGTTCATAATGTTATACTGATTATAAGAAGGAATCATACGGAAGGTAGACTCATTGGTATAAGTAATGGAGCTGGAACCCGAAGTACCCTTTTTGGTCGTTACCACTACCACTCCCGCAATGGCACGAGGTCCATAGACAGCTGTAGCTGAAGCATCCTTGAGCACCTTGAAGCTCTCAATACTCTCGGCAGTAAGACCTGGTATGGCCGAAGCGATCAACATCTTGGCATCGCCAGAGACTAAGTCCTCAGGCTTTAGGTCGATTTCGTCCTGAAGAATAACCCCATTGAGCACCCAGAGAGGTTTTACCTCCTTGGCAATGGTTGCTTGTCCTCGAGAATTGGTATTCATAGGAGTACCCTCCTCCTTCTTTTCCTGCTTTTCTCCCTGAGCTAAAAGGGTAACATCCACTGTAGCGGAAGAAGGTGTAACTTCTTGTGATTGCATACCCTGTAGAGAGAAAACCAAGGTCTGTCCCTTGGTAAGAGTAATCGTATACAATCCTTCGAAATCGGTGTGTGTGCTCTGCGAAGTGCCTTTGATACTTACTTGCACCCCTGCCAGTGGCTTGGACTTGGTATCCTTAACCACCCCAGAGACAGCCAGCTCTTCTTGCGCAAAGGAAGTATAACATACCCCACAGAAAAGCAATAGCATAAACAATGTTTTCAGTCTCGATGTATTCATATGTTCTTCTGTATTTTTTCTTAATGAAACACTT
The DNA here is from genome assembly GCA_963528845.1 of uncultured Capnocytophaga sp. Classification (GTDB taxonomy): domain Bacteria; phylum Bacteroidota; class Bacteroidia; order Flavobacteriales; family Flavobacteriaceae; genus Capnocytophaga. Next base: position 8,287 of record CAURXJ010000019.1, on the reverse strand, counting down.
ATTTTCATCGTTTTACAAGTAAAACTATAAAAATAATTCTTCTTTAAAAACAGACAAAAGTACAAAAAAAAACTACACTGCCTATACCTTTAATAAAAAATTAAACTTTTCACAAAGGACTCTACCATTTTGTTATATACATTTAACATATTTATAGCTTCAAATCAAATAATCTCAAGAAAACTGTCATACAAATTAAAAAAATACAATCATACCCTTTTTTGGTGATTTGTATATTTTTTCGTATCTTGCACCCAACTATGGGGAACTACCTTATCATAGATAAAAGGACGAATTGCCTCTTATACAAGGGCGAATTGCAATTCGCCCCTACTTTGGTGACGCTTATTTTCGTAAGCCCCTCTATTTAATCATGATAAAATGAGAAAAAATAAGATTTTATATTTTGCTATATTGCCTATTATCTTCTTTCTTGTTTGTGGATGCACTTCACAAGAAAAGAAAAATAGTTATGAAGACAGTCCAATAGTAAATTTTGACCGAGACTCTGTCTTTTATCGGTTGAATATAAAAGAGGATGGGGAATGGTATGTTTTCTCAACAGAGGAATTGAAAATAGATTATACAAAAAAACTTAGTTATTGTATAGATTCTTTTTCGTGTATTCCTGCCAAGTATTACAACACTGAAGAAACCATGTATGATAATTGCTTAGATTGTGATAACAATTAGGATATTTGCCCTCTTAAATTCTTTGAGTAGCATACACAACAGCATGTATCCAAAGCCTTATACAAGTCGAAACATTTTTCCAAGAAAAGCACTTACTTTGTGCAACCAACCCTTATCCTTGACATTCCCTAAGAACCATTGTTCGAACTTAGGGTACTGATATCCCTGCGCTACACACACCTCTACTATAAGCTCATATTTCCGATCACAGCTCAGGCGATAAAAAAAGTCTATACTCTCATCAAAGAACTGTACCGCATGTAGGGAGATATGCTTCTCCAAACATTCCTCAGAGGCAAGAGGTTTATTCTTGGTCTGATTATAAGCATTGAAGCGCAATAACTCCTCCTTTGCTAAATATTTTCGTGCCTTCAGATCCAACTGGGAAAGATAAGGCAACAAATGATTGGCAGCCTCCAAAAGCTGCTCCAAACTATAATGAAGCTTATCCAAGAGGATATCCACCCGACGCCCCTTATAGACAAGACCAATCTCATAGGAATCCGGGACTATCTTCCTCTCTTTTAAGTCATTAATTTCCAATAATTTCATGTGTTTTTTATTTTAGATATTCTATATACCTCTTTTCAGAAATTTTTCTTATGCAAAAATACGAATCTAAAACGAATTTATCTATAGTAATTTTTATAATTTTATCTTATTTAATGAGTTAAATATTTATAAAAGAAATAAGATTCTCTTATTACACTATTTATTAAAAGTTAAATAAAAAATATTACATCCTCTATTTGAGAAATATTTATATATTTGCTGCGAATATCTAACAGAAATAAATATTATAAATTATGGAAAGTAAATTCGTCCGTATTCTTAGTATTGCCGCTACAATCACCGCTGTGTGTATGTATGTAGCCTATATAGACCAAATCCAAAAAACATGGGGCGATGCTACCGGTCCATGGTTACAACCATTGGTAGCAGGTATCAACTGCACTTTGTGGGTAGCTTATGGTTTCTTAAAACGAGACAGAGACTACCCTATCGTATTCGCCAACCTTCCTGGTATCATACTTGGATTCCTTGCCGCTTACTCTGCAGCGTTCTAAGATAGATAATAACAGGAATCAATAGTTAAAATATGATTCGCTAACTTCCTAAGATGCAACTTATTGTGTCTTACGGAACAACTTATTGTATCTTAACGAATTGAGCCTCACAATCATTTCCTACTTAAGCCCTAAAAGTTTCTTTTTCCTTTTGAAGGGCTTGTACAGCCGTTTCTGGAGTGAGATGTCCCGATTTGTCTGTAACAAATGAGTTTCAACTGTAGTAGGAATTGTTGTAACTTCTGTTGCTGCAACAGTGATCTTTTCCTCTTGAGCCGCAACCTCATAAGGGACAGCATCAGGAGTCACATCCTCACCTGTTGTAAATTCCTGTTCTCTCTGAAGAGAAGTTTCTCCCACAATAGTAGTATCAGCAGTTGCTTCAAGAGGTATTTGCTCTGGAGCAACTGCTTTTTTCTTAGTCTCTTTACGATCCCAACCTTGTAAGGTCATGATAGCCTTAATAGCTGCAAGCTGTTCACGTACAGCAGGATAGACTGTTTTTTCGCCTTGCGCTATTGCTTCTCCTGAGGCGATACGTAGCAAAATCTGTAATATCTGTTCTTTCATCTCGATTATATTTTTACTTTTGAAAACGATGCAAAATTACAACATTTTAGATATAAAATCAATACAACAAAAAGTTAAATATCGAAATTTATCTTTCACCCTTACTTTGGCTCATCATTCACTTTCTCATTATTGTTTATTATAGTTTTTGTTTATAGTGATTTAGTTTTGCTATCAATAAAAACTATATTCATATAAATAAAAAATATAGCAAAAGGCTTGCTTTCTATGGATAAAGTTGTACCTTTGTCCTGTGAAATTTAAAAATTTATAATCATGAGTTTTAATAGTTTAGGGCTTAAAAAAGCCGAAGTAGAGAAAGAAATACATGCTTTGAACATTCTTCTTTCTAATTATCAAACCTATTACCAGAACTTGCGCGGTGTACATTGGAATATAAAGGGAAAACGTTTCTTTGAACTACATATCAAGTTCGAAGAGTTATACAATGCCGCTCAGGAGCAGGTAGATGAAATTGCTGAACGTATTCTTACCCTCGGTGGAGTACCTTTCAACACCTTGGCAAGCTATGTAAAGCATGCTACAATTCCTGTAGGAGAGAATGTTTTTGACGATGACAAAGCGGTTCGCCTTGTGATAGACAGCCTTGTAGCCTTACTTCCTTTGGAGAGAGAACTCCTCGAACTTTCTGACAAGGCAAATGATGCAGGTACCAACACTCTTATCAATGATTTCGTAGTAGAACAGGAGAAAAATCTCTGGATGCTTAAGTCCTACCTGAATGAAGCTATCTAATTAAAACAAATTACGTAAGATAGGTTACCAAAATTCAGACACGACAAACTCATATATTGGGTTTGTTGTGTCTTTTTTTTGCCGAGAATAAAAAATAAAGGGAAGAAATCTACCCTTAATCCGAGATAATCTCCTCATAAGGAAAATTGATCAGATATACCTTCTTCTTAGCTCGGGTCAGGGCTGTATAGAGCCAACGAAAATAAGCCACACTCTGTCCTTCTGGCAAAAAAGGTTTCTCTACAAAGACACGCTCCCATTGACCTCCTTGACTCTTATGACAAGTAATTGTATAGGCATACTTCACCTGTAGAGCATTGTAATAAGGATGTAGCTTCATATTCAGTGGAGCCACTTGTCCAGTCTGTTTGTTGTATTCCTGCATAATAGCACGATATAGGTTGTTCTGTTCTTCAGAGGAAAGAGCTGGTAAAGGACTCTCCAAGGTATCCAAGAAGACAATGGTTTCTATAGGATCCAGTTCGGGATAGTCTAATAGGCGTACCAATATATGTGCAAAGGTGAAGCCATAGCGCTTCTCTACATGGCTAATTTCAAGCACCTCCACCGTATCTCCATTGGCGATAAAGCCTGCCTGAGAGGTACTATCCACCCAGCGGTAATTATTTTTGACGACCATGAGCAAGTCCCCCACACATAGGGGAGCATCATATTCAAAGACTACCTTTCTGATTTGCTCATTATACTCCACAGCTCGCTTATTGGAGCGGACAATAAAGCAGGTCTCCTCTACCCCACACTGGTTATAGGCTTCCATCAGGGCTTCTTCCAAATCATAGGACGTCTGTAAAGGAATAACATCGGTGAAGGGAGAGGTACGGATACGAAAATTATCTTTAAAATTCTCAATACGCTTTCTCAGCCGTGTTGCATTATAGAGAATCCCTGATTTTTTAGCCTGTCTAACCACATCTGTGAGGATTCCCTCACTGACTTCTTTGTGATAATAAAAGGAGAGTCTCTCATAATCAAGAGCAGGACTCATCGGAGTATGTACAGGAGGGAGCTGAGCGGTATCTCCTATAAGCATAAGGTAGCAATGATCCCCTGTATAGACAAACTCAATCAGATCAGAGAGTAGTGAGCGCCCTGCGAAACTGGCTTCCTCCCCTATCATAGAGGCCTCATCTACTATAAACAAGGTATGAGAAGCCTTATTATCCCTAAGAGTAAAAGAGAAATCTCCCCCTTCTCCCATTGGGCGATAGATACATTTGTGTACAGTAAAAGCCTTCTGACCCGCATAGGAAGCTATCACCTTGGCTGCACGCCCAGTAGGAGCCAGTAGCACCACCCGAACAGAAAGCTCCTTGAGGGTTTTGACCAGAGTATTGACCAGAGTTGTCTTTCCTGTACCCGCAAAACCCCTGAGGAGAAAGAGCTTTTGTTCCTCTTCCTCCTGAGAAAAAAACTCTGCAAGCTCCTCTAATACAACCTCCTGTGATTCGGTGGGCTCCCATGAAAAATGACTTAAAAGTAGATCGTAAATATCCGATGCATCCATAGACTAATAAATGATTTCAAAGATAGTAAAAAAAATCTTTTGCAAAAAAACTTTTTTATTAAAAATTTTATTGTATCTTTGCTCTTTGCGAACTTAATACAAAATACATAATTATATGAGAAGAGGTATTCAATTTGGATTATTGATAATCAGCGCTATAGGGTTCTTTTTAATATACAAATCTATACAAGCACCCATCGAGTTTGAGAAAGAAAGCAAAGCGCGTTATGCAGAAGTAATTGCCAAACTTAAGGATATTCGTAAGAGTGAAGAAGCCTATGAATCCATTCATAAGACCTATACCAACAATTTCGGTGAGTTAGAAAAATTCATCGAGACCGCTCATTTTTATATCACAACCAAGAAAGATACCAGCTGGGTACAGTATGACCCACACTTCAAGATAGATGTGCTCAAACAATCTGTCAAGACAGATACTATAGGAAAAATATCTGTAAAAGATTCTTTGTTCAAGGACAACGAACGCTACAAACAGATGTCTTCAGTAACTATCGGAGACAGACAGATTCCTTTGACTATAGAAACAGGGGTGATCTCTCGTGAGGGAGATGTAAAATTCCCTGTCTTCGAGGTAAAAGTACCTAAAAAAGACGTTCTCAAGGGATTAGATCAAGATGAAATAGAGCGAGAACTGCAAAAAACAGGGGTTAATGATGTCAAAGGTGCGTATATATCTGTAGGTTCCTTGACCGAAGTCTCTACCAGTGGAAACTGGCCTTCTTATTACAACGAAAGAACAGATAAAAAAGGTGCCGCAAGAAAATAACTTACATATTGAGTTTAAAAAGATGTCCATTCAATTGAATTTGGATGGGCTTTCTTTTTGTATCTTTAACCCAGCTCTTTCATGTATAGAATCCATCTATCACCTACCCCTTCCCCCTTCCATGCCCGCACTTGTCGTAGAACGAGAGATCCAGAACTACCTCAAGGAAGAGCGCGCACTCTGTCAGGATTTTGACACTATCAAGGTACTGCACAACAATGAACAGTTTGCTTTTGTTCCTGAAAAATATTTTGTCACAGATCACCTCTTTGAGTATCTCAAGTTCAATGTTACCGAATACCACAACCAGATCATCAGCCATGACACTCTCAAGGAGGAACAGATGGTCAATGTATACATCCCCAATGCCTCTATCAACCGTATCCTGAGGGAGACCTATGGAATATTCGAGTACGAACACCTGACCACTACCCTACTGGGCGTACTGCTGATGCACAACCCCCAGAAGAAAAATGCTGTCTATGCACATTTCGACAAAGATGCTTTTCACTTAGTGATCTTCAAAGAAGGGCAACTGGCTTTCTTCAATCGTTTTGCCTTTGAGGAGCCTATAGATATGCTCTACTACCTACTCTTTTCCTTGGAACAGCTCTCCATAGATACCGAAACGACCCCTTTGTACCTCTTGGGAGACATCATTCGTAACTCTGAGCGATATTACCTTATATATAAGTATGTGCGATTCATCTATTTCCTACCTCCTCAGAAAAATAATCCTTTCTGCCAAAATATGGATCCTACCTTAGCGCGACAGAACTTCATTCTCACCCATACTTTTTGAGTAAAAAAGGAGTGAAGTTAGCAACTCAGAGCTGGATATGAATTGAAAAAAGGAAAAGCAAGTATGGCTCATACACTATTTACCATTAACAAACTCCCTTATATAATTAACAATTAGCCATTAACAATTAACAATTATACATTGATTTATTCTGTATCTTTGCACTATTAAAATAGAACCTTATAACTTAATACCAACATGAATAATCCAGACTTGTTACAACGAGTAGAAACAGCCTTAGCCGAGATACGTCCTTACCTACAGAATGATGGGGGAGATATTTCCCTTATTGGAATAGAAGATGATAAAATAGTGAAAGTAAAGCTATTAGGAAGCTGCCTAAGCTGTAGTGTAAACCAGATGACCCTCAAAAGCGGAGTGGAAATGACTATTAAGAAATACGCTCCTGAGATAGAAAAGGTTGTAAATATAAGCTGAAAAAAGTTAATAATTGTTTAGTGAATCTACCCCCTTAGAGAGCATAAGCTCTTAAGGGGTTTTTTATTGAAAACGTGACTGTTATGAAAAAAGGAAATCATTTTTTTGCTCATGGAAAATTGCTCCTTACTGGGGAATATGCGGTCTTGGACGGAGCACTTGCAATAGCCCTTCCTACCCAATATGGCCAAGAGATGCACATTACCCCCTCCGAGAGGGAAGGTATTTTCTTCCGTAGCCTTACCCAAGAGGGAACTCCCTGGTATGAGGGACAACTCTTTGTAGGAGATACTAATCCTATCACCCAGACCTTAGAGCGAATCCTCTCCCAAGCCCAGAGAATGCAACCTAACTTCCTTACAGGCCAATCAGTACACGTAGAGACAAGATTGGATTTCCCCAGAGAATGGGGATTGGGCTCCTCCTCCACCCTTATCAGTATGATTGCTCAGTGGGCAGAGGTAGACCCTTATGAACTACTCTGGAATAGCTTTGGAGGAAGTGGGTATGACATCGCTTGTGCAAGAGCCTCTTCCCCTATTCTATACCAATTGACCGAAGGCAAAGCCAAAGTATATCCTATATACTACAACCCTCCTTTTGCAACTTTCTTATTCTTTGTCTACCTGAACAAAAAACAAAACAGCCGAGAAGGAATTGCCCTATACCAAGGGCTAAAGAAAAACAAAAAACCTCTCGTCACTCAGCTTAGCCAGCTTACAGAAGAGATCTATCGCACCCACTCTTTAGACACCTTTTCCAAGCTCCTTAGCGAGCACGAGGCCGTACTATCAAGCTACCTAAGACTCCCTACTGTAAAGGATTCCCTATTCAAGGATTTTTCAGGAACCATCAAGAGCTTAGGAGCTTGGGGAGGCGATTTTGTACTGGCCATAGGGGAGGAAAGCTATATAAAGGAGTACTTCATTAGCAAGGGGATGCAAACAATCCTCCCCTTTGCACAAATGATACTTCCTACGGATAGGGAGCCAATATTACCTCCAGCCCATCAAGCTCCTCAGTAATAGGAATCTGACAGCCTAATCGGCTATTTTCCTTTGTATAAGAAGTCTCAAAAAGCATTGCTTCTTCCTCCGCTCCTATCTCAGGGAGGGGGGTATCACTCACTATATAGCATTGGCAAGAGCCACACATGGCCATACCTCCGCACACTCCTATCTCGCCATCCTCGGCAATAGCATAGGCACGAATTACTTCCATAAGAGACATATTCATATCGGTAGGTGCCTCTACTTCAAAGAGTGTTCCCTCTCTATCGGTTATTTTTAAGGTAACTTCTGCTGACATTTGTATTGGTATGAGAGTGCAAAAGTACAAAATTAATGATTAATGGCTAATGATTAACGAGCAATAACATATGAATATTTTATTATATCATTGACAGACAGCGATTTGTGAAAAAATAAAAAAATAACACAAAAAATATTTGTCAATTCAAAAAAAGATAGTATCTTTGCACCCGATTACAAAAGGGTTCTTAGCTCAGCTGGTTCAGAGCATCTGCCTTACAAGCAGAGGGTCACTGGTTCGAATCCAGTAGGACCCACACTTTTGTTTAGAAAAAATTATTTATTTTAGGGTTCTTAGCTCAGCTGGTTCAGAGCATCTGCCTTACAAGCAGAGGGTCA